>JACUUC010000038.1 GCA_014859445.1 Bacterioplanes sp.
ACGCGTATTACCGTGTCAGAGCGGCGCATTATAGAGACTTAATTTTTGCCGTCAAGTCCTTTTAAGCGGTTTTTTACTGCATTGTTTGCCTTTATACTAACACCATCGTCTATGGCGTATTATTCTTCCGGCCCTACTTCATACAATATGTATATAGCAGGGCATTCTTCTTGAGGTGATCATGTCTGAAAAGGCCGTCGTTATTTATTCTGGCGGAATGGATTCTTTTACCATTCTCAACCGTGCCCACCGCGAAGGCTTTGATCTCTATGCCCTCACGTTTGACTACGGTCAAAAACATCGTAAAGAGCTGCAGTACGCGACTCGCGTTTGTCAGGACTTAGACATCTCTCACAAGATCATTGATATCACTGCCATCAATCAATTGCTGCAGAGCTCATCCCTGACGTCTGACAAAGTCATCCCCGAAGGCCATTATGAAGCAGCCAACATGAAGTCGACGGTTGTCCCTAACCGCAACATGATATTGCTATCACTTGCCATTGGTTATGCTGTCGACATTGGTGCAAGCAAGGTTTTTTACGGTGCTCATTCGGGCGACCATGCCATCTACCCAGACTGTCGTCCGGATTTTGTGCACGCCATGAACCGCGTCGCGAAGCTTGCCAACTATGAACCGGTAGATATTGTTACGCCGTACCTTAACACCAGCAAAACCGACATTTTAGCAGACGGTCTTAGTCTGGGATTAGATTACGGGCAATCTTGGACTTGCTACAACGGACGCGAACTCGCTTGTGGCAAGTGCGGCTCCTGTGTAGAGCGCCTTGAAGCATTCGCAGCGAATGGTGTGACAGATCCACTGCAGTATGAGTCAGCGGAATGAACAACACTCACTATCGCATCAAAGAAATCTTTTACACGCTGCAAGGAGAAGGCGCGCAAGCTGGTCGGCCCGCCGTCTTTTGCCGCTTTAGCAAATGCAATTTATGGAATGGCCGCGAATCCGGGCGCGCCGAAGCCATTTGCGATTTTTGCGATACCGACTTTGTCGGCACCGATGGTCAGTTAGGCGGTATATATAGTGCAGCGGAGCTAATCAACATCGTCGTCGGCTTATGGCCTCATTATGGCAATGACAACGAAGGAACACCCTACATTGTGTGCACCGGCGGCGAACCATTATTGCAGCTGGATAGCGAATTGATCGACTCATTGCATCAAGCTCGCTTCGAGGTGGCGGTAGAAACTAATGGTACGCTACCCGCACCCGATGGTCTGGATTGGATCTGTGTTAGCCCAAAAGCCAACGCAAAGGTTGTTCTGACTTCATGCAACGAATTGAAATTGGTTTACCCACAACCACTCGCAATGCCCGAACAGTTCGAGCACATCGACGCCCAACATTTCTACTTACAACCAATGGCAGACTACCGCTCAGAGTTTATTGCTACTGATCGCTCAGTACACAACCTGTCCGCAAACACGACCGCACAAACACTGGCGTATTGCTTACAACACCCAAAATGGAAATTAAGCCTACAAACGCACAAACTACTGGGCATTGATTGATGCTTCACTCTTCCTTTGCTTCGGCGGCTTTGGTACCCATCATCGGCTGCAAACGTATGCGCTGAATCACGTCTGCAATGACATCTGGGTCCGCTCTGTCTTTTAAATAGCTGGCATAGGCAACACGATTCATAACCGGAGCAGTCATGACTCGAAACAAACGCCCTTGCTGTTCATATTCGTGGAATAAGCTCAACGGCAAATACGCCGCCCCGCCCTTTTGTAATAGGCACTCCAGCGCAATACGGCCAGAATTCGTTTGTAAAATACTCGGTGATGCACCGATGAATTGTTGCGCGTGTTGCATCTGGAACGAGACACCCCAATCAACCAGCACATAACCTAATGACATGGCTTGCTGCCAATCCTGGCACGCTTCGCTGGCAACAAGGTGAAGCTCAATATCCAATAGTGGAATGGTCATCAACTCATCGACTTTGGGCGCGTCAAATACAATCGCGAGATCCAAAGTACGCTCCAACAACTGCCGCACTAACGTGCCACCGCTGTGAGCAGAAGCATTCAGACACAAGGATGGCTGCTCTTTCATCAGAGTAATCAGAATTTGCTGCAAACACGCATCCCAAAGATTGGGCGTTGCGGCCAAGGACAGCGTCTCTTGCTGGCCTTCAGCCAGAGCCACTTCTTGCCGTATTCTCTGCTCTAACGTCAAACTTCCTTCCGCCAAAGGAAGTAAACGCTCTCCGGCCAGTGTCAACCGAATGTTATTACGTTGGCGAGAGAATAATTCGACACCTAAAATCCCTTCTAACTGACGCACACGAAAGCTTACCGCAGACTGAGTCAGGTATAAATTTTCAGCCGCGCGGCCAAAGTGGCGAGTGCGAGCCACTTCCATAAACGTTTTAAGTAGTTCAGTATCCATTAGTAGAAAATTCTATGCTCGTTACGATTAAATTATTTTGTTTTACCGGCAACTGTACCCTGACCATACTCCGCCAAAAACCGACCAACGACATAGTAGGTGTAGAATGGACAATAGCCAAGTGACAAGCTTTGCCTGCGACAAAAAGTTTTTTGATGACAAAAACTACCCTCGTGGTTTTAGTCGCTCAGGGGACTTCACCCGCGTACAGGCGCAACTTTTAGAAAGCAAAGGCGTTGCAATGCGCGCCTTAGCAGAAGGCACGCGCGAACCAGCCGATGCCATCGAACAACGTTTTGTTGATGTATGCCAAGGCCAAGCAGAGGCCGAAAGCGACATTGAACGCACCTGGATGACGTATCGCAAAGCATTGCAACGTCGAGATACCTACTTTACCGCGTCGTCCGCTGCGTCGGCGGATGTGCTCATGGAGATTAACGACTCAGATGACTAAAACGACGGTCGGCTACATTGAAACAGTAGAACTGCCCGAGTTGGCTATCCAATGCGATGCCAAAATCGACACTGGTGCCTGTACCAGTAGTTTGCATGCCGAGCAAATTGAACTCATTGAGCGCAATGGCGCTCCTTGGGTTCGTTTTCATGTTCTATTCGATAATGAAGTGGCTCGTATCGATCAAGTCTGTGAAGCACCACTGATTGACCAGCGCCGAATCGCCAGTTCCAATGGCGCACGCAGTAAACGATATATTATTCGTAGCACCTTGAAAGTTGGTGGCCAAGAGCGCACCATCGAAATCAGCCTGAGCCATCGAGGCAGCATGCGGTATCCCATGCTCATCGGACGCAAAGCGCTCAGCGGGCAATTTATTGTCGACGTCGAACACGCCTATATAGGAACACCATCATTATGAGAATTGCCATTTTGTCACGCGGCGCCAATCTGTACTCAACCCGCAGATTAGTAGAAGCCGCCGAGGCACGTGGTCACGAAGTGCAAGTACTCGATACTCTGCATTGCTACATGAACATCAACAGTCTTGATTCAAGCATTCACTACAATGGTGAAGAACTGGACGATTTTGATGCCGTTATTCCGCGCATTGGTGCATCCATTACCTTTTACGGCACAGCGGTATTGCGCCAGTTCGAAATGATGGGGGTTTATCCCTTGAACGAATCTGTTGCCATCAGTCGCTCACGCGACAAGCTGCGCTCAATGCAATTGATGGCTCGCAAAGGCATAGGCATGCCAGTCACTGGATTCGCACACAGTCCTGATGACATTCCCGATCTCATTGACATGGTCGGTGGTGCGCCACTGGTGATTAAACTGTTGGAAGGCACACAAGGAATTGGCGTAGTCTTGGCCGAAACACGCAAAGCCGCTGAAAGTGTGATTGAAGCGTTTATGGGTTTAAAAGCCAACATCATGGTGCAAGAGTATATTAAAGAAGCGGGCGGTGCCGACATTCGTTGTTTTGTGGTGGGTGATAAAGTCGTTGCCGCCATGAAACGTCAAGCGGCCGATGGTGAATTCCGCTCCAATTTGCATCGTGGCGGTACTGCCTCGGTCATCCGTATCACACCCGAAGAACGAGCGACAGCGGTTCGCGCGGCACGCACCATGGGCTTAAACGTCGCGGGCGTTGATATCTTACGCTCCAACCATGGCCCCGTGGTTATGGAAGTGAATTCCTCGCCCGGTATTCAAGGCATTGAAGAGGCCACTGGCATTGATGTCGCTACCAAAATCATGCTGTTTATTGAAAAAAATGCCCGCATCAATCACACCCGCACACGCGGTAAAGGCTAAACCGGTGACGCCATAAACGACGCCCCATTGTCTAGCAATGAGGAGTCGTTTACAAACGCACAGCCCTTTCGTATGATGAGTTCCCTTTCGGGCAGCCAAGGCTGCCTTTTTGCGTTATGAGGATTCCAGTACCATGCAAGCCATCATGAACACCTACGGGCGTTTGCCAGTCACTTTTACATCAGGTCAAGGTAGCTGGGTTTTTGATACCGACGGTAAACGCTACCTTGATGCACTGAGTGGCATTGCGGTTTGCGGTTTAGGTCATGCTCACCCCGCCGTCACGGCAGCCATTTGTGAGCAAGCCAACCACTTAATACATACATCGAATCTGTATGGCATCGACCGCCAGCAGGCGCTGGCCGAAGCGCTCGTCCGTGTCTCAGGCATGGATAACGTCTTTTTTTCCAATTCCGGCGCCGAAGCCAACGAAGCGGCGATTAAAATTGCCCGAAAATACGGCCACCAACGCGGCATTCATGAACCCATTATTATTGTCATGACCAAAGCCTTTCATGGCCGTACGATGGCAACACTCACGGCAACCGGGAATGCCAAAGCGCAAGAAGGCTTTGGCCCCTTATTAAATGGTTTTATTCGCGTGCCATTTAATGACATAGACGTATTGCGTGCGGTTGTTAACGCCAACCCCAACGTCGTTGCCATTATGCTCGAACCCGTTCAAGGCGAAGGTGGCTTAGCGACTGCGCCATTCAGTTATTTGCAACACGTGCGTGCGTTGTGTGATGAAAACCAGCTTTTGATGATGCTCGATGAAGTGCAAACAGGCAACGGCCGAACTGGTAGCTACTTCTGCTACCAACAAGCGGACATCATGCCTGATGTCGTTACCACGGCAAAAGGTTTAGGCAATGGCGTGCCCATCGGTGCGTGCTTGGCACGCCAGCATGCAGCCGACGTTTTGCAGCCAGGTAATCACGGCTCCACCTATGGTGGCAATCCATTGGCATGCGCTGCAGCATTGGCCGTAGTCAACACCATTGTCGAGCAAGACCTGTGTCAGCATGCGGAACGCATGGGTGATTATTTACGCGCACAATTCAAGCAACGTATCGGTGCAGATACCTTATTAGAAATTCGTGGTCGCGGCCTAATGATTGGCCTAGTACTAAAAGAAGACTGCCCACAGCTGATGGCAAAAGGCTTATCCTTTGGCATTTTGCTGAACGTAACGGCGGGTAATGTCATCCGCTTACTGCCACCTCTCAATATCACCGAAGCCGAAGCGGATGACATTGTTGATCGGGTTTGCCAATTAATCGAAACTCTGGAATAACCAGAACGCATTGGGGTGACAACACACTGGCTACATCTGTCCCCCTCATGCTCGAACTAAAATAAGGAACGTACGTGAGACATTTTTTAACCCTAATGGACTTATCCCAAAACGAATTGCATTGGGTCATTCAACGGGCGATCGAACTGAAACACATGCGACGTCGCGGCGAAGTCTACGAGCCACTCAAAAATCGTGTGCTCGGCATGATCTTTGAAAAGTCGTCAACGCGCACGCGCGTATCCTTTGAAGCGGGTATGGCGCAACTGGGTGGCAGTGCCATTTTTCTATCACCACGAGATACCCAGCTCGGCCGTGGCGAACCCATCGAAGACAGTGCGCGCGTGTTATCCAGCATGGTCGATGTGGTCATGATCCGCACCTTCGATCATGAGCACGTTGAACGATTTGCCGAGTTTTCCAGCGTACCCGTCATCAACGCACTGACCGATGACTTTCATCCCTGCCAGCTGCTAGCCGACATGCAAACCTTCATCGAACATCGCGGCAGCATTCAAGGTAAAACCGTCGCTTGGATTGGTGATGGTAATAATATGTGCCAGTCCTACATCAATGCTGCCAAACAATTCGACTTCCAGTTACGCATTGCAACACCAGCCGGCTTTGAGCCCAATGCGGAACTGGTTGCACAACACAGCGATCGAGTAACCGTATTGACAGACCCGCGTGAAGCCGTACTCGGGGCACACTTGATCGCCACCGATGTCTGGGCCTCCATGGGTCAAGAAGATGAACAAGAGCAACGGCAGCGACGTTTTCAAGCGTACCAAGTCAACGAAGCACTGCTCGATCTAGCCAGCCCTGACGTGCTATTCATGCACTGTCTACCCGCTCATCGAGGCGAAGAAGTAAGCCATACATTACTCGACGACCCTCGCTCAGTGGTTTGGGACGAAGCCGAAAATCGACTTCATGCCCAAAAAGCACTGCTCGAATTCTTACTCGGGCAAGAAGAAGAGTAATTCCATCTCTCCGCTGATGTCCGTGCTAAGCCTGACTAGCACGGACGCGACTGACCGCCTCTAACCAGCCATCATACAATGCAGCTCGCCGATCGGCGTCCAACTGAGGTTCAAACGATGACTCGTATTGCCACAGTGACGCAATGTCATTCAGATCGTGATAAATCCCCATCTGCAACCCTGCCATGAACGCCGCACCCAGGGCGGTGGTTTCCGTCACCTGTGGTCGATGAATGCTGATTCCCAACGTATCCGCCAAAAACTGCATTAACCAGTCGTTCACAACCATACCGCCATCCACGCGCAACTGTGCCAATGAGATGCCATCTTGCGCCATGGCGTCCACCAAATCGCGCACCTGATAACACACCGCTTGCAAACCCGCCGTCACAATTTCTTTAATCCCCGTATCACGGGTCAAACCAAAAATAGCCCCCTTCGCTTGCGGGTCCCAGTAAGGTGCGCCCAACCCCGCAAACGCCGGTACCAAATACACCGGGTTGTCGTATCCCGTCGCCTCGGCCAACGACTGCGATTCACACGCACTGGCGATTAACTGCAAACCATCTCGAATCCATTGGATCGTCGCACCCGCCATAAAAATAGAGCCTTCCAATGCATAACAAGGCTCACCACGCAAACGATAGGCCACGGTCGTCAACAGTCGATGTTGAGATTGAATGGCCTCTCGCCCCGTGTTCATCACCATAAAACAACCCGTACCAAAGGTCGTCTTTGCCATGCCCGACTGAAAACACGCCTGCCCGATTAAAGCGGCCTGCTGATCACCCACAACACCCGCAATCGCAATCTCAGCACCAAACCAACGAGCCGCCGTCACACCATAATCATCCGCGCAATCGCGCACCTCTGGTAGTAACGCCTCTGGAATATTGAACAGAGCCAACAGCGCCTTATTCCAGGATTGCTCATGAATATTAAACAACAATGTGCGTGAAGCATTCGTCGCATCGGTGGCGTGCACCACACCATCCGTTAATCGCCACAGCAAAAAACTATCAATCGTACCGAATGCCAGCTCGCCACGCTCCGCACGAGCACGCGCACCGTCGACATGGTCTAAAATCCAAGCAATTTTCGTTGCCGAAAAATACGGATCAAGCAACAATCCCGTCTTGGCACTGATTTCCGCTTCGTGCCCCGCCTGCTGTAAAGCCAAGCAATGATCCGCGGTTCTGCGATCTTGCCAAACAATGGCTGGATAAATAGGCTGCCCTGTCACTCTGTCCCAAACCACCGTCGTTTCACGCTGATTGGTAATACCAATAGCGATCACATCCGCTGCCTTGGCATTCGCTTGACGTAACGCCTCTTGAGCACTGTGTAGCGTGGTTTGCCAAATCGCTGCTGGATCGTGCTCAACCCAACTCGGCTGCGGAAAAGACTGAGCAAACTCTTGCTGGCCAACCGCCACAATATGGCCTGCTTTATTAAACAGTATGGCGCGACTACTGGTAGTCCCTTGATCAAGACTCAAGATAAAACGTGACATGGTGAATCCTCATTATTATGCGCGAATAGTAACGGTGTTGGCCTAATCCACCAAGCCTTAGCCAACAAATCGGTACACCACGGATGCGCCATAACGACTATACTAACCCTCTACCCACAAAGTGATAGTTGCGAACCATGAGAAACAACCAACCAATCAGTCAGCGTGAAGTGGTGCTCAGCGACAACAGCTATCTTGTCTCATCGACCAACAGCAAAGGCGTGATTAGCCACTGTAACGATGAATTTATACGCATTAGTGGCTTTGCTCAGGATGAGCTCATTGGGGCACCGCACAACGTAGTTCGACACCCCGATATGCCCAGTGCGGCTTTTGACCATATGTGGCGCACCCTAAAGCAAGGTAAGCACTGGATGGGGCTTGTGAAGAATCGCACCAAAACAGGTGATTATTACTGGGTTGATGCTTATGTGACACCACTGTATGAGCAACAGCAGATTATCGGCTATGAATCCGTGCGCATTAAACCCACTCGGGCGCAAATTGAACGAGCCGAGCAAGCCTATCAAGCCATGAACGCAGGACGTTCAGCGTTACCAAAATTTCAACACACTATTCGCTCCAGCATCCCCCTGATCACATGGGGAGTTGTAACAACCGCAACACTCCTATCGTCTGCACCACTGTGGTTAAGTGCACTGACTGTGACAGCGGCCATATTGACAATAAGCAATCAACAACGACAACAACGTGCGTGTTTACTGCCAACCAAATCCGTCAACGACAATCCACTAGGAACTTGGATTTATACTGGTCGCACCGACTTGCAAGGTCACGTCGAATTTGCACAACACACCTTGCAGCGACGCCTACAAACCGTTCTGGTACGGATCGAAGACAACACACAAGCGCTACTCAAAGCAACCTGCAATACCGCTGAGCTCTCGGCCAATACACTCGACCGTGTACAGCAACAACATCGTTTCACACAGCAGGTTAAACACACCAGCGATAACATACAACAGGCCGCCAGTACCGTCCGTGACAACAACGAACAAGCGACCAGTGCCAGCCTATCGACCATCAATGTCGTACAACAAGGCGAAGGTGACATCACCATCATGGTCAAACAAACGGAGCAACTGCAAGAAGAGCTGAGCAGCACATCGGGTGCCATTAGCGCACTCGCCGAAGAAACAAAAGCCGTCAACGGGTTTTTACAAGCCATCACCAACATTGCCGAACAAACCAATTTACTGGCATTGAATGCCGCGATAGAAGCCGCACGCGCAGGAGAACAAGGGCGTGGATTTGCCGTCGTGGCTGACGAAGTTCGTCATCTCGCGCAACGTAGCCAAGAATCGGCCGCACAAATTCAACGCATCGTGAACGGTTTGAATCAGCACAGCGAACACGCAGTTAACGCAATGCAAGCAGGACAAACGTCAACCCATGCGACGCTGGACAAAGCCCAACAAGTCACCCATGTATTCCGTAACATTCGTGATGGACTAAACAATTTGCAGGCGATCACTCACAGCAACACCGATTCCGTCAACGAACAAACGCTGGCGGTACAAGGCATCAGCGAACATTTGCAACAACTGGAGCAGCTCGCTACCGAAGCAGAACATCTTGCCAATGCCATGAACGATGAATGCGCGCAACTGGCACAACGGATGTCGGAACAAAATTGCATCATTCATCGCTTCCAACACGGGTTATGAAAATATACCATGATCAAATAACAGATAATGAGATTGGTTCATAAATGAGTAACATCGACTTTAAGCACTTACGAACACTCATGGCGTTGCGCGATGGCGGCACCCTTGTCGAAGCGGCGCGCCGCATGCACCTCACGCAATCGGCACTGTCTCATCAATTGAAAGATTTAGAAGATCGACTGGGCGTTTCTCTGTTTCTGCGCAAAACTAAGCCACTGCGCTTTACACGTGCCGGGCTAGAGATACTGCAATTGGCCGATCAAGTCTTGCCGCAGATACGACAATGCGAACGCAACTTGCAAAAGCTATCCGGTGGTCATAGCGGTCGCTTACACATGGTGATTGAATGCCATAGTTGTTTTGATTGGCTCATGCCCGCCATCAACAGCTTTCGCGATCATTGGCCCGAAGTTGAGATTGATCTGAGCACCAGCTTCAACTTTGAACCACTACCCGCGTTGATTCGTGGGGATATCGATTTGGTGGTCACGTCCGATCCCGCACAACATAACGACATTTATTATCAACCCTTATTTCGCTATCAAGCACTGCTGGCCATGGCCAACCAGCACACACTGGTGCAAAAAAATAGCATCAGCGTCGATGACTTAACACGAGAAACCTTGATTCACTATCCGGTAGATCGTAAACGACTGGACATTTTCGAACACTTTCTCACGCCCGCGAATACAGAACCTCAAGCAACACGAGAGACGGAGCTCACACTCATGATGATTCAGCTCGTTGCCAGCGGTCGTGGCGTCGCCTGCTTACCGAATTGGGCGCTACAACCCTATTTAGATGCCAAGCTGATCAGTACTCGTCCTTTAGGAGAAAACGGCGTATGGCCAACGCTCTTTGCCGCCGTGCGTAAAGAACAACAAGAAACGCCATACATCAAAGATTTTTTGCAACAAGCACTCGACACCTGCTTTAACAACCTAGCCGGCATCCTGCCAGTACCAAGCGACAATGCGTAGGCAAAAAAAAGGGGACTCAAACGAGTCCCCAAAAAGCGAAATAATCGCTACATTCTCACCACGTCTCCAAGGGACACGCGGTACGAATAATGACGTAAAGAACGCCCACCTTCTGTACAATAAACGTGGTTTTTTGTAACAAATTGTACGAAGGTGCCACGCCATCACATTATTGATGTCGTCTAGGCCAAATTAAGCTGAATTTTGCCCCACCCAGCGCCTCACTACGCCCCACCAAGGCACGACCACCATGCCAATAGGCAATGCGACGAACAATCGACAATCCCAAGCCATAACCACCAGAACTGCGAGTGCGACTGTCATCCAAACGCGCAAAGGCCGTAAACACGCGATCCCAGTCTTCTTCTGGCACACCGTCACCGTCATCTTCTACATCAATACGGCAGGTATCTCCCGCCAGTACACAATTCACCCAAACACGAGAAACCGCATAACGCGTTGCATTACCAACCAAATTTTGAATCGCACGATGCAAATATTTAGGTTCCAATTCGGCATATTCATCGGCACTTGGATCGGCACCGATATAGCACACCTCAACACCGTCGGGAGGGCGTGCTTCTTCCACCACCTGCAACGCCAAATCCGCCACATTAATGGGTTGAAAATCCAATAATGGCCCACCTTCTTCTAAGCGTGCATACGTCAATATTTCATCGACTAACGTATCCAATTCTTGAATATCGGCATCCATTCCGTGCAGTTGCTTCACCACAAACGGATCGTCACCTGCCACATCTTCGATGATTTGCAAGCCAAAACGAATCCGCGCAACGGGCGTACGTAATTCATGCGACACCGCGCGCACCATTTCGCGCTGAATCGAAATCAGGCGCTGAATATGCTCAGCCATCTTATTGAAGGCTTGCCCCAAGCGACTGACTGCATCACGACCATGAATCGCCACACGCACATGCAAATGCCCTTGCGATAAACGGCTTGTCGCCTGTTCCAATTTACGCAAACGTGTTTCAAACGAACTAACAACCCAGTACACACCTAAGCCAAGCAATAAAAAACCCATGATGGCGATCACGGCAATGGCTTGCCATGAATAAGGGTTAAAGCCAGCAATTGGCCCCAAGCGCAATGCCAAATCTTGTCCTGGTATCTTAGCTAACGATTCGATCTGATTGCCATTAATGGCAATGCGCACCAACACATCACCAAATTGCATGCGCGCTAAATCAGCCGAAGAGAGCAGTAAATCATCCAACGGCAGCACGGCCAAAGGAAAACCAAATAACGGCTGCATACGAGCAAGAAAGACATCCAGCGACTCACCACTACGCTGCCAATCTTCCAATAACAAATGCGTGGATGCCTGAGCCTGCACCTCGGTTACCGTAAACAACGTCACCGACAATATCTGATCGTTGGGCATGCGCCGCAGCAATTGAACGGTTCGCCCTTGATCGCCCATCGACAACAATGCCTGACCACGGTCCAAGCGCTGTTGCTGATAATGCGTAATCGGCAATTGGTCGAGATCAACAATACGAATTTGCGCATCAAAACGTGCTGATAAATCCGCCAGCGCTTCAGGGTCTTGCGCCAACCGCTGCGCCAGCAGTGTTAAACTGCCCTGCACCACCTGCTCATTGTATTGCTCGGTGCGAACATGATTGACCAACTGCAGCGCAGCAAGACACAGCAAACCAACCACCAATAAGGCGGCCAGCAAACCGCCATACACTCGAATAAAAATTCGATCACCCTCCGCTAAATTTCTTTCACAAACAGATACCCTTTGCTGCGTACCGTCTTAATGCGCTTAGGGTTCATGGGATCATCACCCACTTTCGGGCGAATACGCGAGACACGCACATCAATCGAACGATCTTGCCCATCGTATTCAATGCCACGCAACTGATGAAAGATTTCTTCCCGCGTTAATACACGACCCGCACTGCTCGTCAGCAACCACAACAAATCAAACTCGGCACTGGTTAAGTCAATGCTTTCACCATCCAGCCACGCTTCGCGCATGGAGCTATCCACCACCAAATTGCCAAACGTCAGACGACTTTCAACCCCGTCGTCTACCACAGGGACTTCCGGCTCTTCGCGCACACGGCGCAACAACGCTCGAATACGCGCCAACAAAACACGAGGACGCACGGGTTTCGCCACATAATCATCCGCGCCCATTTCTAAACCCAATACCTGGTCAAGATCTTCGGTACGCGCCGTCAACATTAAAATTGGCCCTTTGTAATAGGGACGAACCAAGCGACACACAGCCAAACCATCCTCACCTGGTAGCATCAGATCAAGTACGACCAAATCGGGCTGTTCATTCTTAATGCGCTCGATAGCACGACTGCCGTCGCCTTCTACCGAGACCTTTAGGCCGTTACTCTCCAGATAATCTTTCGTTAACGTCGCCAAACGCTCATCATCCTCAACAATCAGGATACGCCAATTCTCTTCGGGGTTATGTCCACTTTCATGCTTTAACATGGCTCAGTACCATTCCTTAAACGTTCGTACGCACATTCGTTACAGATACTTTAGACGCAGTTACACAATGTTGCACCATAGATCCGCAAATAACTCACATCCTATCACTCAAAAACAGAGGCGATTACAGTACCATCATACCACTGTTACAACGCATCCGAGACGACCACAGCCGCCATGCGGATATCCTCAAATTGTCCACGATATACACACAAGTTATCCACAATGCGTTTTTTGTAAAACACTACATCTTGGGGTTGAATTAACCTTCATACCGCATTATCTTGTGTCTACCTTGGAAATCCGGCATAAAAAGTCACAACGATCGATTCCTACTCCGAGACAGGAACGCCGTCAAGTACTTCACGGAAGAAAATGAACGATCCAGGAACAATGGAATCATCCCTTTTGCAAACAGGCACAAACAACATGAACACTCAATTAAAAGTGAGCAAGCGTGACGGTCGTTTAGAAGTCATCGACTTGGACAAAATTCATAAAGTGGTTACGTGGGCAGCCGAAGGCTTAGACAAAGTGTCTGTTTCTGAAGTTGAGTTAAAAGCCCATTTGCAATTTTTTGACGGCATTCAGACCTCCGAAATACACGAAACACTGATCAAAGCGGCCGCCGATTTGATCTCTGAAGAAGCGCCCGACTACCAATATCTTGCGGCTCGACTCAATATTTTTCATTTGCGTAAAAAAGCGTATGGCCAATTCGAGCCACCGGCCCTGTTTGATCAGGTGCAGCGCATGGTCGCCGACCAACGTTACGACGCGCACTTGTTAACCGACTACAGCCAAGAAGAATTCAACGCCATGGATCAATTCATTGACCACAGCCGCGATATGAACTTCAGCTATGCCGCCGTCAAACAGCTCGAAGGCAAATACTTGGTACAAAATCGCGTCACCGGTGCGGTGTATGAAAGCGCACAATTTTTATACATCCTCATCGCCGCCTGCTTGTTTGCCTCATACGAAAAAAATCGCCGCTTGGATTACATCAAACGCTTTTATGACGCCGTATCAACCTTCAAAATTTCGTTACCCACTCCGATCATGGCCGGTGTCCGTACACCCACACGCCAATTCAGCTCTTGTGTCTTGATCGAGGCCGGTGACAGCTTAGACTCCATCAATGCCACCGCAGGAGCCATCGTTAAATACGTATCACAGCGCGCGGGGATTGGTATTAACGGTGGACGTATTCGTGCCCTTGGCAGCCCAATTCGAGGCGGCGAAGCCTTCCACACCGGTTGTATTCCGTTCTACAAACATTTCCAAACCGCCGTTAAGTCATGCTCGCAAGGCGGTGTCCGTGGTGGCGCGGCCACCCTGTTTTATCCATTATGGCATTACGAAGTAGAAAGCCTCTTAGTACTCAAAAATAACCGTGGTGTTGAAGAAAACCGTGTTCGTCATCTCGACTATGGCGTACAACTCAACAAATTAATGTACGAACGCCTCATTAAAAACGGCAATATCACCCTGTTTTCACCGAGCGATGTGCCTGGTTTGTACGATGCATTTTTCCAAGATCAAGAAGAATTCGATCGCCTCTATCGCATCTATGAGGCCGACAGCAGCATTCGCAAAAAAGTGGTCAAGGCCGTCGACTTGTTCTCTAGCATGATGCAAGAGCGCGCCAGTACCGGTCGTATCTACATTCAAAACGTCGATCACTGCAACACCCACAGCCCATTTGACCCCAAAGTCGCCCCGGTTCGTCAATCCAACCTGTGCTTAGAAATTGCATTACCCACCAAACCACTGAATGACATCAATGACGAAGAGGGTGAAATTGCACTCTGCACGTTGGCTGCATTCAACCTGGGTAGCATCACCAATCTCAATGAACTCGAAGAATTATCCGATCTGGTGGTGCGGGCATTAGACAGCCTATTAAGCTATCAAGACTACCCCATATTGGCTGCCCAAAACGCCAGCTTAAAACGTCGCACACTCGGCGTTGGTGTCATCAATTACGCCTATTACTTAGCCAAAAATGGCGTTAAATACTCCGATGGCAGCGCCAATGGTTTAACGCATCGTACCTTTGAGGCCATCCAGTATTGGTTGCTGACTGCGTCAAATCGTTTAGCGCAAGAACAAGGTGCGTGTGAAGCCTTTGGCGAAACAACCTACGCGCAAGGCGTACTGCCCATCGACAGCTACAAGAAAGACGTTGATAAGTTCTGCCAAGAGCCATTGCACTACGATTGGGAAGCCTTGCGTGCCGATATCGTCAAGCATGGCCTGCGTAACTCCACTCTAACGGCCTTAATGCCGTCGGAAACGTCATCGCAAATCAGCAATGCCACCAACGGTATTGAACCGCCACGCGGCTACATCAGTGTGAAACAAAGTAAAGACGGCATCCTCAAACAAGTCGTGCCGGAATACGATACGCTGAAAAAACAATACGAACTGCTCTGGCAAATTCCGAGCAACCAAGGGTACTTGGAATTGGTCGGCATCATGCAAAAATTTGTCGATCAAGCGATTTCTGCCAACACCAATTACGACCCAACACGCTTTGGTGGCAAAGTCCCCATGCAACAACTGCTGAAAGACTTATTAACCGCCTATCGTAATGGTTTAAAAACCCTGTATTACCACAATACACGTGATGGTATGCAAGATCCGCAGAGTGACGTGGTCGCCGAAGAAGACGATTGTGCTGGCGGTGCTTGTAAGATTTAACCCCTATTCAGTCAGAACCCAAGGCAGCCTGAACTCAGGCTGCTTCAATTGAGTCATAGAGAACGTACACGGCATGGCATATACCACTTTTAATCGCAACGAATTTGACACGTTTGCCCAACCCATGTTCTTTGGTGAGCACGTTAACGTCGCGCGCTATGATCAACAGAAGCACAAAATATTCGAAAACCTGATCGAAAAACAGTTGTCGTTTTTCTGGCGTCCTGAAGAGGTCGACCTGACCAACGATCGCAAAGATTTCGTCGATTTACCCGATCACGAAAAACACATCTTCGTCAGTAATTTAAAATACCAAACGCTGCTTGATTCGGTACAAGGCCGTTCACCCAACGTCGCCTTACTGCCTGTCGTATCCTTGCCGGAACTGGAAACGTGGATTGAAACTTGGTCCTTTAGCGAAACCATCCACAGCCGTTCATACACACACATCGTGCGCAACATCGTGCCGAATCCGGCCGAAATTTTCGACGACATCACGAAGAATGAGCACATCACTCGTCGTGCCATTTCGGTGACAAAGTACTACGATCACTTCATTGAGCTCAGCAGCTACTACTCATTGCTGGGTGAAGGCACGCACACCGTCAACGGCAAAACCATTGAAATCTCGTTAAAAGAACTCAAACGCCGCATGTACGTCATGATGGTTTCGGTCAACGTACTGGAAGCCATTCGCTTTTACGTCAGCTTTGCCTGCTCATTTGCCTTTGCCGAACGCGCCAAAATGGAAGGCAATGCCAAAATCATTAAACTGATTGCACGCGATGAGGCGTTACACCTAACGGGTACACAGCACATTCTGCAAATCATGGCGCGCGGTATTGATGATCCAGAAATGGCTGTCATTGCCGAAGAATGTCGCAACGACGTGGTGCGAATCTTCAGCGAAGCGGCGCAACAAGAAAAGGAATGGGCAGAGTATTTATTCAAAGATGGCTCAATGATTGGCTTAAACAAAGACATTCTTTGCCAATACGTTGAATACATCACCAATCAGCGTATTGCCGCATTGGGCTTTGAGCCTATTTTTGCCAGCAAAAGCAACCCACTGCCCTGGATTAACGCTTGGCTCAACAGCGACAACGTGCAAGTCGCACCACAAGAAGCGGAAATCAGCTCATACCTAGTGGGTGCAATCGACAGCGAAGTGGACACCGATGATTTCGGTGACTTTGACTTATAATGACGAGGTTATCGGCGTTGGCACATTCGTATCGAGATGCACTCGATGATTTTGAACTCGACGGACAGCGAGATAACGCTGAACCGTTTGAACTCGAACCCATCGAAGCGGAACAGATAGGTACTCAACCACAGCAAGTGGAATTGTGTTTTCCGCTGCCCAACGCCGAACATGCCGAACAAAGCAACCAATTTGAACTGGATGGCATGGCCAAACCCCAATACGCCATCCAACTCAGCAATGGTCAGCACGCCATCTTTCAACACGCCCAAACACTGCTCGACTCATTAGAGTCGCAACACATTGACCTGCATTTCCAATGCCGCGAAGGCTACTGTGGCAGTTGTCGCGTCACGCTCGTCGAAGGCGATGTGCATTACCGTGAAGAGCCCATGGCCTGGCTCAACGAGGGTGAAATATTACCCTGCTGTTGCATCCCCAAAACAGACCTTAAAATCAAACTCTAAACTGCGCCAAATCAATACCCATTCTGCTACGATGCGTACTATAAAGATCTATGATCGCTCAACCACAGAATGGAGAGAACAAATGGCTATTTTATGCATCACCCCCAATGTTGCCATGGTACGCATGAATGCACGTGAGCAATTGGAAGAAATCCCGGGCGATTTTTACATCAATCTCGACACCTTGGTCGAAGTGCGTATGCGCGAAGTTCGTAAAGAACACGATGGCGACTTTTGTGCCGACGTTTTATTGGTATTAGCAAGCCGCACCCATGAGTTTTTGTTTCGCAATAGCCCTGCTGGCAACAAAGCCAAAGAAACGCTCACGCAATACCTTAAAGGCAAAAGCATCAATGTCTAATAGCGCTGGCACAGCAATGTGCTGACGCGATAAACGACACGCATA
>JACUUC010000015.1 GCA_014859445.1 Bacterioplanes sp.
ACGTACGGTTCTGTAAGAGGGATGAGGCGGCAACGCCTCACCCTACTTGATATGTGGTACTCACAACGGTTTGCTGTTATGAACAGCAAACCGATTACGCTGGGAATAATTCGCCCAACTTAGTGGCCAACATCATGTCGCCTTCAACGCGCAATTGACCAGACATGAATGCCATCATACCGTCAGTTTCGCCAGAAGCGATGCCTGCGAACGTGTCGGTGTTCATGATCAAGGTTACGTTTGCATCGTCATTTTCGCCAGCTGCCACTGCGCAGGTGCCGTCTTTAACGATCAAGTGGTAGATTTCACCATCTTCGATGTTGAATTGGAAAATCAAATCCAAGCCGGCAGCTGCGCTGGCGTTGAATTTGCTGTTCATGGTTTCAATAATTTCTGCAACAGATGCCATAAGTGGTTCCTATTTTTGCTATTAACAACAGGGGAGCAGCTGACCGGATGATGCATGGTGCAGCGACCTGTTCTTTTGTCTTTTATTAGACGCAAACACTCTATGTTTTGACTGAAACAGTGTCAATCAAAAATGCGTCTCAACGTGAGTTTGACTTGTGCCTTAATGCAGTTCAGTTATGCTGTGGGTTGTTTTTTATCACAGTGAAGGAATGACATTCGTGGAATTTTTGTTGGATTACGGCGCGTTCTTATTAAAAGCCATCACGGTGGTGGTCGCGGTGTTATTAATTGTCGGGGGCATTGTCTCATTAAGCAGTCGTGCTAAGCGTTCTCACCACGAGGGCGAACTGGTCATCAAAAAACTGAATGATGAGTTGGAAGATCATAAAGAGCAATTGGAAGACGTGTTGCTGGATGAAGCCACTTTAAAAGCAATGGCAAAAGCACGTAAAAAAGAAGAAAAGGAAAAAGCCAAAGCGGACAAGCTCAAAGCAAAAGAAGAGCGACGCAAAGAGAAAGCTCTGCCTTCTGTGGTGTCCACCGACGCCGATGCGGAAGAAGACGCAGATCTCGATGATGGTGAGTATAAAAAACGGGTGTTCGTTTTGGATTTTGATGGCGACATCCAAGCCAGCGAAGTGGAATTATTACGTCAAGAAATTACGGCGGTACTGACCATGGCGACACCTCGTGACGAGATCGTACTTCGCCTTGAAAGTGGCGGCGGCATGGTTCATAGCTATGGTTTGGCTGCGTCGCAGTTACAGCGCATTCGTGATAAGGGCATTCCGTTAACGGTGTGTGTGGATCGTGTTGCGGCCAGTGGTGGCTATATGATGGCCTGCTTAGCGGACACGCTGGTTGCCGCACCATTTGCGATCATCGGCTCTATTGGTGTGGTCGCGCAACTGCCGAATTTCAACCGTTTATTGAAGAAGCATGACGTCGATATTGAGTTGTTTACCGCGGGTGAACACAAGCGCACGGTGACAATGTTTGGTCATAATACCACCAAGGCTCGAGAAAAATTTCAGTCTGACTTAAACGACACGCATGTGTTATTCAAACAGCACGTAAGTCGCTACCGGCCTAATGTGGATGTGCAGGCGGTGGCTACTGGTGATATTTGGTATGGACAGCAAGCATTAGACCATCATCTGATTGATGCGGTGGGTACCAGTGACGATATGATTGTTAACGCCTGCCATGATTCCGATGTGTACCATATTCGCTACGAATACAAGCGCTCATTGCAAGAACGCTTTGGTATTGCCGCACAAACGGCATTGGCAACGGCGTTGACAAGAGTACTAACCGCGCTGCAAAAACAGGTGCAAAGTAAGGGGTAGTTTATGACTTTTTTCGCCTATCGAGTGAATAAAACCGACAATGGCATGGTAGCGGGCTGGTGTGAGCAAGAGCGTGATCAGCTGCCAGCTGGTGAGGTGGAAATTGAGGTGCATTATTCCTCTGTTAATTACAAGGATGCCTTGTCGGCCAATGGCAATAAAGGCGTTACGCGTGAATTTCCCCATACCCCGGGCATAGATGCCGCTGGGGTCGTGGTAAGCAGTGACGTTGAAGCGTGGCACTCTGGTGATGAAGTTGTGGTGTTTGGCTATGATTTAGGCATGAACACGGCTGGTGGATTTGCTCAGCGTATTCGGGTTCCAGCTGCCTGGGTGTTACGGAAGCCGGAAGGAATTTCCCTAGCAGAGTGTATGGCATGGGGTACGGCTGGCTTTACCGCGGCACTGAGTGTGCAAAAGTTGGAGCGCTCAGGTATTCGACCGAATAACGGTCCGATATTAGTGACAGGTGCAACCGGAGGCGTTGGTTCAGTTGCCGTCGCTTTACTGGCAAAACTGGGCTATCACGTGGTCGCACTCTCTGGCAAAGCCGACCAAACTGAATTCCTATTGCGTCTGGGGGCAGGGCGAGTCATTGCCAGGGAGGACGCCATGACCGGTCTCGGAAAGGCCATGATGCGACCACAGTATCAAGCGGTGGTGGATACGGTAGGTGGCGACCTGGTGTCCGCCTTAATTCCTCAAATTCAGCCTGAAGGCGCCATCGCAACCTGTGGCATGATTGCAGGAACGGACATCAACGCCAGTGTCTTTCCATTTATCTTACGAGGTATCAGTTTGCTGGGCGTGGATTCCGTAGAGATTGCTGTTGATCATAAGCAGGCGATTTTGGACGCAGTGGCGACTGAGTGGCAGCTGCCCATGCTGTCGACGTTAACGACAGACATCATGCCCAAACAACTGCCAGAAGTACTGAGCGCTATCTTAGCCGGACAAGGGGTGGGGCGCTATCGTCTGTGTCTGCTGAATGCGTTTGCTGACGAATAGTGTTTATCTGGCAATAAAAAAAACCGTTTCAGTATTATCCTGAGACGGTTTTTTTGTTTTGTGTGCGGTTGTCGCCGCGATGTTACGCGCGACGACGAAACAAGGGGCGAGGATCGTGGGCGTCGTTTTGGTAGCTGACGCTGAATGTAGAGAAAGCGGCGAGCGCATCGTGTTCATCTTGATCGTCGCGCAATGCTTGACTGCTAAAACCGCAGCGATTCATAAAGAATAGCTGATCAATCAGCACATCACCCACGGCGCGCAAATCGCCTTTAAAGCGATAGCGTTCGCGCAGTAAGCGAGCGCAGGAGTAGCCACGACCATCGGCAAATTTAGGGAAGTCGATGCAAATCAAGGCAAAGTGATGACAATCATCAGCCAGCACGTCGGCGGTTTGATCGCTGGTCAGATGCAATGCCAGCTTCCCCGCTTGCGCCAGGCTCTTTAGTTGCTCTTTCTCAGCCTGCCAGCGGGTGAGGGTGATGATGCTGAAGTCGGTGACAGTGTCCTCATCGCCACGCAACTGCCACTGATCTGGTGCGACAAACGCGTTTTCTTTAATGAGCTTTGCCATAAACGGCCTCCTTAAATGAATCGTGACCAATACGGCGATAGGCTTCCAAGAAGGTTTCTCCTGCAATGCGCTTCGCGACATAGAAGTCGAGAATCTTGGCGATGGTGTCAGGCATGGCATCACGAGCAAACGAGGGGCCTAAAATCTTGCCAATCGAGGCATCATCGCCGGAGCTACCGCCCAAAGAAATCTGATAAAATTCTTCGCCTTTTTTATCCACGCCCAACACACCAATATGACCAATATGGTGGTGACCGCAAGCATTCATGCAGCCAGAAATATTGAGATCAATCTCACCCAAGTCGTGTAGGTAATCAAGGTTATCGAAGCGTTGTTGAATGGCTTCGGCAACCGGGATGGATTTTGCGTTCGCCAGCGCACAAAAATCACCGCCAGGACAGCAAATCATATCGGTCAATAATCCCAACGTGGGAGTTGCCAACCCTTTTGCCTTGGCATCTTGCCAGAGAGCAAATAATTGCGCTTGTTCAACGTTTGCTAACACTAAGTTCTGCTGATGCGTTGAGCGAATCTCTCCCATGCTGTATTGATCCGCTAAGTCGGCAATGTGCTCCATTTGTTCGGCAGTCACATCACCAGGCGGATTGCCTTTTTGCTTTAAGCTGAGCACAACAATGGCGTAACCGGCTTGCTTATGCTGTTTGACGTTTTGTTGTAGCCAGCGTGCGAAAGCGGGGTTGCTTGCTCGGGCTTCCACCAGTTCAGTAGGCTCGTTCGTGAGCTGCCGATATTCGGGATCAATAAAGTGTTTTTTAACACGATCTAATTCCGCGCTGATCAAACGCCCTTCGCCATCCTTGATGCGATTCCACTCGTCTTCGACCAGTTCGCGCATACGCTCAATACCAAGCGCCTTCACCAGAATTTTGATGCGAGCTTTGTATTTGTTGTCGCGACGACCAAATTGGTTGTACACACGAATGATGGCATCTAAGTAGGTCAGTAAGTCTTCTTCGGCTAAGAAAGCACGAATTTCTTCGGCGATAATAGGCGTGCGTCCTAAACCACCGCCCACAAGAATACGATAGCCAATGTCGCCGTCGTCGTTGCGGACGATATTGACGCCTATGTCATGTACTTGAATCGCCGCGCGATCTTGTCCCGGCACAGCATTGACGGCAATTTTGAACTTACGTGGTAAAAACGCAAATTCAGGATGGAATGTTGACCATTGGCGAATGATTTCACAGTACGGGCGAGGGTCGACGACTTCGTCGGCGATGACCCCGGCGTATTCATCGGTGGTGGTGTTGCGAATGCAGTTGCCGCTGGTTTGCACCGCGTGCATTTGCACTTCGGCCAGTTCGGCTAAGATATCGGGACAGCGAGACAGCTCGGGCCAGTTAAACTGAATATTTTGACGGGTACTGAAATGCGCGTAGCCTTTGTCATAGTCACGCGCGATGCGTGCCAAACGTCGCATTTGAGCCGTATTAAATAAGCCATAAGGAATGGCGACGCGCAACATAGGAGCATAACGTTGCACGTAAATGCCATTTTGCAGGCGCAGTGGTAAAAACTCATCATTAGAGATTTTGCCATCAAGATAACGCGCCATTTGCCCTTTAAATTGGGCGACACGCTCGTTCAGAATTTGCTGATCGTACTCATCGTAAACGTACATAACTATCCGATTGTATCAAGCTATTAAGGGTAATGGCTGCGCACAATAGCAGAGCCTTTATATTTCTAAAATTAATATTTATCTATATCCTAATAACGTTTAGATATAGAAGCAATCAGTGGTGGCCTCGATCCGACTGTAACTGAAAGTGCGATTCCAGCAAGCGAGCCGGAAAATCGGTGAAAACACTGTTTATTCCTGCTTGCCACAACTGTTCAGCCCGCACCAAATCATTGACGGTGTAGCTTAACAGATGAATACCGGACTGCTTGATTTGTTGCACCTGATTCGCATCAAAAAAGGCCTGACTAAAGTGTAAACCTTGGCAGTCGGCTTCTTCGATACGGTCTTGCCAGCGCTGCGGGATGGCTTCGACATTCAATCCTCGACTGATATCGGGGAGGTGGGCCCGACAAGCCTGTAAGGCATGTATACTAAAGCTGCTTAAAATCAAGGGGTGTTCAAATGGTACGCGCTGTAGTGCTTGATAAATCGCCCACACGGTTTCTGTTTCTCGGCCAATGATAGGTTTTACTTCAAGGTTCAGCGCCATCTCGAACTGATTGGCCAGCGCGAGCAGCTCGGTTAATGTCATCATTCGTTCACCACGAAAGTGCGGTGAAAACCAATTCCCACAATCGAGTTCTTTCAGCTCAGCCAGCCGTTTCAGAATGACTAAGCCATGACCGTTAGAACAACGTGCCAAATCGCTATCATGGTGAATGACGGCGATCCCATCTGCACTGATCGTGACATCCACTTCGGCCCATTGCACGCCTTGTTCTGCTGCCAGCTTAATCGCCGCTGCGGTGTTTTCCGGTGCAATGCCGCTGGCGCCGCGATGAGCGATAACCGGTGTTAAATGATGGTAAGCCGAAAATTGCCGATAGGGTTGATATGAGGGCATAAAATGTCCTTTGACGAGGCCGTAGGTTATGCAGTTGGCTACGAACATGTAGGCTAAATTACAATCGAATATGTGCCCAGCGTCGCGAGTGCCATAAGCTTGCATAGATTGCCGATAACGTAATACGTTGCAGCCCTTGAAGCAACCAGATTCCGAGCAATCCGTAACCGGCCATGGGGCCAATCCAATACGCCAGCGGCAATAAAACGCCCCATTGCATGACCAGATTAATACGCATCACTTGACGGCTAGCGCCAGCACCTAATAAAGCTTGTGTTAGGACCATGGCCGTGACTTCAAAGGCGATGTTAAGACCACTGATGCGCAATGGCCAGATGCCCAGCTCAATCAAATGCGTTTCATGAGTGAATAGCGACAAAATTTGACTGGGAAATAACCATAAGGGTAAGCCAATGATGGCCATGATGAAAACCGCGACACGAACCACTTCCCATCCCCAGCGATGGGCATCATCAGGGCGATTTGCACCTAGCGCATGGCTGACCAATGTGGTTGAGGCAATACCTAGACCAACGGCTGGCAATATCAAGAGTAACGCAAGGCTAATGAGTATGTGGCCAATGGCTTGTTCTTGCGTTCCTACTTGACCAATAATCCAGAATAAAACGCTCACGCCAAGGGCGAATAAGGTTTGTTGTATGGAGTTGGGGATGGCAAGGCGCGCGACGGTTTGAACGGTAGTGCGTGTTGGCCATTGCCAGTTGCGAACGCGGTGTTGTGGATGATAGAACGTCAGCCACCAATAGACCGCGCAGCCAAAGGCCAATGCGGCTGCCGTACCCATACCGGAACCGATCGCGCCATAGCCTTGCCACTGGCCTAGGCCAAAAATAAGGAAGTAACTGATGACAACATTGGCCAGATGCATCCACAACAACACCCACAAATAGATGCGTGTGCTGCCTATGCCGCTCCAATAGCCACGAAAAACAAAGTTCATCCCAACAAAGACGATAGCCAGCGTCCGCCATTCAAAGTACGGTACCGCAATGGCGATGACGGCTTCATCGCCATTAAACACGCCAATGTATTGTGGCGCTATCAGTAGAAATAAGAGTGTTAGCGGTAGGCTGATCAGGAGGGCGATCAACAATCCGGCCACTAAGGGTTCACTGAGCGCTTGCGGTTGCCGAGCACCGTGACGTCGGGCAACAATGGCCTGAACGCCAGCGGCCAACCCCATCACCACCGACACGGTTACAAACGTGGCATAACCACCGATCCCAACGGCGGCCAAACTGGTTTCGCCTAAGCGCCCAACCATGGCCGCATCGACCAAATTAATGAGGCTTTGTGACAGCATCCCACCAATGATGGGTACACCAATGGCCAGTATACGAGCCAATCTGGCTGGCTCGATACGAAGTATGTTGGCGGTGAGGTTTAGCACGAAAAAAGGCTCATGACATGCTCTAATGTGGGTGGTCGTTAAGCGTTTTTTGACGCTTAACGATCGTAGTTCAAATTAGGGGCTAGCCAGCGCTCCATCGTCTCTAAATCCATGCCTTTACGCTCAGCAATGCTGATTACCTGATCCTGATCGACTTTGCCTAGACCGAAGTATTTGGCATCGGGATGTGAGAAGTACCAGCCACTGACCGACGCAGTTGGGTACATGGCGTAACTTTCGGTTAATGCCACGCCTGTGTGAGCTTCCGCATCCAGCAGTCGGAACAAGGTGCCTTTTTCCGTGTGATCTGGACAAGCAGGGTAGCCTGGTGCCGGACGAATACCACGATAAGATTCTTTAATTAACTCCTCGTTGCCGAGTTGTTCATCACTGGCGTAACCCCAAATTTCTTTGCGTACTTTCTCGTGCATGCGTTCGGCAAAGGCTTCGGCAAGGCGATCAGCAAGGGCTTTGATCATGATGCTGTTGTAGTCATCCTGATTTGCCTCATAGTCTTTGGCGAGTTCTTCGGCTTCGATGCCTGCCGTCACAACAAAGCCACCGATGTAGTCCGGCACCGTATTTTCGGGAGCAACAAAATCGGCCAACGACCAATTCGGTTGGGCATTGGGTTTGTCGGTTTGTTGGCGTAAATGATGAAGTACAGCCAGTTCATTATGCGCTTCATCGAAGACCACAATGTCATCGGCGCCGCGTCGTTGTGCCGGCCATAAGCCAATGACTGCACGTGCTTTGAATAATTTCTCATCAACGATGCGTTTCAGCATGGCGCGAGCTTCTTGATACAAATTTGTGGCGGCTTCACCCACCACTTCATCGTCCAGAATCCGTGGGAATTTACCCGCCAGCTCCCAAGCAAAAAAGAAGGGCGTCCAATCGATGTAATCGACCAACTCGGCCAGATCAAACGCCTCAAACACCTGCAATCCAAGTTGCTTTGGAACGGGCGGTTGGTAATTATTCCAGTCGCCTTGATAGGCATTGGCAATGGCTTGTTCGTAGCTAAGTAATGGCTTGGCTTTGCGGTTGCTGTTGCGAATACGCAGCGCATCGTATTCTTGGCGACACTCGTCAATAAACGCGGTTTTGTGCTCTGGTGTCACCAGTCGTTGCGCCACGCCAACGGCGCGAGATGCATCCGCAACATAGATGGCAATGTCGTTTTGGTATTGTGGTTCGATTTTCACAGCGGTATGCGCTTTGGATGTCGTGGCACCACCAATCATGAGCGGTACGTGGTAGTTGAGTCGTTGCATCTCGCGCGCAACGTGCACCATTTCATCCAGTGACGGGGTAATCAAACCTGACAGGCCAATAATGTCGACATTTTCTTCTTTGGCAACTTTTAAGATTTTATCGGCAGGGACCATTACCCCCAGATCAATCACTTCGAAGTTATTGCATTGCAGTACCACGCCAACGATGTTTTTACCAATGTCGTGCACATCGCCTTTGACCGTGGCCATCAGAATCTTACCTTGAGTTTCTGACTTGCCGTTCTTCTCGGCTTCAATGTAGGGCAGTAGGTAGGCAACGGCTTGTTTCATTACGCGTGCACTTTTTACCACTTGCGGCAGGAACATCTTACCGGAACCAAACAAATCACCCACCACGTTCATGCCATCCATGAGCGGGCCTTCAATGACTTCGATCGGGCGTGCAAAGCCATGACGAGCTTCTTCGGTATCTTCTTCAACGTAGGTGTTGATGCCTTTTACCAGTGCGTGTGTTAAACGCTCTCGTACGGGAAGCATGCGCCATTCTTCTGTTTCTTTTTCTTGTACACTGCCGTCACCACGGTATTTTTCGGCAATTTCCAGCATGCGATCGGTGCCATCGGGGCGTCGATTCAGAATGACGTCTTCAACGCGCTCTTTGAGTTCGGCTGGCAAGTCGTCGTACACGGCGAGCTGGCCCGCGTTGACAATGCCCATGCTCATACCATTGCGAATGGCGTGATATAAAAAGACCGAGTGGATGGCTTCTCGTACCGGTTCGTTGCCACGGAATGAGAATGACACGTTGGATACCCCGCCAGAAATTTTGGCATGAGGAAGGTTGTCGGTGATGTATTTGCAGCTATTGATAAAATCAACGGCGTAATTGTTGTGCTCATCAATCCCGGTTGCGACCGCAAAAATATTGGGGTCGAAAATAATGTCTTCGGGCGGAAATCCAACTTTATCCACCAGTACGCGATAGGATCGTTCACATATTTCGTTTTTGCGTGCTTCGGTGTCCGCTTGGCCTTGTTCATCGAACGCCATCACCACGACCGCCGCGCCATAGCGTAAACAGCATTTGGCTTTGTCGATGAACTCTTGTTCGCCTTCTTTGAGGCTAATGGAGTTCACAATGGCTTTGCCCTGAATGCATTTCAAGCCGGCTTCAATGATCTCCCATTTGGACGAATCAACCATGATGGGGACGCGAGCAATATCGGGTTCGGAGGCGATGAGGTTGAGATAACGTACCATGGCGGCCTGCGAATCCAGCATGCCTTCGTCCATATTGATGTCGATGATTTGTGCACCGTTCTCAACTTGTTCGCGGCAAATTGCAAGCGCCTCATCGTATTGTTCTTCGATGATTAAGCGTTTGAAGCGAGCTGACCCCGTCACGTTGGCGCGCTCGCCAACGTTTACAAAAAGGCTGTTTTCATCAAAATTGAACGGCTCTAGCCCTGATAAGCGACAAGCCGGTGCGATGTCTGGGACAATTCGTGGTGTGTATTTGGCAACGGCGTCTGCGATGGCCTTGATGTGGGCGGGTGTGGTGCCGCAGCAGCCACCGATGATGTTTAAAAAGCCACTGGCGGCAAAGTCTTCGACAATGATGGCCATCTCAGCTGCGCTTTGATCGTATTCCCCAAACTCGTTGGGTAGGCCAGCGTTGGGGTGCGCAGACACCAGTGTGTTGGCTTTTTTGGATAACTCTTCAACGTAAGGTCGCAGTTCTTCGGCGCCCAACGCGCAGTTCAAACCAATGGATAAGGGCTTGGCGTGTGCGACGGAGTTCCAGAAAGCCTCGGTTGTTTGGCCCGATAAGGTTCGTCCGCTGGCATCGGTAATGGTGCCAGAAATCATGATGGGTAACGTTTCGCCACGCGCTTCAAACACCCCTTGCACAGCATAGATCGCCGCTTTCGCATTGAGCGTATCGAACACGGTTTCGATCAGAATCAGATCAGCACCGCCGTCCATCAAGCCATGTGTGGCCTCTTCGTATTCCTCTACCAGCTGGTCAAAGGTGATGGCTCGATAACCCGGATCGTTCACATCTGGGGATAATGAGGTGGTTTTGCTGGTTGGCCCTAGCACGCCTGCTACGTAACGCGGAATACCGGTTTCTGCTTCGATGTCGTCGGCGACTCGGCGGGCAAGGGCTGCGGCTTCGCGATTTAACTCAGGAACAATGTGCTCCAATTCGTAATCCGCTTGCGAAACACGAGTTGCATTGAACGTATTGGTTTCGACAATGTCAGCTCCCGCCAAAAAGTACTGGCGATGAATGCCAGCAATGATGTCGGGCTGAGTCAGTGCCAACAGATCATTGTTGCCCTTGAGGTCGCAATGGAAGTCGGCAAAGCGCGCGCCACGATAATCCTTTTCTTCCAGTTGATGCGATTGGATGAGCGTACCCATGCCGCCATCCAAAATATGAATGCGATGTTTTAAATTGGCATGTAAACGAGCAATACGTTGCTGGCGAGCGTGATTTGGCGGTGTGCTGTGGCTCATACGACCCCGAAACCTTAGAAGCTAGTAAAAATGGGGCAGAATTATAGCAGGCTTGATGGGTGTTGTCTTAGTGTACCGCTATTAACCAACTATTTTACTTGGGTATTTCACTGGCGCTCGGGATTCGTTAGAATGAGCACGAACTTTAGAGGTGACCCATGACAATGTATGTAAACATCACACCCGATGCAGAAGAGTATTTGGCACAATTGCTGGACAAGCAGCAGGTGGAAGGGATGTCTGTTCGTATCTTTATCACGCAACCCGGTACGAAATACGCGGAAACCTGTTTGGCTTACTGTCGTCCAGAAGAAGTAGGCACGCATGACGAATTACAGGCAATGGATAAATTGCGTGTGTATGTGGATGCCATGAGCATTCCCTATTTGGAAGAATCGATCATTGATTTTGCCAAAGACAGAATGGGTGGTCAGCTCACCATCAAAGCCCCAAACGCGAAAATGCCAAAGGTGTCGTCGGATAGCCCAGTGCAAGAACGCATCAATTACTTATTGTATACGGAAATCAATCCGGGGCTTGCTTCTCATGGCGGGGAAGTGAGCTTGGTCGAATTCACCGAAGAGGGAATCGCTGTACTGAAGTTTGGTGGCGGCTGCCAAGGTTGCAGTGCGGTCGACATGACCTTAAAGGATGGCGTAGAAGCAACATTGGTCGCCAAAATACCGGAATGCCAGGGTGTTCGTGATGTCACCGATCATTCGGATGCCGAGAATGCGTATTTTAAGTAAGTCGAGCGTGTCTTGTCGTGCTTGAGCATATCTCGGGATCAGAGTAGGTCGGAGTGGCTAATTCTGTCTGTTTGAATTAGCCATTCATGATCAATCATTCATGAACTCTACGATTTGCAGGCCGATACGGAATTGTGTGTCATTTTCTTGCTGTACGCGTCGTACATTGACTTTCGCGGCAAGCGGTGCGCTCGGGCCACCCGCGCTGTCGATAACCAATTTTGCGGTGATCCCTTCCATGACAGGTTCTGGACTAATCA
The DNA here is from genome assembly GCA_014859445.1 of Bacterioplanes sp. Classification (GTDB taxonomy): domain Bacteria; phylum Pseudomonadota; class Gammaproteobacteria; order Pseudomonadales; family Oceanobacteraceae; genus Kmv21. The sequence continues at coordinate 12,076 of JACUUC010000015.1, forward strand.
GCTGAGCACCACTGCTACTGAGATCCAAACAAACAAGAGCAATGTGACTGCCATCGGGTAATGTCAGTGTTGCTGGTGCGCTCACTTGCATTCTTATGTAATCACGCTTTTCCTGATAATTTCGGGATAATGTGCTCATGAAGTTTCTCCTTGTGCGATGACCTCATGCTAGCACTCGTGTCTGAAAAGTGTACATTGAGAATAATTCAGCTTGCAGTCCATGGAGTTGGATATTTTTCAATCAAATTCTCGGCAAATGTGGTGAGTTTGTGCTTTATGACGTTCAAGTGACGAAACCATATTGCAAGCGTTCGCCGTTGCGGGTAGTGTTCGCCCATTGTCATGTGCTTGGAGTGTCAAATGACCGCTAACGTGCTGGTCATTGATCAAGAATCATTACTGCGGGAAGAGCTCGTTAGCTTTTTATCGCAAGCAGGGTTTACTGTTGCAGCATCCGACGCGTCGGCTGAGGTTTTGTTGCGCTTGGCTGCCGGTTCTGTCGATGCCGTTATTTGTGATTTAGCGCTTGTTCGCTCTCAGTCTATGGATTTGCTGCATCACATACAGTCTCATTATCCGCACCTGCCGGTGTTGGTTATGTCATCAAATACCGATTCACAGGCCATTTTGTTCGCGTTACGCCATGGCGCTGATGATTATCTGCTCAAACCCATTGCTGATTACGAAGTGCTTCTTCTGGCTTTAAATAAAGCGCTCGAGCGCGCTCGGCTAGTGGTTGAGAACGAGGCCTATCGGGATTATTTAGAAAAAACCAATCGAGAGCTTAAGCATCACCTTGATGAATTGCACGCCGATCAACTGGCTGGTCGTCATGCGCAACTGCGCATGCTGCCGGAAACACTGCTTAAAGAGTCCGTCGTCTGTAAGCATCGCTTGATTCCTTCATTGCTGCTAAGTGGCGATTTTCTCGATTACTTTGAGTACGATGATGACCATTTGGCGTTTTATATTGCCGATGTGTCAGGCCATGGGGCGTCATCTGCGTTCGTCACTGTATTGCTCAAGAATGTGACCTATCGTTTAAAACGCAATTTTCGTCGTGGTTCGAGTGAGGAATTAATTCATCCTTCGCAGGTTTTGGCTCGAATCAGCAGTGAGTTGTTTGCGTCTGAGCTTGATAAGCATGTCACCATGATATACGGCATTTTGAATACCCGAACTCGTGAATTGCATTACAGCGTGGGCGGGCATTTTCCAATGCCAATTTTGGTGAGTGATGGTGAGGCCAAATACCTTGAAGGGCGAGGGATGCCGGTCGGGTTATTCAGTCAGGCTGTTTATCAAGATTACAGCTTACAGTTGCCGGGGGCCTTTGCGTTGTGGCTGTTCTCAGATGGCATACTTGAAATTATGCCCGATGCAACCTTGAATGAGAAAGAACAGAGATTGTTGCAGTTGGTGCGAGACAGTCATGGCAGTATTGATATATTGAGTCAGCTGCTGTTGATTGATGATCGTGATGAAGTTCCGGATGATATTGCCATGACGGTGATTAAACGAGGTGAAGTATGACGTCGGGTGAGGTGTTTGCGGCCTTTGTAAATGGGGTCCATGTTCTTCGACTGACCGGTGATGTGCGTTTGAATTTGTGTTCGGCGTTTGAGCATTACCTCGATGAGATTTTGGAGCGATCCGACTTTACCAATGTGGTGATTGATTTGTCGGATGCGCAAGGAGTGGACAGTACCACGCTTGGGCAAATTGCTAAGGTCGCGATTATTTGTCGAGAGCGTTTTGATATCACACCGACGATTGCCAGTCCTAATCCGAGTATTACACGCATCTTATTGAGTATGGGATTTGATCAGGTTTTCCATATTGTCGATCAGGCATTTACTACCGACGTTGAATTTGACCGCTGGGTCGCTGGTAGTGTGGATCAAGAAGAAGCGCGAGAACAGGTGATCGCTGCACATAAAGTATTAATGAGCATGAATGATGCAAACGCGAATACGTTTAAAGCGTTGGTGGATTCTTTAGAAGCGGATCGCCCCGATCGCTATAAGCGCATGCTATGAACTCATGAATCAAGGAGATAATGTGTCTATTCGTACCGCAGCAGTGATTGGTGGTGGTAGTTTTGGCACCGTGGTGGCCAATATTCTTGCTGATAACGATATCGATACTGTCCAGTGGATGCGCAATGCGGATACCGCTCAAGCAATCAATGAACAGCATGAAAACTCACAGTATCTGCCGGGTGTTCAGCTAAATTCTGCGTTACGCGCCAGTACCGACTTGTTGGATTCTGTTCGTAACGCGGATGTTATTTTTGTCTCGGTTCCTAGTCAGTTTGTGCGAGAGGTTGTGTCGTCGTTTGCGGCGACATTGAACCCCGATCAAGCATTGGTCAGTACCACAAAGGGCATTGAGCCTGATCGTTTTTTAATGATGAGTCAGGTGTTGCGAGAGTTATGTCCAAATAACCCAGTGGGGGTTTTGAGTGGCCCCAATCTTGCGAAAGAAATTGCCAGACGCGAGCTTGCGGCCACTGTAATTGCTAGTGAAAACAGTGATTTACGTAGAAATGTTCAAGAAGGTTTGAGCTGCTCCTATTTTCGTGTATACGCCTCGAATGATTTGTATGGTGTTGAACTCAGTGGCGCCTTAAAAAACATTTATGCCATCGTCTCTGGCTTTGTAGCAGCCTTGGGCATGGGTGAAAACAGCAAGAGTATGATCATTACGCGCTCGCTAGCTGAGATGAGTCGATTTGCGGTGGCGCTTGGCGCCAATCCGTTAACCTTTATGGGATTGGCTGGGGTGGGCGATTTGGTCGTCACCTGCATGTCACCTCTCAGTCGTAACTATCGTGTTGGCTTTGCGATTGGTTCGGGCAAAACGTTAGAGCAGGCCATTGATGAGTTAGGTGAAGTGGCTGAAGGTGTGAATACCTTGCGCTATGTCAGGGAAAAATCGGTGGAATTAGGTATTTATATGCCCCTAGTGATGGGCGCGTATGAAATCTTATTTCATGGTGCTGATCCCAAACACGTCGCGCAAGGATTAATGACGGGAGAGCACGCTTCTGATGTGGAGTTTTCGTTACCGAAACATGAAATTTAATGACTATTTGGGTAGGTATTCATGACGGATTTTAAAACGTCGGCTACATCCGATGCGTTTTGGCTAAAAACACTGTACGTCATCGGTTTTTTCCTGGTGTTCCGCATTATGGATGTGGTGTTGCTGTTGTTGACTGTGACACAGTGGATTTTCCAACTGTTAACGGGGGCTGCCAATCCGGCTCTCGTTCGCTTTGGATTGGGCCTATCACTGTTCTTGGCGCAAATAACGCGCTTTTTAAGTGGTGCGACGGAAGAGAAACCGTTTCCGTTTCAAGATTGGCCGTCGTCTACTCCGGAGTCGGAGGCCAATGCGACTGAGTGAGGCTCGCATTGAGAATAGCTATTATACGCCATGGTGCTGCGCATTATGGTCAGGATTTAGATCATACACGCCCGCTAACTGAACAAGGGCAGGAGCAGGCATCACGGCTGGCCCAGTGGCTGGCAAACAACGGCTGGCAAAGTGCAGAATTGGTAGCAAGCCCTTTTCTGCGCGCCCAGCAAACCGCACAAGCAATTGCCGAGGCATTGCCGTTAACACGGCAAACGCAGTCGTTATTGCAACCCGATGGGCAGCCGAATGAGGTTATTGACTGGCTTGTCTTGCGGCAAACCGATCGCATTTTAGTATCGCATTTACCCTTGGTGGGGCGCTTGGCATCGTTACTGGTCGACGGTCAGGTATATGATCAGCCATGGTCTCCAGCAGAGTGCTGGGTATTGGAAGGAGATGTTGCTGCATCCGGTTGTATGTCCGTAGTGGATGTCTGGTATCCTGCATTAGAAGAATAATGCAGGAGTGTCTGGCGCATGTCGGAATTTTCTACGCCTCAGCGGCGAGTCTTTCAATGTATACACGGTGACGTCGTTGCATTGACATGGGGGTGTTCAGACGACCCCTGCTTATTAATGCTGCATGGCTGGCTTGATAATGCCGCCAGCTTTGCATCATTAGCGCCATTACTCTCAACGCATTATGTGGTGGCACTGGATTTGCCAGGGCATGGCGAATCCATGCCTTTACTCCCCGGTGCCAGCTATTACATTTGGGATTACATGGATGTTCTGTACCAAGTCATTGCTCAATTGTCAGGCCCCGTTACGTTGCTCGGTCACTCGATGGGGGGCGTTTCAGCCTTGCTATACGCTGCTACCTTTCCAGATCGAATCAGCCGCCTGATTTTGTTGGATTCTCTTGGGCCGTTTGTCAATCAAGCCGATCAGGCTCCATCACAGCTGCGCAAAGGGGTTGAACAAGCATTACGGCGACATCAAAAGCGCGATGACAGTGGCATTATTTATCCCACTTTAGCCGCAGCAGTGCATGCGCGTCAGCAGGTGGATGCGCGCCTGCAAGCCCATGAAATTGAAGCGATGGTGGCACGTAATCTGCGAACGGTTAACGGTGGTTTGGCATGGCGAACCGATCCTCGATTACGTGACGCTTCTAAGTTACGGATGACAGAGCCGATGGTACGTGCGTTTTTGCAACAGGTTGTGCAGCCGTGTTTGTTACTAAGAGCAGAGCACAGTATTATTCCATCAGATTGGTTTGAGCAGCGATCGTTGTGCTTACGCAACGCTCGCACACAAACCATTGCAGGTCACCATCACTTTCATCTGCAAGCGCAGTCACTGCCGTCATTGAGTGTTGCCGTAAAGGACTTTTTGAATGCGGTTGAGTAGACGTTCGTTGTATTCGGTCGTACAACAAATCATCTGGTTTATAGCTTGTCTTGGTTTATTGCTGAGCGCGTTAGCATTGAGTTGGCACAGCATAGCTCGTGCTGACTACTTGTACCCGTTGTGGTACCAACAGTTGTCGATTGATGAACACATCAATACGTTTGCGCCGCAAAACAATCGTGGCAAATTTGGCTTGGAGTTATTGCCACCAGAAGAGCATTTTGCACTATTTCGAGAAATTCGAAAGGCGGTTCATCATCATGGCCAAGGATTGGAATCGATCAGTTATTCCACGCCAAGCGGCGAGCAGCAATTGTTGCTGCATGCTGATGAGGTGGTGCATCTGCAAGATGTCGCCAGGTTGATTACGTTGCTAGAGCAGGTCAGTGAGTGGTTAATGCCAATGACGATTATCTTGGTGTTGTTATTGTCCATGACACAAGTGGCGGTGAACTGGCGGCGACAAGCGCTCATATTGTTCCTTTTAGTGGCATTAACCATTGCCGCCGTCTTGCTAATAGGTCCAACACACGTTTTCTATACATTGCACATATGGATTTTTCCTCCTGAAAATCCGTGGTTCTTTTATTATCAAGACTCGTTAATGACGACGCTTATGAAGGCGCCGCAATTATTTGGCGCGATTGCGATAGCCATTGCGCTCGGTGGATTGCTTTGGCTTGCCGCTTTACTAGCGCTGTTGTGGTTGTATCAACGACAATTAAAAGTCTGGCGGACACTGAAACACTAGCCGTTTATTGGTTGCGGGGTGGTTAAATTCAAGATGGCGCGCATGCAGCAGCATGCGGGGCTCGTTAGCGGCACGATCAGCGGCATACAATGGGTCACCCACAATGGCGCAGCCTAGTTGTTGCATGTGAAGTCGCAGTTGATGTGAACGACCGGTTTTAGGGAATAAAGCCACTCGTGTTCGTCCTTCCAGTTCTTCCTTGATGTGCCAACGCGTCAGTGCATAGCGACCTTCGCTGTGACTTATTTTTTGCAAAGGTCGGTTGGGCCAGTCCACAATGATGGGCATATTGATACAGCCGTTACGGGTGGGTGGCCGACCGTAGACGATTGCTTCGTACGTTTTTCTCGTTGTTTGCTTTTCAAATTGCTGCTGAATGTGTGTCAATGCGGCTTTATGGCGTGCAAAGACAATGATGCCAGAGGTGTCTTGATCGAGTCGGTGAATGACCAGTACTGTGTCGAATACTTGGGCCAAGCGTGCTTGTGCGCAGTCGGGCTCGTATCGGCCTGGAACGCTGAGCAAGTTGGGTTCTTTATTGAGCACGATGATGTCATCGTCGTGGTGCAGTACGCGCAACTCACTCATGTGTTGTGTTTCCTTCAGTGGATCGGTTATTGGGCGGCTTCTGGTAAATTTCGAATCAGCAGAGCACGCTGCATCGGTAACTCAGCGCTGTTGTCGGGCCGAGGTATTTTAACCACAAAGCCGGAGCCTGGTGCGTCTTCACGTGCATTTCCTTGGCGATCTGTCATGGTGTGTAAGAGAAAGGTGACATTGCCAGCAGGTGTCATTAATTCCAGGCTATCACCGCACTGAAAACGATTTTTTACGTCAATGGTTATGGCATGCATATCCGCATCGATGACTTCCCCAACAAATTGCTGACGGGTGCTGGTGGATACGCCACGCTCGTAATTTTGGTATTCATCATGAACATGACGACGGAAAAATCCTTCGGTATAGCCACGATTGGACATATTCTCTAGCGTGTCCATGAGCCCCATATCAAACGCACGACCGGCCACGGCATCATCAATAGCCTTGCGGTAGGCTTGGGCGGTGCGTGCAACGTAATAATGCGACTTGGTACGGCCCTCAATTTTTAGCGAATGCACACCCAAAGCAACCAGCTGCTCAATGTGTTGAATGGCACGCAAATCTTTCGAGTTCATGATGTAGGTGCCGTGCTCATCTTCAAACGCGGGCATGTATTCGTTATCGCGATTGCCTTCTTGCAATAGAAAAATTTGGTCACTTGGTTGTCCAATGCCTAGCGTCGGATCAAATTCATTCACCCCTTTAGGAACAATGTCACCGGATGCCGTTTCTTCGGCTTCGTGCGCATCGTACTTCCAGCGGCAGGCGTTGGTGCAGGTACCTTGATTGGGGTCGCGATGATTCATGTAACCAGAGAGCAGGCAACGTCCTGAATAAGCAATGCACAGTGCGCCATGAACAAACACTTCGATTTCCATTTCCGGGCAACGTTGACGGATGTCCGCGATCTCTTCCAGTGATAATTCGCGAGAAAGAATGATGCGACTAACACCTTGGCGTCGCCAAAATTCAACGGCCGCATAGTTAACCACGTTTGCTTGCACGGACAAGTGAATGACTTGGTCAGGCCATCGATCTTTAACCATCATGATTAAGCCAGGATCCGACATAATTAGCGCATCAGGCTGCATCTCAATCACCGGTTGAATGTCGCGCATGTAGGTGTCGATTTTGCTGTTGTGCGGCGCAATATTGGAAGCAACATACAGCTTTTTGCCTAAGCCGTGAGCGTATTCGATGCCTTCTTGTAGATGTTTTACATTGAAATCGTTATTGCGTACGCGCAGGCTATAGCGAGGTTGACCGGCATAGACGGCATCGGCACCGTATTCAAAAGCATATTTTAAGTTGCGTAAGGTTCCGGCAGGAGAGAGTAATTCAGTCATGATTGGCTCGTCATAAAATTTAGCGCCGCATTGTAAACGGTGCGGAGATTCATATCTTGATGAGAGTCGATATTTTGCACGATTAACGCGGCAATGTTGATGCGTTGTGTTATTCGCTTAAGCCAAAGAGACTGACGTCGTGCTCTCCTAACCATTGAAAATACGTTTTGGGCAATGGCCGCTGCTTGATTTGTGCGCACAGCAAGTGCCATTCATCTTGAATCGCTTGCCAGTAATGACGCAAGCCATCGCCATCCCCTCCGAGTGATTCAATCTGTCGATGGATGTCATCTATGGCGCCAAGTAATAGCGTGCGGTCATCGCCATCATGTTGGTCTAATAATGATTCGCAGGCACTGTACAGTGCGGCATTGGTTAATTCAAAACAAGCATAAGCCAAGCTATCATCATCGATTAATTGTTCGCGCCAGTGAGCAAATTCATCAAAAAATCGACGAAAATTGGCTTCTGATTTGAGTTCGCCTCGCAACCATGACAGCATTTTGCTGCGTAATTGTTCGTGTGGCTGATTATCAATTTGCTGTTGTTCGGTCAGCAAATGGACGTGTGGTGCGTTGATAACACAGATGGCAGCGGCAAAAGCAGCGTGTTGCAAAGGCGAACTCATGGTGTAAGTCAAATCCCTAGGTGATCGAAGTGGTGCGTATTAAAACACTGGGGTGTGTTCATTGGCTATGTTTGAACAGGATATTCGTATTGTTCTCACACCATTTAGATGGTCTTTTCGCGTAACAGGCGGCTACGAATTTCACGAATCATTGGCGCACGGCGATCTCTTTTTGTTAACCGCGTCACATTGTGAGTATAAATATCGTATTGCGCGGTATGATGCTGCTTCGGTTAATTTGGATATAGGATGCTATTGAGCGGTTTTTATGGGAAAACCCGCTGTATTTGATTGAAATGCTGCTATTTAGGCCCATGTCAAGGATTTGAGACTTCGCTATTGGCAGGGGTATTTATTTCAGTTATGGTACGTTTTGTGTTCAATTGCCTATGTGTTAACCAATATGACTGCAGTAATCATAAAACAAGCGGATGACGTTGTTTTCCAAGGTTTGTGTGAGAAACTCAGTCCTTTAGGATGCGAGTGCATTTTACCACTCGAATTATTACAGCGTTTTCGTGAAGAGTGCGGTCGATTTAAAGCATTCACTGTGGAGCTTTCGTTATATACCCACTCTGGTCAGCGTCGTGTGCATGGCGCAGTGACCGTCTATTCATTGCATCGAAAGTCACAAACTGCTTGTTTGGTTTGTTTTCGCTTTGCTGATATGGAAACGGCTGCTCATCGTTATATTGCCGAGCATTTATCGCAACCGCTTAAGGCGATATCCAATCCTCTGATGATGCCTTCGACAAGTAAAGAGGAGTCTGAGTCCTTGCCGAATATTCGCATGGCTTAATCGGTTAATCGTTGTCGTTTGGGTGTATTCGCTAAATACACATGAAACTTGCTGTTGCTAGCAATCGTTTTAACGGTTTGAAATCGCTTACTCAACGCCTTGAAATACGGCAAGTGACGATTGGCAATTACCAATAAGCGTCCATCGTCTTTTAGTTTTTTTGCAGATTGCTCAAACATCATGATGGCGATATCGGTCAGTTGTTTCGCACCATCATGAAACGGTGGATTGCACAATACCCAGTCCGGTTGAATGGCAATATTGGACAGACCATTGCCTTGTAATACGTTGATGTCCAGTTGACTCTGTTTGGCGTTATAACGACACGATTCAACCGCTTGCCATGCATCGTCTGTTGCGTATACCTCGCACGCCGGATAACGCTTCTTACAAGTTAAGGCCAGCAATCCATTACCACATCCTAGATCGACAACTTGTCCGGAGAGTGCGGGCAAATGTTGCAGTAAAAATTGACTGCCTATGTCCATGCTATTGCGAGAAAAAACGCCGGGTAGGGCAAGCAACTGTATTTCGTCAGCGGTCTTATAGCCAAACCATTGATTTTTATAGAGCGGTTGCAAGCCAAGCGTGATGACCATTAAGCGCGCTTTTCGTGCGATGGGGTATTGCTGATAGCTGTGGCTGTGTTGCTGAAGCCATTTAAGCCAGCTGGTCGGAATGTGCTTGCTCATGCCGGCCAACCAATAACGGGTTTCTGATGGCAGTTGTTGCCGACACAACTCGAGCCAGTGCTGGAGTAGGTCTACACTTTTAGGGATTTTAATCACAACATCGGTAATATGGTTAGGCAGCGGTTGATTTTCCGTGAGCAATTGCGTGTCACTGATGTCGATCTTGTTGGTGCTCGAGTTACGGAGAAGTGCTTGTTTGACGCAAAACTGACTGATGAGAGAATGTGCTTTGGGGTAATGACACGCCAATACACCATGGCGATCATTAATCAGCAGTGTCGTTATGTCGTTACCGGTCGGGAGTGATTCGATCAGGTAGTCGTCCGCGGCATCCCACGGCTGACTAACGTGAGATGGCACAATGGGATAGCACTGTAGCGACAATCCCGTTTTAGGCCAGATAATCATTAGTAAATGTCTTTAAAGCTCGATGAGTCTAGCTGATCAAGCAAGTCTTTGGGTTGCTCTTGACGAGGTTCTTGCTCGATGTTTACGGCGGAGTCTACGGCCGGTTTCTTTTGTGCTACCGGAGGTTCAGAGCCCTTGGGCGCGTCAGTGCCATGATGGCGCTTTTGTTCGGCCTTCTGTGTGGCAGCAATTTCGTCTTTTATCACGGCTTGTTTTGCTGTTTGGTTTTCTTCTAGAAACTTTTCGAACACCGACGGTGTTCTACGACCCTTAAGTCGTTTGGTTTTTTGTCTATCCGAACCAGCCTGACGTTTCAATTTCGCTGTGTTGCCGGTTTTTACGTTGTGAATGTTTTTCAGTGAACGTGTTTTTTTCTTGCGCGTCATGGTGGTTGTGGCTCCTAGCCGGGCCTGATATCAAACTGGGGCGCGATTCTAACGCAGATTGGTGTGCTTTGTCATGAAGGTTACCACCTTGTACGTATTGTGAAGTTGCTAGTTTGATTGGCGCTGTTATGATGGTGTTCATTTTCATCGTTTTGAAGGGATCGTGAGCACCATGCCAGAAGATTTGGTACATCTGGTTTATTTGGCGTCAAGTGCAGAGGGGTTAGCGCTAGAACGTCATGATATTGAGCGTGTCATGGCGAAAAATGGCTTGATGAATATTGGTTTAATACACCAAGAAGAGGCCGCTCCTTATGACTGGGAGCTAGTGCGCCATCAAATTAGCAAAGCGGATGCCTTTATTTTATTACTTGGCGATGACTATGGTGTTATGTCGCCAACAGGCATCAGTTATTTGCATCGCGAATACGTTCATGCACAAACATTGAACAAGCCAACGTATGCTTATATCAAAAATATCGTGTCAGAACGCCACCCTTCTGAGGATCGCCGACGCTTATCGGGGTTTCATCAAATTATTCAACAGCAAGTACCTTATAAAATGTGGCACTTACGAGAAGAGCTCGTGGCGCATTTGCGTTCTACCTTGCCGAGCCTGATTGGTAAAATGGACGGTTCTTGGGTTTGGCAGCCGAGACACATTCCGCCAATTCTGACTGAGCAGCACCCCGTGATGGCGTGCGATCTACCGGATGATAAACAGCGCGCCGCTCTCATGAGAGAAATTCGCTCCTTGCAAGTTGAAGCTAAAGTGTATGAAGCAGGGAATTTATCGCGTGAAGCGGCATTGCTGCCGGTTAAAATGGAACAAATTTGGCTGCATTTGTCTGAGTTGCTTGATCAGGGGGCCAGTGAGGATCGATTGCGTTCTCAGCTGGAGACAATTATCAGCCCGCCGATAAAAAAACAACTGCTATCAAGACACGCAAAGGCGCATGCCGTTGATGATGTGCGCATCAGTCGCTCTCAGTTCGTACGCTGCCTGCAAGACTTTCAAGCCGTCGGTTTGCTTGTGAGTGAAGGGCAGGCCGCGCGAAAGGTATGGCGACGGCTTACTCCTTGATGGTTTTGTGTAATAGCTGCTGCGTAGTGGCAAGCTCAGCTTGCATGGCATCGCATACCGTACCACACAGATCAAAAATAAACGGCGCGCCAATACTAAAATAGGCCATGTTGCCAGCTTGACGACGCTTAACAAGACCAAAAGTACGCAATGTTGACAAGTGCTTGGATACATTCGGTTGTGAAGCGCCCGTGGCAATCACCAATTCTGTTACGGATCGCTCACCATCTTGTAACTTGTGCAATATTTTTAACCGCATAGGGTCAGCCAATAAGCGAAAGCGTTGTGCGACCAGCTCCAGCATTTCATCGGACATCGCTTCGGACATGAATGTAACCTCGTTGGAAAAGCCGAACATTTTACGTTAATTATTACCTTCCTTCTAGAGACCATTGTCTCATTTGCCATGTCATTGGAAATACCACAACAGGTTCTATTTGATTCCCAGTCTCAGCATGCAAGCGCGCGCGATATGCGATATACTGATCGTGTTTTTTTGTTGGGAATGCAATCGGATGAAATGGCTTGGTCTTGTTCTTATCGCGGTGGTGCTGGTTGGATGCAGCCAGACAGCAGAACCTGATTCGTTATTGCGCATCGAAGGTAAAACCATGGGGACGCAGTATCGCGTCACGTGGCCAGCCGCACAGCTTTCCGATAGTGGCACGTTGCAACAAGCGTTAGAGCAACGACTACTTGATATAAATGCATCCATGTCGACTTACGATCCAGAATCCGAATTGTCACACATTAATCGAATGACCACGGACGCCTTGCGACAGGGAATTGCGATATCAGCGGATCTGGCAACCGTGTTGCACATGTCAAAGATCGTACATGAGCAAAGTGGTGGCGCTTTTGATGTGACTCTCGGTCCGCTTGTGAACTTGTGGGGGTTTGGCCCAGACCCATTTTCTGGCAACGCCCCATCAGACTCGGCGGTCACTGATGCACTCACTCGTGTGAATGCCGGTGCCATTCAGCTGGATGGGCAGCAGCTGGTGATTGAAGAAGCGCTTTATATTGATCTATCAGCCATTGCCAAAGGTTGGGCGGTTAACGAATTGGCCAGCGTGCTTGAGCATCATGGCGTTGTCGATTTCTTAGTCGATATCGGTGGTGAACTCTATGGCCAGGGACTGAAACCCAACGGCGAACCTTGGCGAATCGCCATTGAACGGCCGTCGTTAGAGGGCCATCGCCAAGCACAGCTTATTTTACCATTAACGAACAAGGGCATCGCCACTTCGGGCGATTATCGCAACTTCTTCATGCACAATGGCGTTCGCTATTCGCACACCATTGACCCCCGCAACGGTTATCCTATTCGCCATGACCTTGCATCGGTTACGGTGGTGCATGAGTCTGTTGGTTTGGCTGATGCGTGGGCAACGGCATTGAATGTTGTTGGCACCGAAGCGGCAATCGAGTTGGCTGAAAAATACCAATTGGCGGTTTTTATTCTGCAGCGTCAAGAGGATGGCTTTCAAGAGCTGGCCTCATCGCAATTTAAGAAAATATTTGCTGACGCTCTTCCGTAATTCAGTGTTTAGAGAGGGGCTATTATGTCTACGTTGCTTGTTGTATTTGGATTTATGTTATTGATTGTGGCTGGCATGGCCGTTGGTGTCATTTTTTCCAACAAACCCATCAAGGGCTCCTGTGGTGGCATGAATGCCATCGGCATGGATGGTGCTTGTGATATTTGTGGTGATGACCCCAATAAGTGCAAAGAGCAAAGCGAAAAAGCGGCTGAGGTAGCGCCGTCTGCTGATTTTTACGATGCGACTAAGCGCTAAGCGCAGTGACTTGTGAAGTGATCTACACTATCAGATAAGTGATTCATTTTGTCTTCAACAATGGAGTAGTACATGGCGGATTATCATTACGATGTGGTCATTATTGGTTCCGGCCCAGCAGGAGAGGGTGCGGCAATGAATGCAGCGAAAAAAGGCAAGCGCGTAGCGGTTGTTGAAGATAAGAAAATGTTAGGCGGCAATTGCACCCACTGGGGAACGATCCCATCAAAAGCACTTCGTCACGCGGTCAAACAAATCATTCAGTTTAATACCAATCCCATGTTTCGTGAGATTGGTGAACCTCGGTGGTTCTCGTTTCAACGTGTACTAAAAAGCGCTGAAAAAGTGATCGCGAAACAAGTAAAGCTTCGTACCGAGTTTTATGGCCGTAATCGTATCAATGTTTATACAGGCGTTGCCAAATTTGCGGATGCCAACACCATTGATGTGTACTCAGGAACGATCAGTAACGTGCGCTTGCATGCGAAGGAGATCGTTATTGCAACAGGATCAAGTCCTTGGCGTCCTGATAATATCGACTTCAGCCACCCGCGCATTTACGATTCCGATACCATTCTGACACTCGATCACACCCCTCGAACCATCATCATTTATGGCGCGGGTGTGATTGGTTGTGAGTACGCGTCGATTTTTTCCGGGCTGGGGGTGAAGGTGGATTTGATTCACCCTGGTGATCGCTTGTTGAATTTCTTGGATGATGAGATTTCGGATGCATTGAGTTATCACCTGCGTGATAAAGGTGCGTTGATTCGTCACAATGAGCAATTTGATTCCGTTGAAAGCAATGAACGCTATGTCACTATGACCATGGCATCAGGCAAGAAAGTGAAGGCCGATGCCTTTTTATGGGCGGCTGGTCGAACCGGCAACACAGCCCAGCTTGGTTTGGAAAACATTGGTTTAGAAGCAAACAGTCGCGGTCAATTGGATGTGGATGGGGAATACCGCACATCGATTGAGAATATTTATGCGGCCGGTGACGTGATTGGCTGGCCATCTCTGGCGTCGGCCGCCTACGATCAAGGCAGAGCGGTAGCCTCTACGATTGCCTCTCCTGAGGAGTTTCGCTTTGTTGATTCTGTACCAACGGGCATTTATACCATTCCTGAAATCAGTTCCGTTGGCAAAACAGAGCGTCAGCTGACTGAAGAAAAAGTACCCTACGAAGTGGGCCAGGCTTTTTTCAAGAACATCGCTCGCGCACAAATCACAGCGGAAGGTGTGGGAATGCTGAAAATACTGTTCCATCGCCAGACGCTAGAAATTCTCGGCATTCATTGTTTTGGTGACCAAGCAGCTGAGATCGTTCACATTGGTCAAGCTATTATGCTGCAAAAGGGTGAAGGAAATACACTGAAGTACTTTGTGAATACCACCTTCAACTACCCAACCATGGCGGAAGCCTATCGTGTTGCTGCGCTGAATGGCTTGAATCGTTTGTAAATTGAGCGTTATTGGATGCGGTGTTAGCGGTATCGGTAAATACGCAAACTCGGAATGAAGGGCTCAGTCTCTAACCGCTGGTCGTTACGTGCTTGACGTGTACGACCAGTAGGTGGTTCGGGTGCGATTTGATTGAATATTGGCAGCGTGCTGTCTTCGCTGGCAATAAACAAAGGCAATGAGACATTCATTGCCTTTTTAATGATCTGATCATCTTGCTGATAGACCAAGTTGGCGCGCACTATGGGGGCCAATGTCTGAACTTGCGCCATCATGTCGTGGTCTTTGTAGCTTGCCAGTAGAGCCAGTTGTACCTGTACGTGCGCTTTTTCGTGACCTAGCATCAGCAATTTCTGTCGAATATCAGCAACACGAATTTGCTTAATACTCCGACCATTAACGTACCAACTAAAACCAACCTTTGTTGGTTTTTTCTCCAGTAGCGGGATATGTCGATAACACTGCTTTAGATGGAGGCGGGCCAAACCACTGACCGTGAGTTGTTCGCGGAATTCACTGTGTCGCTGACCAAGCAGGTGCTTGATATTTTCGTCAGGGCATTTGTTTTGTTGCTGATACAACTGAATGACACGCCGTAATTCATCCTTACTGGCATTGATCTTACTGACCAATTGCTGCATATCCACATTGGCTAAAATGATGCCGTGACGAGAGCGCGTTTCTCTACCATCTTGACCGTCGCGATACCAAACGTCTGTTAATAGTTCACAGGCGCTATTCAGCATGGTGACGTTATTCTCAATTTCCCAATTATGTTGGGCTATCCAATGCGCAGGGACGTGTTGCTTGAGCGTTTGGCTGAGCTGCTGAAGTTGTTGCTGTAATTGATCGTAGCATTCAACGATGCTGTGAATCATGCTCGTCTCGTGCGCTTATTTTGGCTTTAATGAATTCGCTATGACGTAGGTGCAACAGATCGGCGATACGACGAATCATGTGTTCTTCGTATTTATCGAGACCGTTGTCACTGTACGCAACCAACCACAAGCCACGAACCAGTTCGAACAATTGGGCATGGCTGAAATGTTGATGAACAACACGAGTGAATTGCTGCAAATCAGCGGCATGTGCAATCGACTGTTTCGCATCGTTCATTATGCGTTCAGACTCATCGAGACTCAGGTGCAACACTTGTTGCAATACACGCTGCAGTGCTCGTTCTTCTTCCACTGATACGGTGTGATCCGCGTGCATCACCTCAACCAGCAATGCCGCCGTTGCCAATTCAAGGCTGTGCTCTGTCAGCGTCTGGCTGCTTTGCTGAAATTGTTTAAAGAGCTGCTTTAACATTATTCAAGACTCGCAAGCAATGTTTCCAAGGCAACTTGATCCATGGCAAATCGGCGTATGCCATCTGCCAGCTTATCCGTTGCCATGGCATCTTGATTTAGTGCCCAGCGAAACTCCGCCTCAGTGAACGATTGTTTCGGTTGTGGCGGCATGGCTCGACTGATCTCCGGGCTCAGTTTTGCTGATAACGCGCGCTCATCGCTGGCCAATGCACTGAGCAACTCAGGGCTAATGGTCAGCTTGTCGCAACCTGCTAATTGTTCAATTTCACTGACATTGCGGAAGCTGGCACCCATGACGATGGTGCGAATATCATGCTGCTTGTAATAATGATAGATTTGACTGACGGATTGCACACCTGGGTCGTTAGCGCCGTTGTAGTCACCATTGGGCTCGTTGCTTTTGTGCCAGTCGAGAATGCGACCAACAAATGGCGAAATGAGTGTAACGTTCGCATCGGCACAGGCAACCGCCTGGGCAAAGCTAAAAAGCAACGTCAAATTGCAATGAATCCCTTCAGCCTCAAGTGTTCTGGCCGCTTGAATCCCTTCCCATGTGGCCGCTATTTTAATTAAGATTCGCTCTCGCGATACGCCTTCAGCCTCATACATGGCGATCAACTTACGGGCTTTTTGTTCAGTGGCTTGCTGATCGAAAGAGAGTCGGGCGTCAACCTCGGTAGAAATACGTCCTGGGATAATAGTAAGAATGTCGCAGCCAATGTGTACAGCAAGATGATCGCAGGCATTGCTGAGCAGTGTGTCATGATTGTCTTGCTGTTTTGCCCAAGATAGGGCTTGGCCGAGAAGCGGCTGATAATGCGTTAATGCTGCCGCCTTCAAGATCAAGGATGGATTCGTGGTGGCATCTTCAGGTTGATGCTGGCGGATGGCATCAATATCGCCAGTGTCTGCAACGACCGAGGTGATGCAACGTAAGGCGTCCAACTTGCTCATGACATACTTCCTACAATAAGTTTTGCGTTTAGCTTCGCGCATTTTCTGTTAATAAACAATGGTCTATGTTGTTGCTTCGTTGTTTTCCGTTGGTTCGCCCAGTACGCTCAACGCGGTTTCTAATACCTCTATGCCGCTGTCTTTACGAAACGCGTTTTCACTTAGATAGCGGCGGTATTGGCGCGCTCCCGGCTGGCCATTAAACAGACCGAGTGTGTGTCGTGAAATGTGATGCAATACCGCTCCCTGACTGAGCTGCTGTTCAATGTAGGGGTAAAGTCCTCTAACAATGGCCTTCTTGTCCGTCATCGATCGCTTGCCGCCAAAATACAACCGGTCCACATCCAGTAGAATGCTGGGGTTGTGATACGCTTCTCGACCAAGCATTACGCCATCAACCTGCGTTAGGTGTTGAGCAATGTCATCATGGCTCTGAATGCCGCCATTAATGATGATTTCGAGCTCCGGGAACGCTTGTTTTAGGCGATACACCAATGGGTATTGCAGGGGCGGGATTTCACGATTTTCTTTGGGTGACAATCCACTCAAAATGGCTTTGCGAGCATGAACAATGAAGGTTTTACAACCGGTGGCGGCTACGGTATGCACAAAATGCTGAAGATGTTCGTAGCTGTCGAGATCGTCAATACCAATGCGATGTTTGATTGTGACGTCAATGTCGCAAGCGTCTTGCATGGCTTTGATGCAATCCGCCACTAAATCGGGGGAATCCATTAAGCAGGCGCCAATACGATTATTTTGTACTCGATCACTTGGGCAGCCAACATTCAGATTAACCTCGTCGTACCCCCACTCTTGAGCGTAACGAGCACATTGGGCCAGCTGGGATGGGTCGGAACCACCCAGTTGCAGCGCAATCGGATGCTCTGTGTCGTTGTACTCTAGAAATCGATGACGATCACCATGAATCACCGCCCCCGTTGTGACCATTTCAGTATAAAGTAGGCTGTTTTTGGTCATGAGTCGCCAAAAATAACGACAATGCTTATCAGACCAATCCATCATGGGAGCGGTACTAAAGCGGCGATTGATCGATTTTGCTGGGTTTTCAGCGTTCATGAGGCTTGGCTCGGATGTGTAAGTTAGTGTGTTTGCTGACGAGTTCGGTCGAGCAGGGCGATGGCTTCACTGGCATAGCGTTTCCGACTGGTGATGAAATGCCAACGTTTGCCACCGACTTGTCGCCATAGGATGGCTGCTCTAATGCCTGCTAGTAGGAGCGCTCGCACACGATTTGCGGTGTGTGCATTTTGCAAGTAGGTTGGGTTACCCGTGACTTTAATACGAAAATCGAGTTGACCAAGTGTGTTTTTATACAACTCTGCCAGTGCTGCAATGGTGTTTTCATGCATCAATGAAAAGTGTTCAACTTGGCGCGACGCCTGCCCTATGCCTTGGCCTAACTGATCAAGCATATTGGGATTTTTTTGCAATTTCTTTTCTAAATGCAGCAACCCAACCACATAGCGAGTGGTGTTGGGACGGATGTCTTTGCCGCCTTGGGCAGCAATGCTAAGTACCTGTTTTAAACCGGTGACCAAATGAGTGCTTGGATCACCATATATGTCATTAAAATCATCC
Organism: Bacterioplanes sp.; assembly: GCA_014859445.1. GTDB lineage: Bacteria > Pseudomonadota > Gammaproteobacteria > Pseudomonadales > Oceanobacteraceae > Kmv21. Next base: position 30,677 of record JACUUC010000015.1, read on the forward strand.
GGATTTTGAATGAATAAACTGTTGATCAGTGGTTCGCATGTCTCGATGGGCGCTTCACCGGTGCGCGCCAGCTGATCAACCAGCGCGGCAACTTGGAAAACGCCGGCGAGAGCAATAACTTGTTGTTGTGACATTACGCGTTATTTCCTGTGGTTTCGATAATACCGCCACCAAGGCAGACATCATCCTGATAAAGAACAACGGATTGACCAGGCGTTACTGCGCGCTGTGGCTCGTTAAAGACAACCAAGTAGCCCGAGTCTTGACGAGAGATCGTACACACTTGGTCTGCTTGGCGATACCGTACTTTGGCGCGACATTGCATGGGCAGGCTGGGTTCGCCGTTCACCCAAAATATCGATTTTGTCGTTAACCAATTAGTGTACAGCAGCGGATGATCCTGGCCTTGGACGGCAATGAGTACATTACGTGCTAAATCCTTACCAGCAACAAACCAAGGTGCGTCAGAGAAGCCATGCAGACCACCGATACCCAACCCTTGGCGCTGGCCTAGCGTGTGGTACATCAAGCCTTGGTGCTGGCCAATATCGATGCCGTCGGGTGTTTCGATACGGCCAGGCTGAGCGGGGAGGTACTGTTGCAAAAAATCTTTGAAACGTCGCTCACCAATAAAGCAAATACCCGTTGAATCTTTTTTGTTGGCGGTAACGAGTCCGTTTTCTTCCGCAATGCGGCGTACCTCAGGCTTTTCCAATTCCCCAACAGGAAACAGAGTCTTCGCAATCTCCTTGCCAGCAACCGCATGTAGGAAATAACTCTGATCTTTGTTGTTGTCCAACCCCTTTAGCAGTTGCGTGTGTTCGGCGACATCCCTGCGGCGAACGTAGTGTCCAGTGGCGATGAGGTCCGCCCCCAAAACCACCGCGTACTCTAAAAAGGCTTTGAATTTGATTTCGCGATTACACAATATGTCAGGATTTGGCGTTCGCCCTGCTTGATATTCTGCCAAAAAATGTTCGAAGACGTTATCCCAATACTCAGAAGCAAAGTTGGCTTGATGCAATGGGATGCCGAGTTTGTCACAGACCTGCTGAGCATCGGCCAAATCTTCTTTGGCGGTGCAATATTCTGTACCGTCGTCCTCATCCCAGTTTTTCATGAATAGGCCTTCAACTTGATAGCCTTGCTGTAGCAATAGATAAGCCGAAACCGACGAGTCTACGCCACCAGACATACCAACGATCACCTTTGTGTTAGCAGGATGGCATACCGGTGAAGAGGTGTGTGACGTCATGATTATGGGTGCTCTATAATGATATCTAATGGGTAATGAGGTTTTGTCAACGCATCTTCAATGCAGGTGAGTACCATGGGAGAACGCAATCGATCGGATTGGCGCAATTCCTCTAGCGTCAGCCATTGGGCACCAATAATGCCGTCATCTAAGACAGCGTGCATGGCTTGAGCGTTCGCCTCGGCAATGAAGCAGTAGCGATGATAGGTTACGTCATTGACTGGCGAGGTGTAGGTATACAGTCCAAGTAGCGAGGTTGGTGTGACATGCCAACCCGTTTCTTCCAACGTCTCACGGATTGCTGCGGCAACCACGGTTTCACCCGCCTCAATGTGTCCGGCCGGTTGATTGAAGACGGCTCGTCCATCGCTCATTTCTTCTACCATAAGAAATCGATCATCGCGTCTGACAATAGTGGCGACGGTCGCATGCGGTGTCCAGCGTTCATTCATGAGTGCAGCCTTCCTAAAAAATGCAGCAAATTGTATACGAAGCAGGGGTTTGGCTCAATTTGCGCATCAACGACGAAATGTGTGTTTGCGTGCTGGCTTGGTCGTTGGATGCTTTTTTTTGGGGGCTGGCATGTGCACAGACAGCTCTTGATACTCTCCAACCGGAATGCCGAACAAGGACCATTCACCAATCGCCACGCGAATCAATCGCAGTGTTGGGTGACCGATATGGGCTGTCATGCGTCTTACTTGGCGATTTCTTCCTTCACTGATGATGATTTCAAGCCATTGCGTTGTGTCATTGTTGCGTTCTCTGATCGGGGGATTACGAGGCCAAACATCTGGTGGGTCAATTCGACGAACACTTGCCGGCCTAGTAAGCCCGTCATTTAATACCACCCCATGACGAAATAACGTTAGCGCCTCATCGTTCGGTATGCCCTCGACCTGCACCCAGTAGGTTTTCTTCATTTTAAAGTCTGGGTGGGCAATGCGTGCCTGTAAACCGCCATGATCCGTCAGCAGCAGCAATCCTTCCGAGTCGTAATCCAATCGACCTGCCGGATACACATTCGGTATGGTGATGTAATCTTTTAACGTTGATCGCCCATCAGGACTGCTAAACTGACAAAGGACTTGGAAAGGCTTGTTAAACAGTATGAGCTTGGCCATAAAACACATTATTTTCCTGTAAGAAAACTACTAATTCTTTAGTCTGACTTGCATTTTTTGTAGAAAAACTACAAATTACCACTCCGGATCAGTAGGTAACATGTAACATTTCGCGTGTATGCTGGTCTTTGTTAGAGTAATTATCACCGATACTGAGAGGCAGTGCGTCAGATTAAACGACCAAAAGTCATTTAACAGCAGCCTCTCACTGTAGCCAACAGCATAAGATGCTAAAGGAGTAAGAATGTCCGATTATAAGCCGACCATTATCTATACTGAAACCGATGAAGCCCCAGCCTTAGCAACTTACTCTTTGTTGCCCATTATTAAAGCCTTTGCGAAATCGGCTGACATTCAAGTAGAGACTCGTGACATCTCCTTATCTGGCCGCATTATTGCCACCATGGCCGATTATTTGAATGAAGATCAACGAGTGCCTGATGCACTTGCTGAACTCGGCGAGCTGGCTTTGACGCCAGAAGCAAACATCGTCAAGTTACCCAACATCAGTGCATCGATCCCTCAATTGAAGGATGCGCTGAAAGAGCTGCGCGCCAAAGGCTATAATTTTCCGAAATACCCGGACAATCCAACCACTGAAGACGAAGCCATCATTAAGTCTCTGTATGACAAAGTCAAAGGCAGTGCGGTCAACCCTGTGCTGCGGGAAGGCAACTCTGATCGCCGCGCCCCCGCCGCCGTCAAAGCTTATGCGCGTAAGAATCCGCACAGCATGGGTGCTTGGTCTGCCGAATCAAAAACTCATGTGGCTCATATGACTCATGGCGATTTTTATGGCAGTGAAAAATCCACATGCGTGCCTGAAGCGACCGATGTGTCTATTCAACTCATCACCAAGACGGGTGAAACCAAAGTACTGAAGAAAAAAACCGCACTGCAAGCACAAGAAATTATTGATGCTTCGGTCATGAGCAAACAGGCGTTACGTGATTTTTATGCGCAGCAAATTGCTGATTGCAAAGAACAGGGGGTGTTACTGACCCTGCATTTAAAAGCCACCATGATGAAGGTATCTGATCCGATCATCTTCGGCCACGCCGTTACGGTGTTTTTTGAGTCTCTCTACACCAAGTTTGCGAAAGAGTTTGCCGCAGTGAGCATCAGTGAAAACAACGGTTTTGCTGATGTGCTGAATAAGATGGATCGACTGGATCCCGCCGTACAAGAAGCCGTAAAGGCTGAAATTGCGGTGTGTTTTGCCAATGGTCCTGAAGTTGGCATGGTCGATTCAGACAAAGGTATTACCAATTTACACGTACCCAATGATGTGATCGTTGATGCCTCCATGCCTGCTCTTATTCGTAACTCTGGTCAAGCTTGGGACAAGCAAGGCAAGCTGAAAGATACAAAAGCGATCATTCCTGATCGCTGTTACGCGGGTATTTATCAAGAAACCATTCAGTTCTGTAAAGAACATGGTGCGTTTGATCCGGCAACGATGGGTAGCGTCCCAAACGTTGGCTTGATGGCACAGAAAGCAGAAGAGTACGGCTCGCACGACAAAACCTTTGAAATCAAAGAGGCGGGTGTCGTTCAGGTCATTAACAGCAATGGGACAGTATTGTTAGAACACACCGTCGATGCTGGCGATATTTGGCGTATGTGTCAGACAAAAGATGCCCCGATCCAAGATTGGGTTAAATTGGCCGTCAACCGTGCTCGCTTGTCAGATACTCCAGCGGTGTTTTGGTTGGATGAAAATCGCGCACACGATGCACAAATCATTGCTAAGGTAAACCGCTACCTGGCTGAGCACGATACGTCTGGGCTTGACATTAAAATCATGACGCCCGAGCAGGCTGTCCGCTTTTCTTTGGAACGCATCAAGGCGGGGTTAGATACCATTTCGGTTACTGGTAACGTATTGCGCGATTATCTGACGGATTTATTTCCTATTTTGGAGTTGGGTACAAGTGCAAAAATGCTATCCATTGTTCCATTGATGAATGGCGGCGGCTTATTTGAGACGGGTGCCGGTGGTTCGGCGCCAAAGCACGTTCAGCAGCTACTCGAAGAAAACTTCTTGCGCTGGGATTCTTTGGGCGAGTTTCTGGCGCTGGCGGCTTCGTTTGAACACTTGGCGCAAACCACTAACAACGCACGCGCGCAAATGTTAGCGAACACCCTCGACGTGGCGACTGGACAGCTATTGGACAACAATAAGTCGGCAGGTCGAGCATTAGGAATGATTGATAATCGCGGCAGCCATTTTTATCTCGCACTGTATTGGGCGCAAGCATTGGCGGCCCAGTCGGATGATCAAGCGCTACAACAGTGTTTTATCCCTGTTGCACAGGCGCTGGCCGAAAACGAAGAGGCGATCATCGCTGAACTGTTGGCTGTACAAGGTCGCAAGGTGAGTTTGGGTGGATACTATCGTCCAGATCCTGCTTTGGCTGAAAAAGCCATGCGTCCCAGTGCATTGCTGAATCGCATCATTGATGGCATTCATTGCCAGTAGTGGTGCTGATCGGTAAACACAACAACAAAGCCGCAACTTGAGTGCGGCTTTGTTGTATTTAGATGATGGGATTTACTAAACGCATACCATGAATAAGAGCAACACGTGACTTATCCAGTATGTTGCAATGAATCTTCCTGATTGGACTCGGGCGACTGAGCGCAAGGACGAATGTTGATCGCATGCAGCCCTTTCTCGCCAGGTGTCGTATCAAATTCGACAGCTTGGCCGGCTTTGAGTGTTCGGTAGCCATCCATTTGTATGGCGGAGTGGTGTGCGAAGAGATCTTCATCACCACCATCTGCAACAATAAAACCGTATCCCTTTGCGTTATTGAACCACTTTACTGTGCCAGTGAGTGTCATTGTAGCCTCCGTGCGAATGTCGATGTTTTGCTTAAAAACTAAGCAATACCCTACGATGCCGACCGTCAGGCGTCAACCACTTTTGTTGTTGCGGCAAACATGGAGAAGTCAGCGGGTGCAAGGTATGATAACCATTAAATTCAACAAACTATTTGAACTATGCACCTAATCTCAGAATCTCAACTAAACTTGAATCATAACGATCCAAATTACGATGATGGTGGCTTGGCAGTGGAGTCGGCGAAACCGGCCTTAAAGAAGCCCTCCATGTACGGTGTTTTTATGCTCAATGATGATTACACCCCAATGGAATTTGTAGTCGATGTGTTGCAACGATTTTTTGCTAAAGACATGGAGCAAGCTACGCAGATCATGCTGGCCGTTCACACTAAGGGCAGTGCGTTGTGCGCGATTTACACGAAAGACATTGCAGAAACAAAGGCCGCACTGGTAACTGAATACGCACGAGAATGCCAACATCCGTTAGTTTGCGATGTGGCGCCCGTAGAAGATTAGGTGAGGAGGCATTTATGCTGAACCGAGAATTAGAGCACACCTTGAACGACGCATTTAAAGATGCCCGCGCTAAGCGTCATGAGTTCATGACCGTTGAACATTTATTATTGGCACTGTTGGACAATGATGCGGCTGCTCGTGTATTGGAGGCATGTGGCGCCGATGTGATTAAACTGCGCAAAGATCTTCATGATTTTGTCGATGCCACAACCCCACTTATTCCAGATGACGATCTCGATCGTGAAACGCAGCCGACACTCGGTTTTCAACGTGTTTTGCAGCGTGCTGTATTTCATGTTCAGAGCTCTGGCAAATCGGAGGTGACTGGTGCGAACGTATTGGTTGCTATCTTCAGTGAGCAAGAAAGCCAAGCGGTGTATTTTTTGAAGCAGCAATCCATCGCACGGATTGATATTGTCAATTATATATCTCATGGCATCTCTAAGGTTTCAGGCCCAGACGAATCGAATGACGGCCTGTCTGAAGCCAGTCATGAAGAAGGTCAAGCCGCGGGTAAAAACGCCTTAGAAGGCTACGCAACCAATCTTAATAAGCACGCCAAAGAAGGACGAATTGATCCGTTGATTGGTCGTGATTTTGAAGTCAATCGACTGGTTCAAATTCTATCGCGTCGGCGCAAAAACAACCCGCTACTGGTTGGTGACTCTGGCGTTGGTAAAACAGCCATTGTTGAAGGTTTAGCCAAACGCATTGTTGACAGTGATGTCCCTGACGTCATTGCCGACGCCGTTGTGTACAGTTTGGATATGGGTGCCTTATTAGCAGGAACTAAGTACCGGGGTGATTTTGAAAAGCGCTTTAAGGCTTTATTGGCCGAACTCAAAAAGCAGCCTCATGGCATTTTATTTATCGATGAAATCCATACCATCATTGGTGCCGGTGCCGCATCGGGTGGCGTTATGGATGCCAGTAATTTATTGAAGCCCTTGTTAAGCTCCGGCGAGATTCGTTGCATAGGATCAACAACCTTTACTGAATTTCGAGGTATCTTTGAAAAAGACAGTGCCCTGACACGTCGCTTCCAAAAAATCGATATTGCCCAACCCTCTGTGGACGATACCTACAAGATTTTGAAAGGTTTGAAGTCTCGCTTTGAAGATCACCATGGCTTGCGCTACACCGACAAGGCATTGCGTGCCGCTGCCGAGTTGGCGGAACGCTATATAACCGATCGAAATATGCCAGATAAGGCCATTGATGTCATTGATGAAGCGGGAGCACTGCAGCACTTGCAAGCACCCAGTAAACGTAAGAAAGTCATTGGTGTACCAGAGATCGAACAGGTCGTGGCGGCCATTGCACGCATCCCACCCAAATCCGTATCGGCGTCAGATAAAGAGCTATTATTTAAGCTAGAAGACAAATTGTCCATGGTGGTGTTTGGTCAGGATGAAGCGATTCAGTTGCTGTCTACCACCATTAAAATGGCACGAGCGGGATTAAGTTCACCAGAAAAACCCATTGGCTCTTTCTTATTTGCTGGCCCTACGGGTGTTGGTAAGACGGAAGTGACGCGCCAATTAGCCAATGTCATGGGAATGGAATTGGTTCGTTTTGATATGTCTGAGTATATGGAACGGCACACGGTCTCGCGTTTGATTGGCGCTCCTCCGGGTTATGTTGGTTACGATCAAGGAGGCTTGCTAACCGAAGCTGTTAATAAAAATCCACACTGCGTACTGCTGTTGGACGAAATAGAAAAAGCCCACCCGGAAGTGTTCAATATTCTGTTACAAGTCATGGATCACGGCACGTTAACGGATAACAATGGTCGTAAAACGGATTTTCGTAACGTGATATTGATCATGACGACCAATGCCGGAGCGGATCGCATGAGTCGGGCCAGTATTGGGTTTACAAAACAGGATCATAGCAGTGATGGTGGTGAGGAACTGAAGAAACTCTTTAGTCCCGAATTCCGAAATCGTCTTGATAGTGTCATTCAATTTGGTGCCTTGCAACGTGATACCATTTTGCACGTGGTTGATAAATTCCTCGCTGAGCTGCAAGGCCAGCTGAATGACAAAGGTGTGTATTTGCATGTATCTGAAGAGGCGCGTCAATGGCTGGCTCTTCATGGTTATGATGAAAAAATGGGCGCTCGCCCTATGGCTAGACTGGTTCAGGACAAGGTGAAGAAGCCGTTGGCAGAAAAGATTCTGTTTGGTGATCTAGCGAAAGGGGGCGAAGTGGATGTGCTGGTGGAAGAGGACGACTTGATCTTGTCAGAAGTTGAGGCCGTATCGGCTTAAAGATCGCTATCGATGCAGTTCAGGGATGAGCTGCGCTGTCATGCTGACAAGAAAAGTAGTGAGGGGCAACAAAGTCAATCGAGTAGGGCTACCAAACGTTAGAAGCATCTGCTACGGCCGATGCTTCTAAATATGGCATCAGCGGGCGCGGTAGGTAATACGTCCTTTGCTGAGATCGTAAGGAGTTAGCTCAACTTTAACTTTGTCACCCGTTAAAATACGAATGTAATTTTTACGCATTTTACCCGAGATGTGAGCAGTAACAACGTGTCCATTTTCGAGCTTAACTCGGAACATCGTATTCGGAAGCGTGTCAATTACTTCACCTTCCATTTCAATGTGATCATCTTTTGCCATTCTTCACCTGTTTAGACCTTGCACAACGCGGGCGCATTTTGCCTTAATTCCCGCCAAGAAGCAAAGATCATACGTGGCCAATGCACCAAACGCCACGAATAAGTCGTTCTGAGGGCTGCCATTGGCGTTTATAGGCCATTTTGGGGGCATTTTCGACGTAATATCCTAGGTAGTGGTAGGGTAATTGTCGTGCTTGGCAAAGCTGGGTGATAAGTAAGATCATCAAACGACCCAGTGAACGCTCAGATTGACTGGGATCAAAATAGCAATAAACAGATGAAAGTCCATCATCGAATAGGTCAAACACGAGGCAGGCAATGAGTTCATTGTTTCGCCACGCTTCCAATTGTCGAGTTGTGCCGAAGTCTTCTGTCAAAAACTCTCGAAACTGTTCTGGGCTGGTGGGGTACATATCACCATCCGCATGTCGTTCGTTAATGTACCTCTCAAACAGCCGGTAGTAGTGTGCTTGATACGTTGGCTGAGTCACACGCAACTGCACATCGCGATTGGCATTCAGTAGTCTTTTCTGTGAGCGACTAAGTTTGAAGTCATGACAACGAATACGCGTTGACTGGCACGCTTGGCACGCTGGGCAATTCGGACGATACACCAGCCGTCCACTTCGACGAAATCCCAATTGATTGAGCTGAGTGAGTTCGTGCTGAGTTAATGTCGTGCGTGGATCGATGTATTGGCTTTGCGCCTGCTGACCTTGCAAATAACTACAAGCATGCGTTGCGGGTGGTTGGTAAAGAATCAAATTGCGCATAACACACTCGGCAATGGCGCCAGCGATGGCTGCTGACTGGCTTGCGCCAAACGTTGCTCAAATTCAGTACGTGTTACCTCGTGCGCGCCAAATTGCCCTAAGTGAGCGGTATGCATTTGGCAATCGATGAGATGGTAACCGTGTTGGAACAGTGCGCTAGCGGCTATGGCAAAAGCCATTTTGGAACCATTATCAATGTAGGAAAACATAGACTCTCCAAACAAGGCCTTACCAATAATCAAACCATAAAAACCCGCAGCAAGCGCACCATCATCGCCCCACAGCTCGACGCTAATGGCTCTACCGCATTGATGCAAGCGCTGGTAACCTTGAATAATGTCTTCATCAATCCATGTATTTTCTGCGTAAGGCCTAGGTGCTGCACAAGCCTGAATGACAGCAGTAAATGCTTGGTTGCAAGTAATGAGCAGTGGCTGGCGGCGAATTGCTTTTCTTACGGTACGAGGAATGCGAAAACTTTCTGGCGTAATGATAGCGCGCGGCGCAGGTGACCACCATAATCGAACGTCGCCAGGATCGTTCCATGGGAAAATACCTCGCCGATACGCACTGTCTAGCCAGATTGGGGTTATGATACCGCCAGCCGCCAACAGACCATTGGGGCTTGTTGTAGCGAATTGTGTGCTTGGAAAGTCAGGTTGGCGATTGTCATCCATCCAATGCAGCATGGCTCGTGTTACACTCCAACAAAGACAGTAGGTTTGAGTTTCAACAGTAAGGATATATTTGAAGTGCAGCAAGAGCCAGTAAATCCGGATGCCAATCGTGCGCTCAAGCGACGCCACGACATTGTCTTTGTCTTGTTAGCGGTTTTGTCGCTACTGACATTAATTGCGTTGTCTTCATATTCGCCGGATGATCATGGTTGGTCCACGTTAGCGGGTGAAAAAGCAAACAATTCCGCAGGGCGCTTTGGTGCTTACTTGGCGGATTTGTTGTTCCACTTGTTTGGCTACCTGGCCTTCGCAATCCCGCTGCTGATCATGGCTAAGGCGTTACTACTGATTTGGCAAGCACCGCCGACAAAGCCTGTTTGGCTGAGACGCAGCATTGGTTTGTTGTTGTCGATTGTCGCGTTGTGCGTGTTGGCTGAGTTGAGTATTTGGCAGGCATCAGACCTACCAGCTGGCGCAGGTGGCGTTCTGGGGAACGTACTCAGTGAGATGTTCCTGCCATGGTTTAGCTTGATGGGAACCGCGATCATTGTCGTGGCCATGCTGGCTATTGGCCTAATGTTGTTTCTTGAGTTCTCTTGGCTGGTGGTTTTTGATCGTATTGGGCGAGCAACGTGGTCATCATTAGTGGCCATATGGCGGGGCGTGCAGCACTTTTGGCAAAACGCTGCGATTACTGGAAAACCACAAAACAACAAGGCCAATTCGATGTTCGGTGCTGATCAGGTGACTCACAATACCGCACGCTTATCCCGTCGACCTGACTCGAAAGACACAACAGAACCAGTAATGCACGACACACCGTTCAGCGCGGATGAGGCGGATGATATCCCTTGGGATGCCATTCCTATTTTGTCGGACCAAACGAATGTCGCGCCAATGAAGAGTCAGCAAACAACCCCTGCGCCTCTCAAAAAAACCAGCCAACCCGCTGGCGAAGTAACAACCGCTCCCGTGTCACAAGAGTTACTTGTCCCTATCGAACCGTTACAAAAAAAAGTATCGGCCCCGAGTGAACGTTTATTGCGCGAACAGCAAGGCTCTCTATTGCAACACAGTGAGCCGCTGCCATCGATCACATTGCTCGATCCACCTCGACAAGATCAAAAGGGTGGTTTTTCAGCTGAGCGACTGCAGGAAATGTCACGTCTGTTAGTGCAAAAGCTGGCAGACTTTGGCGTCAAAATTGAGGTGACCGCTGTTGCGCCAGGCCCTGTAATCACTCGCTTTGAAATTCAACCAGCGCCAGGAGTGAAGTCTAGCAAGATATCCAACTTGGCTCGTGATTTAGCGCGTTCAATGGCCATGGTCAGCGTGCGCGTGGTTGAAGTAATCCCCGGTAAGTCAGTCATGGGAATTGAGGTGCCGAATGAAAATCGTGCCGTTGTGACGCTATCAGAAGTGTTATCGTCTAGCGACTACGACAAATCCAAGTCTCCGTTAACGCTGGCACTGGGGCACGACATTGCAGGCAATCCGGTCATAACCGACTTGGCAAAGATGCCGCATTTGTTGGTTGCCGGTACGACGGGGTCAGGCAAATCCGTTGGTGTGAATGCGATGCTGGCTAGCTTGCTGTTCAAATCAACACCGGAAGAGCTTCGCTTGATTTTGGTGGATCCTAAAATGCTGGAGCTGTCGGTTTACGAAGGCATTCCACACCTACTCACGCCGGTGATCACCGACATGAAAGAAGCGGCCAGCGGCCTGCGTTGGTCTGTCGCAGAAATGGAGCGACGCTATCAATTGATGGCGGCTGTCGGTGTTCGTAATTTGGCTGGATACAATAAAAAAGTGAACGATGCGATTGCTGACGGCCAGCCCATGATGGATCCTACTTGGCAAATACACCAGTCTTATGACACGACCCCTAAGCAACTTGAACCGCTGCCATACATCGTCATTGTGATTGATGAATTCGCCGACATGATGATGATGGTCGGCAAAAAAGTAGAAGAACTGATTGCTCGAATAGCACAAAAAGCGCGCGCGGCCGGCATTCATATGATTCTAGCCACACAGCGTCCCTCGGTTGACGTAATCACTGGTCTGATTAAAGCCAACGTTCCAACACGCATCGCCTTTCAAGTATCATCGAAGATTGATTCGCGTACCATTCTTGATATGGGTGGCGCAGAGCAGCTACTAGGTCATGGTGACATGCTCTACATGCCACCAGGCAATGCCATCCCAGAGCGTGTGCACGGAGCGTTTGTTGATGACGACGAAGTGCACCGTCTCGTTGCTGAGTGGAAGTTGCGTGGTGAACCGCAGTATTTGGAAGAGATCACACAAACAGCCGAAGAGGGGGCGACACAGATTGGCCCTGAAGGCGGTGATGAAAAAGACAATCTCTACGACGAGGCCGTTGCTTTTGTGACGGAAACGGGCAAATGCTCAATCTCATCCGTGCAGCGAAAGTTACGTATCGGTTATAATCGAGCGGCACGCTTGGTCGAAACCATGGAAGCATCGGGTGTTGTCTCAGCACCGGCTCACAACGGTTCTCGTGAGGTATTGGCTCGTGCTGCACCTTCTAATTTTGATTAAGGATAGACAATGACCTTATTACGCAAATGGTTGATTGCACTCTGTGTGCCGTTTTCCACTCACACCATGGCGACCGATGCGGTTGATTCACTGTTGCAACAACTGCAATCCATGGACAATTTCCAAGCCATGTTTGTGCAAACAACGCGTGATCCTACCGGTGCTGTTTTGCAACAAATGCGCGGCGAACTGATTGTTGAGCGGCCTGGAAAAATGCGCTGGGAAACAGAAGAACCCTTTGCTCAGTTGGTGGTGTCGGATGGCACATTACTTTGGATTTACGATACCGATTTGGAGCAAGTCACAATCCGCTCCATGGGGCAGCGCATCCAAGAAACCCCAGCGTTATTATTAAGCGGCGACGCCAGCGAGATTCGCGATGGCTTCACCGTGTCCATGACAAAAATGGACGATGTTGTGCGCTATCGATTGACGCCTAACGATAACAGCCAATTGTTTGAGGCGTTGCAATTTAGCTATCGCGCGCAACGCTTATCCGCGATGACGATTGATGATGCCACCGGGCAAGTTACCGAAATCACCTTTCGCCAACAAACGGTTAACGCCACCTTGCCAGAGCACACGTTTTTGTTTGAAGTGCCAGAAGGTGTCGACATCATAGACGCCCGTAATGCCCGCTGATTTATTTGACCGAGGCAATGCGTATGAACCATTAGCCTCGCGTTTACGCCCAAGTTCGCTGAACGAGTATGTTGGTCAGGATCACATCATTGGCCCTAACACACCCTTGCGTTACAGCATTGAGCGCGGCCAATTACACTCTCTCATTTTATGGGGGCCACCTGGCGTCGGCAAAACGACGCTGGCGCGCTTGATTGCTCGCCTCATTGAGGCGGAATTCCTATCGTTAAGTGCGGTCATGGCGGGCGTCAAGGACATTCGTGACGCCGTCATGCAGGCTCAGCAGTATCATGCACGAGGCCGTAAAACCATCCTCTTCATTGATGAGGTGCATCGTTTTAACAAAGCACAACAAGATGCCTTTTTACCCTATGTGGAAGATGGCACGTTTATCTTTATTGGTGCCACGACCGAGAATCCATCTTTTGAATTGAACAACGCATTGCTGTCTCGTGCGCAAGTGTACATATTGCAATCATTAACCGAGACTCAGCTGGTTCTGATTTTACAAAATGCTTGGCAGCGTTTATCACCATCAACCCCTCTGGCTGAGGCGCATGCCATGCAGCTGGCACAGGCTGCGGATGGCGATGCGCGTAAAGCATTAAATTTTTTGGAATATGCACAACAACTAGCAGGGGAAGCAGCAACACTAGATTCATCGATTATAGAGCAGGTCTTACAGCACAGCGTTCGTCGTTTTGATAAGCATGGCGATGCGTTTTATGATCAAATATCAGCCTTGCATAAATCGGTGCGCGGTTCGGATCCGGATGCGGCTCTGTACTGGTTCGCACGCATGCTGGATGGTGGCTGCGATCCACTGTATATTGCGCGGCGTGTTGTGCGCATGGCCAGCGAAGACATTGGCAATGCCGACCCCAGAGCACTGACATTGTGTGTGAACGCGTGGGATGTGCAACAACGGCTCGGTAGTCCAGAAGGGGAATTGGCCCTTGCTCAGGCGATTGTGTATTTGGCGGTGGCCGCGAAAAGCAACGCGGTTTATAAAGCCTACAACCAAGCTCGAGCCATGGTGAAACAGCAACCGAGCTATCCGGTGCCGTTACACCTCCGCAACGCCCCAACAGAACTCATGGCGCAGGCTGGATTTGGTGAAGCATACCGTTATGCACATAATGAGCCTGACGCGTTTGCCGCTGGTGAGAATTATTTCCCACCAGAGTTGCAACAAACACGACTCTACGAACCGGTCGAGCGTGGTTTAGAACATCGCATTGCTGACAAGCTTAAACATTTGCGAGATTTGAATGATCGAGCACAGCAACAGCGCTACAACATGCCGGAGTGAACATGATTTGGTTAAGTATTGCCGCTGGTGGTGCGCTCGGTGCAATAGCACGCTATGGCTTGAGCATGTTTCTGACACAGCGCTGGCCAATTACGTATCCAATAGCCACATTAAGTATTAATGTTATTGGTTCTTTTTTTATTGGCGTTGCTTATGTCTGGCTTGTTCAGCAAGAATGGGGAGGCGCGGCGTTAAAACACCTACTCGTGGTTGGTTTTTTAGGTGCTTTTACGACGTTTTCAACCTTCTCGCTGGAAACGTTACTGCTGCTTCAGCAAGAGCGCTGGTTGGCAGCAATGAGCTATGTGAGCGCAAGTGTACTGGTCTGTATCGCCGGTACCGCGCTTGGAATCTGGATTTCAAAATCGTTGGTATAAATCATCATGCTTGATATTAAATTTATTCGTGACAATGTGGACTTGGTCAAATCAGGATTGGGTAAGAAAGGGTTTCAGTTTGACCATGAACAATTTCAGCATCTGGATGAGGCGCGCAAGACGGCACTGACTCACGCTCAATCATTACAGGCTGAAAAGAAAAAGGCATCCAAGCAAGTCGGGGCATTAATTGGCCAAGGAATGTCACCAGAAGATGCCAAGGCACAAGTATTGGGTAGCATCGATGCAGACATCAGCGAGGCCGAACTGGCGGCAAAAGAGGCCGAGCACGCACTCACTCAATTGCTAATGACCATACCCAACATGCCTCAGGGCGCCGTACCTTTTGGTGCCGATGAGAGTGATAATCTTGAAGTACTATCCTGGGGTGAGCCGACTGTCTTTGATTTCACGGCTAAAGATCATGTTGATTTGGGCGAACCGTTTGGGTTGAACTTTGATTTGGGCGCGCGTGTTGCAGGCTCTCGCTTTGCCGTTATGAGTGGCCCCATTGCGCGCCTGCATCGGGCATTAACGCAATTCATGCTGGACATTCACGCCGATGAGCATGGCTACGAAGAGACCTACGTTCCTTATTTGGTCAATAAAGACGCACTCGAAGGGACGGGACAACTGCCGAAATTTGAAGAAGACTTATTCAAAATTACTGGAGCGCAAGGCGACAAAGACTTTTATCTGATCCCTACGGCCGAAGTACCTGTAACGAACTTGATGCGCGATACCGTATTTGATGGCGCGCTGCCTGTTAAAAAAGTGGCGCATACTCCTTGTTTTCGTAGCGAAGCCGGTAGTTATGGACGCGACACCCGAGGCATGATCCGCCAGCATCAATTTGATAAGGTGGAGTTGGTGCAGTTCGTTCATGCCTCGCAGTCTGACGCCGCACTGGAAGAGCTTACTGGCCATGCTGAAACCATTCTCCAACGTTTACACCTGCCGTATCGCAAAGTGATGTTGTGTGGTGGTGATCTGGGTTTTTCAGCCGCTAAAACGTATGATTTGGAAGTATGGCTACCCGGTCAGCAAAAATACCGTGAAATTTCGTCATGCAGCAACTTCGAGGATTATCAAGCCCGTCGCATGGGAGCACGCTGGCGCAATCCGGCCTCAGGCAAGCCCGAGTTGCTACACACCATCAATGGCTCCGGCTTAGCGGTTGGTCGCACTCTGGTTGCGGTATTGGAAAACTATCAGCAAGTCGATGGGTCGATTCGTATCCCTGATGCTTTGCAGCCATACATGGGTGGTCTTGAGTGGATTCGCGCATGATGAATCTGCCTCTGGTATTCAAAGGAGATGCGCGTAAGTTCGTTGTCTTTGGTGCCGGTGAGATTGCGTCGCGGAAAATCCAGACACTGGTGAGCGCTGATGCTCAGGTGCGCGTGGTGGCTCAATCGGCACATGCGTCGATTGAGGCATTAGCTGCAGCGCAACGTATCGAACTATTATTACGCGCAATAGATGCACCAAACGAGTCGTTCGCGACACACGACATGGTCGTCATCGCCACACAAGATAAGGCCCTCAACTCAGCACTGGCAAAGGCCGCTCGTCAAGCTGGAGCCATGGTGTGCCGTGTGGATGACAATCTTGGCAGTGACTTTGTATTTCCTGCGGTCATTGATCGCTCACCACTGCTTGTGGCCATTTCCAGTGGCGGCTCTTCGCCAGCACTGACGCGCTACCTTCGACAACGCTTAGAGGCGTTTTTACCCAGCGAGTTACGTCAGTTAGGTCGCTATGTTGAACAATTGCGCGAGCGACTTAAAACCACCCTGACCGAACCCGAGCGCCGCACGTTTTGGCGGCGCTGGATGCAAAGCGTCGCACCCGATCAAATCTTATCCAAGCAGCAAGATGCGGCCGACGCCACAACCCAACAACTGTTGGAAAACAAGCTTGATCTGATGGGTGATGTTGCGTTAGTCGGCGCGGGACCGGGTGACCCTGACTTGCTAACCTTTCGAGCCTTGCGATTATTGCAATCCGCTGACGTGGTGTTTTATGACCGTTTGGTTGGCGCGCAAATCATGGATTTGATTGATTCGTCAGTCGAGCGTTTTTATGTGGGTAAAGCGAAAAGCAATCATTCGGTGCCGCAGGAAAACATCAATCAGCTCCTAGTGGACTATGCACAACAAGGTAAGCGAGTTGTGCGCTTAAAGGGAGGCGACCCTTTTATTTTTGGCCGAGGTGGAGAAGAGCTGACTGAATTGGTGGCGGCCGAGGTGTCTTTTCAAGTCGTTCCCGGCATTACCGCGGCCAGTGGCTGTGCAGCGTATGCGGGCATTCCGTTAACGCATCGCGATCATGCACAAAGTGTTCGTTTTGTGACCGGCCACTTAAAAGATGGCACTTGTGATTTGCCCTGGGCTGAATTAATTCATCCGCATCAGACATTGGTCATTTACATGGGTCTCACTGGCATTGCTCATATTTGTAAACAATTAACGCAATACGGCATGCCGGCCGATACCCCCATTGCCTTAGTAGAAAAAGGTACTTTGCCCGACCAGCGTGTGCATACTGGAACACTTGCCACCATGGCCAATTTGATCGCAACACGTAGCATTCAGGCACCAACCCTGACCATCATTGGGTCTGTTGTGTCGCTACACGAACAGCTTCGGTGGCGATAAATACGGCAAAAAACGCATTTTGGACTAGTATTAATGGTAAGAATGACCACCAACTGGAAAGCCTATGAAATTTTTGCGCTCACTTAGCATAAAAACAAAAATCCTCTCTCTGTCAGCAGTTGCTGTATTGGGTTTCTTGATCAGCTTGGGGGTTAACACCAACATCAATCAAGACAACTCGACTCGTTTGAAAAATATCCAGGAAATCTATTTTCCTGTGGTGCAGCAATCGAAATCCAATTTGGTGAGGTTAGCCCGCATCGAAGAATTATTTTCTACGGCGGTAAGTACAGGCGATCGCGATTTCATTAACGCAGCAGACCGCTTGCGCGTTGAAATGCAGGATAGTCTGACTGAACTGGCTCGTATATGGACGGAAAAGTCGGGGGATGTGCAAAAAGCAAAAACCGACTTCGATAATTATTTTGCCGCAGCGCGCGAGCTCTCTGTTGGCATGTTGGATGGCAGCTTGGCTCCAGATCGCTTGCAGACCGTTGTTGAAGGAATGAACTTCTCTCTTGAAAATGCGCGCAATAACATGCAGCAGTACAGTGAGTCAGGACTGCAAGCATTCAATAGCACAGTTGAAGCATCCAATCAGGCGGTGCGCTCAGCATTACGTGTCGGATTAATCATTACCATTGGCACCGTTGCTTTATTGTTGTTCTTATCATGGAGCATCACCAGCAGCATTGGTCTTGCCTTAACTCGCTTGCTGGCATCACTTAAAGACATTGCTACAGGCGAGGGCGACTTAACGCGTCGCATTCAAAAGTCATCCGACGATGAGATTGGCGACGTCGTACATTGGTTTAACCAATTCGTCGATAAGCTGCATCGCAGCATTGGTGAAATCGTCTCCACCACGCAGCCACTGGGTGTTGTCTCTGATGATTTGCACAACTTAACCAACCAAACTGCAAAAATCACGGCTCGCCAAAATAAAGCGACAGAGGATGTGTCACAAGTAGTTGAAGACATGGTAGAAAGCGTGCGTGCCGTATCGGTAAATGCCAGCTCCGCAGCGACAGCCGCCTCAGAGGCCGATGATGCGGCCAAACAAGGACGTGCCATCGTTAATGAAACGGTGAGTATCATTAATGGCTTAGCCAGTGAAGTGGATCGTGCTGGCGAGGTGATTCGCAAGCTTGAAATGGATACAGGTAATGTCGGTCATATTCTGGATGTCATCAAAGGCATCGCAGAACAAACCAACTTACTCGCACTGAATGCCGCCATTGAAGCGGCACGTGCTGGAGAGCAAGGTCGTGGTTTCGCCGTTGTTGCTGATGAAGTAAGGACACTGGCATCGCGCACTCAGTCTTCAACACAAGAAATTCAAACCGTCATTGAGCAATTGCAAAAAGCCGCTCGTTCGGCCGTTGAAGTCATGGCTGAAAGCAAAGAGCGAGCTCAGAACAGCGTCACTCAAGCAGCAAAAACCGGTGAGAGCTTGGAAGCCATTACATTGAAAGTGGAATCCATTAAGGCGATGAACAATCAAATTGCGGCCGCCACTGAACATCAAGAACAAGCCACCTACAGCATCCGCAATAACGTAGATGGCATTAAAGAGACCTCGGCTGAGGCGGTAAGCAGCATGGAGAAGGTA
The DNA here is from genome assembly GCA_014859445.1 of Bacterioplanes sp. Taxonomy (GTDB): domain Bacteria; phylum Pseudomonadota; class Gammaproteobacteria; order Pseudomonadales; family Oceanobacteraceae; genus Kmv21. Next base: position 49,669 of record JACUUC010000015.1, read on the forward strand.
GAGGCATCGAGCCGATCCCTGACCGACATTTCAAGCACGCTGCGCAAGATCACGGGGCAGTTTAAGGTTTAGAACCGAAACTCATCCACATCTGATTAGGAAGCAAGCCACACCATAAAAGACGATGGGGTGGCTTTTTGTTATGACAAACCATCATTTAATGGCTTTGATAATGCATCGCGGTCTCTTGCACGCCAAGCCAGCTCAACAGACTGTCTCGTCTGCTCAAGGGTTTTGTCGGCTTCAATCGCGCACAACGCAAGTGCGGCTGTATTCAAAACGGATTCGATAGCATATGGGTTGGAGACGTCGCCGCGCCACAACTGATACAAATGAACGTTACTGATGTCATTGACCTTGTTATCAAAATGGCTCTGCTGTGATGTAATATGCACGTACTGAGTCACTTCGCCGTCTTGCAACCAAGCCTCACAGCGTCGTTCAGGGTTCACCTCAAATTCGCCGCCTTCTCCCTTAATGATGAGAGCGCGCTGATGAGTCAGCTGTGCGGCTTGAGCGTGCACTTGGCGATAGTTTGGGTGAAAAACTCCTTGAACAGAGGGTATACCTGTCGGCGCAATGGTCTTTAGTACGGTATTAATCGGAGATCGGACACCCAAGACAGATTTGAGCAACAGCCACTGTTGCAAGGTCGGAGTGAGCGTGGAGCAGGGTAAGTATTGCAACGCGACTGGCGCTGACAACTCATGCAGGTGTTCAATGATTGGGCGTTGAAATGCTGAGAAAACCTGATGCATGTACATTCGATTTGGTGTGTGTGCTTCGGTCCCATGCATCAACACCCGATATCCCATTTGACTGACAAGTAGGGCCGACAAGAAACACCAAAATGGCTGGCGACGCTTGCCTGCGTAACTTGCCCAAATCAAATCCACTGGCATGTCATCAGGCCACAAATTATTGATGGCCTGGGCAAAGCCAGCCAGCTCTTCCGCCGACTCTTCTTTAACGCGCATCAGCATCAAAATTGCACCCAATTGCTCAGGAAGGAAGCGACCAGCTAACAACTCCGTCATGGTGAAGTATGCTTCTTCTTGCGTCATGCTGCGGCTGGCATTTTTGCCGCGAGCCAAAATTCGTACGTACTCGGCCAGTGCGTGTGTGCTCATAAACAATTCTCAGGGCGAGGGAGACCAGCGATTTTGGCCGCCAGCTTGGCTGGACTGCCTGGAAACAGGGTCAATAAGTAGACGCTGTTTGCCTTCTCCAGATCAAGATTCTGCTTAATGTAACGAATGAATGGTCGCATCGCCGGTGATAAATCAAAGGTCTGATAAAATTCACGCAAGCACCACAAAATTTCCCAATGAGCGGCAGTCAATTCAATGCCTTCCTTTTCAGCCAATTCAATGGCTACCTGCTCATTCCAATCACCGAGATGCAACAAAAAACCATCGCTGTCCGTTTTTACCATGATCAACTCCAACTAACGACTTGTGTGGCCGAGAGTGTTAGCTCGACCCATTGCTCATCGCTGATGGCGGTTAACGCTTGCCAGCATTCAGCATGGGCCAAGCCACGTTGATCGACCTCAATAGGTCGATAGTAGCCACGATGCGCAACGGCGCTGGCATGAGTAACGGTCACTCCGTCACCTAGCAATACAAATCGATCGACAGGCATGGAAAGCTCCATGGCTTGTTGCAGTGACTGAGTCGATGGCGAGAAAATCAAATGCAAAATCATAATTAAAAGCTCAAGCAATGTTGGCATTGCGTTAGTAATTGCTGGCATTGATCGACTGACAGTGGCGTCGCAACCGAACTGTCGTGTAGTTCGCACGATTGATCCGTATTGTTTAGGTAATATATGTCGTCACAACCATACATTGGTAAGGCCGCCAATGCTTTGCTTGGGCTTTTTCCTCCCACCAGCATGGCTTGTTGTGAAGGGTGGAGCCATTGCTTGCCTGCACCCAGAAAAAGAAGCGCCAGATCCGTATCGAAAGCGGCTAGCGCCAAGACGACATCCAGTGCCTCAAGGTCGGGCGAGGGGGGCGATTGAATGATGACTAGGGTGGTTGTTTTACGCATAACAGAAGAGCCTCATCCTAAAAAGTCACAATACGATCAGAATCATGGTGTGCCGCTACCAGCTCCCCCAATCCTGCCAACTCATAACCCGACCCAAGGGTCTCTGTGCACTGATAACGAGTGGCTTCTTGAACATCCAAAACTCCGCGCCTAATGGCATTCGCAATGCAGCATTGCAAAGGAAACTCACCTTCTTGTGCTAACAATCTCCACTGTTCGTGAACAGAAGTCTGTCCCTGGGGAGCCTGCTGATACAGCCCAGCGTAAACACCATCCTGATAGAAGAAGGCGCGCTTGATGGCATGCCCTTGCGCCAAAGCGGCACGAATATAATCGAGCGCCAGCGTGTGTTGCACACCGGATAACGGACTGCTTTTGACAAGAAGGGTAATTGTTTTGGGACTTAGTGCCATATTGATTCGCCAATAAATTCTGCATGCATCATAGGCATACAAACAGAAAATTCAATCATCGTGTGTTTTACAAACGACCATCTTGCACGCTAACTCATTGATTTGTAAAAAAACGATTGACGACGTTAAAAATATCCGTATTATACGCACCACGTTCGGAGGGATGGCTGAGCGGTTGAAAGCACCGGTCTTGAAAACCGGCGTAGGTTAATAGCCTACCTAGGGTTCGAATCCCTATCCCTCCGCCATATTTAAAAGGCCAGCTTAATTAGCTGGCCTTTTTCGTTTCAAGCAGCAATCAATGACAATTTGCATCGATTTTGCCTCGACCACGATAGGGTTATTGACAACTAAGCGCTAATTGCTCGCAGTAAAATTCCTGCCACCATAACGGTCATTAAGGCGACAGCTAGCCATTCAAGCCGATAAACCACCCGCCATGAAATGGGGCGTGGGGAATTTTGCTTTTGCTGGGACTTCAGTGTGCTTTGCATGCTGACTCCTACCGTCTTCGATATTATCAGCATGCCGCAGGCAAGAACGGTTAAGTAGTGCAGTTGTGTAGTTGTGTGTTGCAGAACGTAACCAGATGCGCCAACCTGAGGTCAGCGGTGAGCATTGCCTAGCATAGCGTTAATGAATTGATTGACGCTGCGACCCAGAGCATTCAAATGGTAGCCCCCTTCAAGAGCCGCCATCCATGGTATATTTCGCTCTTTGGCGTATTTGTCGATCCAGTGCGATACCCAGCCATAATCATTGTCGGTAAGACACAGCTCAGCCATCGGATCTTCTTGGTGTCCATCAAATCCTGCCGACACCAAAATCAGCTCAGGAGCAAATCGTCGGAGTGGCTCCTGCCATGACTCGCGGATGCTGTTGCGAAACTCATCACTACCGGCACCGGTTGTTAACAAAGCATTGACCAAATTACCATAGCGATTGGACTGATAATGACTGTAGGGATAGAACGGATGCTGAAAGCTTGAGCACACCAAGAAACGCTCGTCGTTTTGTAATATATCCACCGTACCATTGCCTTGATGGGCATCAAAGTCGAGTACAGCGATGCGCTGAAGATGGTGTACATCTGCCGCGCGCAATGCCGTAATGGCGATGTTATTAAAAAAGCAAAAACCCATGCTGCGTTTTCGTTCTGCATGATGCCCTGGAGGGCGAGTGGCGACAAATGCATTGTTGAATTTGCCAGCCATTAAGTCATCCAACGCTTGCGTGCACGCACCGACAGAATACATGGCCGCTTCTAAGCTACCGGTCGACATCGGCGTATCTTCATCGACGTATATGTGTCCTTGTTGCGGCTGAATCAACTGCAATTGTTCCACATAACCAGGGCTGTGCGCTCGATGAATGTCAGGCAGGTGCGCTTTGTCGCCGACGACTCGTGACAATTGCTCCCAGAGTCCACTTTTTTTCAAAGCTTGCTCGATCGCCATGATACGCATGGCATGCTCAGGGTGCTCATCACCGGTATCATGATGAAAATGTTGATTAAAATGGTAGTAGGCAGTAGACATATACGTTAGCTTTGTTTTTTTCCAGTGTAACCAGTGTCTTGCGGCACGCCAAGTGGTTATGTGTTAGACAATTGGCGTAGTGATGATCTTTTGTGGCCGATTGTGATTATTGAGGTAGTTCGCTATGGGAACCCGTTCGTTAGAACACTTTTTTAAACCCAACCGAATCGTTGTTGTTGGCGCATCGGAGCGCGAAGGTAGCCTTGGCGGGGGGATTGTTCGTAATTTGCTACAGGCTGGTTTTAAGGGGGAAATCATTCCCATTAATTCACGGGGATATAAAACCATTTACGACTTGCCAGCCCTTACTCGCATAAGCCAATTAACCACAACGCCCGACTTAGCCATTATATGCACACCGGCCGAAAGCGTACCTAAGATAATCAAACAACTGCATGCGAAGGGCGTGGCTGCTGCGATACTCATGACAGGAGGATTTGCGCGCACACGTTCGTGGCAGTTCAGGCCAAACACGGATCGTTTAAATCAAGTCATTCAACAAACTGGGATGCGCATACTCGGCCCAGACTGCTTAGGAATTGTCATACCCAGTCGACATTTAAACGCCTCTTTTCTGCATGTTCCTGTTCGCGAAGGAAGTATTGCCTACATAGGTCAATCTGGCACCTTGGCCTCTGGCGTCATGGACTGGGCTTACAGTCGTAAAGTCGGGTTCTCACATGTACTGACATTAGGAAAAAGTCAGGATGTCAGCTTACCCGATATCATTGACTACATCATGCAAGAACCCTATGTACGGACACTGCTCATTCATTTGGATGAAATGGGGTCGGGCAAGGCGTTAATTCGAGCCTTGCGTGCCGCTTCTCGCCACAAGTTGGTGTTGGCGGTGAAAAGTAATCGCTTCCAAAAAAGCCCCATGTCCACGGCCGTTACACCGCCAGGCTTGCCTTCAAGAGACGTACTTGTTGATGAAGTACTTGCTCGTGCAGGGGTATTGCGAGTATCAGCAACCGACGAGTTATTCGATTGCGTTGATGCACTGAGCCATCGTCGTGAGCACTTTGGCCCACGGTTAGCCATTGTTGCCAATGGGCGAGGCCCCGCCATTTTGGCGGTGGACAGACTGCTGCACGACAAGGGCAAACTGGCTCAATTGTCAGAAGACACACGAACGCAGCTACGAAGTTTGCTGCCAGATTATGTGGCGAGTAGCAACCCCATACTACTGAATCCTGAATTGAAGCCCGCACAGCTGGTGGCGGTCACTCAGGCACTATTACGTGACCGTCAGGTTGATGCCATTCTGGTGGTCTATATCCCCAGTCTTGGATCTGATCCGCTGGCCAATGCTGAGGCGCTTATTCAGCTGGCTCGGTCGAGTAACAAAATGGTTCTTACCAGTTGGATGGGCGAGTATTCCGTTGAAACGGCACGAGATGCCTTCGATCACGCGGGCATTCCCACCTTCGAAACACCAGACAATGCCATTAAATCATATATGTATATGGTGGCCCATCAGCGTACGCAAGACTTGTTGCGTGAGACTCCAGAAAGTTTAGAGATTCCAATTTCATCGGCATATCAAGAACTAAACAGTGAGCTATTGCAGCGCTATCGCCCAGGCGATTATTTGAAGCCTGACGACGTTTGGCAATTGCTGCGGAGCTACGGTTTCGCGTGTACCGATAATCGTTTTGTGACCTCACTGGATGACTTGTCCTGGCTACCAACTGACGTTCCCGGTCCTTGGGTGTTGCGTGTGCATCACCGCAAATACATGTATCCGTTTGCCTACGGCAACAATCCTCGCGAGCGATTACGCAGTGTGGTGCGTGATTTGAAGCACATTGATGATATTCAACCGGCTGCTCGTGAGTTGGTGAATACCATTGCTGACGTCTTCCCCGACAGCCCCATTCAAGGCTATACCTTACAGACCATGCATCGAGCCTTAGACAATTTGCAGTTTTCGTTTGGTATCAGTCGTGACGTAGAAATTGGCCCTTATGTGTTTTTTGGCGGCGGCGGATCGACGGCTGACATCATGCTAGATCGGCGTGTTGCGTTACTACCCTTGAATGCCAACTTAGCCGAGAAACTGATTAAACGCAGTCATTTTTATAAAGTCCTGAAGGAGCGCTCAGACAGTATCGAGCGCGAATTAATCACACTTGAGCGCTGGTTGGTAGCGCTGTCACATTTGGCGCTCAACCATCCTTGGCTGGCCGGGTTAGAGGTGAACGCCATTCGCCAACAAGTCGGGCGATATTTGGTCATTGGTGTTGCGGCGGAGGTGGGGGAGCCAGTACGCAATGCCATCCAACCTTACCCCTCTGAACTAGAAACCCATTATGTCAGCCCGCGAGGTAACGCCTACGACATTCGCCCCATTCGCGCAGAAGATGAGCCCGCCCTGCAACGCTTCTATGAGCAATTGAGTGCCGAATCATTGCGATTGCGTTTTTTCTCAGCACGCCGCCAATTCGATCACCGTGAGTTAGCGCGATTCACCCAGATTGACTACGATCGTGAAATGGCGTTTGTTGCCTTACGGCAGGACGAAATTGACGGCGTTGTAAGGGTGTGGGTGGATCCAGATGACGTCACTGCCGAATTTGCCGTCATTATTTCAGATCATTGCCGTGGCGAAGGCTTGGCCTTCCGTTTGATGTCCGGCATCGTTGATTACTTAACGCAAAGAGGGGTATTGCAGATTTATGGCACGGTACTGCCTCATAACCGAGGAATGCTAAAGTTGGCTGAACGGCTGGGCTTTAGTCAGCGTCAAAACATGGATGAAGGTGTTGTTGAAGTCGGTAAAGTGCTCAATAATCATAAGCATAGCTGGCAAAAAAAGCGCCTCTATCGGTTATGATGAATAGCGCATGGTTCGTGATGGTTTTTGAGGGGTTGTTTTGACAAAAATTTTGGTAGTAGATGACCACGAATTGATTCGTTGTGGCATTTCTCGATTGCTAGACGACAGTCCAGGAATGACGGTTGTGGGGCAGGTTGCCAGTGGCGAAGAGGCGGTGGCCTTTGTGAAGCAACACCCCGTTGATGTGGTTCTTATGGATATCCACATGCCCGGCATTGGCGGGCTGGAAGCGACGCGGAAAATACTGCGCTATGACCAAGGTATTCGTATTATTGCGATCACCGCCAACGAGGAGAATCCATACGCCAGTCGACTGATGCAAGCTGGGGCTTGTGGTTACATCACCAAGGGAGCAGGAGCAACGGAAATGGAAATGGCCATACGCAAGGTGTGTAGTGGTCAAAAATACATCTCCAACGAACTGGCTCAACAATTAGCACTTAAGCCATTTCAGCCCGATCAGGCGTCGCCATTCGATGAGTTGTCTGAGCGAGAATTGCAAATTGCTCGCTTAATTGTTGAATGTCATAACGCGCAAACCATTGCTGATATGTTGTTTTTAAGCTCAAAGACCGTTAACAGCTATCGTTATCGAATCTTTCAGAAACTCGACATCAGTGGTGACGTGGAACTGACACGATTGGCCATGCGCCATGGCATGATCGACGTGACACAATAACGATTATGTCAGAATTCAATCTCAAGGGCTTTGTTGCTGGCCTCACCCAGCGTGCTGGGGTGTACCGCATGTACAGCGATGACAACACCTTGCTGTACGTTGGTAAAGCGAAGAACTTAAAGAATCGCGTTTCCAGTTATTTTCGCGCGCGCGGCTTGAATGCGAAAACGGTGGCGCTGGTTGCGCGTATCCATCATATAGACATTACCGTCACCGGCAGCGAAGTAGAAGCACTGCTGTTAGAGCAAACGCTCATTAAACAGCACAAGCCACCTTACAACATCTTATTGAAAGACGGAAAGTCTTACCCCTACCTGCATCTGAGTCAGCATAACTTTCCTCAGCTGATGTACCGGCGTGTGCGCAAGAAAGGGCAGGGACGCTACTTTGGTCCTTATCCTAACGGAGCCGCCGTACGAGAAGCTTTGGGATTGATGCAACGGATTTTTCAACTTCGCTCCTGCGAAGACTCCTATTTCAACCATCGCAGCCGCCCTTGCTTGCAGTATGAAATCAAACGCTGCTCTGCCCCTTGCGTTGATCGCATCAGTGCGGCTGATTATCAGCGAGATGTCGAATTAGCCTCTTTATTCCTACGCGGTGAAAATCGTGAGCTCATTCAACAGCTACAACAGCAGATGCTCGTTGCGAGCGAGGAGTTGCAATTTGAGCAAGCCGCATTGCTGCGCGATCGTATTGAGCTGATACGACAAATCCAAGAACAACAAGTGATTGACGGTGATGATGCCGATGCCGATGTGTGGGCCATACTGGATTGGCAAGGAATCGTCTGCATACATCGCTTAGTATTTCGGCAGGGACGCTTGCAGCATAGTGAAAATCACTTCCCCGAGAACAGCGTAGGGCTTAGCGAAGCGCAGTTTTTAGCTGACTTTATGGCGCAATTCTACTTGGGTGGCCATGGCCTAGGTGGCATTCCCAAATTGCTGGTTGCCGATGCCGCGGAAGACGATTTACACCCCCTGCAGGCTGCGTTGGCATTACAGCACAACACCAGCATCAAGTTATCGACGGGCGGGCGAGGCAAAGCACGCCTTTGGCGTCAAATGGCTGAGGACAATGCACGAGCCGGTGCCCAAAATCAATTGTCCGGCCGCCAAGCTGCTCGTCTCAAATTAACCAAAGTGGCTGAATTATTAAGCCTACCCACCCCGCCAAATCGCATAGAGTGTTTCGATATTAGCCATGCGCAAGGTGAGTCAACCTATGCATCTTGTGTTGTTTACGGCGCAGAAGGACTTGAAAAATCACGGTATCGTCGATTCTCAATTAAAGGCGTTACGGCAGGGGATGACTATGCCGCTCTTGAGCAGGCTGTTACTCGGCACCTAAAGCGACAGATTGAGCAGAGTGATGTGCCTGATCTATTATTGATTGATGGCGGCAAAGGTCAGATTGCACGTATCCAAGACGTTTTGAATGATCTTGGTTTGACAGCGGTTCATGCGTATGGCATTTCGAAAGGAGAGACGCGAAAGTCTGGATGGGAGTTTTTATGGCGTGCAGGTCAAAGTCGACCATTGATGCCTGACTCACACCACGAAGGCTTCCGTCTGTTACAATGGGTTCGCGATGAAGCGCATCGCTTTGCGATCACGGGTCATCGTAAAGCCCGTGCTAAAGTGAGAAGTCAGTCTGATCTGGATTCACTCACTGGCGTTGGACCTAAACGCCGACGAGATTTATTGCTGCATTTTGGTAGTTTGAAAAACATGCGTTCGGCGTCACGAGAAGAATTTGAGCGTGTCCCTGGGATTAGTAAGCAATTGGCGACAACAATATTTGCTCAGCTGCACGGCGAGCATCACGAATAAGGTTTAATATGAATTTGCCCAATCTATTGACACTCAGCAGAATCATCATGATTCCATTGATGGTGGTTTGTTTTTACTGGATCGAACCCTATGGAAAGATATGGGCGGCTGTTTTGTTTTCAATTGCCGCCATTACAGACTGGGTTGATGGTTACCTAGCTCGCCGTTTGAATCAAACCACGCCACTCGGTGCTTTTTTGGATCCCGTAGCTGATAAGTTAATCGTTTCTGTGGCATTAATCGTATTGGTAGAGACGTTCGCCACGCCATGGCTAACCATACCCGCCGCCATCATTGTGGGGCGTGAAATTGTCATCTCGGCCTTACGAGAATGGATGGCCGAACTGGGCAAACGCGCCAATATTGCCGTGAGCTATATCGGTAAAGTAAAAACCACATTGCAGATGGCTTCTATTATTATTCTGCTCGCTGCAGAGTTGCATGCGTGGTTATTGGTGCTTGGTTACGTCGCCCTGTACGGTGCAGCACTACTGACGCTTTGGTCAATGCTGGTGTATTTGCATGCAGCATGGCCTGAATTGCGCGGACGGTCGGACAAAAACTAATCAATGCATAAAAAAACCGCTAAGTGTTTCAAAAGTAAGAAAAAAACGCTTGACTCGGGGCGTAAAATCTCTAAAATGCGCTGCATTGTTTAGCGGGAATAGCTCAGTTGGTAGAGCACGACCTTGCCAAGGTCGGGGTCGCGAGTTCGAATCTCGTTTCCCGCTCCAATAATTTGCATGAAAGACGGCGCGATAGCAAAGTGGTTATGCTACGGATTGCAAATCCGTCGACGCCGGTTCGATTCCGGCTCGCGCCTCCAGAATCATGCACTTCCTTGCAGTCAGCCTGCATCGACTTCGGTCGACCCCCGATGCCCGGGTGGTGGAATTGGTAGACACAGGAGACTTAAAATCTCCCGACCTAACGGTCGTGCCGGTTCAATTCCGGCCCCGGGCACCATTTATTTTTAAGAAAAAATCAAACCTGCCTCATCTTGCCTTAAAGCACCGTAAAATTTTTAAGCTAAAATTCAGCCATCACGAAAACCGACGTGACTAGCAGTGCCTTGTTTTTTGAACCGCTTTAGGCTCACTCACACTGCACTAAAAAACTTATGCGCTTACCCCCAGAGACAAACGCACAGCCAAGCCGGTTTTCGTTGCGATGCTCTTATCCTTGTCTTTGCCGCAAAAAAACGTACCCTAACGGCCTTTACTTATGAATGCGTGGTGAATATGTTTCAATATATAGAGCCTGTTTTTAGACCGCCCAGTGAAGCGCGATCGCTTATTTTACAAGTAACGAATGGCTGTTCTTGGAATCAGTGTACCTTTTGCGACATGTACACTCAGCCGCAGAAGAAGTTTCGCGCTCGCCCTGAAGAAGATGTTCTGCAAGAGATTCTGCAAGCAGCCGCGCTTGGTCCTCGCTTTGATAAGGTATTCCTTGCCGATGGCGATGCCATGGTGCTGCCCACTCGTCGCCTTGTCAATTTACTGACTGCAATACGTCAACACCTGCCCTGGGTGAAGCGAGTAGGGGCCTACTGTCTACCGAGAAACATTCGCAAAAAATCAGTAGAAGAGTTGCAGTTAATGCAATCTCTAGGGCTGGGTATTGTTTACGTCGGTGCTGAAAGTGGCGATGATCATGTTCTGCAATGCATCAGTAAGGGCGAGACCTATCAGTCCACACTGGATGCATTACTGAAAATTCACCAAGCAAGCATTACCTCTTCGGTCATGGTACTGAATGGCATGGGTGGCACTCAATTCAGTGATGATCATGCACGCCACTCCGCTGAGCTAATGAACGAGGCTCAGCCAAACTTTCTATCCACTCTCGTGGTCAGTTACCCTTTAGGCGATCAACGCGTGCAAGAGGGGTTTGGTGGTGCCTATCAGCTGCCATCGCAACATGAGCTATTTGTTGAGTTGCGTACCTTCATTGCCACGCTATCATTGAGCAATACCGTATTTCGTAGTGATCATGCATCGAATTACTTGCCCCTAAAAGGGGTTCTTGGCAAAGACAAAGAAAGTTTGCTGGCACAACTGGATGCGGCCATTCACACCCCCAATCGAATTGCTTTACGCAAAGAATGGCAGAGGGGGCTGTAGTGTCACTATTATCGTCGCTTGAATCTCAGCTTGGCCTGCAAAAAAGCAATCAATACCCCCCTGTTTCTGATTGGAATCCGCCACTATCCGGCGTAATGGATATGCGCATTGACAGTGAAGGGCGTTGGTGGCATGAGGGTGACCAAATTAAACGCGAGTCGTTAGTGCGTTTATTTTCCAGTATTTTGAAATGCGAAATGGGTCAGTATTTTTTAGTCACTCCGGTTGAGAAATGGCAAATCCGAGTCGACGATCGCCCCTTGCTGATTGTCCTTGTCAACAAGAATGAGGCAGGGGATATTGAAATGATCACGCAGGTAGGCGATCAATTGCTACTGGGAATTAAACATCCACTACAAATGTCAGATTTGAATGGCGTGTCAGTACCAGAAGTCCGTGTGCGCGATGAGCTGTGGGCCCGATTATCCCGTAACGCGTTTTATGACTTAGTTGACTTGGCAGACTCGAATGCGAGTGGGTGTGTGGTGCGCAGCAATGGATGCCAGTACACCCTTGGTTAGTCATGGCGGCGATTCCGTACTTGTCATCGACAATGTAAAACTGACCCACTAACGACAATCTAAAATTGACCCATC
>JACUUC010000039.1 GCA_014859445.1 Bacterioplanes sp.
TCGTCGGCGGTGGTTTCGCCAACGACATTGCCGTCTTCATCACGGATTTCAACAGCGGCACCCGGTTCAGTGGTACCGGTCACGGTGGTGCCCGTGGTGGTGCCTTCGTCGTCGAAGCTGTTCGTTACGTCGGTAACCACTGGCGCTTCCGGCGCCTCTCCGTCGATCGCGCTGACGTTGCTTGCTTCTGATTCGTTACCTGCGTTGTCTGTCGCTGTCACGCTGCCAGTGAAGCCGTTGGTTTCTCCACCTGGGAAGTCACTCGCTGGGATCGTCCAGTTGCCATCTGCGTCCGTTACGGTTGTCGCTATTGCATTTCCGGTCGTGTCATAAAGCGTGATCGTTGTGCCCGCTTCTGCTGTTCCGCTCAGCTCTTCTGCATTCGCCGTGAGGATCTCTGGTGCAGACGGTGCCTCGGTATCACCTGTGATGACGGTGCCGCCATTGCCTGTACCGGATGGGCTTTCGTTACCCGCGTCGTCGATGGCGACCACGTCGTAATCTGTACCGTCTTGCAGTGCAGGTTCAACGGTGATTTCGAAGTTACCGTCTTCGTCGGCGGTGGTTTCGCCAACGACATTGCCGTCTTCATCACGGATTTCAACAGTCGCACCTGGCTCCGTCGTACCAGTCACGGTGGTGCCCGTGGTGGTGCCATTTTCGTCGGTGGTATTGGTAACGTCATTAATGACAGGGGCATTCGGAGGCGTTGTGTCCAATGGCCCAGCGCTGTTACCGATTGCATTCGTCACATCAGTGACGTTGACCGTGCCGTTGGTAGTTTGCACATCAACAAAATCGGTAGAAAATATCTGTGCATCATTGGCAAATGTCGGCGATAAGCTTTCAGCCAGTCGTGTCACGCGGACAAAACTGATGCCACCACCACTGCCACCCTCGGCACCGACGGCAGGCGCTTCGAGTTCGGCCAATAAGTCACCGTCACCATCCAGCATCGCCAAAACAGAGTCGAGCGTGTTTGGCATGACTTGACCGTCGTCCAGTGTCATCTCACTGTTAGCGAAGGTGTCGGCATTGACTGCCAGCATTTGATTGGATGGAACAGATACGGTTTGCCCACCAGCAATTAAATCCACACTGGCGTTGTTACCCGTGACAATTTCTTCACCGGCATACAACACATCGCCATTCCGTAGCAAACGCAATGAACCATCTGCTTGACGTGCCCATACTTGACCAACGATGTTTTGTACTGTTGCAACAACAACCATGTGACTCTCCCAAAATGCCGTGCACGCAAAAAGCGCAATATTGCAGACATCATAAGAAACAAGGGCGATGAATCACACTGTACTGATGGGCAGGTTTGGCAATTCTTATTAATTCGTATCAATGTATTAATAGTTACCATTTACGACAAACCATCCAGCAGATGACGGAATATGTCGAATCTGTTATTTTGTTACGATTCGCTACATTAAATAGCTTAACGCAACAAAAATACCTGTGTATTTTTGCGCATCATTTACGTTGTTATGAGGGATGAACGTGGCAACCTGGTACGATAATATCAATTTCAAGCAGACGAAACGGATGTCTGTAATATTAGTGGCATTATCACTATCTTTTTTATCAATAAATGCCAGCATCGCTAACCCAATTACGGTTCAAGATGCCGTCAGCGATGCCATCAACAATCATCCCGAAGTTCAAAGCAAGTGGCATGCGTTTTTAGCCGCAGGCTACAGTCAAGAAGCCGCTCGAGGTGGTTTCCGTCCCCGAATTGATGCTGCCACCGGCTATGATTATAAGCGTCAAGACTATGGTCCCAATATTCACTACAACGGTGCATTCGGCGAAATAACACTACGTCAAATGTTATACGATGGATCATTAACGCGCTCTGAAGTGAATCGTTTTACACACTTGCAGTTGGTGAGTTATTTCGAACTGTTAGACAGTGCCGAAAAAGCCGCATTTAATGCATTTGCTGCGTACCAAGATATTTTGCGTCAACGCGAATTGGTTGAATTGGCGAAAAATAATCTAAATAAACACTACGATGTTTTTAAGCAAGTTGAAAACAGTGCGCGCGCTGGTGTTGCACGTTCAGCTGATTTAGAACAAATGAATGGCCGTGTGTCGTTGGCAAAAACCAACTTAATCACAGAAATGTCAAATTTACACGACATGAGCGCCCGCTACTTGCGTATTATCGGCAGTTTACCCCCAGCGCAAATGCAACAAATTGAGCTATCGGCCAACAAATTGCCAAACAACATTCGTGAAACCTTGTTGCTTGCCTATCAAGGAAGCCCTGTCTATCACGCAGCTCTGCGAAATATCTTAGCATCGGAAGAAGGCGTTGTTGCTCAGCGTTCGAATTTCCGCCCTAAAGTCGATTTGAAAGCTCGTTACGGAACACAAAGTTACGACTCGGTGGGTGACTACACGCATCAAGCCGAAGGCAGCATTGGCATTGAATTACGCTATAACTTATTCAATGGCGGAAGCGATCGCGCCAACAGCTATCGCGCACTACAAGAAGTCAACATGGCGAAAGACCTGCGCGATAAAGCCTGTATTGATGTGCGCCAATCCGTACAAGTTTCATTCAATGACACACGCAAATTGGCCGAACAGTTACCCATTTTAAACCAGCACCGCATTTCATCGGATCGCGTTGCAACTGCGTACAAACAGCAATTTGACATTGGTCAGCGGACATTATTAGACGTGCTGGATGTTGAAAATGAGTTTTTCCAAGCCAGTCGTGCCTGGATAAACGCTCGCTACGATTTGAGTATCGCTACGGCCGCAACCTTACAACACATGGGTAAACTGATTGCAGGGTTGAATTTGTCTCGCGCTGGGTTGCCCACCTTGGCCGATCTGGGTGCAGATTCGATTTCTGTTGATGAAGCAACCGCCTGCCCAGCCATTGATATTTTCGACCAAAGCACCGATTTATTTGATAGTGACGGCGACGGTGTCGTCGATATCTATGACCAATGTCCAAATACACCGGCCAGCGATTTAGTCGACGAGCGCGGCTGCTCGGTCTTTGTCGAACAGCACAGCACAAAGACACTCAATATACAGTTCCCGCATTCATCGGCGAAAGTTGAAGACCAATATCTGCCAGACATCGAAGAGCTCGCTAACTTTATGGCACGATTCCCTGATACTGATATTGAAATCCAAGGGCATTCTTCTGTTGGCGGTTCCGAACGTTTTAATTTACGCTTATCAAAGCAACGTGCTGAAGCGGTTGCCAAAATACTGGTTGATAAATTTGGGGTCAATTCGGAGCGAATCACTGCACAAGGCTACGGCACCTCGCAATTATTGATGCAAGGCAACAGCCCTGAAGCTAATGCGGTCAACCGTCGCATCGAAGTAAAAGTAACCGCCACATCTGAACGCGTCTTGAAACGTCAATAATGTCGTTTCAATCCTATACGTAACGAAGGAGAGCAGTGCTTTGACGAACTATGCCGCCACTGAACACGGTGGCCCATTATTGCAAGCACTGCTGATTCTTTGTCAGCATCATCAACGTGATATTCATCCAGATACGCTCATCAGTGGTCTGCCATTAGATCATGGCATACTAACGCCTTCTGTTTTTGCGCGCGCAGCGCAGCGTGCCAAGCTGAGTAGCAAGATCGTCAACAAGCCATTACACGATCTCAATGCGGCTCTGTTTCCCGCCATCTTATTACTCAACAACGATCAAGCCTGTGTGCTCGTTAGTCTGAATCATGAAGAGCAAACTGCGGAGGTCATTTACCCTGAGCTACCCAATGCCACCGTGACGGTTTCTGTCGAACAACTCGCCGCCGATTATCGTGGCCATGCACTGTATGCACGCCCAGAATATTACCCAACCGAAGACAGTAATCGCTTTGGTATTGATACTCGTCGACATTGGTTTTGGGGCGTTATTCAACAAAATCGGCGCTTATATCATGATGTCATTTTAGCCGCTATTGTGATCAACGTGTTCGCCATCGCCACCCCCATGTTCGTCATGAATGTGTATGATCGCGTGGTACCAAACAGTGCCTTTTCGACGCTGTGGGTCTTGGCACTCGGTATGTTGATTTTATTAACAGCGGATTTGGGTTTAAAACTATTGCGCAGCTGGTTTGTTGACCTGGCCGCCAGTCGCACCGACATCAAACTGTCGTCACGCATCATGGATCAGGTCTTGTCCATGCAAATGCAACATCGTCCCGCTGCCAGCGGTTCATTTGCCGCAAATCTACAAGCCTTTGAGTCGGTACGAAGCTTTGTCAGCTCCTTAACCATTGTCGCCTTGGCCGACTTACCATTTGTATTGCTCTTTGTGGTTGTGATTGGTCTGATCAGCTGGCCGTTGGCCATACCCATTTTGGTTGGCGGCACCCTCATTTTTATTTATGCACTCATTACCCAGCACAACATGCGCCAATTAGCGCAACAAGGGTTAGAGGCTGGGGCAGAACGCAATGCCATTTTAATCGAAAGTGTCAGCCATCTTGAAACCGTCAAAAGCTTTAACACGCAAAGTGCTGTGCAGTCTCGTTGGGAAAAGATCGCCATTGTCCTAACCAGTAATGCCGCGAAAATGCGCTTACTTTCAGCCTCCGTCAGTAACGGTTCGGCGTATGTACAAAGCTTAACAGGCATCGCCATTATCATCGTGGGCGTTTACTTATTGAGCGAAGGCCATTTGACTCAAGGTGGCTTGATTGCGGCGTATTTGTTGTCATCACGCGCCATGGCCCCCATCAGTCAAGCGGCTGGGTTATTAGCGCAATTTCATCAAGCGTCCACATCGATGCAGGCCTTAAATGCCATTATGGAATTACCACGGGAACAACAAGGCAGCGATACCAAAATCAACCGTCCCGTATTGCGGGGCGACATCGAATTTCGTCGTGTCAGCTTTAGCTATCCAGACTCCGATCAACTGGCATTAAACCAAGTCAGCTTTACCTTAAAAGCAGGTGAGCATGTGGCCATCCTCGGGAAAAATGGCTCCGGCAAAAGCACCTTAGAAAAGCTCATATTAGGGCTCTATCAACCCAAAGAAGGCAGTATTCTCATTGATGGTGTCGACATCAAGCAACTCGACGTTACTCAACTTCGACGTAACATTGGTTACGTTCCGCAAGAAGTGGCCTTATTTAAAGGCAGCTTGAAACACAACATTGTCCTCGGTCATGATGAAGTGGATGATGAACAGTTACTGCAAACCCTCACCATCACAGGGTTATTGCCAATGGTGCATCATCATCCGGCCGGAGTTGCACTGGAAGTGGGCGAACGCGGTCAATGTTTATCGGGTGGCCAGCGCCAAGCGGTTGGCATTGCTCGTGCCTTAGTACAAGATCCGCCCATTTTGATCTTAGATGAACCAACCGCATCGCTCGACCATGCCAGTGAAGAACTGATCAAAAAGACACTGGCCGATGAAGGCACGGGTAAAACCATGCTCATCATCACCCACCGCAGCTCCTTGCTCAATTTGGCCAAACGGTTAATCGTGATTGATCAAGGTCGAATCGTTGCTGACGGCCCGAAAGAAACCGTCATGGAAGCACTGCGTCAAGGGCGAATTGCCGGAGCGGCCTCATGAGTACATCAACACCACCGGCTTCCCAACAAGCGCCAACCGAATACCGCAGTGTTGAACGCTTAGGCGCATTGAGTGAACGGCAAGGAAAATGGATCGATCGTTGGTTCAGCCGCTGGATTCAACCGTCCAGCCAAGATGACTGGGTAACCGATGCCGAATGGGCGCGAATCAATCAACAACCATTACGAGCCAGACGATTACTACGCAGTATCGTCATCGCCTTTGTCGTGTTGTTGATTTGGGCGGCCTTTGCCGAAATCGATGAAATTGCCCGCGGCGATGGTAAGGTCATTCCCTCACAAAAATTGCAAACCATCCAATCATTGGACGGAGGCTTGGTGCAAGCCATTCATGTACGGGAAGGTCAAATCATCGAGGCAGGTGAACTCTTGGTCAACGTTGACCCAACACGATTTGTGGCCAGCGTCGCAGAAAGTCGTGCGCAGTTACTGGCGCTGAGTGCCGAGGTGACACGACTAGAAGCCTTAGCTTCGGGAACCGAGCCACAATTCTCCGCCGATGTACAAGCCGATGTCAGTTTACTCGCCACCGAGCAGCGGCTTTACCAGTCCAGCTTGGCTGAACTGAACGAGCAGCAGCAGGGTTTTGATCGCCAAATAGAACAACGACAACAAGAATCGGCCGAAGCACGCGCTGCTGTGACGCAGTATCGAACCACCTTAGCGTTGACGCAACGCGAACTGGATGTCACGCGGCCGCTACTCAGTACAGGAGCCGTTTCCGATATCGATATTCTTCGCTTAGAGCGTGATATCGCTCGTATTCAGGGTGAACTCAATCGCGCCGTTGCTGCTCAAGCGCGTGCCGAATCGGCCATCGAAGAGGCTCGCAATCGTCAACGAGAAACACGACTGACGGCCATCAATCGTTGGCAAAACCAGCTGGCCGAATCCTCAAGCCGTCTGCAAGCCGTGATGAATGTCGAACAAGGCTTAACCGATAAGGTAACTCAAGCCGAAATTCGCTCTCCCATTCGTGGTACCGTGCAACGCCTGCATGTGAATACCGTTGGTGGGGTTATTTCTCCTGGACGCGATGTGATTGATATTGTTCCCCTAGACGACACCCTGGTTATCGAAGCGCGTATTCATCCCAAAGACATTGCGTTCTTGAAAAATGGCCAACGAGCCACGATTCGTTTTTCAGCCTACGATTTTTCCGTATACGGCGGTTTGATCGCTCGGGTATCTCACATCAGTGCTGACACCATTACCGATGAGCGTGATAACACCTTTTACTTAGTTCAGTTGGCGACCGAACATCGCCAATTGCAGCAAGACTTACTCATTATTCCTGGTATGACCGCACAAGTGGATATTATTACTGGCAAGCGCACCGTATTGTCGTATTTACTCAAACCCTTGTTGCGAGCCAAAACCAACGCCCTCACTGAACGATGACCATGACCATGATGATGTCACAAACGCCATTAATTATTACCTGTAAGGGCCTGATCCATTCCGCTTGGCGTACCCTATGGCCAAACGCCATGGTCTGTGCTGCAGACACACACACACCCTCATCGCATCTGGATTTGGTGCTGATTGTTGCGGGTGAACGTGATTGGATCGAAAACGTCGCACATTACAGCCAACAGCGTTGTCCTGTCGTCGTCCTCAGTCGTCATTTGCACTTGCACGAGCTGCAGCAGGCTTTTCGTGTTGGAGCAACGGGCTATGTTGATATTCTCTGCTCTGAGCAAGAGTTAGCACTGGCCAGCCAAGCAGTCACTCAAGGGGCACTGTGGGTTCCGCCAGCGCTATTGAATCGACTGATGAGCGTGATCTCGGAGCAAACTACCCCAGAGCATCGCCACGACCCTTTTAGCGCACTGTCACCACGAGAGCGCGAAGTGGCTGATGCCGTTTGCCAAGGACTGAGCAACAAGCACGTTGCTCTGCAGCTGGCGATTACCGAAAGAACCGTTAAACTGCATCTAACATCCATTTTTAGCAAATTGAACATCAAAGATCGCATGCAGCTACTACTGCTGTCACGTCAGTAACAGTGAGGCTCACTATGTTTGTGCAACGAAACGATCGTGGCGAAATTATTGCTATCAGCCAACAGCAAACAACCGACTGTCAGGAAGCGGTTGCCGAGCACAGTGAAGAACTGCACGTATTTGCGCAACGCTATTTGATCGATACCATTCCACATGAAGCGCAAAATCAATTACAGCAAAGCGACAGCGACTTGGCGCGAGTGCTCGAAGACGTCATCGACTTACTGGCTGTTAAAGGTCTAATTCAATTTACCGATCTACCAGAAGCCGCACAAAGTAAATTATTGCTGCGCAAACACATTCGGCAACACGCTCGTAATCTGAATTTGATTGATGATAACGAACCCGATGACAGCTTTTTACCTTAATCGTCTACCCAGACCACACCTGGGCCGGTGAACGCCTCAAAACCCAACCCTTGTAAACGCGCCAGTTGATCCGAATGTTGTACTCCTTCAGCAATCATGGTGCAGCCCAAAGAATGACCAAACTTACATAAACCTTGTAATACATCATGTACATCCGTTTCACGAGCAGATTGAACCAACGCCGAGTCCACTTTTAAATAATCCAATCCTAGGCGCTCCAAACCTGGCACTGAGCTAATGTCAGCACCAACCTGTTGCAACCCAACGGACGCACCACAGCGTTTCAATTGCGCTGCAAAATGCGCAAACAGCGTCGGTTCACGCAACACCACAGCAGCATCCAACTCGAACGCAATGCGTTGACTGCGTCGCTTACCCGCTTGCTGTAACAAGGTGACTAAGTGCACATAACTGTTTGGACTGGATAACATCGCCGCAGAAACATTTACCGCAACCACAACGGGGGATTCTTCTGACGCTTGCAATGCTAATCGTGTGACTTGAACATCAAACTCTGTGAGTACACCCAAACGTCTAGCCCAACCAATGACCATACTCGCTGGATAGCGTTGCCCATGCCAATCCACTCGTAACATCGCTTCTTGTTGATGCAACGCGCCACTGGCTGAGACCACAGGAAAACAGGCAATTGCCACTTGTTCATGCGCCAATACGTGTTGCAACATGTCAGACCATTCATGCGAATTTTGAAACAGTGGCTGAGTGTGCTGATGATCAATAAGTAAGGGAACGCGACTGGGGGATTGCTCAGCATTCGCCATCAATTGATCTAAGCGCGAAAATAATTGTGAGCGCGCTTCCTGACTAACAAGGTAGCTACCGACCAATACCAGCGGTAAGCCAAGCGTTGGCAATTCACAACACATGGCTAAACGTTTGCTAATGTCTTGAGCAATGCCCTCTAACTCAGGGGTTTCATGCAAGAGTAAGGCAAAATCACTGCCGTTTAGTCGTCCAAATTGATAACCAGCGACGTCATTTTCGTGATCATTCAATACCGCTTTCATCTGCTCAATCACGGAAATCAACCAGCGATCGGTTGCTTGCCGGCCCAGCTCGCGGTTCACATCCGCCAACCCATCGACATGAACCAGCAATAGGCCGTCTTGCATCACCTCAGGCATCGTCAAACGACTGTCGAGATGACTCATAAAGTAACTACGATTGGCAATGCCGGTCAGTTCATCGAGTTGGGTTGAGTTACGTAATTCCGTCAATCGTTGCGCTTCGATATCCAGCATAGAGCGCACACGCTCGGCTAAACGGTTCATGGCTCGAACCACTCGTTTGAATTCCAGTGTATTCGGTTCGTGGCTGGATAAAAATCGGCGCTCACCGATGGCTTCAGCTTGCTCTACCACTTGCGACAACGGCTGACTGATCAAACGCAGCAACCAACTTCCCACCAAACCACACAGTACGGCGATCATCACAAACCAAAACAGCATTTGCGATGATACTCGCCACAGTGCCTGTAACGCATACGCACTGTGGCTATCAACGTACAAAGTACCAAACAAATGCCAACCATCCGCGACCTGAGCAACACCCGTCGGAATATCCAATGCCATCAAACGATTAAACCAAGCCGGTGTCGTCATGGCATCGCCGTCACTTTCTTTCACAACCAATTGCTCACCGGCGGCACTTTGCAACTCAATACGACGATAATGACCCGTATCAAATTGAGCCGCTAAGAGCAGCTCAATGGCGGTCGGGTCTTTTTCCATTTGTGCCAACGTTAACGCCAAACTGGTGGCGTTATCCATGTTCTTTACGGATAACTGTTCAGCGTAATAACTGCGTGCTTGATAACTACTGATCACTAATCCACTCACCAGCGTCAATGAAATCAGTACCGCAATCGCGATCCACAGCTGCTTTATTAACGACATAATCGCATCCTATAAAAAATCCATTCTTCCATTAAAATTGCACACCGTCTTGCTGCATTCGCTCCAATACCGAACGCCAACGAGACAAACGTGCCGTCGGGCTACTGTTAGCACGTTGAGCGCCTTGCCCAGCCCATAAGCCCGCGCTATTAAAACTAAACACCGGCGTTAAATCGTCGCGTTCCGAGGCGGGTAGTACCGAGCTGATCAAGCTGTCTAAAATCAATGGCTCAGCATTCGCGCTCGAATAATAACCCAGTACCATATGGGCTTGTGTGATCTGGCTACTGGGTCCACCGATACGCGCACGAACATAAATCAAACGCAATTGTTCATCCGCAATACCTAAATGCCGCAAGCTCACGTATTTTGCGATGGCCCAATCTTCACAATCGCCTAAACCGTGCCCTAGCAACTCCAATGGCGTCGCCCAGTAATCTTCTTGTCCGTACAGCGCCATATCGGTGCGGTAACGCACATGTCGATGAAAAAAAAGATTTACGCGCTGGATTTTTTCATAATCAGACACGCTGTGTAATGTCAGTAATTCAGCCTGCCAAGCGCGTAATATCGGCAAACGATCGGTAGCAAACTGGCGCACCATCGCGGCTTCTAACCGATCAAACTGCAACACCCAATCGCTGCGCAACAGCGCAGGAAACAACAACACAAGAACCAGGAATAAAAGCCAAGCGCGACGCCATACACAACGCCAACAACCGACCCAACGCAACACAGTCATGTTGCCAGTATAGATGGCTATTTCACTTGCCAATACAAAACGAGCCAAATATTTGGCCCAATAAATCATCGGCGGTGAAAGCACCAGTGATTTCATTCAGTGCGTTTTGAGCAACGCGCAAATCTTCGGCCAGTAATTCACCGGCGGCCATTCCTTCCAATTGCATACGACCGTTTTCAAGGGCCTGTTGAGCACGTAACAAGGCATCAATATGACGTCGGCGAGCTAAAAAACCGCCTTCAGCACCGGCATCAAAACCCATTACCTGTTTTAAATGGCTACGCAATGCATCCACGCCGTGATTGTGCTTGGCCGACAAGGTCACTGTCGGAAAACGGCCTTGCTCATTGAACCCCATGATTTCTGTGGATAAGTCTGCTTTATTGCGAATTACGGTGATCCGGCCACTGTTCAGTAATTCAGTGGCTTGCTGTTGCAAACCCCGTTCATCGTACAGTGCATGCAACAACTGCTCGGGGTCGCGTTCGTTGGTGGTGGAATCAATCATCAGCAACACCCGGTCGGCCTTGCTGATTTCATCCCAAGCGCGTTGAATACCAATGCGCTCAACTTCGTCAGGAGCATCACGCAAACCGGCTGTATCAATGATATGCAGCGGCATGCCGTCAATGTGGATATGTTCTTTCAACACGTCGCGCGTGGTTCCGGCAATGTCGGTAACAATCGCACGTTCGTTGCCCGCCAAGGCATTCAATAATGATGACTTGCCCGCATTGGGCCGACCAGCAATCACCACATTCATCCCTTCACGCAACAGTGCCCCTTGGTTCGCTTCACGCAGTACCGCCAGCAGCTCTTGCTCGACATCATGCAGCAAGCCGCCGACTTTACCATCGGACAAAAAATCGATTTCTTCTTCCGGAAAATCAATCGCCGCTTCCACGTACATACGCAAATGAATCAACTGCTCCAACAGCTGATGAATCCGCTTAGAAAACTCGCCTTGCAATGAACGAAGCGCACAGCGTGCCGCTTGTTCTGACGCCGAGTCGATTAAATCCGCAATGGCTTCTGCTTGGGCTAAATCGAGTTTATCGTTTAAAAAAGCGCGTTCCGAAAACTCGCCAGGACGTGCCAAACGGCATCCATGCGCCAGCATTTCTTTCAACAGCAAATCCAGCACCACAGGCCCACCATGACCTTGCAGCTCAAGCACATCTTCCCCTGTAAACGAATGAGGATTGGGGAAAAACAACGCGATGCCTTCATCCAACACCACACCGTCGCGGGCTAAAAAAGGACCATAATGGGCATAACGTGGCTTCGGCGTTATCCCCAACACCGCTTGCGCAACGGTTAAGGCAAGGCTACCTGAAACACGAATAATACCTACGCCACCCCGACCGGGAGCCGTCGCAATCGCAGTAATGGTGTCTTGATGAATCATGCCCGTTTCCTACCGATGAAAAGCCAAGAATTGTACAGCAGGTGAAAAAAAAGCCCACCAATTTGCAGTGAGCTTTATTTTTCATTCCGACATGGATTTACACTTAGTAATACTCGTAGGTCGGGTCTGATATCAGCGTAATATTACCGTCAAGTTCTGCTGCATCAGCTGCATCAAATGCATTAACCGCATCTATCAACTTCGCCACTTCATTATCTAAGGTATCGAACATGCTATTAGCTTGCTCAAATCTTAGTAATTCTGTATTTGATGCTGCATCGACGGCAAAACCAGCCACAGAACTATAATCCCATATAGTGTCATCAGAAAACTCAATATAATTTAACCTATAAGCGCTATAGCCATCCTCAGCAAAATAATTGAGCACGGTAATGCTGCTCTCCGCGGTTGGTCGTAAGATTAAATGATCACCATCGCGTTCAACCACCACCTCGGTCGGATCTACGCCCTCGTCAAACCGAATCACATCGGTACGATTGGGCGTTGGATCGTAGTTGTTGATGATGTTATGGCCATCTGCTGCGCCAAACAGATAGGTATCATTGCCACGACCACCAAGCAGGTAATCATTGCCAGCCCCGCCGCGAATCACATCGTCACCATCGCCGCCATCAATGAAATCATCGCCGGAAGAACCGAGAATGGTTTCACTGGCACCGCTGCCCACAAAGACAGTACCAAATGCCCGCTCATCCGGTAAGTCGCTGTAAGCCAGCGAACGAACCGGATTTGGGTTACTCAGCCCAAAGGCACCAAAGATTTGATTGGCCGTGATTTGGCCGCCCGATGCGAACTGGATAACCGGAATCACGTAGTCGCCACCTAGGAACCAGTTTTTAATGGTCACTTTGTCGCTGCTGCCACCAATATTCAGCACCAAATCATCACCGGATTTCATCAGACCACTGGCCACCTGATTGAAGCTGATGCCTTCAAACCGCAGCACATCGTCCCCGCCGCCCGTGTTGTCGATGGTCGTCTGGCCATCGCCGGCCCCTACGATATAGGTATCATTGCCACGCCCACCGATCAGCAGATCATTGCCTGCTCCACCACGCAAGGTGTCATCGCCGTGCGAACCTATCAACACATCATCGCCATCGGTGCCTGTCAGCATATCGTCACCCGCCGTCCCATAGATGACGTTCGAGGCTGGGGCATCACCCGAAGGCACCGGCAAACCGAAAGCACCAAAAATCTGCGCTGCTGTAATGGCTCCACCGGTTTCAAATTCAATGCGCTCTACCAGATGATCGCCACCTAGGAAGAAGTTGGTCAGTGTGACACTGTTGTCCATGCTACCATTGACCTGCAGCACCAAATCGTTGCCACTCCTCATCAGGCCAGAAGCCACCTGATTAAAGGTAATGCCGTTACTGAAAATCAGGGTATCATTGCCCCCTTGCTCGGTAATCACATCACGGCCAGAGTGGTAGATGTAGGTATCATCGCCTGTGCCGCCAAACAGCCGGTCGTTGCCTGCCAGGCCACTGAGCACATTATTTCCAGCGCCCCCAAGCAATACATCGTTGCCATCGGTGCCAATCAGCTGATCATTGCCCCCCAACCCCGGGTTGAAACTGCCACCTGGATCCGGATTTTCCGGCTGCTCGGGCTGCTCAGGATCCGTGGGCTCTGCCGGATCCGTTGGCAGTTCCTCTTCGTCCTCTTCCGGTTCTTCGTCTTCAGCAGCCGAGATGGCTGCGGCAATCTGCGCAGCGGTTAGCATGCTGCCGCCACTTGGCTGCACATAGCTGATGGCAGCATCGCCCCCCAGAAAGTGGTTTAGCACCCGCACACTGTGCGCTTCATCCTGATCAATCAGGATCAGCAGATCATCACCATCGCGGCTAAAGCTTAACCGGGAAACATCCAGGCCATTGGTAAAGAAAATACCATCAAAACCACCACCCTGATTGTCGATAATATTCTGGCCACAACCGGGTTTAAACACATACTTATCATCACCAGCGCCACCAACCAGCAGATCATTGCCTGTGCCGCTTACCAGGGTGTCGTTGCCATCGCCGCCGTACAAGCGGTTATTGCCACCACGGCCATCGATGTAGTCGTCGCCGCCTTCACCAAAAATCACATCGTCTTTATTGGCATCCCCAAATAAGGTATCCGCTGCATCCGTCCCCATGGTAACCACGCGAGCGTCCACATCGGCCGTCGTTAGTTCAGTGCCATCGGTAAAGGTCAGCAGGTTCAGTTGATAGTGCGCCGAGCCGGCAAACCAGTTTTGTACGGTTATGCTGTCGCTGTCGTTGCTAAAACGGATCAGTAAATCCTTACCCTGGCGGATAAAGGTTAAATCATCGGCGCTAATCCCCTCACCAAACTGCAGCGTATCAAAGGAGGCCTCGACATTGCTGTAAGCCTCCCCTTCACGGCGTTCAATGATCAGATCATGGCCATCGCCCAGGTTAAAGATGTAGGTATCATCGCCGAAAGAGCCATAAAGGGTATCGTTGCCCTTACCGCCCTCCAGCACGTTGCTGTTGCGGGTCCAGGCATCGCTGTAGGCAATCAGGGTATCGTCGCCATCACCACCACGCAGGGTATCCGAGCCACGCCCTTCCAGTACATCATCACCTGCACCGCCATCCAGCAGGCCGGTCCCTATGATATGATCGTTGCCGTCGCCGCCGAATAACTGGTTGTTGCCTTCTGTAGCGTAAATGTAGTCGTCGCCGGCACCGCCATGGATCACGTCATCACCCGACAAACCAAACAATCTATCGTCACCATCGGTACCTTGCATCGACATGGCCAACACCTGGGCAATATCCCACACGGTGCCATCGGCAAAACGGATTTCTTCCAACTTGTAGGCGCTGTTGCCATCGTTCTGGAAATAGCGCTGCACTGTGATCTGATCTGAACTACCGACCAAGGTGAGCACCAGATCAAGCCCTTCCCGGGTTAACCGGATCTCGTCCGGCGTTATGCCTTCAGCAAAGACGATCGCATCGGTTTTATTGGTGCCATTGTCCCAGTTATTAATAGTATCCTGACCCCAGCCACGATCAAACCAATAAACATCACTGCCAGGCCCACCATCCAAGTAATCGTTACCAGCTCCACCCACCAGGACATCATCACCATCACCACCATATAGATGATCATCTCCATTGGTGCCTACCCTCATCATCATCAGTACCTGATCAATATCCCACACGGTACCATTCGCAAAGCGAATTTCTTCCAACCTATACTCACTATCTCCATCATTCATCAAATAGTTGAGCACAGTTATACTGTCCGTACTGTCAGCTAACGTTAAAACCAAGTCTGTGTTTGAAGTGCCTGAGCGAGTAATTCGGATTTCGTCCGGCGCTATGCCCTCGGCAAACACAATGGCGTCGGTTTTTTCAATACCAAAATCCCGATTGTTGATGATATCCTGACCCCATCCGCGATCAAACCAATAAATATCACTACCTGCACCACCTTCTAAATAGTCGTTCCCTTTTCCACCGACCAATACATCGTCACCGTCATCACCGTACAATCGATCATTACCGTCACCGCCATACAGATTGTCATCTCCAGCACCACCAAACAATCGATCGTTACCGTCACCGCCATACAGGTTGTCATCTCCAGCACCACCAGAAATAATGTCGTTTCCGGCACCGCCATGGATTACGTCATCTCCTGACAAACCATACAATACATCGTCACCATCGGTGCCTTGCATCGACATTGTCAACACTTGGGCAATATTCCAAACGGTGCCATCGGCAAAACGGATTTCTTCCAACTTGTAGGCGCTATAACCATCAGCATCAAAATAGTTGCGCACAGTTATACGGTCCGTACTGTCAACTATCGTTAAAACTAAATCTCCGCGAGGTGAGCGTGCAATTCGTATATCCTCAGGCGCGATGCCCTCGGCAAAGACAATCGCATCGGTTTTATCCGTGCCGGTGTCGTAATTGTTGATAGTATCCTGGCCCCACCCTCTATCAAACAAATAGATGTCGCTGCCAGCCCCTCCTTCTAGGTAGTCGTTGCCTTCTCCGCCAACCAATACATCATCCCCATCCCCGCCAAACAGATGGTCATTACCGGCACCGCCATAAAGGCGATCATTCCCTGCTTCGCCATATAATTGATCATCTCCATCTCCTCCATGCAGCTCGTCATCCCCAGCACCACCGTACAAAAAATCACGTCCGGCACCACCATGCAGCACATCATCGGTAGCATAGCCGTACAGGGTGTCGTTGCCTTCGGTGCCTTGCATCACCATCACCTTCACTTGGGCAATATCCCACACAGTGCCATCGGCAAAACGGATTTCTTCCAGCTTGTAGGCGCTGTCGCCATCACTCCGGAAATAGTTCGCCACCGTGATGCGGTCAATGCTGCCTGCCAACGTCAAGATCAGATTATTGCCTGAGCGAGTCATCCGGATCTCGTCCGGCACGATGCCATCAGCAAAGACTATCGCATCGGTTTTATCCGTGCCGGTGTCGTAATTGTTGATAGTATCCTGGCCCCACCCTCTATCAAACAAATAGATGTCGCTGCCAGCCCCTCCTTCTAGGTAGTCGTTGCCAGTACCACCAATGATCACATCATCACCAGCCCCACCAATCAATCGATCGTTACCAGCTCCTCCGTACAGTAAATCGTTGCCATTGCCACCGTGAACGACATCAGCATCAGAAGAGCCTATAAAAGTATTAATACTCAAATATTCGAACGCAAAATTGTCAAAGGCCGACTTGAGAGATTCAAGGTCATCACTAAATGCTAAGATAAATCTGCCAATAGCCTCTGAGATATCACTTCTCAAAGAAGGATAAATTTCTATCAAGGCCGTAAAGGTTAACCACTGTTTAGCGATAGCCTCTTCATCACCCAAGTTGCTAGTAATATCCAGCAGCATCTCATTAAACACCCGAGCATCAACATCACTGTTTGTGATGAGTAGGTCCGTAACAGGCTCATAACTCAAACCAGGTGCAACTGCTGACAAAAATCCGTTGGCTACCACAAATTTGACCAGTAGATTGTGATAAAGCTCGTCATATGCTTCCCGATAATAACCACCTGTCGTAAAAATTTGACCTCCGTCTCGCCACTCACCGTCACCCAGCCTCAACACATCTAAACCTGCGTATTGCTTAATGACGCCCAATTGCTCAAGCGTAAAAGCTTCGCCCGCCCTTATAAAATCAATCATGCCGGTACTAGTGTTGACAGCAATCCGAGCATTAGGATCAATTTCATTTAAGGAAATGCCTTCTACATTGGCCCATTTAACCAACAATTCTTCAAAGCTTTCTAATAAGGTTTTTGCACTTCTCGTGTTTAAAAGTTCTAA
>JACUUC010000040.1 GCA_014859445.1 Bacterioplanes sp.
CGTACGGTTCTGTAAGAGGGATGAGGCGGCAACGCCTCACCCTACTTGATATGCGTCCAAATACACCGCAAAACGTCCTTGGTCGTTTTGGTTTAAATGGTGCGCGTGGATTTTGCTCATTGTGCCTTTTTGGCAGTACAGCAAAAACCGTGCGTCTGGATGGTCTTTTTTGATGGCCGCCAGTCGTTGTTCTAAATCGTAGAATGGCAGAGGAATGATGATGTTATTAGTCAACGATAACGGTGCATCGTCAACTTCGTGCGGGTGGCGTATGTCGATCACCACATCGCTTAATGAAGGCGTATTAATAATGTCGACCGTTTCAAGGCCGCTCTCACTGCCTTGTAAAACCTCGTCAATGCGGCGATAGCTGGCTGCTTGTAGGGCGCGATCGAGCACGCTGAAATCGAACGTTGATTCCGCCTCATCCACTTTTCGGCGGTCGCCAACAATGGTTGGGTTAACGGATATGACGCCACAATACTCTGGCATGTTCGCGGCAAAGGTTTCCGTACCAATTCGGCGTGCAATATCAATGATGTCTTGTTTATCCATGCTGGCCAATGGCCGTAGCACCATATGGTCACAAACGCGATCAATCACGGCGAGATTGGTGATGGTTTGGCTGGCGACTTGCGCCACGGCTTCTCCGGTAACCAAGGCGGGTAAGTTGAGGCTGTCGGCGATTTGCGATGCGGCTCGCAACATCATGCGTTTTAACACCACGCCCATTTGCGCGGTATCGACATTGCGTAAAATTTCGGCCACAACGTCTTCAAAGGGTACGGTCACGAACTTCACTCGATGGCTTTCGCTGTAGCTAGACCACAAATAGTGTGCCACTTGCTTTACGCCAATCTCGTGTGCACTGCCACCGAGATTGAAAAAACAATAGTGCGTTTTTAATCCGCGTCGCATCATCAAGTAGCTGGATACGGTCGAATCAAATCCACCCGAGATCAATGACAATACTTCGCCTTGACTGCCTAGCGGAAAACCACCGAGTCCGCGATGTTGTTTTTTGACCACATGGATTTTTTGATTACGAATTTCAGCCTGAACCAAGACTTCTGGCTGTTTTAGAGAAACTGAACGCGCCTCGGTTTCTTGCAGCAAGTGGCCGCCCATGTAAATTTCTGCTTCGTGACTGTTAAAGTCATGACGACCTGTACGCTTTAAGCGGACGCAAAACGTTTTTCCTGACAAACGCTTGCAATAACAGTCACGTACATGCTGGTACGCGTCGTGTAATGTGTCGAAATCGAACTCTTCAATTTCCAATGAGCCGCCAATGCCAGGCGTGTGCGTTAGTATGCGCAGGGCTTGTCGACGAGCGCTTTCGTCATCGTCATGCCTTGGGTCGAGCACAACAATCAAACTGTCCCAGCGATTCTGAACGTCTGCGGAAATGGCATGGCGCTTAAATTGACTGCGCAAATTAGAGCGCAAAATCTTGGTGATTTGGCGGCGAACCGAATCGGATTTCACCATGATTTCGGGGAACAGTTTAATAACGAATTTCATAATAAAACAGCGGGGTTGGGTGAATTAGGGCGCGGAGTATACAGCAAAGGTTCGAGTAATACAGATAAGCGGCCACTTTGTCAGCTTCAAGCTCATGCTAATGCATCAAATCAGGCCAGTTGGCTAGGCAGAAACTCATCTTCATTTTAATGTCATAGGCGATGGTTACGATTTCAATTGAACGTTCATATCAAGACCGAAAGGTATAAGGAGATCAGTATGGTAAAACGCGTGGCGTTGGTAACGGGCGGAACAGGGGGGATTGGCTCGGCAATTTGTCAACAATTGCACGATGATGGTTACCAAGTTGTTGCGGGCTATTACTCTGGTGGCCAGCATGATAAGGCATTGGCTTGGCAGGCATCGATGAAGGAGATGGGTTATGAAATGGCCATTGCCTACGGCAATATTACTGACTATGCCTCGTGTGAAGCGTGTATTGAGGATATTCGAACTCGCTTTGGTAGTGTTGATGTGCTGGTGAATAACGGTGGTATTACTCGCGATATCACCTTGCGGAAAATGACACCTGAGCACTGGCACGATGTCATCGCGACCAATTTGACGTCTGTTTTTTACATGACTCGCCTGGTGGTGAATGACATGCTGGGAAAACAGTGGGGCCGCATTATCAACATCTCCTCCATCAATGGCGAGAAAGGACAGTTTGGTCAAGCCAATTACTCGGCGGCTAAAGCAGGAATGTATGGTTTTACTAAGGCGGTGGCGCAAGAGGTGGCCGGGAAAGGCGTTACGGTGAATACCGTATCGCCTGGCTACATTGCCACTAGCATGATCATGGATGTTCCTGAAGAAATTCGTGAGCAGATTCGTCAGGGTATTCCAGTTGGTCGATTCGGTGAGCCAAATGACATTGCACGTGTCGTGAGCTTTTTGGCCGCAGAAGAGGCAGGGTTCATTACGGGTGCAAATATTTCTGCCAATGGCGGTCAGTACATGCATTAGTCCATAGAGGGCTTGAGTTTTTTGAAGCGGGCGCTGGCATGGCGCTCGCGCAGCTCCGTATCAATGTAACGATCGGTAGTGGCCATGCTGGCATGGCCAGCATCTTCTTTAACGTGTTCTTTCGGTCGAAATTTCACGTCTTCAGAAATGCCGGTGTGTCTGAGCCAGTGGACTGTTGCCACGCGTAATTCCTGCGCCTCATCGTGTAATCCTTGTTCTCGCATGCGCTGATACGCCTGATCAAAGCAATGTTGCACCAAGTAGCGAATTTGTCGCGTGCTGGTTACTGGCCCGCGTCCTTTGATCTTCGGAATTAAAGGGGTTTGTTCGCCAACATAAGGCAGCTTGGGTAGGCCAAGGTGACGTCGATAGCGGGCAAGGGCGTCAAGCATGTCATCAGACACGGTTACCAATCGGACTTTGTTTCCCTTGCCGGTCACCCTTAACCACCAATTCTGATCCGCATCCGCAAAAAAATCGCCCATGACGGGCGTCGATCGCTCATCGGCTACCAGCTCAGAGATGCGCAAATAAAGACCAAATAAACAGCGCATAATAAACAGTGAGCGCTCGTGTTCGCTGGACTCACTGGCCATCAATTCGACGGTTTCGAGCACAACATCCCATTGCAGATTGGAAATGCGCCGGATTGGCTCTTGGTAGGCATGGCGCTGCAAGTATTTGCTTTTTTGTCGAATCAGGGCAATTGGATTGATGCGCAAGTAGTCTTCTTGCAGTAAGTAATTGAAGTAGGTGGACAATATGGCAAAAACAGCCTGTATGCTTTTTTGCGATAGCGCAAAATACGATGGAATTTGTCCCGTTAGCTTATCGGCTTGAATAACAAAGGGGCGCCAGTCTGGGTTGATGTGCCTGTCACCATTTCGGCTATGAAAGCGCGCCACCTGTTTGCGACCAATCCAAGTGGCTGGCGGTTGCTGGCAAAACTGAATGTAACTCTCGAGATCTTGGCGACGCAATTCCGTCAAGCTGCAGTGGCGAACTTGCCAACACCATTGCAGTAGTCGCTCAACTTCCCGGCGATAGCTATTGAAGGTCGCGCTGCTGCCGTTGTAGCTCATCAAGAAACTCAGCGTGTGCGCGATATCGTCAAAGGCACCATCAATGTGTTGCGCAGCGCAATGCTGGGAAACAATGCGACGTGCTGCGGAAATGGGATTGCCCAAGTGCTCAAGCTGATCAATGATGGGCTGCGGTGCGCTTATTGATTGGTTTTTCATGACGAGAGTGGCAGTTATTAAATGGTCGGTTAAGCATACACAATGACGAAGCAAATGCCCAACAGTACCGATTCATCTCATCTCGTAGTATTCCGATAATAACAATTATCGGAATTATTAGCGCGGGTGCGCTGGTTTTTATCCTTGTTCATCAATGGCTGTGTCATGCACCGTCCGTGATCGTTTCGTTGTCAATGGCAGCTTATATCTCATTACCGTGCCGACTCGTGTCACTCTGGTCATTCCGCGTTTCACGGCGCTTACTCGTGCGGTTGGTGTCGAATGGGCTTGGCCGTTACGGTGGGTTTTTGTCTGTACTTTAGGTATAATCTGCCCCCTTTTTTTTATCGCATGGCGGGCATTTTCATGTACACAGTGGGTCAGCGCTGGATCAGCGAAGCAGAAACCGATTTGGGCTTAGGCTTAATTCAAGACGTCGATTTCCGCATGGTGACCGTGTACTTCCCTGTGATCGATGACGTGCGAACCTACTCAAAGCAAGGTGCGCCACTTACCCGCGTTGTTTTTAAAGTGGGTGATGTGGTGCCGCTGCAAGATGGCGCGACACTGACGATCAGCGAAGTCCAAATGCAAAATGATATCGCGTTTTATGGTGATGAAGAACGATTTGTACCTGAAACACATTTGAGTGGTTTTATTCAATTAAATCAACCAATTGACCGTCTTTTCTCAGGTCAAATCGACAATAATAACCTGTACGAATTGCGTCAAAGTGCGCTGCGTCGACTCGGCTCATTACGTCAGCGCCCTTTTTATGGCTTATTGGGAGCGCGTACCAGTTTGCTTCCTCATCAGTTGTACATTGCCGAACAAGTCACACAAGACGCCTTGCCTCGCGTGTTGCTCGCTGACGAGGTAGGTCTTGGTAAAACCATTGAAGCGGGTCTTATTATTCATCGCTTATTGCTGCAGCAACGCATCAGCCGCGTATTGATCATTGTGCCGGATCATCTACTGCATCAGTGGCTGGTCGAAATGATTCGTCGCTTCAATTTGCGCTTTACCATCGTCAATCGCATTGGTTTGGAAGAACAGCCAGAAATCTTCACTGATAGTCAGCTGTTTTTGTGCCCTCTTTCCTTGGCTACTCATCCAACCGTTAGCGGACGCATTGAGCAAGCGGATTGGGATATGCTGGTTGTCGATGAGGCGCATCACTTGCAATGGCATGGCGATGATCAATGTGATGAAGGCTATCGCTTGGTTGAGCACTTGGCAGCCACAACGCCCAGTGTCTTATTGCTTACTGCGACGCCAGAACAATTAGGTATTGACGGTCACTATGCTCGCTTGCGCCTGCTGGATCCGAATCGTTACCCAAGCCTTGCGCAATTCATGGAAGAACAGCAAGCCTATCGACCCATTGCCGAGCTAGCGTCCTTGTTGGCTAGTGAGCAGGCTCTATCGAAAGAACAGCAAGCTCTGTTGGATGTCTTACTTCCTGATTTGGTCGATAGTGATGCTCAGCGACAGCTGGACGCGTTGATTGATCGTCATGGCCCTGGTCGTGCGCTGTATCGTAATACCCGTCACAGCGTGAGTGGATTTCCGTCGCGCCTCCCGGTCATTACCGAACTCCCCTGTCCTGAGTTTGCCCGCCAATCTCAGGATGCGCCATTGGATGAGGCATTGATTCCTGAGCAGAATCACCCAGACTGGTGTGTTGACGATGAGCGCATTGACTGGTTGCTGGCACAACTAGGCAGTCATAAAAAAGACAAGTTCGTATTGATCTGTCATCACGCGCAAACGGTTTTGGATTTAGAAGTGTTTCTGTGGGAGCAATACGGCATTCCTGCCGCAGTTTTCCATGAGAACATGGATTTGGTTGAGCGCGATCGTGCGGCGGCGTATTTTGCCGATCATGAGCAAGGGGCGCGCATCTTGCTCTGTTCTGAAATTGGCAGCGAGGGGCGCAATTTCCAATTTGCACACCATTTAGTGTTGTTTGATTTACCATTAAATTGCGATCTTATTGAGCAGCGCATTGGTCGCTTAGATCGTATTGGCCAGCAGCAAGACATTCAAATTCACATTCCTGTGTTTGATCAACACCCAACCCAGTATTGGGCACAAATCCTTCATGCCGGTTTGGATGTGTTTTCGGCCCCTAATCCAGCCGCTCAATCATTACTTAATACGCACCGTGATGCCATCGAGCAAGCGCTGCGTAATCCGGCTCAATTGACGGATTTGATCCAGCAATTGGCCAGCGAGCGTGAAGCACTGCAGGCTCAATTAGAGCAAGGCCGCGATCGCTTGCTGGAACTTCATTCTTGTCACCCAGTGAATGCTAAGCGCATGGCTAAACACATGAGCATTACGCACATTGAAGACGAAGCTGAGCTGAATGATTTCTTAGAACTCTTTGCCGATGCCTTTGGCTTGGAAATGGTTGATCTGGGTGGCGACTGCATCAGCATTGCTCCGGGCGATCATATGTTGGTGCCCGACATGCCGCACCTTCCTGAAGACGGATTTATGGCCACGACACATCGTGACGTGGCGCTGGGTCGTGACGATGTTCAATTTCTGAGCTGGGAGCACCCGTTTGTTGACCAAGCATTGGAGTTGATTACCAGCGGCCCTGCCGGTAATGCCGCGGTAGGTTATATCGAGGATCACCCTTTTAAAACGGGTGATTGCTATATGCAGCTGCAATTTGTGGCGCAGTGCACTGCGCCTAAGGCGCTGCAAATCGAACGTTTTTTGGCACCCGATGCCATGCACATTACGATGACGCCGGCGGGGGATTTGCAAGTCAATGACGACAGCCTACCCAACTTTGTGCTGCCCCTCAAAAAAGGCACCGCGCGTGGATTGGTCGAGCAAAAAACCGCTGAAGTACAACCCATTCTTCATAAGCTGGAGGCATTGGGAACCAAGCAGTTGGAGAAAATGACGGCCAAGGCATTGGCCAAAGCGGAAGAAGCTTACCAAGACCGTTTGGCGCGCATCACGGCGTTAAGTCAGCATAACCCCAATATCCCTACTTCGCTTGTTCGTCATATTGAACACGAGCGCGAGCAGGTGCTGGCTGCAATTCGACACTCTCAGTTGGTGCTTGACAGTGTTCGTTTGGTGTTTTGCGGCTAATCTTTCGGCCAACAAAAAGCCGCTTCATTGAAGCGGCTTTTTGTTGCTGACGTTCTATTAAGAGCGCGGCGTGCGCATGGTAACGAACTCTTCAGCGGCTGTTGGGTGAATGCCAATCGTGCTGTCAAAATGCGCCTTGGTTGCTCCTGCCTTCATTGCAATGGCTATGCCTTGAATGATTTCTCCCGCATCCGCCCCTACCATGTGGGCGCCAAGTACTTTGTCACTACTGCGCTGTACAATCAATTTCATCAGCGTACGTTCAGGTAAGCCACTCAGTGTGTGGCGCATGGCTTTGAATTGCGACTCATACACCAAAACATCGTCACCGTACTGAGCGAGTGCGGCTTCTTCTGTGAGACCAACGGTGGCAATGTTAGGCTGACAGAATACGGCCGTCGCAATATTGTCATAGTCCAGCTCGGTTGAGTCATTGTCGTACCACTGTGCGACCAGCTTCATGCCTTGCGCCAACGCCACTGGCGTCAGTGCTGGTGTGCCAATGACATCACCCAGTGCATAAATACTGTCGACGCTGGTTTTGAAGAAACCATCGGTTTTGATGGTGCCGTCCTTGCGAAGTTCGACCCCGACTTTGTCCAAATTCAAGCCGTCCGTCATAGGGCGACGACCCGTGGCATACATGACGCAATCGACCTCTTCTTGCGAGCCGTTATTCAGTGTGACAAGCAGATGGCCCTGCGCGGTTTTTTCGATGGCTTGGATGTCGGTGTGTGTACGAATGCGGATACCCTTCTGGGCGATTTGTTCCGCCGCAAACTGACGAACACCCTCATCAAAACCGCGTAAAACTTGCTCGCCACGATAGATAAGTTGAGTCTCTGCTCCTAGGCCATTAAAGATACCAGCAAATTCGACGGCGATGTAACCACCGCCCACTACCATGACTCGCTTAGGAAAGGTGTCCAAATAGAAGGCTTCATTCGATGTAATGGCTAAGTTACTGCCTTCTATGTCTGGCTTAAAGGGCCAGCCACCTGTGGCGATAATGATGCGCTCTGCTCGATACTGCTGCTCCCCCACCTGAACGGTATGAGCATCGATCAATGCCGCGCTACCATGAAGGATGGTGCAACCTGAGTTTTCAAGTAGGTTGTTATAAATGCCATTTAAGCGTTTGATTTCATTTGTTTTATTGTCTCGAAGTGTTGGCCAATCAAAATCGTTAAGCTGGCCATTAACTCCAAAGCCTTTCGCTTCTTCAAAAGCACCCGCATACTCTGAGGCATACACAAATAATTTTTTAGGCACGCAGCCAACGTTGACACAGGTTCCACCCAAATAGCGGTTTTCAACGATCGCCACGCGTACGCCCCGGGCAGCCGCCATGCGCGCAGATCTCACACCACCAGAGCCGGCTCCGATCACTAGTACATCAAAATCGTAATTCATACACTTCTCCCATTAAGGCATTAAGGTAGCGCGAATATTGACTCGCCCTGGGCTATCGGTCCGATCAATGGTGACCTGACTGATTTGTATGCCGCTCTGTTGCAGTCCTTCAAGTAGCGTGATGGCCTCATCAAACGGTGTTCGATCAATCCAAATACGCAAACCGCGACCATCTTGTTCGTATCGACTCAGCGGTACGCCTTGTAAGCGCGCACGCTGAGTAACTGTTGACAAGAGCGGTGCCTGCGCTTGCGTACTTGCCCCACCGAACCGATGCGCGTTATCGGCAATCAAGTTGTACGTGGCCAGTGCTCTCTGCAAGCTCTCATCGGCCTGTTGTTGCTTTTGCCACAGTGGCGCGATCAGTAAACCGTATACCAGCAAGAAAAGCAGCAGTGTGATGGCGATGTGCACGACACGCTGCTCCATTGTGGATAGCGCGCGATAGCGTTCGCGGTAAGATTGAATCAAAGGGTGCTGTTGCCACTGTTCTTGTAATGCTTGCCAGCGATTCATGCGGCACCCCCTACTCTCATGCGTCCCTTGACGCCTTTGTCATCATTGCTGGCCGATGAGATTTCAGCCACCAGGCCGACTTGCTCCAGCGCTTGGCGAAATGCTTGCAGTGCCTGAAGGTTACTGGCACGTACTTCCAGAATAATTTCTTGCTGTCGATCATTGAAACGCAAGGAATCGAGCGTGATGTTCTTTTGCAGATCATTATCCGCTAAGGTTTTCGCCGTTTGATGAACCAGTGGTACAAACCCCACTTGAGGGGTGTCCCCGCCGTCTCTCAGCTTGTCGCGAAACTGGCGTTCAAGAAAACGAATACGCTCTCCAGGAAATAACTGCTGATATAAGGCCGCTGACTGTGCTCTTACTTGTATCTCTTGTTGTTTGATTTGTTGCTGAGCAATCCACAGCTGGGTGGTCATAACCACAACCACACTGGCTGCTAAGGCCATTACGGATTTAAAAACCGATAATCGACTGCTTGTTTGCGGTGCAACAACGTGAAATGGTCCTTGGAGCAGAGTCGTCAGCGTTTTTAGCTCGGTCTGTTGACGCCATTCATTTCCTTGCGTCACGTCAATGGCAATATCGGTAAAAGCATTTGGGTAACTGCTGAGTAAGGTCGTTTTAACTAGGTTGGCTTGATCGACAGTTGGTGCAGCCACCGTCAATTGACCTTGCTCTTGTTCCGCAAACAACGATTCGCATACGGGAGTCAGTGCATTGTCGGGTACCCAGCCTTCAAAGCATCCATCCATGCGTATAAGCCAGCCATCATCTTGGCGCAGAAGTAATGGCTGATTGGGTAACAGTTGAGTTTCTGCGAACAGCGCTTTAACACGGACATGGTGCAATTCGCATTGTTCAAGTAATTGCTCAATGAGATCGCTGGCAACGACATACGCTCGCACACGCTTCTGTACCTGTCCTGCTGCACAAATGACGTATTTGGATAAATCATCGACCAAGTATTCTTCCAGAGCAAATGGCAGTGCTTTATTGAGGTGGCGCGCACTCACCCCCGGTAGCGACAGCCAGTGCGTACTGTAGTGGCGTGCAGACAGTATTAAGGTGGCGTCGGACAAATCTGGTACCGTGCTCGCCCATTCAGAGAGCGGTTGAGATGGTTGATAGACACCAAGAATACATGGAATAGCCTGCCACTCTCCTGTTGCTGCATGCCATTCAACTTTTACCATTTCCATGAACATTTCCTAAAAAACAGCCATTGGCTGGGTAGATTCCAATAATGGGGACTCACGTAAACGCGCTTCTCGGCGACCAAAATCACGATACACGGTCGTCATCGTACCATCATCCGCTCGTCGGTGAATCAATGCCGATAGCGTGGCCACTCGATCATTAAGGTCAATGCGGGCAAATGCTTCAAAATAATCGCTACGGATGGAAAAATCCGTTTTTTCCCATGGGTCAGGGCGCTTGGCCGCCTCTTCGTTGCTTTCGTTGGGATCGCGTGGGCGTGTGTAAGGTTCGATGACGGACAATGACCAAAAATCATCCAGCGTCGAGAAACCTTTGTCTCCCCGAGCATCGACGATGGATTGGCCGTCGGCCAGTGTTAAATTAACATCGAGTGCCGCCAATACAGCGGCTGTGGCTGTATTGACGTTCAACGGACTACTGAATGGCAAACAGCTAATATAGGGCTCTAGGCGCTGATAGCTCTCACGGTCCATGCCATCCAGCAATAACACTTCACTGACATGCTGGCAGGCCTGATAAGCCGCTCGGTACGGTTGCTCTCGCCCTGCTTGATAGCGATTGTCTTCTTGGCTGTTTTCATCCAGCCAGCGTGACCACATCGCAGCATAATCCACATCCAGCCCCAGCAAATTGAGTAAGTTCGTAAAGCGCTGAGCTTGCACCGTTCTATTGGCCGAACTAGGGTGCAGAGAATTCAGATTAAAGCGGCCCTGCGCATCTTGGATTTCGATGCGCGCCGTACCAGGCTCCAATGGGAAGGTGCGTGGTTGAGCCCATTCATCGTTGATATGGTCTTTGTTTTTGTCATTTGACCACGACAGATACAAACCGGATTTTATCGCGGCTTCGGCGGCGTAGGTATACGCTCTTGCTTGCTGCATGGTAAAGGCATTCGCGCTACGTTGAATGTCTTGCGATTGGCGCTGCACCATGGCAATGGCCATCACTGACACTAAGGCAAAAATCAGTAAAACGGTAATCAGGGCAAGACCTGACTGCGAGGATCTCTTCATAACGCACTTCCTGCGGCCAGCAACCAA
This sequence comes from Bacterioplanes sp., assembly GCA_014859445.1. GTDB lineage: Bacteria > Pseudomonadota > Gammaproteobacteria > Pseudomonadales > Oceanobacteraceae > Kmv21. Next base: position 11,039 of record JACUUC010000040.1, read on the forward strand.
ATGCGCTCTACTTCGCCAATGGATGGAATCTCAAAGCGCCAACGAAGGGCTTTACTGTTTCCACCTTCGGTCAGACCTGGCCACGCGCTAAACCAATCCTGTGTTAGGTTGTCAGCAGCGCCTTGTTCTATTAGTACCTCCAATTCAAACCGATCAACCTGATTGAGGAGCACTTGCGATTTTGGCTGGGAGTCACTGGCACGATCCAGTACCGTCCAGTAATAGCGCACAAGACAATCGTATGGCGCCGATTCAACCCCCCATGTCTGTAGCTGCTGTCTTGCTGGTTCGCACACATCGGACTCAATGCTCTCGGTACGATAAGCGACACGCTGCAATTCTGCACGCAGCGTATTACCCACTGGTGAATTACGCCAACCAGCGCGTGTCCATTCAATGGCGTAATCGCCTTGGTCAAGCATCAGTGCGGGGAGTGGCTCACCGAAGTTATCGCGCACACTTCGATCAATCCATTGTTGCGCATCGCGACTGACGATTGCATTGAAACGCTGCAAGCTGGCTAGCTGATGCGAACGCATGTCTGTAGCTTGTTTGGCATCAATTACGCCGCGTAATAATTGTGTGGCACCAACACCAATAGTCGCGGTAATGGCAACGGCAATCAGTACTTCAAGTAAGGTGAAACCGCGCACGTTGATCATCCATGCGCTCCCATAATGGTCACTAAGCTAATTAAAAAAGCCTCACGATCTTGCATATCGGCAACCGAGACTGTGATGCGCCGAGTATTGGCTAAAGGCGTGTTTTCAACCTGGGTTCGAATCAGCCACTCGCGCCCCATTTGTTGACGAACATCGGTATTTTGACCCACTTCAGGCAGCGCATTCAGCTGGATCTCTACCAAACGGTTTTCTGCGACCCAAGATGCCATTGTTTTGTCTTGCAAATACAAGATAGTGTCTACGCTCTGACTGGTGGTGCGGCTAATGGCCGTTGCCACGACAACAAAAATGGTAATGGCGATCATTACTTCTAATAAGGTAAAACCGCGCTCAGAATTCATACTGAATGAGCTCCCAGCGCGGTATATTCATACCATCACCTTGAATCACAATGGCAAACAGTGAGTCGTCTGTATGCTGCAGCGTTAACTCAAAGGGCGTGTATTCATCGTTGGATAAAAACAATAAGGCCGGCAACGGTCCACGCTCTTGATTCAGCAAATCAGAAAAATCGATGTCTTGCCCATCAAGAGATAGCGCCATAAAAATGCCTTCTGGTGCGGTTATTTGAGCGTTTAATGCTCGTCCTTGGTACGGTTGCCATGGATTACTTTCCAGCTGCGCTAATTCTTCAAGGCTTTTATTGGCACTGAATTCTTGGCTTTGTACGTCTTGATACTGTAAGAGCTGCAACGCATCAACATCAAGGGCAAAGCCTAAGTCCACATTTTGGAAAACGGCTTCTTCTTGTGCTGCGCCCATAATCAACGTGAGCTGACGGGCAAACGCCAGCGTTTCGTCACGCGCGTGATGATTGCCGACACTCAGCGTGGCAACACCCAATAATGCGCCAATGATGGCCAACACCACCATCAGCTCGAGTAAGGTAAAGCCGCGCTGCTGTGACATACAATCGGTTTTCCGCAATTAATTCAGCGAGCTGAGATCGGCATTTTCACCCTCGCCGCCCTCAACACCGTCGGCACCGAGAGAGATCAGCTCAAATTGGCCGCGATCATGGAAGTACAAAAAGGCATTGCCCCAAGCATCGGTAGGCACCGAATTGCCACGGAGATAACCACCCGAACGGTAGTTGCGCGGAATTGGAGCGCTAGTCGGTGCCGTAATTAACGCCTCAAGACCCTGCTCCGTCGTTGGGTAGTTGAAGTTGTCAACCTTGTACATATCAAGCGCGCTTTCGATGAGTTTCATTTGGCTTTGGGTGGTTTTTACTCGTGCATCACTGGCAGAACCAACAATGTTGGTTGCCACTAATGCCATAATGCCACCAATAATGGCCAAAACGATCATGACTTCGAGCAAGGTAAAACCGGACTGCTTTTGAGTTAAGTGACGCATGTAGTACAGACTCCCTATTGAATCATTTGTTGTAGTTCGAGAATGGGCATCATGATCGCTGCAACGATAAGAGCAACGATCCCCCCCATCAGTAACAGCATGAGTGGTTCGAAAATCTTCACCAAGGCCGATACGGTATTTTCTAAATGTTCTTCTTGTTGCTTGGCCGTTCGCGCCAGCATGCTGTCCAATTCACCACTGTTTTCGCCACTAGCAATCATATGAATCATAATGGGCGAAAAATAGCCGCTCATGGACAAGGCCTGACTCAAACTGCCCCCTTCACTGACGGCCACGGTTGCATCGTTTAGGCTGCGCTGAATGGGAATATTGGTGACAACTTGTGTCGCGATGCGCATGCCTTCCACTAACGGGACGCCGCTGGTGGTTAAAATGGCCAGTGTGCTCCCAAAACGAGCCGTATTGGCCTCTTTTACAAAACCACTTAAGCCTGGTAATGACAGCATTGCCCGATGAACCGTCGCGCGAAAAACCTGGTTGCGCAAGGACTGTGTGAAAGCGAGGATGGCCAGTGCCACTGTGATGGCAATGTAAATCCCATAGGACGTAATGATATGACTGACATTGAGCATGAATTGAGTTAATCCGGGCAGCTGTTGTCCGTTTTTAACAAACACATCGACAATGTCAGGTACCACATAGGTTAGCAATCCCACGACGATCGAAATCGCTACGATCGTAAGAATGACCGGATACATCGCCGCCAGTTTGATTTTCTGATCTGACGCTTGGCGAGACTCGGTGTAGTCGGCCAGTCGGTTTAGCACCCCGTCCAAGTGTCCGGCATGTTCTCCAGCAGCCACCGTTGATCGATACAAAAAAGGAAACGCGCGTGGATATTCGGCCAATGCGTGGGCGAGTGTATGACCTTCCAGTACTTTCGCGCGAATGGCTAAAATCATCGCTTTAATACGTTGCTTGCTGGTTTGTTCAGACAAAGCACGCAACGATTCATCAATCGGTAAACCGGCGGCAATTAGGGTGGCTAATTGACGCGTGATCAAGGCCAGTTCCGGGGTGGATAAGGATGCGCCTCGTTGAAATGGGGATGCATTTTTATGCTTCACTGTCGTTGCGTCAACCGACAGAGGAATCCATCCTTTATCGCGTAATTGTTGCCGGATTTGTCGCGCACTGTCGGCTTCTAGAACGCCCTTCTTTTGACGCCCTTTGGCATCTAACGCTTGATAAAGAAATGCGGCCATAATTAGCTTTTCGCTACCCGTAAAATTTCTTCGATGGTTGTGCTGCCAGCCAGCACTTTACGAATGCCATCTTCGCGTATGCTTGGCCCTAGGCGGCGCGCGTGCTGTTCCAGTTGCTGCTCCCCAGCTTTATCATGGATCAGTGTCTTCATGTGCTCATCTAACTCTATGATTTCATAAATGCCCTGACGACCACGATAACCAAGTTGATTGCACTTATCACAACCTTTCGCATGATAAATAATCGGAGCTTGGTCTGGATTGATGCCCATCATCTCGCATTCAGACGCATCCGCTTGAACGGGTACTTTACAATCGTCGCACAGCACACGCACCAATCGTTGCGCAATCACACCAACCACACTGGATGACAGCAGAAAGGGTTCGACGCCCATGTCTTGCAGACGCGTAATGGCCCCCACGGCAGTGTTGGTGTGCAGTGTCGAGAGCACTAAGTGCCCCGTCAAACTGGCCTGAATGGCAATTTCGACGGTTTCCAAATCTCGAATCTCACCGATCATGACCACATCAGGATCCTGTCGTAAGATCGCGCGCAGCCCTTTCGCAAAGGTCATGTCGGCTTTCGTGTTGACCTGTGTTTGGCCAATTCCTGGCAAACTGTATTCGACGGGATCTTCGACGGTCAGAATGTTGCGGCTGGTGTCGTTTAAATCGCTCAAGGCACCATATAGTGTTGTGGTTTTCCCCGATCCTGTTGGGCCGGTAACCAGAATAATACCGTGTGGTTTGCTGATGATGTTGCGCATCGCCGTTAAATCGCGATGGGCCATGCCCAATTGCGCAAGCCCTAACCGACCCGCTTGCTTGTCCAGCAAACGCATGACCACTCGTTCACCATGGCTGGATGGCATGGTCGACACCCGCACGTCCACTTCGCGGCCGCCAATGCGCAATGCAATTCGCCCGTCTTGTGGAACCCGCTTTTCGGCGATATCCAGTTTGGCCATGACTTTAATGCGAGACACCAATAACGCAGATAAAGCGCGCTTTGGTTGCACGACCTCACGCAACACACCATCAACTCGGAACCGGATCACCAAGCGCTTTTCATAGGTTTCTACGTGAATATCCGATGCGTTCTCTTTGATGGCTTCGGTAAGCAAAGCATTAATTAAACGAATAATAGGCGCATCACCATCTTGCTCCAGCAGGTCTTCCGTTTCAGGCACTGAGTTGGCTAAGCTCGCCAGATCCATGTCATCACCGAGCCCTTCTACCATGCCCATGGTTTCGGAAGAATCACTTTGATAGGCCAAGCCAAGGCGGCGTTCAAAATCATCGTGACCGACCAGTTCAATACGAAATGGCTGGGCAAGAAAACGTTGAACTTCCATCAATATGGTGGCTGGTAATCCTTCTTTATGGAGGACAACCAGTTGATCCGCTCGCCCCTCCACCACAACACCAAAGCGCTTGGCGAATCCAAACGGTAATCGTGTTTGCAGGGATGTTGCACTGCTGAGGGGGGTCTGATGCGTTGATTCAGTCATTGTGTCGATTGCGGTGCTTGTCATTTACTTTATTTCTCGGCCAATGCCAGCGTAGTCAAACCCTTGGGTGCGAAGCCAATCCGGGTCGTATTGATTACGACCATCAATAATAACGGATTGTTTCAATAACTTCTTAATCGCATTGAAGTCTGGTTGGCGAAACGGTTTCCATTCGGTAGCCAGCACGAGAGCGTCGGCATCACTAACGGCATCGTATTGATGCTCACACAAGAGCAACCTCCCTGCATCTACCGCCGCTGAAAAGTGTACTGCTGCGGCAGGCATCGCCGCAGGGTCATAGGCACGAACGTTTGCGCCAGCCTCCAATAATTGCTTGACCAGATCAATGGCGCTGCTGTTATGAATTGCATCACTGTCCGGTTTGAATGACAAGCCCCAAACGGCAATGGTGCGACCATTCAGTGATGGTCCAAAACGCTGGACAATTTTCTCAAAAATGCGCACTTTTTGCTGTTGATTTCGTGCTTCGATCGCCTGCAGCATTAAGGGTTGGAAATTCTGCTGTAATGCCATGTCAATCAGGGTATGCAGATCTTGTGGTAAACACATACCACCGTAGCCAATACCGGGATAAAGATACGAATAACCAATACGGGAGTCGGAACCCACTCCTTTACGCACCTCTTCAATATCGACGCCAGCCAGCTCCGCCAAGGATGCCATTTCGTTCATTAAAGAGATACGAGCCGCAAGCATCGCATTGGCGGCGTATTTGGTCAGCTCAGCGGCCTCTATACCCATAAAGATCAATTTGTCATGATGTCGTGAAAAGGATTGATATAGATGCGTTAGCTGTTGGCGAGCGCGATGAGAGTCGACGCCGAGCACAATGCGGTCAGGACGCATGAAATCTTCTAACGCAGACCCTTCTTTTAAAAATTCTGGGTTTGCGGCCACATCAAATTCCACATTTTGATTTCGTGTATCTAAGCCATCCTGAATGCGTACACGCAAGGTTTCGGTGCTACCAATAGGTAAGGTGGCCTTGTTTACAATTAGGGTGTAATCGGTCAGGTTTGCAGCAATGGTGTCGGCCAGCGAGAGTACACCATGCAATTGATCTTGTGTGGTTCGCAGCTGATGTAAGTCTGTGCAAATGAAGAGAATGTCTGCCGTGGCAATGGCACTGTCTATGTCGATAGAAAAATGCAGCCGCCCCGCCTTGCTGTTGTTCTGTACAAGCGCCTCAAGACCGGGTTCGTGAATAGGTAGACCACCGTGCTGAAGATCATCAATCCAGCGCTGGCTGGCACAGACGCATCTCACTTGATTGCCCATTTCTGCAAAACACGCAGCACTCACAAGACCGACATAGTCCATGCCGATAACACTGATATTCAAAATTCAGTCCTTAGAAAAATACACTCTAGTTAAGTTACCTTATTACGAAAAAATGACAACCGCATGACATATCAAGTAGGGTGAGGCGTTGCCGCCTCATCCCTCTTACAGAACCGTA
>JACUUC010000016.1 GCA_014859445.1 Bacterioplanes sp.
TATCCTAAACCCCTGATTGCTAACGCAGTCAGGGGTTTTCTCGTTTTTAGGCGTTGAATTCACGACAGGCTATAACAATGTAGACCAGCCATAGGTCATCGCTAATCATTACGTTATAATAATTTTTTTGTTGTAGAGTGGCTGTCATGTCAGAGTTAGAAAACGCATCGCAAGAAGCACCTAAACCTGCGAAAAAACCCAATCATGGTTTTTTCAGTAATCTGATTTTTAATATTGTTATTCCCACTCTGATTTTAACGAAGGCCAGTGGCGATGACATGCTTGGCCCTACGTTAGGTGTGATTATCGCTCTTGCCTTTCCTATTGCGTATGGTGTGTGGGATCTTAAATCAGCGGGTAAGGTCAATGCATTCTCGATTTTGGGCGTCATCAGTGTGTTGTTGACGGGTGGAATCAGTTTATTGCAGCTCGATCCTTCGTACATTGCCATCAAAGAGGCGGCGATTCCTGGCTTGATTGGTCTTGCTGTTTTGGTGACGCGCAATACCAAGTACTCATTATTAAAACTATTGATCTTGAACGATGAGTTAATTGATGTGACTCGTTTACGTGAGAAGATCATGGAACGAGGCAGCGACATTGCGTTTGAAAACAGTCTGCGTATCGCTAATTTGATTGTTGCGGCGTCTTTTTTCTTATCGTCGTTTCTGAATTACGTGTTGGCAAAGTGGATTGTTACCAGTCCGGCTGGTACACCGGAATACAATGAGCAACTCGGTACGATGACCGCATTAAGTTATCCGGTGATTGTATTGCCGAGTATGATCGTCTTGTTAATTGCTATTTGGTATGTGTTCAGCCGTGTTAAGAAATTAACCGGTGAAGGTTTAGAAGATTTTATGTACGCCCGTTGATACTGACCGTATCGTTCAGTGAAGGGCTCAAACGACGTTTGAGCCCACGTACGATCAGTTGTTTGCGTGTAATTCGTTATTCAGTTCAATGGCGGTTTTGTTGGTGACACATTGCACCGCACCGCTGATGGAGTCACGGCGGAACAGCAAATCGGATTTTCCGGCCAAGTCACGACCTTTAACCACTTCAACGATGTTCTTTTGATCGTCCAGCACTTGAATTTTCGTCCCAGCGGTGATGTATAAGCCAGCTTCCACGGTGCAACGATCTCCTAAAGGGATGCCAATACCGGCATTGGCGCCCAGTAAACACTTTTCGCCAACGGATATGATGATGTTACCGCCGCCGGACAAGGTGCCCATGGTGGAGCAGCCGCCCCCTAAATCAGAGCCATCTCCAATCACTACGCCAGCCGAAATTCGCCCTTCGACCATAGAAACGCCCATGGTTCCTGCATTAAAGTTCACGAAACCTTCATGCATAATGGTCGTGCCTTCACCAATGTAGGCACCCAAACGAACACGTGCGGTGTGGGCAATACGAACGCCGCTAGGCACAACGTAATCGGTCATGCGAGGGAATTTATCCACACTGTTGACGCTCAGCAGTTCTCCGTTGAGACGGGCCTCCAATTGCGCTTGTGGCAACTCTTTTAAATCGATCGCGCCATGGTTGGTCCATGCCACATTGGGTAATAGTCCAAAAATACCGGCCAGATTAACACCGTGTGGTTTAACAAGGCGATGCGATAGCAAATGCAACTTAAGATACACCTCGGGTGTTGATGTTGCTTGCGTGTCTTCGCCTAAAATCGTGACCACGATGGGCTTTTTGCTTTCGGTACAGGCACGAGCCAACATGGCTTGAGCAGGGAAGTTACTTTCAACCGCATCGGCAAACGCGTTTAATTCGGCACCATCCACATCCAGTGCTTCATTGCCACCTTCGTAGCCCAGTGTTTCTTTCGCTGCGTTAATGAGCTCCGTTGTGGGATGCAGAAGTGGGGCTTGGTAGTACACTTCTAGCCATTGGCCATCGTTGTTTTTGGTGCCTACGCCAATGGCAAATGAAAATACAGACATGGGATAACCTCATTGATATAAAAAAAGAATTTATTTGAACAGTGACTGGTAATCAGCATCGGAGAAACCAAGGTGTTTTACGGTTCCTGTATCGAGTAATGGCCGTTTAATTAACGACAAATTGTTCAAAATCAGTGTTTTGGCATGCTCTTCAGTCAGTGATGTTTTCTCTTCATCAGCTAACTTGCGCCACGTGGTTCCGCGTTTGTTGATTAGAGCGTCATAGCCTAATTCGTCCAGCCAGAGATCGAGTGTGGTTTCATCCAGACCGGCTTTTTTGTAATCATGAAAGTGATATTCAATGCCAGCGTTGTTGAGCCACTGGCGAGCTTTCTTCATCGTATCGCAGTTAGCGATGCCGTATAGCGTGATCATGGGCCTTCTCACTCTGAATAATCGATGCCAATAAAGCCGCACAGAATAGCAGAAAGCCAATGACTTGTTTAGAACTGACCCGGGCCAAACAGCCAACGACTCATGAATGCGGCGGCAATGCCTAAGTAATTTCCGAGTACGTAGCCCAAAATCGCGGCCGCAAACCCCGGCAGGATTAATGACCGATTTTTTAATGCCGCCGCAATGACTGGGATAAAAGGCACTGACATGATGGCTGCTGCAGAGGCAATCAGAAATGTATCAAGGTCAATGTTAAACCAACGGCATAGCAGCGCATGGAGACACATGGCACCGATTAATGTGATGGCAATATAGGCAAATAACGCACCGTTCAGCGACAGTAAAACACGCGCATCGGTCAATGTCCCCATAACGAAACAAAACACCAAGATGAAGTACATGCCAAGCGGGAAACTGTTTTGCAAGCGTCGAATGGGGTTCCAGCAGGATGCCAAAACGCCGAAACTGGTAATGGCAATGATGGTCACCATGGACGACATACTGCTTGGCACCCATGTCGCAAGGATTAGGGCGGTCGCTACAATCGTCAGTGAACACACTAATGCCGAAATGGTGTCGCGGGCTCGTGAGATTGCTAATAAGGGACGATAGCTGTTGGCGGTTTCATCAGCTAAGTGAGTGAAGGCGCTTGAATCGGTCTGATTGGATGTGGCTGTCGATTGGCGCTGGGGAACGATATAGCGAAATAGTGGCTTTGCTACCGTCATTACAAATAACAAATACAATGCCGACAGTAAGATGTCATAAGTAATCATGGTGCTGAAAACATGATCATCGCCGTTAATCGCTGTTTTAATGGCCGCCATATTGGGCCCGCCGCCCGTGTAAGCGCCTACTGACATGCCAGTAATTTGCCACATGTTTGGCAGCAGGGGATGAAACCAAAGCGCAACGAATAGACTGATTGCGAACACACTCAGCATCGCCAAGATAACGGCTTTTAGTGCATCGCCAGCGACACGAATCGATGCGCTAATATTCATCGAGAATACCAACAACGGTAACGCCAATGCGATGGCTACCTCTGCGACTTGCTGTGGAATGGGGGTCAGTGCGTGTGTAGCCAGCCATGCGGGAATATTTAGGAAGGTTGTTAACACGATCCCTGTGATAAAACTCAGCACAACCACCCCGATTTTATCGAGAGAGGTATACTGCTGACATAGGCGAATTAACAATGCTGGTATCAGTAGATAGAACGCTAAAATCAGTACAATCATGGTGCAATATCTCCGCTAAACGGGAGCGTGCAAGTGTCTGAACTGTGCCCTACTAGGTGACTGTTATCGGCAAAGACTGGCCAGTATTCACTGATTCGGCCATCTTCGTAGACGGCAATTTGCCCAAATTGCAAAAACACGGCTTCGCTTTGATGAGGACGGAAAAAGAGAAAATCATCCACGTCGATGGGATGGTCGTCTGCGAGTCGATAAAACTCTTGGTTGCTGGAATGACCAAGTAGAGGGTCTCGTGCCGCATCGGCAGGATAGCAAGGGCTCGCTAACCAGTTGCCGCCATAAATATACGCCCCTTTTCTAGCCAGCATTCCCGTTGCGCGCAGCAGTGCAGACAGTGCAGGGGCACAAGGCAGTTCTGGTTTAGCAACGGTTTTTAAGACGGGAGCGGCAATAAACGCAGCAGCTTGATGATTATCCAGTGTGTCCACATCAAAATCGCTGGGCTTGACCAGAGCCGAAGCCGTTGCCAGCTCATTGGCCACGTCATTATGGTGATATTGTGTGTACGTCGTACTGCCGCCGGTATTTAAGCACAGCCCTGTGAGTGCATCGTCTCCCAGTTGTTGCTGAATGATGTCTAAAAATTGTTGATAGCGTGTACGCGCTTGTTGCAGTGCTTGCTGTCGGCTACTGATCCAGCGTGGCAGTTTACTGATGTGAGCTTCATACCCCATCAGACCCGAAAGTTCGAGGAACGGAGAGCGTTCAATGTACTGTAGCGCATGCGTAAAATCGTCGTCGGGTTGAAAGCCACCACGATGCAAGCCAATGTCAATTTCCAGGTTGATTCGTAACGTCATGTTGTGAGCTTGCGCCAGTGCATGATATTGATGAAGGCGTTGTGGTGTATCAATTAACCATTGCAGCTGCAATGAGGGATCAAAACACATGCTACTGGTTTGGCGTTGATGCCACTGGTAGAAGTGTTTGGCGGCGGCCACGGGCATGGGTTTGCCTAATAAGATATCGGCGGATGGGATGTGTTCAACCACGTGCATCAAAAAGGGTAGGTGGAAACTCATTAACCGAATGGTACCGGTACGCCGCATGATGTGTTGAATTAAGGGAATCGACGGCAGCGACTTCGCAACTAAGCGATAATCAAAACCGCGGTTCATGACATCAATCAAATGATCGATGTTACGATCCAAGCGATGTTTATCGATCACCAAGGTGGGTTGACTGATGCCAGCCATCTGCAAAGCTTGAGTGAGTTCTTGAAAATAGAGATCGCTCATGGCGTATTCCGAAATCTGCATAAGGTTCTTTTTATTATAATAAGTACATTTGTACCATTTTTATCATATTGATAGAAAACCTGCTAGTGATTTCCATCGCCATGAAATGACGCTCATGAGCGTATTGTTCTCAACGTGTCGTCTTGCGACAATATCACTACGTATTGGGAGTAATGGTTATGACGATCGAAATTCAGCATCAGTTGGATGCGCAGGGCTTGTATTGTCCTGAACCGGTAATGATGCTTCACGGTATCATAGGGAGTGCTGCGGTGGGAGATGTGATTGAGGTCTTGGCAACGGACCCATCCACCGAGCGCGATATTGCCAAATTTTGTTTGTTTCTATCTCATGAGTTATTGCTCACAGAGGCACAATCGGGTGTGTATCGATTTCTGATTCGTAAGCAAGAAGAGGGGGTAGGGACATCGTAAGTCAGACATTGGCGGCGTCATTGCATGACATCGCCGCCAATACCCGCTTTGAGCATTACAATGTGCGTTGCAATGCCTGCATGAAACGTTGATAGAATTGATCGCTTGCGGCAATGGTTAACCAAGTGAGAATCAAATCATAACGCTCACTGTCCGTCGTCCGTTGATTACCTAGTTGCTCTGCCAAGCGTTGCACTTGCAACGTCATGCGCAATGGCATGTCCTCGTCAGGGCTGTCGAGGTTCGCCAATATTTCCATTTGCACACACAATGCACGTGCTTTATCGTCATTCTGATCGCTTGCTGCTCGATTCTGCCAAGCGCTTTCGAACGCGGTCACATCATAACCAGATGGCAATTCTGTAGCTGCTCCCCATAACGCGTGATCTTGATGTTGCAACGCCTGTAAGCGATCGAAAAGCCCTTGCCAGCGACGTTGTGCTTGTTCGCGTTGCTGTGCAGTGTGTGCTTGCTGGATATCACGCTGCCATTCGTCAAGATACCCTTGAACTTGCTGCTGAATGGCTCGTGGTAGGCGTACCGATGACAGCTCGTTACGCAGCGCTTGCAGATGCTGCTCTGCGATGTTGATTTGACCCTGTTCGAGTGCCGTTTGCAGTTCATTTTGCGCGGCTTCTAAGCGCGTTTGAACGCGTTCAATATCCTGTTCAATATCGTCTTTTCGCGCCTGACGCTGAGCATCGAGGCGGGCAAAAATTGCATCGCACGCCTGACGGAATTGACGCCATAACTTCTGATCGACATGCCGAGGAATAGGGCCAACCGCTTTCCAAGCCTGTTGCAGAGACTTAACTTGGTTTGCCGCTTGTGCTAAGTCGTCTTGCGCTAGCAGGGCCGAAACCTGTTCGATCAGTTGTTGTTTGGTGAGTACGTTGCGGTCGTATTCTTCTTTGATGTGGGCATAAATACGATCACAAACGGCATTGAACTCCGCTTGTGTGGTTTGGTGCGCTTGCCGATCAACGGGTGAATATTGGCGGAACGTGGCGCGAGCCGCCTCCAGGGTTTTTTGTACTGCGCCCCAGTCGGCTTTACTCCAATCTAACTGTTGTTCGTATTCATTCAATTGGGCTGTGAGCGCTTGGCGCGCCGCCACCCATTGTTGACGCAAGGAATTACGTTCGGCAAAGAAGGTGCGACACGGTTCAAATGCAGCATCGGCGGCCTGTTTAAAACGCTGCCATGTTGCTTGATCGGCTTTCGCGCCCAGCTGTTTCCATTCTTCTTGCAGAGCCTGCACTTTGGCGGCGATTAACTCCGGGTCGAGGTCAGCACCCACTAATGCTTCCATGGCCTCGCACAGCGCTTCTTGTTTGGGTGAGGTAACAAACCCCTGCCAGTCGCGCAATTCGTACAGGCGTGCGCTGAGTAGCTTGACGCGTGCCGTTATCGTGCTTGCAAGTGACGTAGGCAGTGCTTGTAATGCCTGAGTGGCTTGCTGGTGGTGTTTCTCAGCCAGCTTAATCTGTCCCTGATCAAGCGCACGTTCGAGCTCGCGTAGACATTGCTCAAGTTGCTGTATGTGTTGTTGCTGTTCATTAGCGAGCTGCTGACGTTGTGTAAAAACACGGTCAGCATGACGCTGTATGTCGCGTAACCACGTCGGTTGAGCGTCTGTTGTAGGCCAAGCGAGCAAACTGAGCCATTGCTGAGCGGCGGCTTGTTGTTGGCGTAACGGCTCAACATCATTGGCAGGTTCCGTCTGCAGCCACGTGTTGATTTCGTGTTGCTGCTGCTGGTAGAGGGCGATCACGGTGAGCATGCGCTGTAATGTTTGATGGCCTTGCTCGAACAATTGAGCATCACGGCGTGTGGCTGGGTGCAAATCGTTCGCTTGTTGCCAAGCATCACGTACACTCTGCAAGGCGTCTGCGGCATTTGCGTCGATGAAGGATTCCGGCTCAGACAACCAAGCGTGCAATTGTGCAAGGCACTGTTGCTGCTGAGTGAGTGCTGTTACTTCGCGCTGCTGTTGTTCCTCTCGGGCACGCTCGATGGCGGCATGTTCGGCTAAAATGGCTTGTGCTGCGGCTAGCTGCTGCTCAATTTCTGCGCGTTGTGATGTCGTCGCGAGCGGCTCAAATGAGTGCCAGTCTTGTTGCAGTAGTTGCAGTCGACCATAAAACTCTGGGTTGTAACCGACTTTATTGAGGTAATTCAGCTGCGTGAGAAATTGCTCAAAACGCTGTTGTTGTTCGGTGAGTGCGGCTTGAGCCTCTTTTAACTCCGATAAACGTGTCTTGCACAAGCGATATAATGCTTTGTCTTTGCTTTGTGCATGCTGCAACAACTGCTGCAATAACTCCGATGCTTGAATGCCTTCTGCCGCTGCCAGTCGAACTTTGGCTACGGGGTTATTCATGGCAATGTCTAGCCGGGTTTGTTCGTTACGAATTTCGCCAATGGCCGCCAGTCGAGTGGCGTGATCGTCGGTTAAAACAGCAATTTGCACCAAATGTTGATCGTTGTTGATCTGTTGTAAATTGCCGTCATTCGGTAAAAGACGCTGAAGCAAAATACGTCGGGCCTGTTCTCTCACATCCTGATGGCTATGCTGCAGTAACGTTTCTAATGCATCGGCCGCTTGTAGCTGTTGAACGGCTTGTTGACGTAGTTCCGTCAACATTTCGCGATCAATAAAGGAAAGTAGCTGTTCAGTGTGCGTTAGGCCAGACAAAGCCTGACGACGAATATCTGGGTTTTCGTGTTGCCATTTTGGTTTAAAAAATCGTGCTAATAACGCCATGACCCATCCCATAAACAGAAAGCCGCGCAGAACATTGCGGCGGCAGAAAGAAGTGCGCACCTATTCTACAGCGCGATGCGTAAAGGTCTACTGTCGAACGTGCCGTAATGGGATTTAGGTCGATGGAAAATGTACTCGCAATCTTGGCGGGTGGCTGGTGTTGGCCGCCAAATATGTTACAGTTTGTAGCTGCCTCTCCGGCTCACAATAACAACATTCCGGGAACTCGCATGAAACTCACCACACTCATCATTATTGCCTGTTTATTGCAATTAACGGGCTGTGCTTCGCTAGGCATTGGCAATCGTCCGATGGCTGAATTGACCGAAAAATACACCGATCATCACTCTAAGTTCATCGCGGTTGATGATTTGATTGTTCATTATCGCGATCAAGGTGATGGCCCTGTTTTGCTATTGCTGCACGGTGTGGCCTCGTCGTTACACACCTGGGATGCATGGGCTGAACGATTGCAGGATCGTTATCGCGTGATTCGTTTAGACTTGCCGGCGCATGGTTTGACCGGGCCTGATCCAAAGCGCAAACGTTATGATATCGACTACATGGTATCGGTATTGGATACTTTTGTGCGTGAATTGCAGCTGCCGCCTTTTGTATTAGCGGGTAATTCGTTAGGTGGTTACATCAGTTGGAATTACGCGTTACATCACCCGCAAAATGTTGAAAAATTAATTTTGATTGATGCCGCAGGGTATCCCCAAAAAATGCCATTCATTATGAGCATGGCTGCGTGGCCTGTGATGGGAGAAATGAGCACATTGATGATGCCACGCTTTATCGTTGGTAGTAACATTCGAGCCGCGTATGGTGATTCGAGCAAAGTCGATAAGGCATTGGTGCGTCGTTATCATGATTTGACGTTGCGTGAAGGCAATCGTCGCGGTTTGATGAACGTGTTTCGCACCATGAAAGAACAAAGTCGTATCGCCACTCTAGGGGATCGCGTGCAAGAGGTAAACACCCCCACACTGTTGATGTGGGGTGAAGAAGATACGTGGGTGCCGTTAACGATTCTAGAGCGTTTCCGTCAGGATTTGCCCAATGTGCAAGTCATCACCTACGAAGGAGTGGGTCATATGCCAATGGAAGAAATACCAAACCAAACGGCGCGTGATGCACATGCATTCATTGAAGGCTCTTATACACCAGCGGCGATGTCACAGGTGGAATGAGGGCCTATTTAGATTAGGTAATGCTCGTGAAAAGTATCGTCTGGTACGATTATGAAACCTTTGGTGCCAGTCCGGCATGGGATCGACCTGCGCAGTTTGCAGCCATTCGTACCGACGAAGACTTAAATGAAATCGAGGCCCCCATCGAGTGGTTTTGCAAACCGGCAGATGACTATTTACCGCATCCGCAAGCGGTTTTGATCACGGGCATTACACCGCAAGATTGTCAGCAAAAAGGCATTCCTGAAACGGAGTTTATTGCACGCATCAACGCGGTGTTCAGTCAGCCGGAAACCTGTACCGCAGGTTATAACAGCATACGTTTTGATGACGAATTTACCCGTTACACCCTGTATCGCAATTTTTACGATCCGTATGCCCGCGAATGGCAAGGCGGCAATAGCCGTTGGGACATTCTGGATGTGGTGCGCTGTGCTTATGCACTGCGCCCAGACGGCATTGAGTGGCCACGTCATGAAGATGGTCGCGTCAGCTTTAAATTGGAACACTTAACGGTCGCGAATGGTCTTGAGCATGGCAAAGCGCACGATGCGGTGTCTGATGTGCGTGCCACCATCGCCTTAGCGCGACTGATCAAAGACAAACAACCTAAACTCTACGATTACCTGTACCGCATGCGCAGCAAGCAGGCGCTGTTCGAGCTGGTGGATGTGGCTGGTCATAAGCCCTTGATGCACGTATCGGGGATGTTCCCGGTCGAGCAGGGGTGTATGGCCGTGATCGTTCCTTTGTGTTGGCATCCGACCAATAAAAACAGCTTTATCGCATTCGATTTACACCAAGATCCAACGCCGTTGTTCGAGTTGAGCGCGGAAGAGATTCAGCGTCGCGTATTTACTCGACAAGCCGATTTGGCCGACGGTGAGCAGCGCTTGCCGCTGAAAGAAATTCACCTCAATAAATCACCGGTATTGGCGCCAGCAAAGACACTCACACCCGATCAAGCCGCGCGTTGGCAGCTCAGCGGTGAAACGTTGCGACGTCATCTGGCCATGATCAAGCAGGGCCCCAATTTGCAGGCCAAGTTACAGGCGGTCTTTGCCGGTCGAACCTTTGAGAAAATAGGGGATGTCGACGCGCGCTTATACGATGGTTTCTTTTCGGCGCAAGACAAGCAAGTCATGGCAGAAGTGCATCGTTTGGGGCCGTGGGATTTGGTTGATTGGCCCGCGCCCTTTTCGGATGAGCGCGGTGAAGAAATGTTGTTTCGTTATCGTGCGCGTAATTTCCCTGACACGCTAGAAGGCGATGAGTTGGCACGCTGGGAGCAACATCGGCAGGTACGATTGCTGCAAGGTGTCGAGCACAGTCGCGCCTTAACCTACCCGCAATTTGCCGAAGCCTTGCAGCTGGCGGTGCAGCAAGTGGCGGATGATCCGATCAAATTACAATGGCTGCAAGAACTGCAGTTGTATGCCGAAGGGATTTACCCCTACGAATACGACTAAGCAATGCGCACTAAGGGTTGCTGCCCTTCGAAATCGGGTAGTAGCCAGATTTGTTCAAAGCGATGCTCGGTCAACACCATGTTCGGTAATGCCTGAATAAAATCCTCTCGCTGCCAGTGTGGGCTGGCGTTGCGGATAACTAACCACACCCGCTCGGAATGATAGTGCTTGGCTGCTTTGCTGGACAACAAACGTTGTAGGCCTTCATCCACTTGGTGTTCCGGTGAGTATTCGCGCAGTGCCAGCAAGTGACACCAGAGAGGGTCATCATTGCTGCGTGGTGTGATGCATTTGGCTTCCGCTTCATTGGCGTACAAATGTGCGATTTCTAAATCCAATGGTTCTTTTTGGAAATAACAAGACACATCGGGTTTGGCTGGTTCGTTGTGCCAAATGTGACGCATGGGTTGACCAAATTCCAATTCATAGCGACGCATGAATAAACGAGCTGCGTCGCGCTCTAAGACGCGTTTATCAATTTCGGAACGGCGCAATGGTTTGCCGTCATCGGTTTGGATCGGATTCGATGTCATCGCTTACTGGCTTTCTGAAATAACTCACGTAGGATGACGCAAATTTTTTGCGATTACCAGTTGGTCGAATCGTCGTCATGTTTGAATTTTCCATCGAAATGCTATTGTTACTTGTCCTAGTGGCGTTTTTATCGGGCTATATTGATGCCATTGCGGGCGGTGGTGGTTTGTTAACGATTCCGACCTTGATGTTTGCAGGCCTTAGCCCCATTCAGGCCATTGCAACGAACAAGTTGCAAGCGTGTTTTGGCAGTTTTTCGGCCAGTCGTTTTTATATTCGTGCGGGTTTAGTGGCACCACGGCAAATGCGTTGGTCGATTGTGGTTGCGGCGGTGAGTGCGGCTGTTGGTGCATTCGCCATTCAGTGGATTGCCGCCGATGTGCTGTTATGGGTGATGCCGTTTGTCTTTATCGCGGTGGCTCTATTTCTTATGGCTGTGCCCAATGTGGGTAAAACGGCTCGTCCAGCAACGGTATCAGAACGCACTCTGAACCAAACGGCAGTGCCAGCCGTGAGTTTTTACGATGGTTTTTTAGGGCCGGGCACGGGCACTTTTTTTACCCTTAGCTATGCGCAACTACGTGGTTTGGATTTGGTCAAAGCCACCGCGCATGCCAAGGTGTTGAATTTCACCACCAACATCGTGTCGTTGTTGATTTTTTTAGTGGCGGGTCACATGGTGCTGGTGGTGGGATTGAGCATGGCAGTGGCGCAAGTGATCGGTGCTCGCTTAGGTGCTGCCGCAGCCATTCAGCGTGGCGTTGGCTTTATTCGGGGGTTGACGGTCATGGTTTGCATCGTAATGAGCATCAGTTTATTGGTGCGCGCGCTCTAGCTTATTGCCGAGCGCGCGAAACGGTTAGACTCGACGTACTTTGACGGCTCGACCTTTGATGCGCGTTTGCTGCAAATGCTGTAACGCTTGCTTGGCATGCTCACGCACAACGGCCACATAGGCCACCGTGGTCAACACATCGATTTTGCCAATGTCTTTGCCCGTAACGCCGCCCGGAGAGGTTAGCGCACCGAGAATGTCACCCGGTCGTAGTTTGTCTTTACGGCCTGCCGCTAAGCACAGCGTGACATACTCTGGGGCGTCGATGCTGGGCTGAACACGGCTGAGTTCGTCGAGTGCGATGAGCGGAATGGCGCGTCCTTGTTGCTTGGCCAACGATTCTTGTTTGTGTGTTTCTTTGTCGGTGGTGATGCTCAACGCCAAGCCTTCTTTGCCCGCACGACCGGTGCGGCCAATGCGATGCATGTACACGTCGAGATCGCGCGGCAGTTCGTAATTAATGACGGCTGGCAAATCTTCCACATCCAAGCCGCGCGCCGCGACATCGGTTGCCACCAAAAAATGCGCACTGTTTTGTTTAAACTGCACATACACTTGATCGCGATCGCGCTGTTCCAAATCGCCGTGTAACGCCAGTGCGCGGAAACCGGAGTCGCGCAGCAATGCGCTGACATCGTCGCACGCTTGCTTGGTATTGCAGAAGATCACCGCATGTTGAATACCAAAATGGGCAATGGTACGAAGCAGAGCACTGTCCGTTTCACCTCGACCGCAGACAATAAACTGCTGATCGATGATGTTATTTTGATGCACGCTTTCTACTTTGACCGTAAGCGGATTGCGCTGCAATTGCTGGCTTAATTGCGCAATGTTATCGGGGTAGGTGGCCGAGAACAGTAAGGTTTGTCGATCTTCTGGGGTGTGCGCAGCGATGTCATGAATGTCCTCATTGAAGCCCATGTCCAACATGCGATCCGCTTCATCCAAGACTAGGGTGTTTAATTGATCGATGCGCAGTGTTTCTTTGCGCAGATGATCTTTAATCCGCCCCGGAGTGCCCACCACAATGTGCGCTCCGTGTGCGAGAGAACCAATTTGCGGGCCAATGGCCACGCCACCACACAACACCACCACTTTGATGTTGTTTCGATAGCGCGCCAGCTTGCGAATTTCTTCCGCTACTTGGGTGCTTAATTCCCGTGTTGGGCATAACACCAAGGCTTGCACACCAAAAAAGCGCGGATTGATTTTTTCGAGTAACGGCAGAGCGAAGGCGGCTGTTTTACCGCTGCCGGTTTTGGCTTGCGCAACAATGTCTTGTCCAGCCAGCGTTGCCGGTAAGGCTTGTTGCTGAATGGCCGTCATGCTGTCGTATCCCATGCGCGTTAAGTTATCGAGTTGGCTTTGAGGCAAGCCCAGTTCGGCAAACGTCGTGACGGGTTGGTTCATACAGAGGATTTCCGTGTTAAGACCACACCGGTTTCTATGTGATCGGTGTAGGGGAATTGATCAAACAGTGCAAAGCGGGTGACATCGTGTGTCGTGCAGAGCGTTTGCAAGTTGCGATGTAAGGTATTGGGGTTGCACGAGATATAGACAATGTGATCATACCCTTGGGCTTGCGCGACCGAGGCATCATCTAATCCCGCACGTGGCGGATCGACCAACACCGTACGAAAATCGTAGCTGGATAAATCAATGTTCGCCAGACGAGTGAATTGTCGCTCACCACGCAGTGCTTGCACAAACTCTTCACTCGATAAGCGAATAATATCGACATTGGTGGCATGGTTGCTGGCGATGTTTGCTTGCGCGGCCGCAACAGACGTTTTCGAAATTTCGGTGGCCAACACACGTTGGAATTGGTTGGCCAGCGCGATGGAGAAATTCCCATTGCCGCAATAGAGTTCGAGTAAATCACCACCGATGTACTGAGTCGTTGCCCGAACCCAACTGAGCATCTGCTCGTTCATGCCCCCATTGGGTTGGGTGAAGCCCCCTTCAATCTGGCGATAGTGGTAAGGATGGCCATCCACATGCAAGGTTTCGTTGACGTAATCGCGTTCAAGAATCAGCTTCTGTTTGCGTGAGCGCCCGACAATTGGGAATCCTAACTGGCTCTGTAACTGTTCTGCAGCTGCACGCCATTCATCGCCCAGTGGCTTGTGGTAAATCAGGGTGATCAACGCATCGCCACTCAAGGTGGTTAAAAATTCCACTTGAAACAATTTGCGCCGCAGGAGCTCATGATCCTGAATGGCATCGAGCAATTGTGCCATGAGGCGATTGATCAAGGTGGAGGCGATGGGAAAGTCGCGAACTTCATACACCTTGTGTTTGTTGCCGGCCTCAAACATGGCATAAAAACAACGGTCGTCGTCATGCCATACGCGAAACTCGGCACGTAGGCGAAAGTGGCTGGGTTGACTGCCATGTACTTCGAGTTCGGGCATGACCAAGTCATCAAACAGCTGTTGCAACAAAATGGCTTTGTCTGCCAGCAGTGCAGGGTAGGTGTCGACATCGACTTGGTGGGGATAGATCTCGCGTGTGTGCATGACAGAAAGCCTAGAAGGGAATGCAAAGCAGGCTATTATACGGATTGACAGCGGCAGTGCATCCTTTCGCAACGGTCAGTTCGGCCAATGCGGTTTTATAATTGAGTCATTAAGGTATTATTCCTCGTTATTATTAACAATAAACATAAAATGCGCTCACGTGCGCACGGCAAATAGGTACTGGACATGAGTGACGTACTGGAAGAGTTGTTGCAATTATTGCGTTTGGAAGCGATTGGTGTGAATCGCTTTCGTGGTCAAAGCCAAGATCTCGGCTTTCGTCATTTGTTTGGTGGTCAGGTATTAGGGCAGAGTTTGTCGGCGGCCATGCAATCCTTGCCGAGTGACGGCGAGTGGTGGGCGCACTCATTACATGCTTATTTTGTGCGTCCTGGCACCGTGACCGATCCGATTGAATACGAAGTGAATGTGATTCGTGATGGTCGCACCTTTGCTACTCGACAAGTAACGGTGAGTCAAAATGGTAAGGCGATTCTGACGTTTATGTGTTCGTTTCAACGACCAGAGGACGGCTTTACTCATCAAGCCCCGATGCCGGAGGTGAAGGGGCCGGATGGCGTGCCATCACAGTTGGAATTAGCGCGCATGTTTCGGGATTATTTTCCTGAGCGCGTGCGCGATATTTATACCGCAGATAAGCCCATTGAAATGCGTGTGCTGGATCCGGTGAATATTTTTAATCCACAAAAGAAAGACCCCATTAAATACGTGTGGATGAAAGCCGATGCGCCCATGGGCGATGATTGGCGTGATCATGTGCCCATGTTGGCTTATGCCAGTGACTTCAATCTGATTCCAACGGCACTGCATCCGCATGGTGTCTCGGTTGCACAAAAAGACATGCAAGTTGCTTCACTCGATCACAGTGTGTGGTTTCATCGCCCGTTTCGTATGGACGAATGGCTGCTGTATGCCATTGATAGTCCGGTTGCGTACGGAGCGCGCGGGTTTTGTCGCGGCCAGATTTTCAATCAGGCAGGCGAGTTGGTCGCCTCGGTAGCGCAAGAAGGCTTAATGCGGCAGCAAGAGCGTAGCGCATGATCTCGCTGATACGTCATTTGTTGCTATTTGGACGTCGCCCATGGCGGCAGCCCATTCATGGCACAGATGTGGTGGTGACTCGGTTTCGGGTGATGCCATGGGATTGCGATTTAAACGTGCATTTGACCAATGGCCGCTACCCAACGTGGCTGGACTTGCATCGCACACAGTTCTTTTTGCAGTTGGGTGCCGCGCCTTTGTTTATGAAGCAGGGCTGGCGCTCTGTGCTGGCCAGTCAAAGTGTCACCTTCATCCGCGAAATTAAGCCATTGGCGGCGGTGAGTGTGGAAGGGCGTGTGCTGCACTGGGATGAGAAGTACTTTTATATTGAGCATCGCTTTTTGGTCAACGGTCGTTTGCATGCCAAAGCACTCGCGCGGGTGGCCATGCTGCATAAGGGCAAAGTGACGTCGTTTTCGACATTACTGCAAGCCATTGCACACCATCGCCAACAGCCCTACGAAGCGTTATTCCCTGATTCAGAGTTACCCGCTCAGGTGATGGCGAAAATGGCGCTGCTCGACGCCAAGAAAAGCGCCGAGCAAGAACGTTAACGATTGTTGTTATTCGCTCAGCGCTGAACCGTGTTGCATCGAGGATTGTTGCTTACGCCAAAAAGTCATTCAGTCGAATGCCAAATTTATCCGGATCGGCGGCTTGGGTAATTTCGTCTTGTACGAAGGGTTTGCTCAAATCAATGATTTCTATGGGTAAATAGCGCTTGTGCTCGGCATGATAGATGACCTTAACAATCGGCATGCGCTGATCTTTTTCGCCCGCTTCAATGACTACCGCCAGCTTCCCGCTTTTCAGTTTCACCAAGGAGCCGACGGGATAAATGCCCATGCTGCGAATAAAACGGTGAACCAGTTCTTGATCAAGGTGAGTACCGCTCCATTCCAGTAGCTTCTTCATGGCGCCAGTGGGGGGCAGCCCTTTGTGATAACAACGGTCCGCGGTAATGGCATCGTACACATCGGCAATGGCGACCATGCGTCCTTCGCGGCAAATATCACAACCGTGCAACCCCTCGGGGTAGCCACTGCCATCCATACGTTCATGATGCTGAGCGGCAACGCGGATGGTTAATTCTCCCACTCCTGGAGTACGCTTTAGTAACTCACGACTGTGCACCACGTGTTGGCGCATGATGGCAAATTCGTCGTCGGTTAAACGACCGGGTTTGTGCAACACCTCATCGGGGATCATGACTTTGCCAATATCGTGCAGCATGGCACCAATGACCGCTTGTTGCATGGTGTCGCGGTCGAGTTTTAACGATTTGGCGAAAATGCCCATCAATACAGCTAAGTTAATGGAATGTTCGAGTAAATAATTGTCTTTTTGGCGAATACGCCCTAAGCAGGCGAGTGCGTTGTGGTTACGCAATACCGAGTCCACCATGCCGTCGGCAAGATTTTCAAAGACATCAATATCAATCGGGTTGCCCACTTTGACATCACGCAACACATTGGTGACCAGATTTTTGGCTTCGTCATGAATGCGATTGGCTTTCAGCATTTCTTCACCAACACTCACGCGATGGTTGGTGTCGGGCGTGAGTTCGGCGGCTTTGTTGAGCGCTTTCGTGTTGTGTTGATCGACTTCATTTTCTGGAACGCCGTCAACATCGCGTCCACGACTTGGGTCGATGTAGACGGTTTTAATTCCACGTGCTTTGAGTTTTTCAATGGTGGCTTGGTCAGGGATTCGACCTTCTTTACGCAAGTTGTGATGCGGAATCCAGTCGCAGTTTAAGTCCGAAACGTACATGTCGGGACGTAATTGTTCGATGGTGATTTTCTTTTTCATGACATCCTAAACAACACAAATCTATCCAATAAGTGTAGTCGGCTCTGAAAAAAACAATGTGTTATTTCGATATTTTCGTGCGTGTATTTGTATCTTTGGTGTTTGTTAACTCATCTGCTGGCTTATCTGCTGGCTGAACGAAATGCTCAGGAACATTGGCTGAACCTATATCATGGCACAGCTGTGCAGCGGCCGAAAAATCAAAGCCGACCCCATTAGGGAAGGCATCCAAATCGGGACGAATACTACAGCCAGCGCGCTTGTAAGGCATTAAACCGGATGTGCCGGGGTGTTTGTTGCTCATCGCGCATGGCCTTGATCAGTGGGTGTGTTGGGCAGTACCAGCATGGGGTCTACGCGTGCGTCGTTTAAGCTGACGGTCCAATGCAAATGTGGCCCAGTCGCGCGACCGGTTTGACCAACCGTACCGATGACATCACCGGCTTGGAGGGTTTGTCCGTCTTGCACATCAATGCGATCAAGGTGACACATCATACTGATGAGCCCTTGGCCATGATCAATGAACACACTTTTGCCATTAAAATAAAAATCACCGGTTAGGGTCACAATCCCTGCGGCTGGTGCCTGAATGGGGGTGCCGGTTGGTGCGGCAATATCCAAACCGCTGTGTGGGTTGCGTGCTTCACCATTAAAAAAACGCTGAAAACCAAAGGGGCTACTGATGCGTCCATGCAATGGCCAAATGAATTCGGGCCAACCTTCGCTGCGGCGATAGTGACGATACACCGGTTGCATTTGTTGGGTTTCGCGGCGAATACGAGCCAATTGTTCGGGATTAGGGTGTACATGATGACGCTGTACGGTCAAATGTTGGCTAGGGTACTCGTGAGCGTTCACGACAAAATGAATCGGTTGATCATTGACGGTAATAAACGCCTCACCTAATGGCTGTCGTAAGGGGATTCCCACGACCGCTTGCCAGTGATCAGGCTGTTTGGCGGGCATTACCAATACCGGTTGTTTTGCAAAAAACGCCTTCGGTGGTTGGTGGTATTCGCCGAGTGGCAGGATAACAATACCGCCAGGAATGGCGTTCGTGTTGGGTTTATGCTTTATCGAGGCGTGTGCCGTTACGGCAACACCGAGCAGTGTGATGAGCAATAGCGGGAACATGCGGAAAATAGCGTATTTATTCATGAGGACTCCTCGGTTTGTATCGCGCACACATCGGAGTCAATCCAACCATCTTGCACGCGGCTGCGCAAGCGCATGCCCGGCTGCACCTGTTGTGTCTGTTGAACAACGGCACCCTCGGCGGTTTGCGTGATGGAATAGCCGCGCGCTAGGACATTAAGGGGGCTGAGGTTGTGCAAGAGCGAGACGTGGCTAGCCAGTGTCTGCTGAAACCGCTGTATCTGCTGTTTCATGGCAAGAGTTAACCGCGGTGATAATGCGGATAAGCGCTCTTGCTGCAAGCCCAGCAAGCGCTGTGGATGTTGTTGCTGTAAGGCTCGTTGTTGCTGTTGTAGTTGTGTAGCGCAACGTTGCCACTGTATTTGCCAGGCGCGTTGTAAGCGCAACTCCAATTGATCAAGTTGCTGACTGTGCGCGGTGAGTACGTGTTGTGGCGTACGACAACGACTTTGCCATTGGCGAAGCCGTTGCTGATGATCGTGTAAGATTCGCTGCATCGCAGCCAGTAAGCGTGCTTGTTGCTGTTGAACGCGCTGCAGTTGTACGTGTTGGTCCGGGCTGATTAACTCGGCCGCGGCGGATGGCGTTGGCGCTCGCACATCCGCGACAAAGTCGGCGATGGTGACGTCGGTTTCGTGGCCAACGGCACTGACAATGGGAATGTGTGAGGCGTAAATAGCACGGGCAACGTGCTCATCGTTAAAACACCATAAATCTTCCAGTGAACCGCCACCACGTCCCAGCAGTAACACATCGACCCGTTGATCGCGATTGGCACGCTCAATGGCATGAATGATTTGTGGGATGGCGTCACGCCCTTGCACGGCGGTGGGATAAATATCCACTTCAATGGCGGGGCTTCGGCGGGCTAGCACGGTCAGCATGTCGTGTAGGGCAGCGCCGGTCGCCGAGGTAATAATGCCGACGCGGCGTACGACGGGAAGCGGTTTTTTATGAGCGGGATCAAACAACCCTTGTTGCGCTAGTTGCGCTTTTAGTTGTTGAAACGCCAGTAGCAGTGCCCCTTCGCCGGCAGGCTTCATATGGTCAATGATCAGCTGATAATCGCCTCGATTTTCATACAAGCTGACTTTGCCGCTGACCTCAACAAAATCGCCTTCTTTCGGCATAAATCGCAGTTGTGCCGTGCGGGCACGAAACATGGCACAACGGACTTGGGCGCCACTGTCTTTTAGCGTGAAATACCAGTGGCCTGAGGAGGGACGCGAGAGGTTAGAGATTTCTCCTTCGACTCGTACCTGACTGAAGGAAATTTCCAGTAATTGACGAGCGCGTTGATTCAATTGGCTAACGGTAAACGCGCGTTCGTTTGGGCTAGAATGTCTCATGATCGTGCGTCAATGTCCTAAGGCGTGAAAGGCAGTGTTTTCGTGCTACCACAATTCGTTAAGGTTAACAGGGATGGCGGTAAAGATCAGCTTAAGCATGACTCGTTGGTCGTTTATGTGGCCTTAATAGTCTCATTCAAACGTCTAGTTAGTGACATGGGTCACACTAATAAAGTAGACAAGTGGTTATCCGATGGCTACTGTTACGGCTTCAGCAATCGCTGAAGTTGATTTTATGACACAAGGAAATAGTTCTATGAAAAAAATCATTGCCGGTGCAATTTTAGCTGCTTCTTCAACCATGGCTTTTGCTAATGGTCCTGCAGGTTGTGGTTTAGGTACTGCTGTTGTTTTCCCAAATGCAAGTGCTTGGCATGAGCATGTATTGGCTGCCACCACAAACGGTACTTCTGGTAACCAAACGTTTGGTATGACTTCAGGTACTTTGGGCTGTGAAGCCGCTAACGGTCCATTGAAATTGGCTCAAGCGTTCATTGATGACAACATGGATCAATTGGCGTTAGATACCGCTAAAGGCGAAGGCGAGACTTTAGCTGCATTGGCTGAAGTCATGGGCGTTGATGCACAAGACACTGCTGCATTTAACCGCACTATGCAAAGTAACTTCGACAGCGTTTTCCATGCTGAAGCAACATCGGGCACTGCTTTCGAAGCAATGCAAGCGGCGATGGCACAAGACGCAGCTCTGCAAAAATACCTCGGTTAATTCCGTTTGGTACAAAAAAAGCGCGCTTTGGCGCGCTTTTTTTTGGCTTTTAAGGATTGGAGAGACTAAACAGGATGACGGGTCGTATGCTACGGCAAACCATTTACACGGTCAGTTTTTTGAGTGCCAGTCTGCTGCTCAACGCACAATCACTGGATACTCCCGTAACACCAGTAAACAAACATCATAATCATTCCGCACTATTCGAAACGTTGGCAGAAGAGCCTCAGTGGTTACATTTGTTGCATTATCGGCAACACTATAATGGGCGTGTTTACAGTCAAAACGACAGTGCAGAATTTTTTCTAAGCCCAGCCGGTAAAACCGATGCAAAAGCGGAGCTGATGGCAAGTATTTCTGCCTTTTCGGAATTACATCCATCTGATAACACGTCGGCTCAATGTCGTTTTCCTGCACGCTATCATTGGTTGAAAGCGCAATGGTCGGATCATCCGTTTATTGATCAGCCATGCCCTGAGTTTGAGCAATGGCGTGATGAAATTAATGCCGCGTCGTTGACGTTGATTTTCCCCGCATCGCACATCAACTCCCCTTCGTCTATGTATGGTCATACGCTAGTGCGTATGGATCGTGCTGATCCGAACAGCAGTAAATTGTTGGCTTATAGTGTGAACTTTGCTGCCAACGCCGATATGACCGATAACGAATTGGTATTTAGCTACAAAGGTTTAACGGGCGGCTACCCAGGTGTGGTGTCGGTGTTGCCATATTATGCGAAAACCAACGAATATCAGCACATGGAACATCGTGATATTTGGGAATATCCGCTTAATTTTACCGCGGATGAAGTGGCGCAATTTGTACGCCATATTTGGGAAACGCAAGATACGTATTTTGATTACTTCTTTTTTGATGAAAACTGCTCATACCGATTATTGGCGTTGTTTGATGCCGCCAGTGAACGCGCGAACTTAGCCAGTGAGTTTTTCTTCACGGCCGTTCCGGTCGATACCATACGTGCATTGCAGCGTCAGGGCTTGGTCGCTGGTGCGGAGTATCGAGCGTCGGCCGGTAGTGAATTATTGGCAAAAAGTGCACAAACCACCGATTTGGTCAGGCAGATTTCTGTGCAGTTGGTGGATACAGACCAAGACATTCATCAGTTATTGGCGCCGTTATCCGCACAAGATCAGGCTCGTGCGTTGGAATTGGCCCATGCCTATGCGCGTTACTTGGCGGTAAAGCGTAAGCAGGGTACCCCCGAGTTGCGTCAGCGTACGTTAGCGATGTTGTCCGTTCGTAGCCGTATCGACGTGAACAGCGATTTTGAGCCAACGCCAATGCCATCGGTTCGAGATGATCAAGGGCATCGAACGCATCGTGTACAAGGTTGGGTTGGTCAGAGTGATGATCACACGTTTACCCAATTCAGTCTTCGTATGGCGTACCACGAGGTGATGGATTTACCAGCCGGTTTTGTTCCTGGTTCGCAAATTCAGATGGGGCAGTTGGATGTGCGCTATCAGAATGAACGCTTAAGGCTGGAGCAGTTATTGGTCGTCGATGTGTTGTCACTGAGTCCGCGCAATTTGTACTTCAAACCAACCGCTTGGGGGGTGAGTTCCGGCCTAGAGCGGTTTTATGGCTCAGAAACAGAGTTGTATGCCTATTTGAAAATCGGATTCGGTCGAGCCTATGACAGCCCCCTGGGATTGTGGTACGGGCTACTTGAAGGACAGCTGCTGGTGGACGATCAATTCGCGCGCCACCATCAGTTGAGTTTAGGACCACGATTGGGTTGGTTGTGGCAGAAAACGGCATGGCAACAGCAAATCGAGGCGCATTGGCTACCTTCTGTGTTGGGTGATGATCGCTCACGCCGACAAGTGACTTGGTCGTTGGGTTATCGTTGGCATGATCAATTGCAATGGCGCGCCAATATAGGGCGTCAATGGCAGGATGATCAGGCAATCACCGAATCACGCGTTGGGTTTTCTTGGTATTACTGATGAACCGATTGTTGATTGTGGCTGTGTGCCTTATGGTATCGGGTTGTAGTGCATTAACGACGGTGTTTTTTTATCCGCAAAGCGTTTGGGTTCAAACACCCGACGATATGTCGTATCCCTATTCCGATGTGTATCTAACCACGGCCGATGGGGTACAGATACATGGTTGGTGGTTACCCCCTGAATCATCCACCTCGAATGGTTCGAGTCCTTCGACGGTTGTCCTGCACCTTCATGGCAATGCCGAAAATATCAGTACGCATTTTCGCAGTATCCTGTGGTTGGTGGAACAGGGGGCAGGGGTACTGACATTGGATTATCGTGGCTTTGGTGCATCAGAAGGACGGGCTCTTATTCCTGATGTGCTGCACGATGTGGAAGCCGGTGTTCAATGGCTCCAGCAGCAGTATCCTGATGCGTCGGTGTGGATTGTTGGCCAGAGTATTGGTGCGGCGTTAACACTCACTTATGCCGGTCGCATGGCTTCAGAGTCGGTGTTAGCGGGCGTGGTGGTGGATGCGCCATTTTCTGGTTTGGGTGATGTGGCCCGTTACGCAGTGACTCAATCTTGGTTAGGCTGGGTGTTGTGGCCGTGGACATGGTTGTTGCCACAGCAATGGGATGCCAAGCAGGCCATCGCAAAAATCCGTATTCCCGTCTTGGTAATCCACAGCGCAGAGGATAAAATCATCCCGCGCGAACAGGGGTGGCAGTTGTATCAATTGTTGCAATCGCCTTCTTGTTGGTTAGAAAGTCGAGGGCCTCATATCGCATCGTTTGCATTTGCCGATGTGCGAGAGGCGACTTGGCAGTTTATTGACGCGGGCATTTGCGCCTCTGCGCTGTAATTAGTTTCTGATTGGGATTTATTACCGAGCAAGGTTCGTTTATAATGCGCCGCCTTTTCCATTCCTTGTTCTGGAAGGCACATTATGTTGCGAATTGCTCAAGATGCACTTACTTTTGATGACGTGTTGTTAGTACCCGGTTACTCAGAGGTACTGCCAAATCAAGTTTCTTTGAAAACACGTATCACGCGTGACATCGAACTCAATATCCCCCTCATTTCCGCAGCAATGGATACCGTGACCGAAGCGCGTTTGGCCATTGCCATCGCACAAGAAGGTGGTTTGGGCATTGTTCATAAAAACCTCACCGTCGAAGAACAAGCCGCGCAAGTGCGCAAAGTCAAAAAATACGAAAGTGGCGTCGTCAAAGACCCCATTACCGTCCCTAGCAGTACCACCATTCGTGAATTGATTGAGTTAACCGATCAGCACAATATTTCCGGCATGCCCGTGGTGGATGGCGATGAGTTAGTCGGTATTGTCACCAGCCGCGATGTGCGTTTTGAAAAAAATCTGGATGCCACGGTAGCCACCGTGATGACCCCAAAAGACAAATTAGTGACGGTGCCAGAAGGAACGTCTGCGCAAATCGTACAAGACTTGTTGCATGAGCACCGTATCGAAAAAGTACTGTTGTTGAACGCAGCTGGAAAACTGGCCGGTTTGATGACGGTAAAAGACATTAACAAGGCTCGTGCTTACCCGAATGCGGCGAAAGACGATCAAGGTCGTTTGTTAGTGGGAGCGGCCGTTGGTACGGGTGCTGGTACTGATGAGCGTGTCGCGGCACTGGTGAATGCCGGTGTGGATGTGATTGTGGTGGATACCGCCCACGGCCACACCAGCAATGCTAACGGTACCGGTGTGATTGATCGTGTACGTTGGGTTAAAAAGCATTACCCGCAAGTGCAGGTCATTGGTGGCAATATTGCCACTGCCGAAGCGGCCATTGCCTTAGCCGAAGCCGGTGCGGATGGTGTGAAAGTGGGCATTGGTCCTGGTTCAATTTGTACCACACGCATCGTCGCGGGTGTCGGTGTGCCACAAATTTCAGCGGTGGCCAATGTGGCTGCGGCGATGGATAAATACGGTATTCCTGTGATTGCCGATGGTGGCGTTCGTTTCTCGGGCGATATTGCCAAAGCCATTGCTGCCGGTGCCAGCGTGATCATGGTGGGTTCTATGTTGGCCGGTACGGATGAAGCACCAGGTGAAGTGGAGTTGTTCCAAGGTCGTGCTTACAAGTCGTACCGTGGCATGGGCTCGTTAGGTGCGATGGGACAAACGCAAGGCTCTTCTGATCGTTATTTCCAAGATAAGCAAGCGGGTGTCGATAAACTCGTTCCTGAAGGTATCGAAGGTCGTATCGCAGTGAAAGGCCCTCTGATGAACATCGTTCATCAATTGATGGGCGGCGTTCGTGCTTCCATGGGCTATACCGGCTGCGCGACCATCGAAGAAATGCGCACTAAACCTCAGTTTGTGCGCATCACCGCCGCCGGCATGAAAGAATCGCATGTTCATGATGTGCAAATTACTAAAGAAGCGCCGAACTACCGTTTAGGTTAAGACTGTACACGCGCTGAAGCTGGGGATGACACGTCATCCCCAATTTTGTTTTTGTCCGTTTATTTGGAAACAGTTATGTCTCAAGACATTCATGCTCAACGTATTTTGATTTTGGATTTCGGTTCGCAATACACCCAGTTGATTGCGCGCCGTGTTCGTGAAATTGGCGTTTTTTCTGAAATCCGTGCGTGGGACATGGATGAGGCCGACATTCGTGAATACCAGCCAACGGGGATCATTCTCGCTGGTGGTCCTGAGTCGGTGACGGAGTTGAACTCGCCTCGTGCCCCCGAAGTCGTCTTCAATTTAGGCGTGCCTGTATTGGGTATTTGCTATGGCATGCAAACCATGGCCGAGCAGTTGGGTGGTAAAGTCCAAAGCTCTACGATTCGTGAATTCGGTTACGCGCAAGTGGCTGTCGAAGGGGTAAGCCATTTACTGGCCGATATCAAAGATCATGTGGACAGCAAGACCGGTAAAGCGTTGTTGGATGTGTGGATGAGTCACGGCGATAAAGTCGTTACCATGCCAGCCGGTTTCGAGCTGATGGCGTCAACGCCCAGCTGCCCCATTGCCGGTATGTTTCATGCCGATAAACATTTTTACGGCGTGCAGTTTCACCCCGAAGTAACACACACACTGCAAGGTCAGCGTTTGCTTGAGCATTTTGTGTTGGGTATTTGTGGTTGTGATGCCTTGTGGACACCTGCCAAAATCATCGAAGACCAAATCGAAAAAGTGCGTGCTCAGGTGGGCCAACGTAAAGTGTTGCTGGGCTTATCCGGCGGTGTGGATTCCTCGGTGGTGGCTGCCTTGTTGCACAAAGCCATTGGCGACCAATTAACCTGTGTGTTTGTCGATAATGGCTTGTTGCGTAAGAACGAAGGCGACATGGTCATGGACATGTTCGCTAAAAACATGGGCGTGAAAGTAATTCGTGCCAATGCCGAAGAGCTATTCTTGGGTCGTTTATTGGGTGTGTCCGATCCCGAGCAAAAGCGCAAAGTCATCGGTAATACCTTTATTGAAGTGTTTGATGCCGAAGCGCAAAAAATTCAAGATGTGGATTTCTTGGCGCAAGGCACCATTTATCCGGATGTGATTGAAAGTGCAGCCTCTAAAACAGGTAAAGCGCACGTGATTAAGTCGCATCACAATGTGGGTGGTTTGCCCGATGACATGAAAATGGAATTGGTAGAGCCACTGCGTGAGTTATTCAAAGACGAAGTTCGCAAAATTGGTTTAGAACTGGGCTTGCCGTATGACATGGTTTACCGTCATCCTTTCCCAGGCCCGGGTTTGGGTGTGCGCATCTTAGGCGAAGTGAAAAAAGAATACGCCGATGTCTTGCGTGAAGCCGATGCGATTTTCCTCGAAGAATTGCACAATTTTGGTTGGTACCACAAAACCTCACAGGCCTTTGTGGTGTTCTTGCCGGTGAAATCCGTAGGTGTGGTGGGCGATGCTCGTCGCTATGAGTGGGTGGTATCGCTACGAGCGGTGGAAACCATCGACTTCATGACGGCTCGTTGGGCGCATCTGCCATACGAACTGCTGGAAAAAGTGTCGAACCGCATCATCAACGAGATTGAACACATTTCTCGCGTAGCCTATGACGTCTCCAGTAAGCCGCCCGCCACGATTGAGTGGGAATAACAAAAAAGCCACCTTCGGGTGGCTTTTTTGTAGGCCGAAGTCAATGCGTTAACTGATGAACTGCACCGACTCGCTTAATGTCGCGCGCTCCGTGCGAGTACGGTTGGCGGCTGCGCTGTCATCTTCGTAGCCAAACGACATGCCAAATAAAATGCCTTGTTCTTCGGGGATGTTCAGCTGTGCTTTAATGGGGGCTGGAAATTGACCCAGTGCGCCTTGCATGCAGCTGCGAATACCACGTTCTTCCAATAACAGGGTGAGCGTTTGTGCGTAGATGCCGATGTCCACCGCGCCCATGATGCCTAAATATTTATCCATGGCAAAAAACGCAACATGCGGTGCATCGAAAAAGGCCCAGTTGCGCAACATAGCCATGTTACGTTTCATTTTGTCGTCACGGGCAATGTCCATCGCGCTGTATAGGGCATTGGCTGAGCCGAATTGACGTTCGCGATGCACTCCTTCATAAGCCACTTTCCAATCAAATTCAGGATTGGGTGTTTGCTGTTGCATCACAGTTTGAATGAGGGTTTTCTTTAATGTTTCTTTGGCTGAGCCGGAGACCACATAGGTGCTCCAAGGCTGAACATTGCAATTAGAAGGCGATTTTTGCGCCAAGGTAAACACTTCTTGCAGTACCGCTGGGTCAACCACGTCTGACTTAAATGCACGTACCGAATGACGTTGCTGCAGTAATTCCGATAAACTCATATCACCGACTCATTGTTGTTATTGAGAGTTTCACCAGCATAGCAAACATTGCATGACGGCGTGGGTTCAAAGGTGACAAACCGCGGGCAAACGATGACAAGTCTAAGCTGGTTTATCGGCGTCACCGAGCCGAGCAGGGGGTGTGAATCCGCCACTCGGCCGTTGCGTATCTATTGGTTATTGTTTTGCCAGCAGGTAATTGACCAGTAAGGCAACAGGGCGTCCGCTGGCGCCTTTGCTTTTACCTGCGCCGCCCCATGCCGTTCCGGCGATGTCTAAGTGTGCCCAAGGCGTATCTTCGCTAAAGCGTGATAAGAAGCACGCTGCGGTGGTTGCGCCAGCTAAGGGCCCGCCAATGTTAGCAATATCGGCGAAGTTGGAGTCGAGCAGTTCTTGATAGTCGTCTTCTAACGGCAAGCGCCACACTCTGTCATGACTGTGCTGTGCCGCCGCGATTAATTCGTTGGCCAGTGTGTCATCTTGCGTAAACAAACCTGAATTGACTTCGCCCAATGCAGCCATGCAGGCTCCGGTTAACGTGGCAATATCGACCATGGTGGCGGGTTTTAAGTGACGAATGGCATAGGTCATGGCATCACAAAGCACTAAACGACCTTCGGCATCGGTATTGAGGATTTCGATGGTCTTCCCCGACAAACTGGTTACCACATCACCAGGCTTGCTGGCGTTACCTGCAGGCATGTTTTCCGCACTGGTGATCATGCCGATGACATTGATTTTCGGCTGCAAGGCAAGGATCGCTTGCATGGTGCCCAATACGGAGGCGGCGCCACACATGTCGTATTTCATTTCGTCCATCTTCAAGCCGGGTTTCAGGCTAATGCCGCCGGTATCGAAGGTGATGCCTTTGCCCAATATGAGGTGAGCCGGTTCATCAGGCTGACCACCTTGGTACTGCATGATGATCATTTTACCCGGTTCGCTAGAGCCTTTTGCAACCGAGACAAAAGCGCCCGCGCCCATTTCCGCTAATTCAGCTTCATCCAGCACGGTGACTTTTAAGGTATTCGTGTGTGCCAATTCATGCGCTTGGTCGGCTAAATAACTGGGCGTACAAATGTTGGGTGGCAAATCGCCCAAGGTTTTGCAGTAGTTGATGCCGTTGCCGATGGCATTGCCTTTATGCAATGCCGATAATTGATCGCTGCCGATCCAGATGAGCGTATCGGGTGCGCTGTTGTCGTCTTCGGCGGCTTTTTTCGTGGTGGTATAGCGGTATTGAGTTTTCACCAGTGCCATGGCGCTGTGTTCTGCCCACCAGGCGGCATTGAGGGTCTCGTTAGCCAGTTCTTCTAGGGCAACAACAAGGCTACCGCTGAGCTTTGCTGTGGCTTTGGCAATCGCGTTCAGTACCTTAGTGGCGCTACCAGCGTGCAATGGTTCGCTGCCGGTTCCAACCAGAAGTACGCGTTGGGCTGTGATGCCGGGTACGCTGGGTAGTAGCAGTGTTTCCGCTAATTTACCTTGAATGTCTTTGGCGTTAAAGCGGTCTTGTATGTAGCCGTTTGACGCAACATTTATGGCATTTGCACTGTCGGATAACTTGCCTGCACCGTCGAGAGTGACCACAATACAGCCCGCGCTGATTGTGGATGCGGTTTGTGTGGACGTTTGATACTGCATGAAAGCTCCTACGAAGAAAATAACTGCTACGAAGCGCAGTTGTGATGGGTACAATGAGATAAACTACCGCTATTAGTGCAGCCATTTTGAAGAAATACAAGGGTAACGTCGTTTGATTTTATTTCGCTATCTCGCACGAGAGCTTGCCGGCACGATGATGGCCGTGAGCATCGTGTTGTTGATGATTTTAATGAGTGGTCGTTTGATTCAGCAATTGGCCGAAGCCGCTGCCGGAGAAATATCATTAACCTTGGTGTTTATGATGTTGTTGCTGCGACTGCCGTATTTTTTAGAACTGATCTTGCCCTTGGGTTTGTTCATTGCCATCTTGCTGACGTACGGACGTTTATACGCCGAAAGTGAAATGACGGTGTTGACGGCCACGGGTTTTTCAAATCGTAAGCTGTTGGGCTATACCTTAATTCCTGCCGCCTGTGTGATGGTGGTGGTCGCGCTGTTCAGTTTGGTTTTGAGCCCTTGGGGCGCGCAAAAAACGGAAATTCTTTTTCAACAACAAGCGCAGATGACCGAGTTTGAAATGTTGATTCCTGGTCGATTTCAAAGTGCCGGTCGTTCTTCTGGACGAACAACGTATGCAGAACGACTATCCGATGATAAAAAAGAAATGCGTGGTGTGTTTTTGGCGGACGGCCAAAGTGTCATTGTGGCTGAGACCGGCACGCAGTATGTCAGCGATGACACGGGATCGCGTTTTTTAGAATTGCATCAAGGTCGACGTTACGACTTGACCCCGAATGAGGTCGAGCTACAAGTGCTAGAGTTTGAGCGTTATGGCGTTAAAATCGCCGATCAGCCTGAACAGCGTCGACGAATACGCAAAGAAGCCTTGGCAACGGCGGATTTATGGGGTTCTGATGACTTGCGCGATATTTCACAACTGCAGTGGCGTCTTTCGATGATTTTGATGGTGCCGATTGTGACGTTGCTCGCCTTTCCATTATCCAAAGTGAATCCTCGCCAAGGGCGTTTTGCGCGCTTATTTCCTGCCATTTTGTTGTTTATGGTTTACATCGCAACGCTCATTACATTAACGAGTTTGATCGATAAGGGCCGGCTCGATCCAGCCATCGGAGTCTGGCCATTACACGCTGCGTATGTGGCGATTGGTGTGGGTTTGATGCTGATTCCAGAGTGGTTACGTCGACAAAAGGTGAAATCGTTGTGATGAAACAACTCGATCAGTATATTGCGCGTCATGTGTTCATGGCCACGATGGTGGTGATTGCCGTGATCGTGGGGCTTGATGCCATTTTTTCGATGGTTGAAGAAATTCGTCGTTTATCCGGTGACTATCAATTTGCTGAAGCACTGCAGTTTACGGCAATGCGGCTACCTCGGCGTGCCTACGAGTACATGCCCATGGCCTGTCTCATTGGCTGTTTATCTGGGCTTGGGAGTTTGGCAGCAAGCAGTGAGCTAACCGTGATGCGTGCGGCGGGTATCTCTGTGCAGCGCATCATTATTGCGGTGTTGAAGCCCATGGCGATGTTAATGGTCGTTAGTTTACTGGTGGCGGAATTTGTGGTGCCAAGTTTTGAGCGCATTGCTCAAACTCAAAAAACAATCGCACTGGGAAAAAGTGTCTCGTTTGACAATCGTGATCAGGGTTTTTGGCATCGTGAAGGTAATACGTTTATGCGCTTCAGTGCCATCGAACCCAATGGCGTATTGCATGGAATCACCATGTACGAATTTAATGCGGAGAATGAGCTAGTTCGTGTTCGACGTATTGATCGTGCTCTCTATCAACAAGAGCAATGGCAACTACAGACCATACAGGATTTATTGATTACGCCAAACCATACGCAATTGCAGTCTATCGCGTACGAAGATTGGAAAACGCAACTGACGCCTGATGGGTTGAGTGTGGTTATGGTAGCACCGGCCGATATGGCGATTTCTACCTTATTTGCATACACCCGATACTTGCAGCAGCAAAACATCAATGCCGATCAATATTTGCTGTCATTTTGGCGAAAAACGCTACAACCACTTGGTACATTTGCGCTGGTTTTGTTGGGAATTTCTTTCATTTTTGGTCCGTTACGCGCAGTGACCCCCGGTTATCGAATTTTTTCTGGGATCATGGTGGGGTTGCTCTACAAATACACCGAGGATATTTTGGCGCCGGTGAGTATCGTCGCTGGCTTTGCGCCAATTTGGGCCAGCGTTATTCCAATTATGTTGAGTGCTGGCTTAGGTCTTTGGCTGTTGAAAAAGGCAGGCTAGTTCGCCTACTTAGGGATGTGTACCACGCGAGTCAGTGACGCAATGTCGTGCCACGTACGGTGTTGCTTGTCGATCAATATCCACCAAAAACCAGCACCAAAGAGGATGATCGAAAAAAAACCAGTGCCTGTTCGCAGCATGCATTGGCTCACTTGGAGTGAGCGCGGGTTTTCGTTGACCAGTTTGATCTGCCACGCTTTCATGCCAACGGTTTGCCCACCGCGTAACCAAGAATGGCTATAGTAAAAAAAGCAAATCACAAATAGCATGGTTAATGCCGGTGCTGGTGTTAATTCAATCAGTTGCTCAGCTCCCATCAGTTTTGAAATGGCGGTGATAAAAAGTCCGCCCAGTAATATATACAGTGCGATCACAATCAAACCATCGTAAACAAAGGCCGCCAAACGGCGAAATAAGGAGGCTGTGGGGTAGTTCAAATCAGACATGGTGTCTCGTCATCTAGGCAATAAAACGGCATCATAGCAAAGGCGAGGCAGAGCTAAAACCACTCATATTCTGACTTATGTCCAGAGTCTTTGGACAAAAATACGTACACTGAACCCATCACGACAGTAAACGAGGTTGTAATGATCGATTTAGGCGATATCCGTAAACAATACACTCAAGGTCGGTTGGATGAAACGACCGCCGCAGACAATGCCATGACGCAATTTCATGCTTGGTTTGAAGCGTATCGGGCGAGTGAGCCGCTGGAGCCGACCATTATGACCTTGGCAACGGTGGATGAGCATGCTCAGCCGTGGCAGCGCGTTGTTCTGCTGAAGGCGTATGATGGCGATGGATTTATCTTTTTTACCAATTACGATAGCCATAAAGGTCAGCACTTAGCGCATACCCCAAAAGCCAGTTTGCATTTTTTTTGGATAGAGCAAGAGCGCCAGGTCCATGTGCAAGGTACGGTTGAGAAGTTGGATCGTAGCGCGGCCGAAGCGTATTTTCATTCGCGCCCACGGGAAAGCCAATTGGGTGCTTGGGCATCGCAGCAAAGTCGCCCATTGCGCGATCGTGCCGAACTGGAAGCACGTTTTTATGAGTTAACGGAACAGTTTGCCGACCAAGAAATTCCACTCCCCGATTATTGGGGCGGGTATCGAGTTCGTCCTAATCGCCTTGAGTTTTGGCAGGGTGGGGAGCATCGACTACACGACCGCCTCGAATACGTTCGCGAAGGTCAGGATGACGCGTGGCGCAAACAACGCTTAAATCCTTAAACAACGCTTTTCTGTTGCTGTCGGCGGCGCGCCGCGCCGCTGCGCGGTGACTCACCATCGAGGTAAATAAATGAACCCACTTGACCCGCAGACGTTGCAGCAAGCACGGCAAGAACTGCCTAACTGGGATGTCCAGAATGGGAAACTGCATCGTGAGTTTCTTTTTGCGGACTTTATTGAGGCATTTGGCTTTATGAGTCGTGTTGCGCTCTTAGCAGAGCGTTACGATCATCATCCCGAGTGGTTTAATGTATACCGCAAGGTGATCGTGGATCTGGTCACGCATGATGTGGGTGGGATTTCATCGAAAGACATCGAGCTGGCAAAAGCGATGGATTTATTGCTGGCCGAAAACGAAAAAAGCTAGTAGGTACTTACCTTCTAGCCTTCATAATTCGTGGTAGCAATGACTGGACTTGAACCAGTGACCCCAGCATTATGAATGCTGTGCTCTAACCAGCTGAGCTACATTGCCACAATCGCTAAACAAATCGTCTGTCGTGTTGTTTAACTGGCGCGTATTATGCCACCAAATTTTAACCTGTCAAATATTTTTTTATGATATTTTTCAAAAGGTTACTTTTCTCCCCCGGTATTCATGATGGGCTGGTGTTGTGCCGTCATGGCTGGCTGTTGCAGTGCGATGACATCGAGCAAGACTTGAGCGGTTTCGAGCAGTAATGCGTCCGGCTCTTTGTTCTTTTCTTGTTCCTGTTCTTGCTCGGTCACGTCTGCATCGTCTTCATCAAGCTCAGTGAGCAAAGGCTGCCCTTTGGCTTTGCGCAGCATATTTTCGAGATCAAGGCGCTTTTGCTGATTGTCTTTGCGTTCTTGGTCGCGTGCGGCTTTGTTCAGTGATACCACGGTTTGTTGGCGTAACTCTTCAATGAATGCTTTTTGCGCACGTAAATAATTGAAATCTGCACTGTGTTGGCTTCGAGCCATGTGACGCTGTTGTAATTCGGGAACGAGAGGTCGAATTTGCCCTTGTGGGCGAAAGCTAGCGGGGCGAATACTGTCCCATGCTAATGCTTCGTCCAGTGCGCTTTCGCCAATTTTTTCTTGATCAAACAGAGAAGGATATAAGATATCTGGAATCACCCCTTGATGTTGGGTGCTATCACCCGAGACGCGATAAAACTTGGCTTGTGTAATTTTTAACTGACCATGACCGAGTGGTCGCAAAGATTGCACCGTACCTTTGCCAAAGGTTTGTCCACCGACCACGATGGCCCGGCCATAGTCTTGCATGGCTCCGGCAAAAATTTCGGAGGCCGAGGCACTCAAGCGATTCACGAGCACCGTTAAAGGGCCGCTATACAGTACATCGGAATCAAGATCTTGTAGCACTTCGATACGCCCAAGCGTGCTGCGCACTTGCACAACTGGACCGCCTGGAATAAACAGTCCGGTCAGGCTGATGGCTTCTTCTAATGAGCCGC
The DNA here is from genome assembly GCA_014859445.1 of Bacterioplanes sp. GTDB lineage: Bacteria > Pseudomonadota > Gammaproteobacteria > Pseudomonadales > Oceanobacteraceae > Kmv21. Next base: position 34,030 of record JACUUC010000016.1, read on the forward strand.
CACCGTTGTTGCGCAAATCAATGATAATGCCATCGACATTTTCGGCCATTAATTCTTCGACCAAGCGTTTTACATCGCGTGTGGTGCTGCGGTAATCGGCACGATTTTCCATACGGCCCTGAAAGTCGATATAGAACGTAGGGATGTCGATAACGCCGATTTTTTTGGTGTTTTCGCCATCTGGAAGGGTAATGATGTCTTTCTGTGCCGATTGCTCTTCGAGTTTGACTTCTTCTCGCACAATGCTAATAAGTCGAGTCTCCGATCCTGTGCTGTTCGCCGGCAGTATTTCAAGGCGTACGGTGCTGCCTTTGGGGCCACGGATTAATTCAACGACTTCATCTAAGCGCCAGCCAATCACATCAACAATATCACCTTGTTCTTGTCCGACACCGACAATACGATCCGCTGGCGCCAGCGTACCGGCTTTATCCGCAGGCCCAGCAGGTACCAAACGCAGTATTTTTGTGTATTCGTCGTCACTTTGTAACACGGCACCAATACCCTGTAAGGATAAGCTCATATTGATGTTGAAGTTTTCGGTATTGCGTGGCGATAAGTATTGCGTATGAGGATCAAACGCGCGTGTAACCGCGTTCATAAAGGTTTGGTAGGCGTCTTCGGCTTTGCTTTGATGTAAACGATTTAACTGGTTTTGGTAGCGCTTGCGCAATAAATCGATAGCATCATTTTGTTCGCGTCCTGCTAATAGCAGATTCAGCAAGGAATTTTGTAAGCGTTTGCGCCACAGCTCATCCAGCTCTGCGTGGTTCTTTGCCCACGGTGCGTGTTCACGATCTAGATCGAGCAAATCCTCACCGTCAAAGGTGTACTCGGCGGCACGGTTATCCAGTTCGGTGAGCAAAAACGATAAGCGTTCGTTGGTACGTTGCTGCAAACGATTGAACAGCAAAAAACCAAACTGCAAATCGCTACGCAGCAGAGCATTATCGATTTCGCGGCGATATTGTTCAAATTCAGCGATGTCGGCGGCTAAAAAATAGCTGCGTGTGGGGTCGGTGTCTTTTAATAGAATGTCAAAGATTTTGCTGGATAATTGATCATCAATGCGCTGGCTGGCGTAGTGGCTACGTTGTAAATTTGCGAGAACCTGTGCGGTGGTGATGGCATGAACACGAGCGGGCTTGAGTGGTTCGAATGGTGTATTGATCGCTACGTCGGCCGAGGCCGCAAAGGTGCCAGCACTGAATGAAACGAGGCTCAGTAGAGCCAACAGCAGAAAATGATGAGTAATGCGCATAAAAATCGCAATTCCTTGTTGTTGTTTGTACTGAAGCCTTTGCATCGTTATGATGCCACCCCCTGATGCTACGGTATCTCGTGGTTGGTGTCATCTTTCCAGCGCAAATCACTAGGGTAGATGTGTTTGTGTTGAAATAATTCCCCAATCAACGAATGCGGTATTGGGATTGTTTGCTTGTTTTTCTCTGGAGGCCTTGTTTTGGCTCGTGTGCAATTAGAGTTACCCGATGTGTATGTGTACAGCACGGTATTGGATGTGCGTGTATCGGATATTAATTATGGCAATCATGTGGGCAATGATCGCATGGTGTCGTTGTTGCACGAGGCGCGCTTGCGTTACTTGCGCGAATACGATTTTGGTGAGTTCAATATTGCAGGCCTTGGGCTGCTGGTCACGGATTTAGTCGTGCAATTTCAAGCAGAGTCTTTTGTCGGTGATGTGTTAAAAATCGACGTTGGATTAATGGACTTTAATAAATACGGTTGTGATTTTATTTATCGTGTCACCAATCACGAACAAGACAAGGTGGTCGCATTAGCGAAAACCGGCATTGTCTTTTTTGATTACGATGAGCGCAAAATTGCTCGCATTCCACGCTTGTTTTTTGATCGTTGCGCCCCCGATCAGTTGCCTGCCAAGGTCGAAGAGGCTCTCTAAAACGTTCTTGCGCCCCTCTAAGGGGGGCGCTTTGTTGCTTAACTTGTTGCTTAACTTGTTGCTTAACGTTCGTTAAAGTAAGCGGTGATGAAATCCAAAAACGCTCGGCTTTTGTTGGCCAGATAGCGGTTTTGTGGAAACACCACTTTTATCGTCCGCACAGGAATGTCGAGCTCAGGGAAGAGCTGAATCAACTCCCCATTTTGTAAGTGCCGTTCGGCAATGTAGGTCGGCAAAGCGGTGATGCCCATACCCGTTAAGCAGGCTTCGTAGATCAAATCGATGTCATTCACAGACAGCTTTCGTTCGATGCTGGATAAGCTGAAGCCGTGGTCTTTTTCAAATTGGCGTAACCAATTCAGTCGGGCGTATTCGGCGTTGGTGATCATGAGTAAGCGATGATCGTGAAGGTCACTGAGTGACTCTGGTTTTCCCCATTTTTCTAGGTAGCTGGGTGCGGCACAAATGGCAATGCTTTGATCCGCGACCGGCTTGGCAATTAGGCGAGAGTCTTCTTGTGTGCCAATGCGCAGGGCAAAGTCGTAGCCTTCTTTGACGATGTCCACGGGGCGATCTGAAATATGCAGTTCAAAACTGATGTCGGGGTATTGATCGGAAAAGTCGGCAAAAATGCGTGCTAGTTCACGTCGTCCAAAGTTCGACATGGCGGTGATGCGCAATCGTCCTCTTGGGCTGACATCGAAGTCAGAGACCAGCGCTTCAGCTTCGCTGATGGATTCAATGATGTGCTCGCAATGTTGATAAAACATTTGCCCTGCTTCGGTCGGGCTGACCGAACGTGTGGTGCGATTGAGTAAGCGCACGCCCAGTCGTTCTTCTAACCCACTGATTTGTTTGCTAATGGCCGATGGGGTAACGCCCAGTGAATCAGCGGCATTTGAAAAGTTGCGAGAGCGAACCACAGCAACAAAGGTTTGCAAAGAATCAATACGCGACATAATTGTTAACCAAATAGCCATAATGAAAGTATGTGCGGATTATAGTTAATTTTTAGGAAATAATAACCCCGTATTCTGGCATCGTCGACCAAAGTCGAATCCGCCTTGTTGTCAATGTGTGCAGTCGAGAGGTGTATCGGCTCGTCTAACGATTGGCGGGCAGATGAGGGATGGGGCGACTGCCGCGTAAATTCAAAATTCCGGCACCGATGATGAGTGCAGCACCCGCCCAGGTTGTCCATAACGGAACCTCTTGCCAAAAGTACCAGCCCATCAGCGCGCCATAGATGACGGCACTGTACGCATAGACCCCCACTTTCCCGGCTTCAGCAATGCGGTATGCCTTGGTGATGGCCAGCTGTCCGAGTGTGGCGATTAGGCCAAGCAGTAACAGCGGTGCCCACAGTTCGTTAGCAACGGGTTGCCAGTTCAGTGCGGCCGGTATGGCTGAAATTACGGTTGCAATCAGGGCAAAATAAAACACGATGCGCTGGCTGGGTTCTGTGACCGACATACGACGAATGGTGACTCGAGCAAGAGCGGCCAAAACAGCCCCTAATAAGCCAATCAGTGCAACCCAAGTCATGGCATTGTCACCGCTGGGTTGTAAGATGAAGATAACACCTAAAAAACCAATCAAGAGTGCGATGATGCTATTTTTACCAGCGGGTTCCGATAACCACCACCAGGCGATAAAGGGCATAAAGAGTGGGCTGGACAGATTGACAAGAAAGGCTTCGGTGAGCGGCATGTTGCCCAATGCCCAAAAGTAGCAGTACATAGCAGCGATCCCCACCAAGCTACGGAATAGGTGCCAATGCAGGACTTGAGTCGCCAGAGGTCGAATGCCGTGGCGTAAAACAAGAGGGAGTAACACCAGTAAGCCGAAGGCATTCCGAAAAAACACGATTTGCTCCGTACTGAGTGTGTCGGAGAAATGTTTGATCATAGCTCCCATGATCGCGAGCAATGCTTCTCCGCCGAGTAAAAACAAAGCGCCTAGTCGAAGCTGATTGATCACGAATGAAGAGTCTCTTTAAATGGGCAAGGATGACCCTATATTGAGCATAGGATGAGATGGCGATTATACGCGGACAAACAGAAAATGCTTGCAGTGCTGTATTATTTTTCTGAGTATTTTTTCTAAATAACTTGAAAAAACCTAATGAAGATACCATCTAGCCAATAACAACATGACCATAGAGGACAAGCAATCATGCGCATGGATAAATTAACAACCAGTATGCAAAATGCCTTGGCAGAAAGCCAAAGTTTAGCGCTTGGCCAAGATCATAACCAAATTGACACCGTTCATTTGTTATTGGCCTTATTGGAGCAAAGCAATAGCTCCACCAAAGACGTACTGCGTCGCGCTGGCGCGAATGTGACGTCACTGCAGCATCAATTACGTTCAATTTTGAGCGACCAGCCACGGGTTTCCAGTCCTGATGGCAATGTACAATTAGCACCAGAACTCGGCCGCTTGCTGAATTTAGCCGATAAAGATGCACAGAAGCGCGGCGATCAATTTATTTCCAGTGAATTATTTGTGCTGGTGGCGTTGCAGGAGCGAGGTGCTGTGGGGAAAGCATTGAGCGAAGCGGGCGTCACGGCCGACCGTTTAGAAAAAGCCATCAAAGATCTGCGTAAAGGAGAAGCTGTGACAGACGCTAACGCCGAAGACAACCGTCAATCGCTGGAAAAATACTGCATTGACCTAACCGAGCGCGCCGAGGCGGGCAAGCTCGATCCGGTGATTGGTCGTGATGATGAAATTCGCCGTACCATTCAGGTGTTGCAGCGTCGTACCAAGAACAATCCCGTGTTAATTGGTGCGCCAGGGGTTGGTAAGACAGCGGTTATCGAAGGATTGGCGCAGCGCATCATCAATGGCGAAGTGCCAGAAACGCTCAAAAGTAAACGCATTCTGTCGCTCGACATGGGCGCATTGGTGGCGGGTGCCAAGTACCGTGGTGAGTTTGAAGAGCGTTTAAAAGGCGTTTTGAAGGACGTCGCCAAAGATGAAGGTCAAATCATTCTGTTTATTGACGAATTGCACACCATGGTCGGTGCGGGCAAGGGCGAAGGTTCGATGGATGCAGGAAATATGCTCAAGCCTGCACTGGCGCGGGGCGAGCTGCATTGCGTGGGTGCGACGACACTGGATGAATATCGAACTTATATTGAAAAAGATGCCGCGTTAGAGCGTCGTTTCCAGAAGGTGTTGGTGGACGAGCCAAGCGAAGAAGACACCATCGCGATTTTGCGTGGCTTAAAAGAGCGCTATGAAGTGCATCACGGTGTGCAGATTACCGACAGTGCCATTATTGCCGCCGCGAAGCTGTCACAGCGTTACATTACCGATCGTCGTTTACCCGACAAGGCCATCGACTTAATTGATGAGGCGGCATCGGTGATTCGTATGGAGATTGACTCAAAACCACAAGAGATGGATAAGCTTGAGCGTCGTTTGATTCAATTAAAAATTGAGCGCGAGGCGTTGCGCAAAGAACATGACGATGCCGCGAAAAAACGCTTATCCGATTTGAATGAGGAAATCAACAAAGCAGGTCATGCGTACATTGAGTTGGAAGAGGTTTGGCAGCGTGAAAAAGCGCTGTTAGCCGGTGCATCACAAGCGAAAGAACAGCTTGAGCAGGCACGACAAGAGCTTGAAGCGGCTCGTCGTACCAGTGATTTGCAGCGCATGTCAGAGTTGCAATATGGCCGTATTCCCGAGTTGGAAAAACAGCTGTCGGCCGCTAACGAAGCGGAACAGAGTGGCAAACAAGAATTCACGTTGTTGCGTAACAAAGTGACTGAAGAAGAAATTGCGGAAATTGTCGCACACTGGACCGGTGTGCCCGTGACACGCATGCTGGAAGGTGAGCGCGACAAGCTGATGCGCATGGAGCAGGTATTGCATGAATCGGTGGTGGGTCAACAACAAGCCATCGAGGCGGTCGCGAATGCTGTTCGTCGTTCTCGGGCGGGTTTGTCGGATCCCAATCGGCCGAATGGATCGTTCTTATTCTTAGGCCCTACCGGGGTAGGTAAAACCGAATTGTGCAAAGCGTTAGCGAATTTCCTATTCGATAGTCGCGATGCCATGGTGCGCATTGATATGTCCGAGTTCATGGAAAAACACTCGGTCGCGCGCTTGATTGGGGCGCCTCCGGGTTACGTAGGTTACGAAGAGGGCGGTTATTTAACCGAAGCCGTTCGCCGCAAGCCGTATTCGGTGATTTTGTTGGATGAAGTTGAAAAAGCGCATCCCGATGTATTCAACATCTTATTGCAAGTGTTGGACGACGGCCAATTGACCGATGGTCAGGGGCGGCGTGTGGACTTTAAAAACACCGTGTTGGTGATGACATCGAACCTCGGGTCGGATGTCATTCAGAGCTTGTTCGGCGATCAACCTTACGAGGTGATGCGTGATGCAGTGATGGACATTGTTGGCAACCATTTCCGCCCCGAGTTCATTAACCGAATTGATGAGGCGGTGGTGTTTCATCCGCTGGATAAAGAACAAATTCAGGGCATTGCGGGCTTGCAATTGTCGTTGCTGAGTCAACGTTTGGCCGAGCGCGACTTGCAGTTGCAGTTGTCGGATGCGGCGCTCACCAAGCTCGTGGATGTGGGGTATGACCCTGTGTTTGGTGCACGGCCCTTGAAGCGCGCCATACAGCGTTGGATTGAAAACCCGTTAGCACAAGCCATCTTGTCGGGTGAGTTTTTACCAGGCGCCGTGATCAAAGGCGATGTCGACGGCGATCATTTCCGTTTTAGCGTATAACGACGCACTGGCAGGATAAACGCTCTGCGCGAAGGATCGCGTAGGGCGTTTTTTTAACCGCTTATGTTATTCTGCGTTTTTGATGGACGATCATAAGGAAATCTTCATGAGCAACAACACAGTGTGCATGCTGTGCCTGATTGGTGCGTTGTCGTTGTCGACGTCGGCCTGCAGCATGATGCAGCGTACACCCATGCCAACGCTGGCCATAACCGCCAGCAATCATTGTGCAGACCCCGCCGGTGTGGCCATGCGCGGCAATGCGGTCACGATTGCCTTAGGCAGTCGACCAACCACCGGCTATGGTGTGGACTTGGTCAACCAAGCTGGGCGAGTGACTGACATGGTGCTCACGTTCCAAGAGAAAAAACCAGCCCCGAACACGATGCAGGGGCAAATGATGACGTCGCCCTGTTTGCAAATCATGTTGCCCACCGAGTGGCAAAAATTGACGGTGATTGATCAAGAGAGCCAGCAGCATTGGCATTTTTCGCGCTGAGATGGCGGCACTATGATTATTTTAGGAATTGATCCGGGTTCGCGCATTACCGGATTTGGTGTCGTCAACGCCGTCGGACAAAAAATTGAATACATCACCAGCGGTTGCATTCGTTTAGGGGATGGGCCATTGCCTGAGCGGTTATTGAACATTCATCGCTGTGTGAATGAACTGATTGAACAGCATGCGCCGCAGCAATTCGCCATTGAGCTGGCGTTTATGGGAAAAAATGCCGACTCCGCACTCAAGCTTGGGCAGGCTCGGGGCGTTGCCATGCTGGCCGCTGCTCAGCACAACCTCGATATCGCTGAGTATTCACCGAAAACCATCAAGCAGGCTGTGGTAGGCAAGGGCAACGCCGTGAAAGAACAAGTACAACAGATGGTACAAATACTGCTGCACCTGCCCGGTAAACCACAACCGGACGCAGCCGATGCGTTAGCCATTGCGATTTGTCATGCGCACAGTCGAGCGAGCCTTGTGACGCAAGCCGGAGTGCGGGCGACGGCTCGTGGCCGAATGCGCATGACTCTCAAAAGCGGTGCAAAAAGCACACGATGAACGCGTGCTGGGCGTTGAGTTCGCTTACTCTTTACTGATAGGCTAAGCCGTTTTTAACCTCCTAGAAAGAAATCATCATGATTGGTCGTCTGCAGGGCATATTACTCGAAAAGCAAACCCCCCATCTATTGCTCGATGTCAACGGCGTTGGCTATGAATTACAAGCGCCTATCTCGACCTTTGTGCAATTAGGCAGTGTGGGCGATGTGGTGGTGTTGTATACGCACTTAGCCATCCGTGAAGACGCGCATCAACTGTATGGTTTCAGCGACCAAGGGCAGAGAACCCTCTTCAAAACCTTAATCAAAGTCAGTGGCGTTGGCCCTAAATTGGCATTGGCCATTTTATCGGGAATGGATGTGAACGCCTTCACGCAGTGTGTGCATGAAGAGAATATTACCGCCTTAGTGAAATTGCCTGGTGTGGGTAAAAAAACCGCAGAGAGGCTGATCATAGAAATGCGTGATCGTTTAGTGGAATGGCAAGCACCGGCACCTTTATGGCAAGCGGTAGAGAAAAATGAGCAGCAACAACGTCAGCATACGTTGGCTGAGGCAGAAAGTGCCTTGGTTGCGCTGGGGTATAAGCCGCAAGAAGCCAGCAAAATGCTGAATGCCGTTGCGACCGATAATGCGACGACGGAAGAGCTGATTCGACAGGCGTTGCGCAATTCGTTAGGGCAAGCACAATGATAGAAAACGACCGTTTTGTCAGTGCCGTATCGTTGCCCAGCGAAGAGCGCTTTGATCATGCCATACGCCCTAAACGGTTAGCAGATTACGTTGGTCAGCCGCACGTGCGTGAGCAAATGGAAATTTTTATCGGAGCGGCGCTGGCTCGCGGTGAAGCACTGGATCACACCTTGGTGTTCGGCCCTCCTGGGTTGGGCAAAACGACCTTGGCCAATATCATTGCTGAAGAAATGGGCGCGTCACTCAAATCCACCTCGGGTCCTGTGCTGGAGAAAGCGGGTGATCTCGCGGCCATGCTGACCAACTTAGAAGAGGGTGATGTTCTTTTTATCGACGAAATTCACCGTCTCAGCCCACATATCGAAGAAATATTGTATCCCGCGATGGAGGACTACCAACTCGACATCATGGTTGGCGATGGCCCTTCTGCGCGTTCCTTGAAAATCGATTTGCCGCCATTTACCTTAGTGGGCGCAACGACACGTGCGGGCTTGCTGACCTCTCCTTTGCGTGATCGTTTTGGCATAGTGCAACGCTTGGAATTTTACAATTTGCCCGATCTCACTCACATCGTTGCACGCTCGGCGGAATTAATGCAACTGGATGTGGATAGCAACGGCGCGCAAGAAATTGCCCGTCGTGCTCGTGGCACACCGCGTATTGCCAATCGGTTATTGCGTCGAGTACGCGACTTCGCACAAATGAAAAACAATGGTCGAGTTGACGCCGAGTGTGCCGATGCGGCGCTGAATATGCTTAACGTCGATGTGCAAGGGTTTGATCACATGGATCGCCGCTTGTTATTGGCCATGCTGGAGAAATACGGCGGTGGGCCTGTTGGTATTGATGCCTTAGCGGCATCGATTGGCGAAGAGCGTGACACCATTGAAGATGTGCTTGAACCTTTCTTGATGCAGCAAGGGTACATTACACGCACCCCGCGTGGGCGCGTGGCCACCCCGCTGGCGTATTTACATTTTGGTTTACCCTTACCGAACGCGGCAGGAGATGGTGATGGTGTTTGAATGGCCCATTCGAGTCTATATCGAAGACACGGATGCCGGTGGCATTGTCTATTACGCCAATTATTTGCGCTTTTTAGAGCGTGCCCGCAGTGAATGGTTGCGTTCATTGGGTTTTGAGCAAGAGCGGTTGCGCCAGCAAAACTGCTTGTTTGTCGTACATGACGTGCATATTCGTTATCATCGTCCTGCCAAACTCGACGATGAACTAACGGTGCAATTGCGTATCGAACGGCTACGAAAAACCGGAATGACATTGACGCAACGAATTGTGCGTTATCATGAGCATTCGCAAGAGACCGAAATAATATCGGCGCAAGTCAGTATCGCTTGTGTCAATGAATTAGGAAAACCAACGGCAATGCCTGTCGAGATACAGGCCGCCATGAATCAATCATTAATAGGGGAGCCGTTGTGAACGAATCCATGTCCGTATTTGCGTTAATCATGCAAGCCAGTTTTGTGGTTCAACTGGTGATGTTGATGTTATTAGCGGCGTCTGTGTTGAGCTGGGTTGTGATCGTTCAGCGCAGTCGTCTGCTGGCGGCCACCAGTCAACAAGTTCATGACTTTGAAGAGCGCTTTTGGTCGGGTGCTGATTTGAACGATTTGTACCGCGAATGCCAGCAGCAAGAAACGACCAGCGCCATCGAGAATGTATTTATGGCCGGTTTGAAAGAATTTGGCAAAATGCGCCAACAAAAAACCACCGACCCCGATGCCATTGTTGCCGGCGTTCAACGTGCCATGCGCATTACCATTACGCGCGAAGCCGAAGCCCTCGATACGCATCTTCCTTTTTTGGCCACCGTTGGTTCAACCAGCCCTTACATCGGTTTGTTCGGCACCGTTTGGGGGATTATGCACGCCTTTCAGGGCTTGGCGATGGAAAAGCAAGCCACTATCGCGACGGTTGCTCCGGGCATTTCCGAAGCCTTGATCGCCACAGCAATGGGGCTGTTGGCTGCGATTCCAGCGGTGATCTTCTACAACCGATTTGCCTCGCGAGTTGACCACACGGTTTCAGCAATGGGGACTTTTGCCGATGAATTTGCCTCGTTGTTGTATCGTCAGGCGCACAAGATTCATCAAGCCGAAGAACATAAAGGACACTAATCATGGAACCGACGATAGCGCCCAACGCAAAGCGCCGTCCAATGTCCGAAATCAATGTGGTGCCCTACATTGATGTCATGTTGGTGCTGTTGATTATTTTTATGGTAGCAGCGCCGATGTTGGTGCAATCCGTGCCAGTGGCGTTACCCAAAGTAGACGCAACGCCTTCGCAAATTGAACCAGACGACAATACCATTGTGGTCACCGTAGACCGTCAGGGTTTGTACTACATTGAGCGCGATAACTTGTCCGATGTCGCCATGGCACTGGTGGATTTACAAGACTATGTCGGAAAAATCACGGCCGAAGTGCCGGCGACACGCATCATGATTCGTGGTGATGAGGCGGTGGCTTATGGGCGCGTGGTGTTACTGATGGGCAGTTTGCAGGCCATAGGCATCCAAAACGTTGGTTTGATTACCGAAGCCCCAGACCCCGAGGCTCGACGTTAATATGAGTGGCATGGACGAGGCCGTGAACGCCTTGAAAACATGGCAAAAACACGATGGTTACGTCATTCCTACCGTGGTTGCGGTGGTGTTGCACGTATTGGTGATTGCGGTGTTTGCGATACGCTGGGCCGAACCGGATTTGCGCAAAGCGGAGCCAGTACCGCAACATATTATTGCCAACGTCGTGCAAGAAGAAAACCGCGCGGTGGTTCAACGTCGTGAAGAACAAGCCAGACAGCAAGCGGCTGCCGAGCGGGCACGTCAACAACGCTTAGCGGAGCAGCGTCGTCGTGCGGAGCAGGCGCGACAAGAAAAAGCTCGACAAGAACAAGCGCGTCAACAAGCGCAGCGTCGGCAAGAAGCGGAAAAAGAACGTCAGCAGCAACTGCAGCGACAACAAGAGCAGCAACGGGCCGAGCAACAGGCCGAACAACGTCGTCGCGAGCAAGCGTTGCAACAGCAACAACAGGCTGACCAGCAGCGTGCGTTAGAGCGGGCAGCCGCCGAACAGCAACGCCTAGAGCGTCTCGCTGAAGAGCGAGAAGCCGCGCAACAAGCGGCACGTGAGGCAGCGGCGAAACGGGCGGCTGAAATCGAATCCATTACCGCCACTCACTCTGATCAAATTCGCGCCAAGATAATGAGTGCTTGGCATTTTCCGCCAGGCGTTCGTCGTGAGCAGGAAGTTGGGGTTCGCATTCGCTTGGTGCCAACCGGCGAAGTGATTGATGTGACGATTACATCATCCAGTGGTCACGCCGCCTTAGATCGTTCTGTTGAGCAGGCGATTCGGCGTGCATCCCCTTTGCCCGTTCCGAGCGATTTACAAGCGTTTGAACAAAACTTTCGTGTCATTAGCATGGCATTTAGACCGGAGAATGCAGCGTGGTAAAATTTTTCATCGTGATTGTCTTTGTGCTGATCAGCAGTGTCAGTCGAGCCGAATTGTTTATTGAGATCACCCAAGGCAAGCAAAGTGCGATGCCCATCGCGGTCGTGCCATTCGCTTGGCACGGAGCCGCCCCCTTGGTTGAAGACATTTCAACCATTGTGCAAAACAATTTATCCAACAGCGGTTATTTTCGCACACTAGCCCCGTCCGGCATGATCAGTCAGCCAACACGAGTAGAGGATGTCGTGTTTAATGATTGGCAGCGCTTACGGCAAGATTTTGTCTTGCTTGGTCGTATTGATCAAACCGAGCAGGGCTATGCCATAGAATTCCATGTGCTTGACGTGCACCAACGAGTCGAAATACTACGCCATCGAGTTCGGGGGAGTGAGGGCCAGCTTCGTGATTTGGCGCATTACATCAGCGATTTTGTGTTTGAGCGCTTAACCGGTGTACCGGGTGTTTTTTCTACTAAATTGGTGTATGTCACAACCAATCGTGAGCGGACGCAGTTCAATTTGAATTATGCGGATGCCGATGGTGCACGTGAGCAACTCATTTTTACCTCACGACATCCCATCATTTCACCGGCATGGTCACCCGATGGTCGTCAAATTGCTTACGTATCGTTCGAAAGTGGTCGTAGTGAAATTTTCATTCAGACCCTAGCCACTGGCCAGCGTGAAAAAGTAGCCGCATTTCCCGGTTCCAACAGTGCGCCAGCGTTTTCACCTGATGGCAAAAAGTTGGCCTTTGTGCGTTCCGAGATGGGCAATCCTGAAATCTATGTATTGGATTTATCCAGTCGCCAACTAGAACGTATCACCAATCATTTTGCTATTGATACGGAACCTCAATGGATGCCGGATGGTCGTAACATCATCTTTACGTCTAACCGTGCCGGTGGACCACAAATATACAATGTGGACATTCACAGCAAGCAAACTCGACGGTTAACCTTTGAGGGCAGCTATAATGCGCGAGCTCGTGTTACCCCTGACGGCCGAAAGATGGTATACGTACATCAGTCTTCGGGACGTTTCCACATCGCAGCGCAAGATATGCAAAGTGGAATGGTGCAAATATTGACGACGGACACCGAATTGGATGAGTCGCCCAGTGTTGCACCGAATGGAAGTATGGTAATTTATGCCGCGAGTGAACGGAATCGCAGTATTCTTGCTGCAGTATCGGTTGATGGTGAGGTGAAATTCCGCCTACCGTCGAAATACGGCGACGTAAGGGAACCTGCTTGGTCACCGATTTTACGATAACATACACAAACCTCTGATTTGGGAAACAACCATGCAACAGAAAACTCTATTCAAAACCGTTGGTTTGGCATTCGGTGCCATGATGATCTCTGCTTGTTCAAGCACTGGCGATGTGAATGAAGGCGCAGCGTCTGAAGCAACTGCGATTCAGCAGCAAGCCGAAGAACAAGCTCAAGAGCAAGCAACCACGGCCGTTAGCAGCGCAGCGCTAGAAGGCGAAGCATTGCAAGCACAAGCCAACGAAGCACAAGCTGCGTTGTTGCAACAAACCGTGTTCTATTTTGATTTCGACCAGAGCACCATCAAAAATGAAAGCAAAGCAGCATTGATTGCACACGCGGGTTACTTGGCCGCCAATGGTGCAGCACGTGTTGTATTAGAAGGTCACACAGACGAGCGCGGTACGGTTGAGTACAACTTAGCATTAGGTGAGCGTCGCGCCTTGTCAGTACGTGGTTTCTTGTTGGCCAACGGTGCCGCTGCGAACCAAATTCAAGTCGTTAGTTTTGGTGAAGAGCGTCCAGCCGTCAACGCCAGCAACGAAGATGCCTATGCGAAAAATCGTCGCGTTGAAGTGAAATATCAGAGCCGTTAATGAAAGCGCTGATCAGTTCTTTTGCATTATTGGTCTTTGCTAGCCAAGCCGTCGCGGAAGAATGGGTTTCGGTAGGCGCATCGCAACGCGTTGCGCCTGCCGCTACGTCTACCGTTACTGCACCGGCTTCGTCATCGACGCCGAGTGCGGTTTCTTCGCCATCCTCTGCCGTATCGTCTCAAGCCTCTGGGTCACCGGACGGTGGCTTGCTGTATGAAATGTGGCAGCAGTTGGAGCAGCTTCAACAAGAAGTCGCCCTTTTGCGCAGTCAAGTTGAAATACAGCAGCATCAATTGCAACAATTCGAAGGCACACAACAGCAGCGTTACCTCGATTTGGATCGTCGTTTGTCCATACTGACATCCCGTCCTGAGTCTGCAGCACCGACAACGCCTTCGGTGGCAACACAAGCATCCTCGGTCGAGGGTGAACAAACGCCCACGTCATCCACTAGCAGTCGCAGTGCGGAACAGCAGTATCAAGAAGCCATGCGCTTGGTACGAGATCGTGAGTTCGATGCCGCTATTGGTGCATTTACGGCATTTATTCAGCAGCATGAGCAGCATACACTGATGCCGAATGCCTTGTATTGGCTGGCTGAGGTGTACTTAGTTCAAAATGAAAATCAGAAGGCACTCACCCACTTTAAACGTGTGATGGATACCTATCCCGAACACGATAAAGCCGCGGATTCGATGTACAAATACGCCGTCACCTTGCATCGACAAGGCGACGCAGTCGCTGCCAAGCAATGGTTGCAGACGGTGATTGATCGTTATTCGGAACGGTCAACGAGTACCGTCCAGTTAGCGAAATCGTATTTGGCGAACTTACAGTAGCTCTGGTGATACCGTCTGATAGTTAAAAGCAGCTTTGGGCTGCTTTTTTTGTTTCTGCGCTTCGCTAAGGTACTGTTTTTTCATTGTTATTTTAATTTTTTTGGAAAAAAGGGTTGTCTCATCTGAAAAATAAAGTATTATACGCGCCTCTTCCGGGGTCGTTAGCTCAGTTGGTAGAGCAGTTGGCTTTTAACCAATTGGTCGCTGGTTCGAATCCAGCACGACCCACCATTTTAAACGGAAGGCAAGTTGCTGAATTGCTTGATCTTTTTTGATTTTTCGGTATGATGCACAGCAACCACGGGTCGTTAGCTCAGTTGGTAGAGCAGTTGGCTTTTAACCAATTGGTCGCTGGTTCGAATCCAGCACGACCCACCATTATTCTAAAAGGGGAGAAATTTCGATTTCTCCCCTTTTTTTATGCGTTCTGTTTGGCGGTGCAAATGGCGCCTTATCGATCGTCACATCTTTATGGTAAAATGCACGCCGCTTTTTTTCTGGGGTTTAAGTGATCATGACAGAATCGGTATTGAATGAGTCACGTGCCATTATTCGTGATTATTGGTCAAATCGTCCCGCCGGTATCGATACCGAACAACAGGCGCAACTAACGGATGACATTTGCGAACTACTTGAACGCGAAAATGCCGTTATGGTTGCGCATTACTACACGGCTCCTGAAATACAAGCGTTGGCTGAGGCGACCGGTGGCTGCGTTGCAGATTCACTAGAGATGGCTCGCTTTGGCCGTGATCATCCGGCTAAAACGTTATTGGTGGCGGGTGTTCGCTTTATGGGGGAAACGGCGAAAATTCTTAGCCCTGAAAAGCGCGTCTTAATGCCTACCCTAGAAGCCACCTGTTCGTTGGACTTAGGTTGTCCTGTCGACGAGTTTTCCGCTTTTTGTGATCAGCACCCAGAACGTACGGTGGTGGTTTATGCGAACACCTCAGCAGCGGTAAAGGCGCGTGCTGATTGGGTCGTGACGTCCAGTATCGCGCTCGATATTGTGCGCCATTTGAAAGATCGTGGTGAGTCCATCATTTGGGCACCGGATAAACACCTTGGCAGTTACATTCAGCGCGAGACTGGTGCGGATATGTTGCTGTGGGATAGCGCCTGTATCGTTCATGATGAGTTTAAAGCGAAGGCACTTGAGGACTTGCATCGGTTGTATCCAGAAGCCGCATTGCTGGTCCATCCAGAGTCGCCTGCGGCCGTGGTCGAGATGGCGGATGTGGTTGGGTCTACTAGCCAGTTGATTGCGGCAGCCAAAAACTTGCCTAACGACACCATGATTGTTGCCACCGATAAAGCCATCTTTTACAAAATGCAGCAAGCGGCGCCCAATAAGCTGCTGATTGAAGCACCAACGGGCGGTAATGGGGCAACGTGTCGGAGTTGTGCACATTGTCCTTGGATGGGTATGAATGCGCTGCAAAATATTCGCGATGTGTTGCAACGCGGTGATCAAGAGGTATTGGTCGATGAGACGATCCGCCAACAGGCGGTGGTGAGTTTAGACCGCATGCTGAGCTTTCAGGCGCGTTAATGTGAGATAAATAATGGTTGCACTGAGTGCAACCTAAAAAGCGCTGACTACTCGTTGTGGTGAGCGCTTTTTTTTGCCTGTTTGGTTGACTGTTAGCTGATTTTTCCCGTCACCCGTACCCGTTTACTGCCACTGCTGATCGGTTGTTGCTGTCGTTGTTGGCGTTGTTTGATACGTTGGTCGATGATGTTTTTCATCGCGATGATCAAGCCCATTACCACGAAAGCACCTGGTGGTAGGATCGCGAACAAAAAGTCGGGGTATTCGCTAAACAGATCGATTTTCCAACCTTTGGCGGCGTCGCCAAATAACAAGTGCATGTCGGAAAAAATCACCCCTTGTCCCAACACTTCCCGAATAGCGCCAAGCAATACGAGCACCAATCCGAAGCCCATGGCCATCATGAAACCGTCGACGGCGGAGGGAAGAATGGCGTTTTTGCTGGCAAAGGCATCGGCACGACCCAGAATGGCACAATTGGTCACAATTAACGGAATAAAAATGCCCAAGATTTGATAAAGCTCGTAGGTAAAAGCCTGCATCACCAATTCTGTCACGGTAACGAATGAAGCAATGATCATGACAAAGGCGGGTAAACGAACGGCATCCGAAACATGGTTTCGAATTAACGAGACGGAGATGTTCGACCCAATTAACACAATCATGGTGGCTAAGCCTAGGCCTAGGGCATTCACGACACTACCAGTAACCGCAAGCAGTGGACACAGTCCAAGGAGCTGTACCAGTGCGGGGTTGTTCTTCCATAAGCCATCTAGGCTGATGTCAGTGAGTGACTTACTGCTCATGCGGTGTCTCTCCTGTAGCGGTTATCCGACCAAGTAGCATGTCTTGGTGTTCGTCAAAAAACAGCAGTGCTTGGTATACAGCCGCAACAACGGCTCTTGGGGTGATGGTGGCACCGGTGAATTGGTCAAACTCGCCGCCATCCTTCTTGACCGCCCAGCCTTTTTCGCTTGGGTCGTGACGCGTTTTTTGATTGAAGTCGAGTACCCAATCCGACTTGCGTAAATCAATTTTATCGCCCAATCCGGGAGTCTCTTTATGTTCGACGACGCGCACCCCAACAATTTCACCTTGCTGATTAATGCCGACTAATAGACGAATGGCGGTGGTATAGCCGTTAGGGGCTACCACTGGCAAAATCACCGTATGGGTGTTGCCCTGCCAGCGTGCCTGATAGGCTACGGCATCGCTTTCAATTGGCCCTAAGCGTTGCACGTTGCGCAATTCAGTGAGGCGAATGGTATCGTTCAGTAACGAATTGTCATGTTGTTCGATGGGCACAATGTCGTTGAGTGCGCGTGATTGCGCGGCCAATACGTTGTCTTGAATACGTTGTTGCGTACCCGTGAAGGTGACCGCTACGGCTCCCACGGTGACGAGCGCGAACAGCGCTAGGCCGGTGGCGTTACGGAAAATGGATTGCACAATGTCGTTCATAACCATGACCTATTTGGGTTGCTTTTGGTATAAGCCACGTTTTGCTTTGTTGTGACCGTAGGTGCGCGGTTGCGTATAGGCGTCGATGAAAGGTACTGCCAAGTTCATTAACAAAACCGCAAATGCCACGGCGTCGGGATACGCGCCCCAAGTTCGAATCACATACACAAACACACCAATACCCGCACCATAAATCAGCTTTCCACGAGTGGTTGTGGAGGCGGATACCGGATCGGTGGCAATGAAAAACGCACCGAGCATGGTGGCGCCGCTGAGTAAATGCAGTGACAGAGGGGTGTACATGTCGGCATCCCAGCCGATGATCAGAGAGCAAAGGCTTAGTGCAACCAGCATGGATAGCGGAATGTGCCAGCTGATAATACGACGCCAGACTAGCCACAAACCACCGACTAAGTACGCTAAGTTAACCCATGCCCAACCGGCATTTAAGAATCCGGAAAATTCGGGTTGCTGAGCAATTTCCGCCGCGGTGGCGTTGGTGATGAGGTGCTTGTAGCTATCCAACGCCGTTGCGCCGGTCCAGGCATCGCTGCTGGCTCCGGCAAAAATGATGCTTAGTGTGTCACTGAATGATGCCGTGACGTCGGTAGCAATGATCGAACTTGCCCAGTTGGTGGTCATCTCGACAGGAAACGATACTAAGACCAGCGCATAGCCAAGCATGGCGGGATTGAATGGGTTATTGCCTAAGCCACCATATAGATGCTTGCCAAAGACAACCGCAAAGAAAGTAGCAATGACGGTAATCCACCAAGGGGCGAGTGGCGGCAAGGCCAGTCCCAATAATACCGCCGTTAAGACGATGCTGTAGTCGTTTAGGAAAAAACCAACGGGACGCTTGCGCACGACTAAAATGGCGGCTTCACAGCCAAGAGCAACGACGATGGCTAAGGTAATATTGATCAGCGTGCCAAAACCAAACAGCCAAGTGCTCACGACGAAACCTGGTAACGTCGCCAATATCACCATTTGCATCATGTGCTGCGTGCTGTTTTGATTGTGCGTGTGCGGTGACGATAGGGTTAATAAGCCCATATCTTACACTCCTTCAGGGGTGGATGAGGCCACCCGTTGTTGTTCGAGTTGCGCCAGTTTATCGCGCTGTTTTTGTAAGCCCATGGCCAGTGCATCGACCGTATCTAAGCCGCTTTCTCGTGCCATCGTCAAACGCTCTTCGGCTTTGGCGACGCGATCTTGTTGAGCGAGAATTTTTTTCTCTAGCTCATGGTTATCCGGTGAGTTAGCGACGTCGGACTGAGTTTCGGTTTGGCTTGCTTGGTAGGCGGCCAGTGCGTCGTTGACGCGCTCTCGTTGCTTTTCTACACCGGTTTGTAAGGCACTGACCGTGTCCAATTGCTGTTCCATGGCTTCGGCCAAGCGTTGTTCGGCGGTTTGTAGGCGCAGCTGTGCGGTTTCCCATTTTTTGCGTAAGCGTTCGGGGCTATTGGGATCGCCTTTATCGCTATCGCCGGTTGTGGTGGTAGAGGCCGCCGCTGCTTTTTTCGCCGCCGCAAGCTCCATGGCAATGCTTTTCAGTTTACTGGTCACTTTTTCCAGCGCCGCTTCCAAGGCCGGTATTTTATCGGCTTGCTCTGGGTCGGCTTGGGCCGCCGCCAGTTTCTCTTTTGTCTTTTGCACGGCCGCTTGACTGGCTGCCAGCTGTTTATTGAGTTTTTCTAGGGTGTCGTCAACGCTGCTTGCTGGCGCGCTGGCGGGTTCCGCCAGATCTGCTTGCTTGGCTTTTTGAGCGGTCGCAGCCGCTTCAGCACGTGCTTTGCGTTTCGCTTCTTTCTCCGCCAGTTCTTGTTCTTGGCGAGCAAGGCGTTGCTCAAAACGTTCTTTGGCGCGTAAGGCTTTTTCTTGTGCGGCCCGCTCTTCTCGGATCGCACCTTTGGCAAAGCGATAATATTGCACTAAGGGAATATGACTCGGACAAACGTAGGAGCAGGCACCGCATTCAATGCAATCGAAGACATTGTGCTGTTCGACTTTATCCAGCTCTTGCGTTTTGCTGAACCAATACAGTTGTTGTGGCAGCAGCTCAGCAGGGCATACTTGAGTACACTGGCCGCAACGAATGCAGGCGGTTGCGTATTCATTGAGAGGCAGCTCTTTGGCTTTGGGTGCCAGAATGCAATTGCTGGTTTTGATGACAGGTAATTGTAGGTGTGGCAGTGCAAAGCCCATCATTGGGCCGCCCATAATGACCCGCTCGGGTTGTTGTGCCTGATAGCCTGCCAACGTTAATAAATAATCAATGGGGGTGCCGAGTAACACTTGCCAGTTGCTGGGTTGCTGGCAAGCGTCGCCGGTCAGCGTTGTGATGCGATGGATCAGCGGCTCTCCATGAACCACGGCGCGGTAAATAGCGCTTGCGGTGGCCACATTTTGACAGACAATGCCAATGTGCGCAGGAATGCCGCCACTGGGAACTTCTTTGCCCGTTAAAATTTGAATCAGCTGCTTTTCTCCACCTGAGGGGTATTTGGTCGGGATACTAACGACCTGGATTTTGTGGCTTAGGTGCGCGTCGATAACGGCTTGCTCTAACGCAGCAATCGCTTCTGGTTTGTTATCTTCTACACCGATCAAGGCGCGAGCACATTGCAGCACATGCAGAAGAATTTCACCCCCTGCGACCACTTCGTCAGCGCGTTCACGCATGAGCATGTCGTCGGCCGTAATATAGGGTTCACATTCGGCACCATTTAAAATCAAGGTATCGATTGGGTAGTTACCGGTATGCAATTTGATGGCGGTAGGGAAGCCCGCACCACCTAAGCCTGCAATGCCAGATTGAGCAAGAAAGGTCAAAATATCGGCAGGCTTAAGTTGTTCGACGAGGCTGACGTTTTTTTGCTCCAGCAAGCTCGGATGCGCTTGCCACTCATCTTGCCCATCGCATTGCAGAACCATACAGGTCTCGCTAAGCCCGGACGCATGGGGCACGGGGCGCGCTTCAATGTCGACAATGGTGCCGGAGGTTGGTGCGTGCAACGGAACACTGACAAACCCATCGGCGTGCGCGATGCATTGGCCTTTCAATACGCGTTCACCGACGTTGACGCAGGGAATGGCCGCTGCGCCAATGTGTTGATGTAAGGGCAGAATCAGTTCATTCGGAATCGGAGCCACTTGAATGGCAGTTTGCGTGGATTGCCGCTTGTTCTCGGCGGGATGAATACCGCCATGAATGTCATGCAAACGAATCATTTGAGTCATTAGTTGGCCTCTGCGCGGCGTGCGCGACGATCACTGGCGATTAATTCAACGCCTAGCGTTGGGGCTTGCCAATACCAATTCGAAATGTTGGTCGAGACAGGGATCATGTCAATGCAATCGACTGGACAGGGCTCAACACACAAATCACAGCCCGTGCACTCATCGGCAATCACCGTATGCATTTGTTTGGCCGCACCAAGGATGGCATCCACAGGACACGCTTGAATGCACTTAGTGCAGCCGATGCATTCGTCTTCACGAATGAACGCAACGGTGGGGACCGCTTTTTCAGCGCCGTGTTCGGCATCGAGAGGCTCTGGCTCGACACCAAGAAGATCGGCCAAGGCTTGAATGGTGCTCTCGCCCCCCGGTGGGCACTTATTGATTTTTTCACCATTGGCAATGGCTTCGGCGTAAGGCTTACAGCCTGGATAGCTGCACTGACCGCATTGCGTCTGCGGTAGTAATTGGTTGATTTGATCCACAATGGGATTGCCCTCAACTTTAAAACGAACCGCCGCAAAGCCAAGAATACCACCAAAAATAAGGGCCAAAAGAGCGACGATGGATATGGCCATCACAATGGCCAACAGTGTCGTAGACATGCTGACTCCTAAATGCTGACTAAGCCGGTAAAGCCCATAAAGGCGAGTGACATCAAACCTGCGGTGATCATTGCAATGGCGGAACCTTGAAACGGAGAAGGAACATCGGCCACGGTAATGCGCTCACGCATGGCGGCAAATAGCACCATGACCAACGAGAAACCAACCGCAGCACCAAACCCATAAAGAATGGATTCGACCAAATTGTTGTCACGTTGAATGTTCAGCAACGCCACACCCAGTACAGCGCAGTTGGTCGTGATGAGGGGTAAGAAAATCCCCAGCACACGATATAGCAGCGGACTGGCTTTGCGAATGGCCATTTCGGTAAAACCAACCACCACGGCAATGACCATAATAAAACTGATGGTACGCAAATAGGCGAGATCGAATGGCAAGAGCAGATAGTTGTACACCAAATAACTGCATACCGATGCCAGAGTCAATACGAAGGTTGTGGCCGCACCCATGCCAATGGCGGTTTCCAGTTTGTTGGATACCCCCATGAACGGACAAAGGCCTAAAAACTGCACCAAAACAAAGTTATTCACCAAGATGGTGCTGATCAAAATCAGCATGTATTCGGTCATGTTTAGCGTCGCCTGCTCAATGAACTGCAAAAAAGCGGCACCGGAAGGAAACGGTACACGATAAAAAACGGAGGCGCATTATCCCAAATATCGGTTATGTCATACAAGCAGGAGAGAATAGGTTTTTAAGCACGAATTGGAATAAGCTTAGCCTTGGTTACTCCCACACGTACAGTAACAAGTCGTATTGCCATCATACTGACCTGAATCAAGCCTGACGATCGTTCGTGCAACGAAAAACCTTACGACCTGTACCGTGATAATCCTGTCGTAGCAGCGTAGAATGCCGACGAATGACTGGTCACCGATCCGAGTGACCCTGACTGTGAGGAAAGTACTGTGACGCAATTAACCCAAGCAATGGTGGAAACGGCTCTGTCGTCTTATACCGATCCTTATTTGCAAACCAACCTGTTGGACGCCGGTGCGGTGCAATCCATTCAGATTGACGGTGATTCGGTAACGGTGGCGATTCATTTAGCGTATCCGTCCGATTACTTAAAAGACGGTATCGCACAAATGCTGCAAGTCGCGCTCGAAAACCTCGATGTCTGCCAGCATGCATCGGTCAGCGTAAGCTGGGCTGTCAGCGCTCATAAAAGCCAAAACAGTGTCGAAGCCATCGCCCAAGTCAAAAACATCATTGCCGTGGCCTCTGGCAAAGGCGGGGTGGGTAAATCAACAACCGCAGTGAATCTCGCCATCGCCTTGGCCAAAGACGGTGCCAAAGTGGGCTTGTTAGATGCCGATATTTACGGCCCAAGCCAAGGTATTATGCTGGGGGTCGCGGAAGGTACCAGACCTGAGACCATTGATAATAAGTGGTTTGTGCCGATTGAAGCACATGGTCTAAAAACCATGTCGATGGCGTACTTAGTGACCGAAAGCACCCCAATGGTGTGGCGTGGCCCCATGGTGTCGGGTGCGTTGATGCAGATTCTGACGCAAACCCAGTGGGGCGAGCTGGATTATTTACTGATTGATATGCCGCCCGGTACCGGCGACATTCAACTCACACTCAGTCAAAAATTTCCGGTATCGGGCGCGGTGATTGTCACCACCCCGCAAGACATTGCCTTAGCTGATGCGAAAAAAGGCATCGAAATGTTTCGTAAAGTGTCTATTCCTGTATTGGGCATGGTGGAAAACATGAGCATGCACATCTGTTCTCAGTGCGGTCATGCGGAACACATTTTTGGTGAAGACGGGGCCGATCGTTTGGCCGAGACTTACCAAACAGAGGTATTGGGCTCACTGCCGTTGTCTAAATACATTCGTGCGCAATCCGACGCCGGCACGCCCGTGGTCGCGGCGGACGATTGTTCGGAAGTGTCGATGATGTATCGTCATACGGCACGACGCTTGGCGGTGGTTTTGGCGCGTCAAACGAACGTGGCGGCCTTTCCGACCATCAATGTGGTCGATGAGTAACCTTTCGCAACGAAAAGAACCCTTTCGCACAAAATAATCATCGAATTGCGAGCTTTGGTCATTTACCTCTGGCCAAAGCCCGCTACACTGGCTGTATCTTTATAACAACACACGAAGACCGTGAGGCAGCTAACTATGAGTCAGTACCCGCATTTATTCCAACCGTTGGATTTGGGATTCACGCAGCTGAAAAACCGTATCATGATGGGTTCCATGCACGTGGGTTTAGAAGATCGTCCATGGCACTTTGGTGAAATGGCCGAATACTTTGCCGAGCGCGCCCGTGGCGGTGTTGGCTTGATGGTGACAGGTGGTTTTTCCCCCAACCGTCGCGGTGATTTATTGCCATTTGGCTCAAAATTGATCAGCGGTTGGCAAGTGCCGTTTCATCGTAAAGTGACCGATGCCGTGCATGCCGCAGCACCGGACAGCAAAATTTTATTGCAAATTTTGCATGCTGGTCGTTATGGCTACACGCCACTGAACGTCGCGCCTTCGGCCATCCAAGCACCGATCAACCCATTCAAGCCGAAAGAGTTGAGTGCGCGTGACATTGAAAAAACCATCGACGATTACGTACGTTGTGCCAAGTTGGCCAAGCGTGCGCGCTACGATGGTGTCGAGATCATGGGCTCAGAAGGTTACTTCATTTGCCAGATGATTAACTTGCGCACCAATCAGCGTGATGACGAATGGGGTGGTTCATACGAAAACCGCATCCGTTTCCCGCTCGAAGTGGTGCGTCGTATTCGTGCTGCGGTGGGTGAAGACTTTATTCTGATGTTCCGTCTATCCATGCTGGACTTGGTTGACGGCGGTTCTGACAGTGCCGAAGTGCTGCAACTGGCAAAAGCGCTTGAAGAAGCGGGTGTAACTCTGATCAATACCGGTATTGGCTGGCATGAAGCACGCGTTCCGACCATTGTGACCTCGGTTCCACGTGCTGCCTTTGCCGATGTCACGGCGCAAGTGAAAGCGGCCGTGAACATTCCGGTGATTGCGTCTAACCGCATCAACATGCCCGATACGGCCGAAGCCATTGTGTCACAAGGCAAAGCCGATATGGTGTCTATGGCGCGTCCTTTGCTGGCTGACCCCGACTGGGCGAATAAAGCGCAAGCCGGTCGTGCCGACGAAATCAACACCTGCATTGCCTGTAACCAAGCGTGTTTGGATCATACCTTTGAGAACAAGCGTGCCAGCTGCTTAGTCAACCCACGCGCAGGACATGAAACCAAACTGCTGTATACCCCGACTAGCAAGCCGAAGAAAGTGGCGGTCGTCGGTGCTGGCCCTGCGGGCTTGGCCTGTGCCACCGTTGCTGCACAACGTGGTCATAAGGTGACCTTGTTTGAAGCACGCAGTGAGATTGGTGGCCAGTTTAACTACGCCAGCAAAATTCCGGGCAAAGAAGAATTTCGTGAAACCATTCGATATTTCTTGAAAATGATCGAAGTGCACAACATTGATCTGCGTTTGAACACGATGATTGATGGTCAGCGTTTGAAGCAAGAAGGTTTTGACGAAGTCATTATCGCCTCCGGTGTGGCGCCACGTGTGCCCGATATGCCGGGTGTGGATCATCCGAAAGTGGTGACCTATCAAGATGTGCTGGACAAAGGCATGGCGTTAGGAGAGAAAGTCGCGGTGATGGGTGCGGGTGGTATCGGCTTTGATATGTGTGAATACCTGACGCACGAAGGTGAATCGATTACCTTGAATACCTCTGCTTGGATGGATGAGTGGGGCGTGGATGGCAGCAACCAAAATCGTGGTGGTTTGAAGCCAATGGAAATTGAAAAATCACCTCGCAAAGTCTACTTGCTGCAACGTAAAGGCAATGGGTTTGGTAAAACACTGAACAAAACCACCGGCTGGGTACATCGTGCCGTTGTGAAAATGAAAGGTGTTGAAACCATTGGTGGCGTGAGCTACGACAAAGTGGATGATGAGGGTTTGCACATCACCATCACCAAAGGTAAGGGAGCCGATGCTGTCACCGAGCAACGCGTATTGGATGTGGATCATGTGGTGTTGTGTGCCGGTCAGGTATCGGTGAATAAATTGCATCAACAGCTGGAACAAGACATGGGTAAAACCTTCAAACTGCATTTGGTCGGCGGTGCGGAATTTGCCGGTGAGCTGGATGCTAAACGTGCGATCAAGTTAGCCAGTGAATTAGCGGCCAGTTTGTAACTGGCCAGTACGATTCCAGTTAGTAAAAAACGCCGCTCATTTGCGGTGTTTTTTTGTTTGCCCAGCGAAGCTGGCAAACCCGTCAGGCTGAAAGAAGCCTGA
>JACUUC010000041.1 GCA_014859445.1 Bacterioplanes sp.
TACGTACGGTTCTGTAAGAGGGATGAGGCGGCAACGCCTCACCCTACTTGATGTTGAACGAATGTGCAACCACCATACGGCACGTATTAATCGAGCTTTTGAAACGTCAGTCCGGCGTATTCTGTTAAGCGATTGATGTAGCGTTGATCGAATATTGAGGCGGGTGTCCAGATCCCCCCGCTTTTATCGCACTTCTCATCCTTGTTATGAAAATCAAGCGCCAAACTAGCGGCTGCTTGGCCCAGCATTTTCGCCGTAGAGCCATAACCTGGATCCTGATCTCCGGTGACTTTTACTCGAATTTCTTTGCCGTTATCGAGTCGGCCAAGAAAACGAATGTCGTAGTAACCATTTAACTGAGCCTCTTTACTCGGGCCTTCTCCGGGCTTGGGTAATACGTACTTTTCTAACAACCAGCGAGTGGGTTTCAGTGCCGTCGTTAGGAGAAATCCCCCCAGCGCAGAGACGACGCCATAGGCTGCCAGTCGCCCTAACATCCCTTTGCCCGTGAGCATCGCTTCGTCGTACTGAAAGTCGCTGCCATAACGGTTTTGCTGTAGTGCGTTACTGCGATGCACGACGCGGGTATTGATGGCCGCCATGACAAAAGGCGCAGACCAACTGGAAAAGTCGCTATCATAAGCGGCTCCTTTCTGGTTGCGTTGGCGCTGTGTAAAACCATGATTGGCAGGACAGATGGAGTAGGGGTTGGCTAGCTCTTTGCGTAATGCTGGGTTTTGTAGCGCTTCTTTCATGACGTTGATGATGCTGGCAACGGTACCGCCAGAAAACGTTCCTTTGGCGGCTTTTACGCGCATTTTGATGTCGTTAGCTGGCTTTTGGTATTGCTCAATGGCGTGTTGTTGTAAAAACCAAACGCCCATATCAGAAGGAACGGAATCAAAGCCGCAACAATGAACAATGCGCGCACCGCTTTGCTCGGCTTGTGCTTGGTAGCGATCGACCATGCGTTTGATCCATTGCGCCTCGCCGGTCAAATCACAATAATCAGTTCCTTGTTCGACACAGGCTTTCACCAGCGGTTCGCCGTATAATGCGTACGGCCCAACAGTAGAGACGACAACGCGAGTTTGTTGGCACAGTTCAGTCAAGGCTGTTTGATCACCGGCATCCGCCAAAAGAATGGGGAGTTGCTGTGTTTGCTCTCCGAGATGCGGCTGCAATTCATCACGAACGGCTTCGAGTTTGCTTAACGAGCGTCCTGCAATGGCCCAGCGTAATTCCTGATTGAGTCCAAATTGCTTGGCTAGATACTGGCATAATATCTGCCCGACAAAGCTACTGGCTCCGTAAACGATGAGATCGTAGTGCGTTGTTTTCATACATCCTCGATTGACGTGGCGTGATTGATATCATGCTAACATAGCAGCTGTCTTGGGCTGTGGTAAGGTGCATTTGTGCAACGAAAGCGTCTAGCCGATCTATTTCATCGATGAGAATTGCAAAAGGTGTCAAACGTTATGATGGCCGCAGAAATTGAAACCATTGGTTTGCTGAATTGGCTGAGTTTGTTGTGGTTTTTACTCTGTTGGGTTGGGTATTCATTCTTTTCGCGCAGGCAGGCGAAGAAGACGGCCTGTTTGGCCTCGGTGTTGCACGTCCATCGTATTAATTGGATGCGGCGATTACTCCAACGTGACATTCGAGTTGGTGATGCCGCTTTGATTGGTAATCTTGAGCGTAACGTCACCTTTTTTGCGTCTTCTTGTGTGCTGATTTTGGCCGGTTTGGTGACTGGCTTGAGTGTTAGTGAGCGCATTCATATTGTTTTGGCAGAAATCAGCTTTGCCAGTCATGGCTCTGTGTTGGCGGTTGAGTTAAAACTACTGACATTGATGGCGATTTTTATCTATGCGTTTTTTACGTTTACTTGGTCTATGCGCCAGTTCGGCTTTGCGTCGGTGTTAATTGGTGCCGCGCCGATGCCGGAAGAGCAAGGAGTGACCGCCAATGAACGACGTAATTTTGCCATTTACAGTGCCAAGGTCATCGATCAGGCCAGCCACAGTTATAACTACGGCATGAGGTCGTTTTATTTTTCGTTAGCTGTTCTGACGTGGTTTGTCAGTCCTTGGGTCTTTCTACTGGCGGCGACAACCGTAATCGGTGTGTTGTATGAACGTGAGTTTTTATCCAAGTCACTAGACTCCTTAAAAAAGGTAGAGAACGTCGGCGAGAAATTGTTTGAAGATGATAAGGATCTTTATCGTCGGTCCTTATTGAAAACAACGGATAAATCGTAGTGTTACATTGAACGGAGAAGGGTAGATATGATCTGGAATGGTATTTTTTTACTGCTGTTGGTGGCTTTACTGGTTTACGCCCTGCGTCGAGCCGGTGTGGGTGCACCGGGTGCCGATGACAACATCGCGGCGGGTGAGGCTTTTTTGCAAGAAAACGCCGAAGCGGAAGGGGTTGTACAGTGTGACAGTGGCTTGCAATGGTTGTTACTTGAGGCGGGTGATGGTCCATTGTCGCCCTCGGCCACCGATCGTGTACTCGTGCACTATCATGGCACCTTGTTAGATGGAACGGTGTTCGATAGTTCGGTGGCGAGAGGAGAGCCGATTGCGTTTCCTTTGAACCAAGTGATTGCCGGCTGGACAGAGGGGCTGCAAACCATGGTGGTTGGTGAGAAGAAGCGGTTTTTTATTCCTTCTCATCTGGGTTATGGCCGTCGTGCTGTGGCGGGTATCCCTGGTGGTTCTTTGCTGATCTTTGATGTTGAGTTGTTGGAAATTACGTCAGTTTAATAAAGTTCCAACGCGATGCCACTATTTCATGAAATTTCTGGCGTAATGCGATGCTGTCTTCTATACCTAAAGCAGATTCATTACGCTAGGAACGTCATTATGCGCCATCCCATCCTTCGCCCACTATTGCCTGTGTTGTTATTAAGTAGTCCATTCGCTATCGCCAGTGAATTGACCTTTTATGGCAACCTGAATATCGCTCTTGAATACCGCATGATGGAAAATCAAAATGAGTTTCCAGATCATTATGAGTTACAGGATACCTACAGCAGTTTGGGTGTGATGGGCAGTCATGAGATCGCCCCGGGTATAAATGGCTTTTTCCAATACAGTATTTATATCGATGCGGCCAATGCAGAGCTGAGTAAAAGTCGTCAGGTGAAATGGGCTGGTGATGTGCGCAGTGAACATAATATCGCTTTGGTGGGTATCGAAGGGGAATATGGTCGATTGCAGGTGGGGCGTATGTGGAATGCCTACTATGACCGCATTGCATATACGACCGACCGTTTCTACGCAGGCTGGACAGGGTTCGATACCTACTCTGCTTTTCAGACGGATAAAACACTGAGCTACAGTACGCCGTCATGGCATGGTTTGGATGCGACTATTAATTTGGTTCAAAGCGGTGTCGATGATCCCTCTGCTGAAACTCGTATTATTGCCGCCGGTAGCTACGCCTTGCCGAGTGGTGTCGTTAGTTTAGGCTATGACAGTGCCTCTGACGGTGGTGGTGAAATTATGGCCATTGCCGGCGAGTATCAACTCGGTGCATGGCGTTTGGCGGCAAAGCATGAAATTGCCGAGCCGAAAAATGCGTACGCCACGAAGCGTGCGGGTGGCAACAAGGAGGCTTCCTTGAGTAGCATGCAAGTGCAATTTGCATGGCAAAAAAATACCTTAACCTTGCATTATGGTGTGGGTGATTATCCAAGTTACTTGCCAGTGAATCGTGATGACGATGACGCTTATCAATTTGGTCGTGGTTCAGAATTTGGCATTGGCTTAGCGCGAGACATCAGCGATCACATGGCGGTGTTCTTAGAGTACCATCACTCGGACGACTACTGTGCGTACGACGTGACCAATGGCGCAGGGAATAATAATTACACCGATAGCCGGAAGGTGGATGCTAATGGTGATTTTATCCATAACAATGGTGAGCCCATTAATGGTTGTGCGGTGATCAGTAGTGGTGTGAATTACCGATTCTAGTACGGTGATTGAAGAAGCCGGTTGCGGATAAGCCGTGATCGGTTTTTTGCTTTCAAATGGCGTTCCATTCTGAACAGCATAAAGAATATAAACCGTTTATATTAGTCATTAAAAATAGCAAAGCAGTTATTGATTTAATGCGTAACGGACGTTACTTAAGGATGGTGCCCAGGGAGAGACTCGAACTCTCACGAGCATAGCTCACTGCGACCTGAACACAGCGTGTCTACCAATTCCACCACCTGGGCTTAATTACAATCGGTATCTGCGCGTTGCAGCCGTTGTAGAACAAAAAGAAGTCATTTGAGTGGTACCAGAGGCCGGACTCGAACCGGCACACCCGTTAAGGCGGGGGATTTTGAATCCCCTGCGTCTACCAATTTCGCCACTCTGGCTCAATTGCTTCGTTCTTGTGCCGCGTATATTACCGTCGAAAAAAAAACTGTCAACGATTTTTTTAATGATTTCCTCAACTTACGTTATTAAGTCTGTTAATCTTGCGCCATTATTGATTTGTAATCTGCGTCGACCTTAGTTACGCCGCCTAACCATGGGTAGGCGGTGTCTGTTGTGTCGATCTTGTTTAGGTATGGTGCTACCGTGAAAACTCGAGATTTTACCTTCCAACTTCCTGATGAATTAATCGCTCGTTACCCCATGCCAGAGCGCTCGGCATCGCGGTTGTTGTGTTTAAATGGCCAAACGGGTCAATGTGAGCACCGTATTTTTAGTGATATTGAATCCCTATTGGATGCGGGTGACTTGTTGGTATTTAACAATACGAAGGTGATTCCTGCGCGTTTGTTCGGCGAAAAAGCCAGTGGTGGTAAAGTAGAAGCTTTGATCGAACGTATTTTGGATACCCATGAGGCATTGGTTCATTTACGCTCATCACGCTCTCCGAAAACCGGCCAATGGATAACACTAGGTGGCGAGTCGGTGGAAGTGCTGGGTCGTCAAGGTGCGTTATTTCATGTTCGTTTTGCGTGTGATGAGCCAATTCTGTCGGTTTTGGATCGAGTTGGTCACATGCCATTGCCACCTTATATGGAACGTGAGCAAGTTGAGCAAGATAAAGAGCGCTACCAAACCGTGTATGCAACCGAGCCTGGTGCCGTAGCCGCACCGACAGCCGGTTTGCATTTTGATGATGCCTTAATGGAGCGATTACGTGCCAAAGGGGTGCAGTTTGCGTTTGTGACTTTGCATGTTGGAGCGGGAACGTTTCAGCCTGTTAAAGTGGACGATATTCAAGAGCATGTCATGCATTCCGAATACATTGATGTTCCTGCGGATGTGGTTAACGCCGTTCAAGCAACACGTGCAGCAGGAAAGCGTGTGGTGGCTGTTGGGACGACGTCGGTGCGCAGTTTGGAAAGTGCCAGTCAGCAAGGTGAGATTGCCGAGTTTCACGGCGATAGCCAAATATTCATCTATCCAGGCTATCGTTTTCGCAGTGTTGACGCCATGATCACGAATTTCCATTTGCCGGAGTCGACGTTGATTATGTTGGTATCCGCGTTTGCAGGGCGTGATCATACCTTGGCCGCCTACGAGACTGCGATTGCTCAGCAATACCGTTTTTACAGTTATGGCGATGCCATGTTGTTAACTTGTCCACAATCGCCCAGCGACACTCAGTGAGGATTTCGGCATGAGCCGCGAATGTTTTATGAAATTTACTGTCCACTGCACCGTGGACGAGGCCAGCGGATTTGCTCGACGAGGAACATTATCGTTTCCCCGTGGTGATGTGCAAACGCCCGCGTTTATGCCAGTAGGCACCTATGGTTCGGTGAAGGGGCTAGACCCTGAGCAAATCAAAGCACTTGGCGCAGAAATCATTCTGGGTAATACCTTTCATCTGATGCTTCGTCCCGGAACGGACGTGGTGAAATTACACGGTGATTTACATGACTTTATTGGTTGGGATAAGCCGATCCTAACCGACTCGGGTGGTTTTCAAGTGTTTAGCTTGGGTGATATGCGTAAGATCACGGAAGAGGGCGTCACATTTCGTTCGCCTGTCAATGGCGACAAAGTACTGATGACACCGGAAAGCTCCATGCAGGTGCAGCGTGAGCTGGGTTCCGATGTGGTGATGATTTTTGATGAGTGCACACCGTATCCGGCCACGGAGCAAGAGGCCGCCGATTCGATGCGCTTGTCGTTGCGCTGGGCGCAGCGTTCGAAGGATGCGCACGGCGATAATCCATCGGCTTTGTTTGGCATCATTCAAGGCGGGATGTACGAATCCTTGCGTGATGAGTCATTAGCCGCGTTGACCGATATTGGTTTTGATGGTTACGCCATTGGTGGGTTGAGTGTTGGGGAGCCAAAAGATGACATGATGCGAATTTTGCGTCATACGGCTCCGCAAATGCCCGCCGATAAACCACGGTATCTGATGGGGGTTGGCAAACCGGAAGATTTGGTTGAAGGTGTTCGTCGTGGTGTGGATATGTTCGATTGTGTGATGCCGACGCGCAACGCACGCAATGGTCATTTATTCACTTCAACAGGTGTGATTAAGATTCGTAATGCTGTAAATCGTACCCACACAGGGCCGATTGATGACAATTGCGATTGTTACACTTGTAAAAACTACAGTCGGGCTTATTTACATCATTTGGATCGATGCAAAGAGATTTTAGGCGCGACACTCAATACCATACATAATTTGCATTATTATCAAACCCTGATGGCGGGTTTGCGAGATGCGCTCGAAGCAGGTACATTTGCTGAATTTGTTGATGAGTTTTACGCTAAGCGCGGTCGAACGACTCCGCCTTTGGATGAAACAACGATTATAGATTAATTATTAACCAGTGTGCATTTAGCGCATTCACCGTTGGAGAAGCAGTAAATGAAAATGATTTTAGCGGCCATGGCATTGTTGGCATCGGGTACGGCATTGGCCGATGGTGGTGCGCAACCTATGGGTGTTACCGGCCAGTTGGTCTTTTTGGGCGGTTTTTTATTGATTTTTTACTTCTTGCTGTGGCGTCCACAAAGTAAGCGTCAAAAAGAACATAAAAATCTGATCAGTGCCTTGGCCAAAGGCGACGAAGTGGTTACCGCCGGTGGCATGTTAGGCAAAGTCACCAAAGTGACGGATGACTTTGTGGTGATTGAAGTGGCTGATGGTGTGCAGTTCCCTGTACAAAAAGTTGCCATTTCTGCTGCATTACCGAAGGGCACGATCAAAGAAGTGAAAGCGTAATCTGATTGGCGGCTACGGCCGCCATTGTTATTTTCGAGAGATCGTACCGATGTCTCAAGCTTCACTCTGTAAAGCCGGTGGGCTGTTTCTACAGCCCTCGTTTATTTAAGGAATAAGGGCACACCATGCTCAATAAATACCCACTGTGGAAGAATCTTCTGGTGCTGGTGGTACTGGTACTGGCCGCCGTGTACGCTGCTCCGAATTTGTATCCGCCCGATCCGGCTATTCAAGTAACGGCCGCGCGAACCGGTGTGGACATGACCGAATCGACGCTGAATCAAATCCGTTCTACGTTAGAAGACAATCAGATTGAATTTTTTGGTGATGAGGTGACGGGGTCGACGGCCTTGTTCCGCTTAACACGCAATGCCGATCAATTACCGGCGAAGAGTGCGATAGAACGCCGCTTAGGCGATGAATTTGTGGTTGCGTTAAACTTAGCCCCAACCACGCCGACTTGGTTAAATAACATTGGAGCGGGGCCATTAACGCTTGGCTTGGATTTGAGTGGTGGTGTGCACTTCCTGATGGAAGTCGACATGCAAGAATACGTGGCCAGTCGTATTACCAATTACCGCGATGAATTCCGTAATCGTTTGCGTCAAGAAAACATCCGTTATCGCAATGTGGTACTCGATGGTGATCGCATCCGCATTGTGTTCGATGATGCGGCCGTTCGTGATCAGGCCAATAATTTTGTATCGCGTCAATTTGGTGAATTTGAGCGTACGACGGATGACGCTACCGGCAGTTTTGATTTGTTACTCAACTTATCGGAACAACAGATTAAAGCGTTCGAAGACTACGCCATTCGTCAAAACTTAACCACGATGCGTAATCGAGTGAACGAGTTGGGTGTGGCGGAACCTTTGGTGCAACGTCAAGGTCGCAATCGCATTGTGATTGAATTGCCAGGGGTGCAAGATACCGCCGCGGCTAAGCGTATTATTGGCCGTGCAGCCAATCTTGAGTTCCGTTTAGAAGCCCAAGCGAATGCGCCACGTTTTGGCAGTGAAGAATTTCCTTTCCGCAACGAGCCAATGCGTACGGCTCGTATCGAAAAAACCATCATCACCACGGGTGACAGCGTCACTAATGCACAGCCTTCCTTCGATGAAAATGGCTTCCCGCAAGTGAATATTGATTTGGATGCGCGTGGCGGTGCTGTGATGCAACAAACCACTCGCAATGCAATTAAGCGTCGCATGGCGGTACTTTTTGTTGAACGCAAACCTCGTACAACGTATGAAATCGTCGAGGGTGTTGAAGTTGAACGTACCGTGCAAGTGGTTGAAAAAACCATTATTTCATTAGCTACGATTCAAAGTACCTTGGGTTCCAGTTTCCGAATTACTGGATTGGAGTCTGCTGAAGCTTCCGAACTGGCACTGTTACTTCGTGCCGGTGCGCTTGCGGCGCCAATGTACTTCGTGGAAGAGCGAACGATTGGTCCAAGTCTCGGTGCGGAAAACATTGAGCTGGGTGTGAAGTCGGTACTCACTGGCTTGGCACTGGTATTGATCATCATGGTGTTGGTCTATCGTACGTTTGGCGTTATTGCCAATATTGCGTTGTTTGCCAACTTGGTTATGTTGATTGCGATGATGTCCATCATTGGTGCGACCTTAACGCTGCCCGGTATTGCCGGTATCGTCTTGACGGTGGGGATGGCCGTCGATGCCAATGTGTTGATTTTCTCGCGCATCCGAGAAGAGTTGGCCAATGGTCGTTCGCCACAGCAAGCGATTCATGAGGGGTACGATCGAGCATTTGTGACGATTCTCGATGCCAATATCACGACATTGATTGTTGCCATTATCTTGTTTGCGGTGGGTACCGGGCCGATTAAAGGGTTCGCTGTTACCTTGTCTTTCGGTATTTTAACCTCGATGTTTACTGCGATTGTATTCACTCGCGCCATGGTGAATGTGGTTTATGGTGGTCGCCGTATTGAGCGTTTATCGATTGGAGGCAAAGCATGAAAATCATCGACTTTATGAAATATCGTCTAGTCAGTCTCGTTTTGTCGTTGGTTTTGGTGGTGGCTTCCATCGCATCCATTGCTACTCAGGGGTTGAACTTAGGGTTGGATTTTACCGGTGGGACACTGCTTGAAGTCGAATACCAACAGCCTGTGGCGGTAGGGGATATTCAAAGTGTGTTAGTCGCGGAAGGATTTCGTGATGTAGCGGTGCAATATTTCGGTTCTGAAACCGACATCATTGTGCGCATGTCCGAAGCGTTTCGTGACAACCTTGGTAATGAAGTATTGGCGCTGTTACAAGCGACCTCAGCCGATAACCCAGTGATACTGAAACGCAGTGAATTTGTGGGTGCCAGCATTGGTGAAGAACTGCGTGATCAGGGTGGCTTGGCGTTATTGTTGGCGTTGGCGGTTGTCATGCTGTACGTGGCAGCACGATTCCAGTTTAAGTTTTCCGTAGCGTCGGTACTGGCGTTGTTTCACGATGTCGTCATCATTGTTGGTTTATTCTCTATCTTCCAGTGGGAATTCGATCTGACTGTATTGGCGGCCTTGTTGGCGGTCATTGGTTACTCGTTGAATGACACCATCGTTGTTGCCGACCGGATACGTGAAAACATTCGCATCATTCGTCGCGCAGAAATTATGGAAATCATTAATGAATCCATCACGCAAACCTTTGGTCGTACC
This sequence comes from Bacterioplanes sp., assembly GCA_014859445.1. Classification (GTDB taxonomy): domain Bacteria; phylum Pseudomonadota; class Gammaproteobacteria; order Pseudomonadales; family Oceanobacteraceae; genus Kmv21. Next base: position 9,890 of record JACUUC010000041.1, read on the forward strand.
ATCATGACCTCGATGACTACGGCTGCGGTCTTGTTGGCGCTGTTGTTGGTTGGTGGTGATTTGATTCATAACTTTGCTATTGCCTTGATGATTGGTGTGTTAGTGGGTACGTACTCGTCCATTTACATCGCATCCAATATGTTGGTGGTAATGAATCTGACGCGTGAAGATTTGATCCCACCTGAGCTAGAAGAAGTTGATGATCGCCCATAGTGTGGGTAGATGATTAACGATTTTATAAAGCGCATCGTACGATGCGCTTTTTTGTTGAACGAATTGTGAGTGAAGTTGGGTGTCATGCTAAGTTATCGTCACGCGTTCCATGCAGGAAACTTTGCCGATGTGTTAAAGCATTTGGTGCAAATTGAGATTTTGTTGTACCTGCAAAAAAAAGAGAAACCCTTTATTTACATCGACACACATGCCGGTGCCGGTGCGTATTCACTCGATTCGATGGAGGCGAATAAAACACAAGAGTACCGCCAAGGTATCGAACGAATCTTGTTATTAGACTGGCCAGAACTGAGCAATTATCAGGATATTGTTCGCACACAGAAGGGCGAATACCCTGGCTCTCCGGTGATTGCGCAGCGCTTGTTACGTGAGCAAGATCACGCCTTGTTGTTCGAGTTGCACCCCAATGACGGTGTTGCGTTGCAGCAACGTATGGCGCGTGATAAACGCATTCGAGTTCGTTTAGAAGACGGTTTGCGAGGCTTGATTGCCGCCTTACCAACCCCAACAAAGCGTGGTTTGGTATTGATGGATCCGTCGTATGAAATGAAAGACGACTACGACAAGGTGATTGATACACTGCAACAGGCTCATCGGCGTATGGCCACGGCGACCTATGCCTTGTGGTATCCGGTGGTTGATCGCGCCCGTATTGAACGCATGGAACGAAGTTTAAAAAAATCGGGTATTCGTAATATTCAGCGTTATGAGTTGGGTTTGCAGGCTGATGCGGAAGGGTACGGAATGACATCGGCCGGTATGATTGTTATTAATCCGCCGTGGACGTTACTGCCCACCATGCAGCAGTTATTACCGCGTTTGGCGGCGCATTTATCCGAGCAAAGTGTGTGGCGTTGCGATGAATGGGTAGCGGAATAGTTTCCGCCACCCACGATGTTACCTTATTGCCACTCCACCTTCGCCTGTAATGGACGATGAATGGTTTCGTGATAATACGCCTCGATCAAATGGCGGCGTATTTTCAGGGTAGGGGTGAGTAAGTTGTTTTCTACCGTCCAGCTGTCGTTCACAATCATCAGCGCATCCAGTACGGCATGGCTTTCTAGCGTACTGTTCACTTTTTCGAGGGTTTTTTCCAAACTATGGCGAACATGCTCTCGCTCCAATGTACTGGCCTCAGGGGTCAGCACCAGTAGCGCGATGGGCTGTTTTAAGTGGCTACCGGTAACACAAATCTGCTCGACCAATGGGTTCTCCATGATCTTGGATTCGATCGGAACGGGCGCAATGTACTTGCCTTTACTGGTTTTGAAGATTTCCTTCAAACGACCGGTAATTTTGACGTAGCCTTCGCTGTCCATTTCACCTTTATCGCCGGTTTTTAAATAGCCGTCTTCGGTAAAGGTTTCGGCGGTCTTCTCTGGTTCAAGATAATACTCTTTCATCAAGAAAGGGCCTTTTACTTGAATTTCGCCTTCATCACTTAAGCGCAAATCAACGCCGTCGTAGGCGCGACCAATACTGCCGATTTTGTCGGCTCGAAATGGATGACAGGTCGTGCCCAGTGCGGTGGTCTCGCTCATGCCCCATGCTTCGGTGATGTTGATACCGATTCGTTGATACCACTGAATGGTGGCTTTAGAGAGCGGCGCAGAACCACTACCAAACAAGCGGGCGTCATCAAGACCGAGTTGTTGACGAATTTTACGAGCAACGACTTTGTTTAAAAATGGGATGCTCAATAACAAATTCAGTTTTTTCGGCGGCATTTTTGCCAACACGGCCATTTGGAAACGAGTCCAGAGACGTGGTACAGACAAAAAGAGTGTGGGAGAGACGGTTTTGAGATTGTCGGCAAAGGTATCGAGTGATTCGACAAAACTGACTTGGAAGCCATTGTACAAGCTGGCGCCTTCGATGATGACACGTTCGGTAATGTGCGCTAATGGCAAGTAACTGAGGGCGCGATCATTGGGGTAGGTTGGCATGGTACGACCCAAGGTTTCGCAGCTCCAGCCATACGCACCCAGGGTAACCACGACGCCCTTTGGGTTGCCCGTACTGCCTGAGGTATAGATGATGCTCATGGTGTCGTCGGCGGAGCGGTCTGGATTGTCGGTTAATGGTTCGTGGGCCATCACATCATTCCAGAAGTGATCGGCTTTAATGCCATCATACGGAAATGCAAAACGCTCGACATGGTTTGGTATGGCTTGGCATTGGTGTTCCGTATCATCCAATTTGCCAATGAAGATGGCTCGGCAATGGCTGTGGGTGAGTACGTATTGAATGGTTTCTTGACCGGCTGTGGCGTAGATCGGAACGGATACATGCCCCGCCATCATGATGGCCAGGTCGGTGATGAACCATTCGGCACAGTTCTTCGACAAAATGGCAATGTGGCTGCCATCTGGATATTGACGCGCCTTTAATGCGGCGGCCAAACGGCGGATACGTTGACCGTACTCCGCCCAAGTAATGTCATGAAACACACCGTTGATTGGTTGACGTAAATACACGGTGTTGGGTTGTTGTTGCTCCCAGTGATAGAGCATCGCGAGTGGCGATTTTTGCATGATGACGGATCCTTATTATCGTTATGGGTTGTTTCAGTTTAACTGTACGAGGCGTTTGTTCAATAGTCTGTCAATAAAAGTCACTGGCTTGTCACTCTGTGTAATCAAAAGAGTCAAAATCGGCCTGAATTACCATTGTTTTGTATCAATATTGTGCGTTAAATGGCGCTATAACAAAAATAGTAGGGCTCACCATGAATAGACTGACTCGGATTACGTGTTTTTTACTCGTTTTATTGCCATTGACGGCGCTGGCGGATGCCCGTACTGAACGGCAAAAGACTCGTTTGCAAACCACCATCATGAATGCCAATTTGCCATTGGCCTACCGCATTAATGCATTGCGCGAATTGCACGCCGATGAATTCGTGAATGGTCGTATTGATCGCAGTTTTTGCGTGTGGGATCCACTTGGGCGAGCGGGACCCATTTTTGCGACCGTGTCTGATCAAACGGTGCGTTCATTGCACTACGGCATTGCGTTGGATGTGCGCGCCTATCAAGACGAAGAACTGTTGCTAACCGACTTAAAAGAGCGACGCTGCGATGCGGCCTTGTTGCGCGGTAATCGCGTGTACGAATTCAATCGTTTCGCGGCCACGGTGGAAGCCGTTGGTGCGGTTCCTGATTTAACGCATCTGAAAATACTCATGCAAGTGGTGGCCAATTCACGCACGGCCCCCCGCTTAGAGGAAAATGGCTTTACCGTGTTGGGTATCGCATCTTTGGGTGAAAGTTATTTGTTTGCGGCGGACAACAAGGCGTCGGATGTGGATGCGTTTCGGGATCAACCGCTGGCTGTTGTTGCTCATGATGAATCGTTACAAGCCATCGCGCAGCAATTTTCATCAGAGACTAACGTACTCATCATGCCAGAGCTGATTCAGGGCTTTACCGGCGGAACCATCCCCGTCATGATGGCTCCGTTAGCGGTTTACCCTGTTATGGCAGGGCAACTGTCTTCTCCAATCAGTATTTTTGCTTACCCAGTGGCGCAATCGACGGTGCATTTGGTGGGGCACAGTGATCGTTTCCCGACCGGTTTGGCGCAACTATTGCGCGAAGATTTTCTATTCATGTTCGATGCCTATCAGCGCCGAGTTGAGCAGGAGCGAAGTGCCATTCCAGCGACGAGTTGGAAAGTCGTCAATACCGAATCGCGTGAGCAATTCGATCGAGAATGGTCTGCATTACGTGACGAGTTGTTGCACAAAGGCTTGTACGATGAGTCCATGTTGACGCTACAGAAGCGGGTACGCTGTCGCTTGGCTCCGAACGCGCAAGAATGCCAGTCGTAATGAGCAAATTGCATCGAACTATTCCTTCGCATAGGGTATGCTAATTTGGAATTTAACGACTGTCTTGTTGTCTGATCCAACAAGCGGATGAACGCGAATAGCCAAAAAACAGGAGTTGTGTGATGAATCGCCCAGACTATTTGAATATGAAAGACGGTAAGGAGCCAACGAATAACGTATCGGAAGCGACCTTTGCCCAGCAATATGAACAAAATGACGTACTGGTTGGTGACGGACGCAAAGTTCTGCGCAATACCTACATGCTGTTGTCGCTCACCTTGGTGTTCAGTGCCATCATGGCGGGTGTGTCGATTGCCTTTAATGTACCGCACTTTGGTTTGTTAACCTTGGTTGGCTATTTTGCCTTGTTGTTCTTGGTCGAAAAAACCAAAAACAGTGCCATGGGTTTGGTGTCTGTGTTTGCCTTAACGGGCTTTATGGGTTTGACCTTAGGCCCTATTTTGAACATGTACGCCAGTTTACCGAATGGCACCGAGACCATCATGATGGCGATGGGTGCAACCGGCTTAATTTTCTTTGCCATGTCTGGCTGGGTATTGTCGACCGGTAAAGATTTGAGTGGCTGGGGTAAAACCTTAATGGTCGGTATCTTAGTGGCGTTTGTGTGTGCCTTGGGTGCCTACTTCTTTAGCTTGCCAGCTTTGTCGTTGGCGGTGTCGGCCATGTTCATTATGTTGATGTCTGGCTTGATTGCTTATCAAACCAGCGCCATTTTGCACGGCGGTGAAACCAACTACATCTCTGCAACCGTCACCTTGTATGTGGCGATCTATAACTTGTTCTTGAGCTTGTTGCAGATCTTGGGCGTGATGGGTGGCGACGATTAATCGTTTGCTGCTTGTGTAATAGCCGAAAAAGCCGCATATTTTTGCGGCTTTTTTGTTCGTTTAAACGGAGAATTCATGAACCGTTTTGTTCAATACCCACTCGTGCTCAGTGCGCTGATGATGAGTTCATGGGCCGTGGCAGATTGTCGCGATTGGGATGCAAAAGCGGCAGGCGATGACTTGGCGTTGAGCTACTTTCGACAAGCTGAGATTTTCCATCCAGCACGTGTACTCAAACTGCATCATCCTAGCCGCCATAAAGAGGTGGCGAGTTACGTTGCTGTCGGTGACAAGCGCTACAGTATCTTCAGTTTGGTGGATGAAAATTGTCGTGCTCGTTTTATTAAACGCACGCGTCAGGGTGATTAATATATTCGCCGTATAACCGATCATTTCCATGAGGATTGTATGAAGCGAATTCTGATTGTGGGGGCGGGCGGTGGCATTGCCTCGGCATTGATGCAGCAGGTTAAGGCGCGCCAGTTATCCCTAATGACGATTAGTCGAGGAAACTCAGTAGGCGATTCTGAGCATTTGCAGGCCGATCTGAGTCGAGAAGATCATATTCCTATGGTTCGCGAGTGGCTCGCTGCTCGTCCGCTTCCGGATGTCGTGATTGTGTGCTCCGGTATGCTGCATCGTTCTGATAAAGGCCCAGAAAAAACACTACGTGATTTTGACGACACGTTTTTTATCGAGAATTTGCAAACCAATGTGTTGGCTCATGTACACATGGCTCAAGCGATGATGCCGTTAGTCAAGCGTGACTCAGTGGTACGATGGCTATCGCTGTCGGCGATGGTGGGTTCAATTACCGACAACCGCTTGGGCGGTTGGTATAGCTATCGCATGAGCAAAGCGGCTTTGAATATGTTCATTCGCAATATGGCCATTGAATGGCAACGAAAAGCGCCCAAAACCGTCGTTGTTGCGGTACACCCAGGCACTACCGATACCGCCTTGTCGCGTCCATTTCAGGCCAATGTTGCGACCGACAAATTATACCAACCACAGCAAACGGCTGAACGGATTTTGCGCATTGCTCACAATGTAACAGAAGAAGATTCGGGTTACTTATTTCATTGGGACGGTACTCGGTTACCTTTTTAAGGATAACCGAGCAGGTTAAGACGGTGTTATCGGCAAGGCCGACACATTTAAGCGCGGCTTAAGAAACGACGTTCTTCGGTGTTCACACGAATACGATCACCGGTTGAGATGTGCTCTGGTACTTGAACGACTAAGCCGGTGGTTAAGCGGGCGGGTTTGGTACGAGCAGTCGCGGATCCACCTTTGATGGATGGGTCAGTCTCTTCGATCACTAAGTCAACGGTCAGTGGAACGACTAAGGCCTTGGGTGCGGCGTCAATCAGAATCACTTGCAAGCCTTGCGTGTCTTCAGCCACAAACAACAATTCATCTTCAATACTGCTCTTGTCTAGGCTGTATTGTGTGTAGTCTTCGTTGTCCATGAACACGTATTCATCGCCATCCGCATAAGAAAAGGTGACATCACGACGGTGTAGGTCGGCAAGGGTCAGCATGTCGGAGTCTTTGAAGGTGTGATCGATCTTGTTGCCATTGACCACATCGTACATGCGCATGCGATAAAGGCTACCCCCAGCGCGACCTTGAGGCACCGAGCGCTCAATGTCACGAATGAAGTAGGCGCGTCCTTCAAATTCAACGGCCATGTTTTTCTTGATTTCGTTAGCTTTTGGCATCTTATGCTCCGTAACTAATAATAACGGCCAGGTAAAATCGCTGACCTTTCATTCGGGCGTTATTATCATCTGAGCCATGCGGTTGGTAAAGTTGAAAAGCTCACTACGCTAGCGAAATCGTTACATAACATTGCTTGCTAGTAATTGTGTTTACTTAGGGAGACTCTGAATAATTCCCGAAATCAGCGATAATACGGCCATCGTCAA
>JACUUC010000017.1 GCA_014859445.1 Bacterioplanes sp.
CACAAGTAGCCGTTTAAGGTGTTGTGAGCGGTTCGGAGAGATGGTATCTACAAAAATACTCGTCATTACGACTTACCGGCTAAGAAGCCACCATCCACCATCAACGTATGACCCGTGATAAAGCTGGATTCTTGACTGGCTAAGAAAACGAAAGCATCGGCCACTTCACTCGCTTCACCCAATCGACCGAGCGGATGCAAACCTTGTAAGAACTGCAGGGTGGGTTCGTCGAGCGCATCCAATAAAGGCGTTTTGATGTAGCCAGGTCCGATGCCATTAACACGTACACCTTTCGCTGCGGCCTCGATGGCCAAGGTTCGCGTCATATTCACCACCCCGCCTTTGGCGGCCGTGTAAGCCGCCGTGCCGGACTGGCCAAAAAACCCTAAAATGGAAGCACAGTTAACAATGCTGCCTGAGCCTTGAGCATACATAACCCGCAATGCGGCTCGTGCAACACGGAATACACCCATCAGGTTAACGTCAATCACCCGCATGAAATCTTCATCCAGATAATCAACCGCGGGGGTAATACCGCCAATACCCGCATTGTTGAATACCGCATCCAAACGTCCGAAATGCGCCACCGTTTTCGCCACCAAATTGTCAACGTCGACCGTGCTGGTCACATCCACGGGCATAAAAACGCATTGATTTGGATACTTGCCAGCGAGTGTTGTACAGACGTTTTGTCCGGACGAAGTGGCCAAATCAGCCATGACCACCTGAGCACCTTGCACTAAACACGCTTCGACAGCCGCCAAACCAATACCACTGGCTCCGCCCGTTACTAAAACGACTTGGTTCTGTAATCGCATATCACCACTCCTATGAATGAACATTGCTTAGTGAACATTCAGTGTGGCACGTCAACTACGCACTGTCAGATTCATTGGCGATGAACATGATGCAGATCAAAAAACAGCCAGCGTCGTGACTGACTGCTTTTCAAACACAGGATGGTTATAGATTACGAAAGAAGGAACGCACAAATTCCTGTTGATTAGGTTCTGAGCGATTGGTACGAAATTCTAACACCTGTTCGTTTTGTACGAGGTGCAAGCGATCAGAAAACTGACACGATACGTCAGTAAAGGTGTTTGCTAGCTCGCGATAACGCTCATCACTTCGGCACAAGCTCGCCAACTCAGACGCCACAACCGCACAAAAGCCACCGGCACTGATGTCGGCTAACAAAGTGTCATCAATACTGTTCCAATCTATGTTGGTGGCTAACGAAGAACCGCAATGCTGTTGCACTTCTGCCGCACTGCGCTGCAAGAGTCGATTAGCATGCTCAATACGGCTGGTACGATCCAATTTAGCCAGTTCGGCCTGACGTCCTTCGGCCTGTTGTTGCAAATAGGTGTCCTTCAATACGGTGAGGCTCAAACGCTCATTGGCATCAGGATCAAAACGCAACGACACTTTTGGGCCGTCTGGTACAAACGCTTCATAAAAATCGCCATTCCAACCTTGACGCTGTAAAACCATCGCACGCGTTTTACCATCACGTTGAAATTGATACGCCTTCACGCTGCCATCACGATTAACGATGTCACTCATGAAAACCACGCCATTGGCAGGATGGTGAATCCCCGTCATTTGTAGCAGTGCTTTGTTTTCACCCTGAATCGGCGCAATGACGACACGAATGCCATCGTTAGCAGCATACACTTTTGAGGCTTCGGACAATTCAAAACTGCTGGCCGAACTCACCCAACACAGCATGACTATGATCGATCCTTTGAACCACATACGAACTCCTTATTATGAAAGCAATCATCAAAGCAAGCACTGTAACCAAGCCCTATTGCACTGGCAAGCGCGCCGTTATTTCTTGGCTGATATCCGTCGTAGATCGTCTAATTGCAACGCTTTGTTGCATCCATTTGTCTAATAAAAAGACGTGATCTTCTCGATATCAATTAAATATGTGTATGATGAATGCGGTTTTATGAGAGGACGTAACCATGAAAAAACAATTACTATCGGGCTTATCCGCTTTCGTGCTCAGTGGTGCCATTATCGCCACCACTCAAGCAAGCTTAAGCAACGAAGATCAAATCAAAACTCGTCAATCCGCTTACCAGTTTGCCGCATGGAATATGGGAAAAATTAAAGCACAAGTGATTGATGGCACCGTAGAGTTCAATCAAGCACAAGTTCAAGCCGCTGCGAATGCCATTGCGGCCGTGGCTAACTCGGGAATGGGTGCGTTGTATGCGCCTGGCACAGACAAAGGCACAGGCTGGAAAAAAACGCGACTAAAATCCGAATTCTTCGAACAACCTGAACGTGTTCGTGAGGTCGCCATTGGCTTTATGACCGCGGCCAACGAATTGCAAAAGGTTGCCGAGACGGGCGACAAAGACGCCATTGCTCGTCAGTTTGGTACCGTCGGCCAAAGCTGCAAAGCGTGCCACGATGATTTCCGTGGCCGCTAAAACAGCTCGATATTGATTACCAGCCCAAGTCAATGACCGGGGCTGGGGCTGGTGGCGTAATCAAGCCACCAGCTGCCAACCAAACACAGCCTAGCGTCATCAATAACGCAATACCGAACGGCAGCCAGCGCCATTCTTGGCTACGCATCGGCTCAATTTTGTTTTGTAAATACGCCATTTGCTCTGCGCTTGCTTCTTTTTTACCATGGATCATCGGCAGTAAAATTCCTTTACCACGTAGTGTGTAAATCAGCACAGCCAATAAATGCAAACCGATTAACGCAAACACAACGGGCTCTAAGCGTCGATGCCAACTGCTGAGCTCATGACTTAAATCACCACTGATCAACGACACCAAACTACCACGAAACGCAATGTCGTCATTGCTGAACAATCCCAGCATGGCCTGCAATAACACAATGAACAACAAGGCATACACCGACAATGCCCCTAAAGGATTGTGACCCAGCCCTTGCCAGCGTCCTTGCCAATATTCTCGGATACTCCATGGGTTCGGCAAGAACTGACGAAAACGTGCATGATGAGAACCCAGAAATCCCCACTGCACACGAAACACCACACAACCGAGTGCCAACCAACCAAATCGCTCGTGCCAGATCATGGCATTGCCACCGATCTTAACGGTGATAATGGCACCGATCACCGCCACCGCCAGTAACCAATGACTGAGCCGCAGCGGCCAGTCCCAAACCTGAATTACGCGGGTATGTTGCATACACTTCTCCATTCTAGCGTGATACCAATCCGATGGAATGATTGCACAAATCCCCCTAGTCAGGCAGCTGAAAAACACGAACAATGAATTTTATTTAGGGAATAGACCGATGAGCACCGCATTAAAAATATATGCAGGCAAAGAGGCATTCGCCCACATACGTCAGAATGGCTTAAAAGCACACGACATTGCCATGATGCTAGGCGCTTCTGGCGGCCCCAAGTGGCTATCACTGGCTGCCATGGATCGCTATTTATTGACAAATTGGTTTGCAGATCGGCAACAGCCCTTACATTTATTGGGCACCTCGGCTGGCGCTTGGCGCCTTGCGTGTTATGCCCAGCATGACCCATTAGCCGCGCTGGCTCGTTTTCAAGAAGCCTATATCAATCAGCAATATTCCCTGAAACCCAGTCCAAACGAAGTCGCCAGCGTTTGTCGATCGTTATTGGATGAGGTTCTGGGCGAACACGGCATACAAGAGATTGTTCAGCATCCCACCATGCGCTATCACACCATCGCCACACGCTGTCGAGGCTTGGCCTCATTTGATGCAAAACCACTACAGTTGATGGGGCTTGCCGCAGCCATGGGCTCGAACGTGCTGTCTCGCAGTGCGATGCGTCCTTGGTTGCAGCGCACCCTGTTTCATCACCCGGAACGTCCACCCATCGCACAGTTCCCGCAGTTACCCGCACAAGAAGTCGCACTAACCGAGACCAACATCAAACAGGCACTATTAGCCACTGGCGCCATTCCTATGGTCATTGCCGGTGTTCGAGGCATTGAGGGGGCTCGCCCAGGCACGTATCGTGATGGCGGCATTACCGACTATCAATTTGACTTACCTATCCTGCCAGAATCCGGTTTTGTCTTGTATCCACACTATTTTGCGCAAGCCCCCAAACCTGGCTGGTTCGATAAGAAACTGCAATGGCGTAAGCCCAGCGAAGATCATTATCGTCGTACCATTATGATTGCGCCGTCTTGGGAGTTTGCCGCCAGTCTCCCGGGGGGGCGGATTCCTGATCTGGATGATTTTTATCAGTATCCCGATTTTACAACTCGCCATCAGCGTTGGGTAACGGCACTCGCTCAATGCGAACAGCTAGCCGACGAACTCGCCGACATTGATCAAAAACAGCGTTGGGATGAGGTGGTAGAACCACTGCCGTGGTAACGGCAGTGGTGGGATGAACGCGGGGAGATTACTGAGCGCCCATTTGATGTTGCATCAGTTGCTGCATAATACCTTGGTATTGCGCTTGTGCTTGATTCAAGGCCGCCAACAAATCTGGCGTGTCTTCGTTGATCACCGTCATGTCTTTCACCAGGTTGTCACTCAAAGCCTGACCGGCTTCTTGCACGGCGGGAGATTGCAGCACTTCGCGCTGCGCATTCATCAACTGCTGACGTTTTAACTGAAATTCTTCAATGAGTTCCTGACGTTTTTCTTCGCTCAAATCGTCATTAGCGTTTACTTCATCGGCAATGGCTTCGAGGCGTGTTTCAATCGCATCGCCATCAACACCGGTCTTTTTCACTTCGGCTGCTACCAAATCCGCGTACGCATCCTGCTGTGCTTGTAGATCTGGGTTCGCGGCAATCGCCTGCTGCTGAATGCCTTGCAATTCACTGCCCAGCTGGTTGATTTGCGCTTCAAGGTGACCGAGCACCTGACGCACATCAACAGTTTCAGTTTGTGGACTTGTGTCAGCGTGCACCATCCAAGACGTTCCCAGTGTCGCACACACAACAAACGTCGCACGACGGATAACATTCGAAGTTAATAAAGCAAACATAATTCTTCCTAGCATCATTATTAATGTGTTGCTCACCATAACAGCGATGACTATCAGCTGACAACTCCGTGCCATAACAACACTGTGTTATCAAAACAATTTGAACTCACACTGGAGAGTAACGTCCCCAGTGTTCTAGTCAGAGACTAAAGCGGTGCTCAACCGTGATGGTGATGGATTCCAATCCCATTCCCGGAGGGAATACCGCAAAGGGTGCGGCACTGTTAGCACCATCTTGCATTGCCTGGTTGAGCTCACGATGACGAGATGGGGCGGTAATATCAACACCACCCAATTCGCCATCGGCCTTAATGGTCACTGACATGGTTACCTCGCCCTGACGGCGCAGCACACGCGCCGCCTGAGGGTATTGAATACTGGCACGCAACTTGGCTTCTGCGGCATCACGGTATTCCGACTGTAACTGCTGCCGCTCTTGCTCAGAGACATTGCGGCGTTGCAACGTGACAGGCGGAACCGGAGCTGCTGCAACTTCGGCGCTCGCGGTCGCATTCAACATAAAATCATGGCGCGCAGACAAAGACCAGCGATCACCCTGTAAATTCACTGGCACATTCACTCGCGTCGCGACCACGCCCAAAGCACGACGCACTTCATTGACCAGCATTGCCGCGACTTGCTCATCACGAACGGTGATGTCCACCAACTCTCGCTGAGCAGTGAAAACAAAATCCAATTCGACCAAACCTTGTTGATTGAATTGACGTGCCCATGACGGATACGTCACCTCATTTTGCAGTAAACGCTGCAAATCCCATTGCAGTAGCGCCAAATAATAGGCCTGCTCTGCTTGTAACTGCTGTGCGGTTTTCGCCGCATTCTGCTCCGCTTCACGACGTTTCGCTTCCGCAGCGGCACGTTGCTCGGCAGCACGTTGTTGTGCGGCACGCTCGGCACGTTGTTGCTCGGCACTCATTTGCGCCAAGCGTTGTTGCTCGGCAGTTGCACGGGCACGTTCTGCGGCCGCTGCCGCTGCGGCTGCGGCACGCGCTTCTACAGCAGCACGCTCAGCAGCCTCGCGCGCTTCACGTTGACGCTGTTGTTCCGCACGTTGCTGAGCCAAGCGCTGCTCTTCTAAACGACGAGCACGTTCTTGTTCGGCCAATCGTGCTTGCCGATCTTGTTCTTGCCAGCCCGACACCAAACCTAAGCGCGCCGTCGGTATGGCTTGCGTTTGCAATACCTGTTGTTGGCGTTCAGCATCTGCATCGTTCGCTTGCTGCAAGATGCGCTGACGAAAATCACGTGTCGGTGGCAAAGGTCCAATCCAGGTATTCAATAACAAACGCAGTAAATCCACACCTTCCGCACGAATGGCTTCTTCATTGTTTACTAATACACGGGTTCCTAACGCCGGTTGGTAATCGATCACCACTTGATCGCCAGCGACGAGGTCTTCACGCAGAAACTGAGTGAAATCCATGAGGGCTTGCTGAGTGCTGGCGTTGGCCGACATCTGCGGGTTATTGATGGTGATGTTATTCAACCATTGTTGCTGCCACCGACGTACCGACCAGCGATCCGCTGTCACCACCAGTTTCATTCTTACCGACGTGTTGCCCGATAGAATGGCAGCAGGATCACTGCTGGGTTGTTGCAAATACAACCCAGCCACATAAAACTCGCGCGATAAATGCAGATAACTGGCACTGCCATTCAGCTGAGTCGCTTGCGCCATCACACTGGGTGATACGCTCGCACTCATAACAATCGCCAATAACCACAACCAAGTTCGAGTCATTTTGTTTTCCTATCTGATACATCTGAATTCAAGCCGTGCGCTGCGAGAATGCGGCGATCATGGCGTAATACCAACACGGTAAATAATGACGCCGTGACAAACATGAGCATGCTGTAAACACTGGGCGCAATGGACATTTCGGCGCTTTTTAACATGCCCGTTGTGATCAGCAGCGCCAAGGTGCCATTTTGCAAACCCACTTCCAAACAAATGGTTCGTGCCTGATTGTCGCGATGCAGTAGCCAGCGTCCTAAGCCGTAGCCCAAAGCCATGGTGACCAAATTAAGCAGCAGAGCTGCCGGCCCAACCAGCAAAGTATACCGCCATAACTCACTGCCCAACTCCGTCACAATCGACAGAATGACCAAAACTAAAACAAGGATAGATAATTTACTGATCACCGGCTCGGCACGAGCGGCAAAAGCCGTCCACTTGGCGCGAATAGCCATACCCAGCAACACGGGGAAGACCGTAATCACCATCAATTTTATCCAAGTCGATACGATGGGGAGCTGCAATGAGGCATCGCCCGCACCATAAAAATGGATCGCCCAAGCCGCCATTAATGGAATGGTGACCGGCGTAATAAAACCGATCACCGCCGTGAGTGATACCGACAAACCAATGTCCGCTTTGCACAAATAACTGTACAAATTGGAGGTGGTGCCACCAGGGCATAATGCCAATATAAATAAACCAATCGCCAACGCAGGTGGTAGCTGAAAGAGGGCAATGATCGCAACCGCAACCAACGGCAACAGAATGAGTTGCGCAACCGCTCCTAATAAAAACCCTCTCGGCTCTTGCAATACTCGGCGAAAATCATTGGGCGTTAGGCTCAATCCAACACCCGCCATAATAAAAATAAGGGCAATGGGTAATCCGACCTGCGTCAGTAGGTCTAGCATAAGAATCTGTCTCGTTTGTTATTTTTCTGCGGGCGCTAAAGTAACCAATCCATGGCCCAGTCGCAATGGTCAGTTTGTGAATGAATGTTAACTTTTATGCTTCAGAAATCCTTTGGCACTGGCCCAAGGATTAAATTGCAGCGGTATTTGCCAGTGCTTTGCACGCTGTCGAATGTCCTGATGATGGCACTCCGAAGTGGATTTATTCAGCCACAAAATCCAATTTCCATCTCGGGTGGTCGCGTGCAAACGGGTACGAAAGTGTGTCGCTAATAAGGTCATGAGTGAAGGGTGCTGACGATGTTCTTTCCATAGATTGAGCACCAGCCAACCGTCACTGGTGATATGCTGGGCACATAACTGAATAAACTCGGCATGCAACTGTGCATCGTACAGTCCATCGGCCAAATACAAATCGCAAATCAACAAATCGCACGAATTCACGGTGGCATGCTGCAAATAGGTCAGCGCATCCGCTTGATGCAACATCAACTGCGGCGATCGAGGCAAACCAAAATATTGTTGCGCCACCAGCAACACAGCCCGTCGCAACTCCACCGCTTGCAACTGTGCGGATGGCAATAAATGATGGAAGACCGAGGCCAAACTACCGCCACCCACACCCAAGAGCGTTATCCGAGTCGGCAAAGCGGACAACGGGAACATCAGCAACACCGACGCCATCGATCGAGTGTACTCATGCTGCAACTGCAACGGCGCTTTTTTCGCGATGCAGCTTTGCTCATCCAACGTACCGAAGCTCAAATACCGTTTATTGTCGTCTTCCATGACCACAACCGGCCCCCACTCGTCATAACGACGGTGAATTTCACGTCCTAAAGGGGAAAGATCGTTCACAGGGCTTTAAAAAACACTTTGGAGTTACGCTGAAAGTTATACAGTTTTTGCCGTTCTTGCGGTAACTCTGCCACGTCGCCAGCCACAAAGCCACGTTCAATAAACCAATGGGCCGTGCGCGTGGTAAGAACAAACAATTGCTGAAAATGACGCTGCCGTGCTTCTTTTTCAATCTGCTGCAACAATTGCTGGCCGCGGTCACTACCACGATAATCAGGATGCACGGCCACACAAGCCAGCTCTGCCTGCTCGGCCGAATACGGATACAACGCGGCACACGCCGTAATTAAGCCGTCGCGCTCAATCACGTAAAAGCGCTGTATTTCCTGCTCCAACAACTCGCGTGAACGGCGAACTAAAATGCCTTGCTCTTCCAACGGTGCCAATAGCTGTAAAATACCCGCAACGTCTTCAATGTTGGCGGCTCGCAGATGATCATACGCTTGCTGACTGATCAGTGTGCCTCGCCCTTCGCGAGTAAACAGCTCTTGCAACAAAGCGCCATTGTCGCTGTGAGACAACAAATGCACACGAGCAACCCCTCGGCGTATGGCTCGCAATGACGCATCCGCATGCGCGCGCATTTCACCCGAATAGTGATGTTGTTGCTGCTCCAACTGAGCGCAGGTTAACTCCGGCAACGTGTCGCCTTGCTCGTTATGCAAACCCGAATGATTGCCCAAAATAATCAACTTGTCCGCCTTAAGATCAATAGCGGCTTGTGTCGCCACATCTTCTACCGCTAAGTTGAACATGTCTCCCGCAGGCGAATACCCCATGCACGACAACAACACAATATGGCGCTGATCTAACAACGTCTTAATCGCCTGATGATCAATGCGGCGAACCTCGCCGGTATGCTGAAAATCCACGCCATCAATCACACCGAGCGGCTTGGCCATGACAAAATTCCCACTGATGACCCGAATACGAGCACCGTGCATGGGGGAGTTGGGTAAGCCGACGGACAGACGTGCTTCAATGTCCGATTTCACCATACCAACCGCCGCCTGTACCGCCGTCAACGCCATGGGATCTGTGATGCGTAAGTCCCGATGAAACTGACTGCGTATTTGCCAGTGCTCAAGTAAGCCATCAATCTGCGGACGCGCACCATGCACCAACACCAAACGCACCCCCAAGCTGCTCAGCAAGGCAATGTCTTGCACAATGTGCGTAAAGTTCGGATCCAGAATGGCATCGCCTTCAAACATAATGACAAAGGTTTTATCCCGATGCGCATTAATATAAGGCGAAGATTGTCGAAACCACTGAACATACTGAGTACTAGGATCTGTCACAGGCGCACCGTTTGCATAAATACTTGCCTATTGTTTTCTGTAATGCCGCAATCTTCAACGACTTTGTGCATTTTCAAGGTCGCATTCAGCTGACACAATAGCGCATTATTCTAACAACGATTGAGTAAACCCCAATGGCCGTCGAAATAGAGCTCAAATTACGCCTTGATCCCAGAGACACCCAGCGCCTCACCGACGCCCTCAATCTCATTGCCAACAGCCAACCCACACGGCATTTGCACAATGTCTACTACGATACCGGTCGTGCCGAACTGGCAGCACAGCGCTGTGCATTACGCATTCGCCAGCACGGCAGCCAGTTCGAGCAGACGCTGAAAACCGTTGGCCATAGCGACGCTGGCCTGCAACAACGACACGAGTGGAACTGGCCGCTCAGTCACAACCACCTAGACATCACCTTACTACAAGACCCAGACGTTCAACGTCACTGGCCTGCCAGTATTGCCATTGATCAATTAAAGCCGTACTTCACAACACACTTTGAGCGCCAAGTTTGGCTCTGGCAAGAGGGCGAGAACGCCATTGAAATCGTACTCGATCAAGGCACCATTGAGCACCAAGATCAACAGCAAAGACTGTGCGAACTGGAATTAGAGCTACTCAACGGCGACATTGAGCCACTATGGCAATTGGCTCAACAATTGGCACAGCATTGCCCGTTATGGCTCAGCGACATCAGCAAGGCTGAACGTGGCTATCAATTGGCTGACGACCATTCACCTTGGCAGCAGCACTTGGCGCCCCACGACATCGCACATGCCAGTAGCAATCAATGTTTGCAAGCCTTACAGCGTTGCCTGGAGCACACGCTCTGGTATGAACACAACATGGATCATGAGTCTGTCAATGCACTCATCGCCCGCTTGCACAGCCACGTCACCACAGAATCTGCGCACACGGCACTGCAGGCATTATCGCAAGCCTTGCCAGCGCACGATGTCGGCACACTGCACGGGCTTCGCCAACAGACGGTCATTGGCCAAACCTTACTGACCCTCAGTCATGCGCTCTATACAGAAACACACCCGCACCGCACAGAAAGCACATCACCACCGAGCGATGTCTGATATGCTCAAACTCATCCTAGCCATCTAGCGACCCAGCAAAGGAACGATCATCACTATGCAGGCCACGACCGATCGCCATATCACGTTAAGCACTTTGATTGACGAATTACATCGTGATCATGTCCTCAGTGACGCCGATCATGCGTTGGCGTTGAGCATTCGTCGCGGTTCTGATGAAACCAATCTGCATCCCATCACGCTACTGGCCAAGCAAGGGTTCGCCGACGCGCGTCAACAAGGTCGATTACTGAGTGAAGAACACCTCACCGAATGGTTGGCAGAGCGCCATCAGCTCGGCTATCAGCACATTGACCCGCTCGATATCGATGTCGCCGCCATCACCGACACCATGTCCTACGCCTTTGCCGAACGCCACCGCATATTGCCCATAAAAGTCACCCGCCACGACATCGTAGTGGCATGCGCCGAGCCTCACGTTACCAGTTGGATAACCGATGTGGAGCACGTCACCCGTCGCCAAGTCACTCGGGTTCTCGCCGCGCCTGGCGCCATTGACCGCCATCGCGTTGAGTTTTATCAGCTAGCCAATTCCATTCATCGCGCCAGCAGCAGTCACAGCGGCGCCAGTGGTGTACAGAATCTCGAATCCATGTTGGAGTTGGGTAAAGCCAAAGCCCCTGACGCCAACGACGAACACATCATCAACATTGTCGATTGGTTATTGCAGTACGCCTTTGATCAACGCGCCAGTGACATTCATATTGAACCGCGCCGTGACGTCGGCCATGTGCGTTTTCGTATCGACGGTATTTTGCACAATGTGTACGAATTGCCGGCCCAAGTGGCGATGGCGGTGGTCGCACGCATCAAATCACTCGGACGCATGAACATTGCCGAAAAACGCAAACCACAAGACAGCCGACTGAAAACCAAAACACCGGCGGGCGCGGAAGTTGAATTGCGTTTATCCACGCTACCAACAGCCTTTGGTGAAAAACTCGTCATGCGAATTTTTGACCCACAGGTACTGATTCGCTCATTCAGTGAACTTGGCTTTGGCAAAGAAGACAATCGACGCTGGCAACAGATGACGCGCAACAACCATGGCATTGTGTTTGTTACCGGGCCGACAGGGTCGGGGAAAACCACCACACTGTATTCCACCCTGAAGCAACTGGCCACACCCGAAGTGAATGTTTCAACCATTGAAGACCCCATCGAAATGGTCGAAGGCAGCTTCAATCAGATGCAAGTACAAAGCAACATTGACCTGACCTTTGCCAGCGGTGTGCGAGCGCTGTTACGTCAAGATCCCGACATCATCATGGTGGGTGAAGTGCGCGATCTAGAAACCGCCGAAATTGCCGTACAAGCCGCCCTCACTGGCCACTTAGTGCTGACGACCTTGCACACCAACGATGCCGCCTCGGCCATCACGCGCCTACTGGAGCTCGGACTACCGGCCTACTTAATTCGTTCCAGTGTCATAGGGGTCATGGCACAACGTCTGGTTCGAACCTTATGCCCACATTGCAAAGTGGCACAACCGGTTGATGAGCAAGCCTGGAAGCAACTCACCGCGCCATGGCTGGTGAAAACGCCCGCTCAAGTCTACCAAGCGAAAGGTTGCCTGGAATGTCGAGGTACGGGCTACTTGGGGCGAGTGGGCATTTACGAAGTCATGCCCATGAGCGACAACCTAGAGCAATTGATTACCGAACAAACCGATCACCATGCGCTACGCCAAGCCGCCATGAAAGAAGGCATGCACAGCCTGCGTCTTAGCGGTGCACACAAGGTTGCTGCGGGTTTAACCACCATCGCCGAAATCATGCGCGTTGCACCCCTGACGCGTTAATTGGGTGAACTGACATGCGCTTTGTGTTTTGGTGATAAGCATGAGTACAATGGCGACTATGATTGAATTAACGGCATAACAAAGGCGTACTGTGGACAACACTCTTCCTCCCATCATTGACTTAGAAGCCTCTGGGTTTGGCCGTGGTAGCTATCCCATTGAGGTTGGCTTTGCGCTGGAGGATCGTCACGTGCACAGTTTTCTCATCAAACCGCCGCACCACTGGCAACACTGGGATGATGAAGCCGAGCAAATTCATGGCATCTCTCGCACCATGTTGCAACAAGAAGGGCTAACCCCTCGCGAAACCGCCCTCAAACTCAATCAGTTGCTGCACGGCAAAGTCTTATACTCCGATGCATGGAGCTTCGATTCTTCATGGATTGGGCGAATTTTTGACGAGGCCGATTTGGTGCAACGTTTTCGTATCGACACCATCAATAGTCTGCTGTCGCCGGAACAAATGGAACAGTGGCACGCCACCAAAAAGAGCCTTTGGCACGAATTGGGCATCGATCGACACCGCGCCGCCAACGACGTACAAGTGCTACAAGAAACCTACCAGCGGTTGTGTTTAACACCGTCGTAACAGCCATTCATACCGACAACGGTGGTTAAAAATAGTCGCCAGCAGGAACCACGGCCACAAAAACCCCACGTTTCCGACGCAAACACCATCACGCTTGCAGATAAATGCGTAAATCATCCACCCGCATGGGCCGGGCAAAATAATAACCTTGAAAACGATCACAACCGAACGAATGCAGTAAATTGGCCTGTTCTTCGGTTTCAACCCCTTCGGCCAACACCGTCATTTGATAATTCTTGCCAATACTGATGATGCTTTGAATCATCTGCCGTGCGGTATTGTCGACGCAAATATGATCGACAAAACTCTTATCAACTTTCAGCTCATCCAAAGGCAGTTGACGCAACACACTGAGGGACGAATAGCCCGTGCCAAAATCATCCAACGAAATGCGAATACCGGCGTCATGCAAGGTCTGAAACAAGGGCAACACCAAGTCGATGTCTTCAATGAACAGGCTTTCTGTCACTTCCAGGGTAATGCTGTGTCGCGCCAACGGCTGTTGATCAATCCAATACAGTACCGATTCAACGAAACCGGGTTGCGTAAATTGTCGTAACGAAATATTAATCGCCACATCAAATACTTGCCCCAGCTCCGTTTGCAGCCGATGCATTTCCGTCAATGTCTGACGAATAATGAAATTCCCAATGGGTAGCATCAACCCACAATGTTCAGCCACGCTAATAAACTGATCAGGCGGCACGAATCCCAATTCCGCACTGTGCCAGCGCACCAAGGCTTCCACACCCAGTAGCCGCCCCTGACTGTTTACTTGCGGCTGATACACCATGGACAATTCGTTGTTTTGCAGCGCTAAACGCAGCGCTTGCTCAATTTTAATATTCCGTAGGTACTGCTTTTCCATATTATCGGCGTAAAAACACAAACTATTGCGCTGCTTTTTTGCTTCATACATCGCGATATCCGCCGAGCGCAACAGTCCATTTAAGTTACTGCCATGCTCAGGATAAATGGCAATACCCACACTGACACCCAGCTGAAACTCAAAACCATACACCGAATACACATGCGTTGCGGCAGCGATCAGGCGCTCGACTTTGACCGACAATACGTCTCGTTCGACGTGCGGACAAATCAATGCAAATTCATCGCCACCTAAGCGCGCCAACACATCATCGGGCTCAGCTTGTACCCGTAAGCGGCGTGCCAATTCAATCAACACTTGATCACCACAATCATGACCAAAGTTATCATTCACCCCTTTAAAGCTGTCCATATCAATAAACAACAAGCTAAAAGGTTGCTCCGTTTTAAAATACTCATCGGTGATTTGACTCAATGAATGGCGATTCAGCAATTGCGTCAACGCATCGTGATTGGCCATGTGCACCAATTGCTCGCGCTGCTCCTTTTCTTTATTGGCAATGGAACGAAACAACCAAGCCGCCAACACTTGCAACACCAAGAACAGCACCATGTACAGACGGAAAGAAACACAAAACTCGTCCCAAACCAACTGCTCATCCACTTCCGAAATGAGCCATAATTCGAAGCGGTTATCAAACGCGGCGGCACCTAACAAACGTCGATCACCACGATTCACTCGATAAGGGTAAACCTCACCGCTGGCTTTCAGTGCCGCTAAATCCAGTTTCGACACCTGCTGAACCGCCAACTGCACAGCATTTACGACCGAGTTATCTTGCGCGTCATCGTACAGATCGTGAATGTTGTCCGACTGAGCAAACGACGTGTATTGAATATAACCATCGCGGTCACGAAACATCACCACATTATCCAGCGCGTTCTCACTGAGTGGACGAGAAAACACATCGGAGGCACGCTCTAAATGCACACCCGCCGTCATCACCGCCACCACATTACCCTGCTCGTCACGCAATGCTTTCCGCAAGGGAATGACCCATTCGTTCAATGCGGGCATGAAATAGGTTCGACCCAAGACCATTTTAGGGCTGCGCAGGGCATGCAAAAATGAATCGCGACTGGCGGGATGGAACAATAAATTGGGCAGGTTCTCAAGGTCGCCATTACTACTGACACGGACCAACTCACCGTCAGGCAAGGCAAGACCAAAGGCGGTAATGGAGGTATTGATTTTGAGCAAATGATCCAGCAAAGGAGAGTGCTGCGAATTCATAAGCTCGTTGTGAGTGATGTCTTGCAATAATTCACGGCCGATGAATTCCAGCAGCATTTCTTGATACAAGAAGGCACTGTGACTGGCGTTGGCAATCAACGACACCCGCGCTTGATGATGAGCTTGTGCATCATGAACGATACCTTGCCAGCGATACACCGCAATCACCGCCAGCATGACGCTGCTGAGCACAACAAACAGGACAAACAGCGTCCAAATATTTCGGCGAATCAAAGCCACAGAAGTTCCTACTACCGACACACTGACTTCCGCAGCATATCCCACAAATGTATTCTGCGAATGCACTATCCCGGCACAACGCAATCAATAGCGCTAACAATAGCGAAACCGTCGCAATTGTTCTAGTGCGACAGTTTCCTATTTTGACAAACTACGACAAAGATCAATTATCGGCAAGACAACGACTGCAAAACGTGCAGAAACGCCGCCACTGACGCATTCGGTGCCGATTCATCCATGGTGTGATAGCCCGAGGTCGGTATTTGTAGCGTGGTGCCATCCACC
The DNA here is from genome assembly GCA_014859445.1 of Bacterioplanes sp. Lineage (GTDB taxonomy): Bacteria > Pseudomonadota > Gammaproteobacteria > Pseudomonadales > Oceanobacteraceae > Kmv21. Next base: position 15,958 of record JACUUC010000017.1, read on the forward strand.
AACCCCTTCGAGGCTGCAATGATGCGACCCATCTCGGTAGAGCCCAGCGACATGGGATTGTCTCCCTTGGCGGCCGCCACGCGATTTTTCTCTTCCACGTAGGTGTCTTTATACAACACCGAAATACCCGCACGTTGACAAGCACGTTCTAAATCGGCCGTGAGTGCCGCGTTAAACGAGGCATTAGCGTCTTTATGACGCAACACTAAGTGCTGTTGTGACGCACTGTCGAAATCGGGAAACGGACTGGTATCGACCACCACCAGCTGATTGGTAGAACCACCAAAACGGCGAAACCATTCCAACAAATAACGCCAGCTTTTTCCGGCTTCTTCTTGTGCCGTAAAAAACGCCGTACCTTGAAAGCCCAACTCAAACAAATACACCAAGGCCGCCGCCGTCAGTACGTTATCCAATTGCCCAGAGAGGGCTTGATCACTGACCCTGACCTTATCGGTAAAGGCAACGGGCGTACCCGCGACCAGATGCTCCAAACCCGCCAACTCAAAAATCAAGTTATTGCGATGCTCACAGATATACGCGTGTTCTATTTTGCCTTGGCCGCGGTAAGCACCCGACCAAGGCTCATAGGCAAATACCGGCGTGTGCTGAAAACGATCCACGATTTTGCGCATCAATTGCTCATCCACCGAGTTCCCCAATAAATCCGAACGGGAACCGGCCACAAAAGCGGCATATTGAAACTCGTTAGGCCCAGTACAGACCAAACCGTGCCGATCAATGTGGGCAGAAAGCATCAATTGATCGGGTTGGCTACCTTGCGCCACCAACAAACCCTCATACCAAGTGACCTTTGCGCCACGCTCTTCCAACTCACGCTGTAACACCCGAAAAAAGGAGTGCTCCGCCCCCACGACGGATGGGCTGCGTGTGAGCAACGCCAATACGTTTAAAAATGAAGCGGGTAAATCCGATGCAGCAAACGTTGTCGCCATTAAAATTAGTCCTGCAAACGCAAGTTACGAGTGGCACCATCCAACTGGTCGATATCGGTTTCCGAACCGAGTTTAATCATCAAGCGCAAATCATTCGGTGAATCGGCGTGAGCAATCGCGTCTTCGTATGTGATTTCGCCCTGTTCATATAACGCATACAAGGCTTGATCGTACGTTTGCATACCCAACTCGGTGGATTTGCGCATCAACGGCTTGAGCTCATGCACTTCGCCCTTACGAATTAAATCGGATGCCAATGGCGTATTAATCAACACCTCAACCACCGCTCGGCGGCCTTTACCATCTGGGGTTGGAATCAACTGCTGCGCAACGATGGCGCGCAAATTCAGTGACAAATCCATCCACACTTGGTTGTGACGCTCGGGCGGAAAAAAGTGAATGACACGCTCTAGCGCTTGGTTGGCGTTATTGGCGTGCAAGGTGGCTAAACATAAGTGGCCGGTTTCGGCAAAGGTAATGGCGTGCTGCATGGTGTCGGCAGAACGCACCTCACCGATCATGATGACATCGGGAGCCTGACGCAGACAATTTTTTAGCGCCACTTCAAAGGACTCGGTATCCAATCCCACTTCACGTTGCGTCACAATACAGCTGTCATGCTGGTGAATGAATTCGATGGGGTCTTCAATGCTCAGAATATGCCCTTTGCTGTTGCGATTACGATGCCCAATCATGGACGCCAATGAGGTGGATTTACCCGCACCCGTTGCTCCAACAAACAAAATCAGACCACGCTTCGCCATCGACAGCTCTTTAATGATGTCAGGCAGGCCTAATTGATCGACCGAAGGAATTTTCGTTTCAATGCGTCGCAATACCATGCCACAGACATTGCGCTGGTAAAATGCACTGGCACGAAAGCGTCCGATGCCACTGGCATTGATGGCAAAGTTCAGTTCTTTCTTTTCCTCAAATTCGGCTTGTTGCTTACTGTTCATCAAGCCCATCACCACTTCGCGCGTTTGCTCTGCACTCAAGGGATTTTTGCTTAACGGCAGAATTTGCCCATGCACCTTCATCGACGGAGAAACGCCCGCAGTAATAAATAAGTCAGACGCCCCTTTTTCCATCATCAGACGCAAAAATTTTTCCATTGCCATGTACGAACTACCTTAAAAATTATCGGGCACTTTGGCTTTCTCGCGCGCAACTTCACGCGTAATTAAGCCTTTATTGAGTAGGTTTTGCAGCGACTGATCCATGGTTTGCATGCCATACGACATACCCGTTTGAATGGCCGAGTACATTTGCGCAATCTTGTCTTCACGAATTAAGTTACGAATGGCGGGAGTGCCCACCATGATTTCGTGCGCCGCCACACGACCCCCGCCGTTTTTCTTCAGCAGCGTTTGTGAAATAACACCCTGTAACGATTCGGACAACATGGAGCGAACCATGGATTTTTCTTCGGCAGGGAATACGTCAACAATACGGTCGATGGTTTTGGCTGCCGAGCTGGTGTGTAGCGTTCCAAACACAATGTGACCTGTTTCTGCTGCGGTTAATGCCAAGCGGATGGTTTCCAAGTCACGCATCTCACCCACCAGAATCACATCGGGGTCTTCCCGCAGAGCCGAACGCAATGCTTCGTTAAAGCCTAAAGTATCACGATGCACTTCACGCTGGTTAATTAAACTTTTTTTCGGCTCGTGTACGAATTCGATGGGGTCTTCCACGGTCAGAATGTGGTCGTACTTGCTTTCATTGATGTAATCCACCATGGCCGCCAGCGTGGTGGACTTACCCGACCCCGTCGGCCCCGTTACCAACACAATACCACGTGGCACGTTGGCCAAATCACGAAACACTTGACCCATGCCCAGCTGATCCATGGTCAACACTTTGGACGGAATGGTACGAAATACCGCACCCGCACCACGATTGTGATTAAACGCATTCACACGGAAACGGGCAACGCCGGGCACCTCAAAGGAAAAGTCGGTTTCCAAAAATTCTTCAAAGTCTTTGCGCTGCTTGTCATTCATGATGTCATACACCAAGGAATGAACTTCTTTATGCCCCAGCGACGGCAAATTAATACGGCGCACATCGCCATCCACACGAATCATTGGCGGCATGCCCGCAGATAGGTGTAAGTCAGAAGCCCCTTGCTTGGCACTAAACGCCAACAATTCTGTAATATCCATAACGTCTCCTAAAGTTCGACTCCGTATTCACCTTGATACGTCAATACGGTTATAACAGCATAGCAGCGAGACAAGCAGGACTTGTTGCCAACTTACCGATATGATTTAACAAACATCCTAAACCAAGCGAAAACAATGTCTACACTTGACGCAAATTACCAGCACATTGTGGCACGCATTGAACACGCCTGCCGCGCCGCCAAACGCCCACTTGCTGACGTCAAACTACTGGCCGTCAGCAAAACCAAACCGGCCGCACAAGTGCGAGCCTGCTATGCCTTAGGCCAGCGCTGTTTTGGTGAAAATTACCTGCAAGATGGTCTCGAAAAGATCACCGCATTGGTGGATCTTGCCGACATCGAGTGGCATTTCATTGGCCCCCTACAGTCCAACAAAACCCGCGCGGTGGCCGAGCATTTTCATTGGCTAGAAACCTTGGCACGCGACAAAATCGCGCAACGCCTCAACGATCAGCGCCCCGACCACTTACCGGCCCTGAATGTACTCATTCAGGTGAATATCAGTGGCGAACCACAAAAGGCCGGCGTCATGCTGGCGGACATAGCGGCACTGGCTAAGACCGTGCATGCGCTTCCTCGCTTAACCTTGCGTGGACTCATGTGCATTCCCGAAAACACCGACGACGATGCCCTATTGCGACAACAATTTGAACACATGCAACACGCATGGGTGGAGCTGAGCAGCCAATATACCAGTGTCGACACGTTATCGATGGGCATGTCGGCCGACTTAGAATTGGCCATTGCCTGCGGCTCAACCGAAGTCCGAATTGGCACCGATATTTTTGGTGCGCGCAGTACGCTATGAAATCGCCTCGCGAAACCTCTATACTGGCCGACATTACCCAACGTCGGCACTACGATCAGGATTGACTATGACTCAAATTGCATTCATTGGCGGCGGCAACATGGCCACCAGCATTATCGGCGGCTTGTTAAAACAAGGCGACACCCATCCTGACTTAATCCATGTCAGCGACCCCAGCGAAGAGCAGCGCGAACGACTCCGCACGGAGTTTGGCGTACAATGTCATGCCGACAACGACACTGCGATTGCCAAAGCCGACGTGGTGATTGTGGCGGTTAAACCGCAAGTCATGAAAACGGTTCTGGAACCCTTACGCGCCACCCTCAGTCAGCAACAACCACTGATCGTTTCTATTGCCGCTGGCATTAACATGGCGTCACTCGCCCGCTGGAGTGGCTGCGAAGCCATTGTCCGCTGCATGCCGAACACACCGTCTTTGCTCTCTCTGGGTGCGACCGGCCTTTTTGCCAGCGACCATGTATCACTCGACCAGCGCAACATGGCCGATGCCATGATGCGTGCCGTTGGCATTGCCGTCTGGGTACAAAGCGAAGCCGAAATCGATGCCGTCACGGCACTGTCCGGTAGCGGCCCTGCGTATTACTTTTTGCTGATGGAAAGCATGATCAAAGCCGCCCAAAATATGGGTTTGAGTGAAAAAACCGCCACACAATTAACTCTACAAACGGCACTAGGGGCAGGCCAAATGGCGGCGTCGGCCGATGTAGGCCCAGCGGAATTGCGCCGTCGCGTCACCTCACCCGGAGGCACCACCGAACAAGCCATTCGTCAGTTTGAGCAAGCCGATTTTACCAACATCGTTGCGACAGCGATGAACGCTGCTCAACAACGCGCCGCCGAACTTAGTCAGCAGTTGGCCGACTAACCGATATTGATTGATGACATTACGTTTTATTGGGAGCCATTATGTCCGCGTTTTCTGAAGTCAGCTTGTTGCTGGTAAACACCCTAGGTAGTTTATTTCTACTGATCGTGGTGCTGCGTTTTCTACTGCAATTGGTGCGTGCGGATTTTTACAATCCGTTGTCGCAATTCATCGTCAAAGCAACCAATCCTTTGTTGCTGCCTTTGCGTCGTTTTATACCGGGCTTTGGTGGGATGGATATCGCGGCCTTGGTATTAGCCTTTGTCGTGCAATGGGTATTGTTGTTGCTGTTGTTGGCACTCCAAAATGTGCCACTCATTTTTGATTTAACATTGATCTGGGCGCTGGTTGGCGTCTTTTCATTGCTATTGAATATTTATTTCTGGGGGCTGATCATTACCGTCATCGCGTCTTGGCTTGCACCTAACTCGTACAACCCAGCGTTGATTTTAATTGGGCAGATTTTAGAGCCCGTGATGCGCCCGATTCGTAGTCGCATGCCAGACATGGGGGGGCTGGACTTATCCCCTATCGTCTTATTTTTATTGATCAAAGTCGTGGAAATCCTATTCCTCTACCCGCTCGCGCAAATGGCCAACCTACCGCGCGGCTTGATTGTCGGCATATAGGACTTGAGAGAAGGCAGAGCGGCGATAAAAGGACGTGTTAGAAAGAGGGCAGTGTCGTTGCTGGAAAAGACGATGTAGGAGCGGGCCATGCCCGCGACATCGGTTTGTTTGATAAAAACATTCGCTTGCCTAGCGGCAAGTATCGCGGGCATGGCCCGCTCCTACAAATCTCGATCCCACAAAGCCCGCTCCTACAAGGCTCATCCTTAAACCCATCAAGCACATGCATCACGCCGATTGCATAAACCCTTTTACCATTGGCGCAATGGTTTCGCGGAACACACGGCCATTAAAAATACCATAGTGTCCTACCCCTTCAGCTTCGTAGTGCTTCTTATTCTTTGCCGGAATGCCACTGCACAACGTTTGTGCACAGGATGTTTGGCCACGGCCGGTAATGTCATCCATTTCACCTTCAATGGTTAACAACGACATGCCTTTGATGGCTTTCAAGTCGACCGCTTGTCCACGATATTCCATGACACCGCGTGGTAATTGATGCTCTAAAAACACCTTACGAATGGTGTCGAGGTAGTATTGAGCGGGCATATCCATGACTGCCAAATACTCGTTGTAGAACTGTCGATGCGCTTCCGCGCTGTCACCGTCGCCTTTGATTAAGTCATTAAAAAACTTAAAGTGCTTGCTAATATGACTATCAACATTCATGGACAGAAAACCCGTCAATTGAATGAAACCTGGATAAACCAGCTGCCCACGTCCTTTAAACCCATCAGGAACCGAACAAATGACGTTATCCTGAAACCATTCTAAATCCTTACCCGATGCGTAATCGTTGACTTCGGTAGGGCTTATGCGTGTGTCAATCGGCCCGCCCATCAACGTCATACTGGCTGGCAAGCAGGCATCCTTTGCTTTCGACATGACTGCGGCCGCCACCAATGCTGGTACACATGGCTGACAAACGGCCAGCACGTGCACGTTAGGACCTAATTGCTGTAAAAACTCGATGATGTATTGCACGTAATCATCAAAATGAAAGGTACCTTGGTTGATCGACACATCACGAGCGTTACGCCAATCCGTAATGTACACATTGTGATCAGGTAAAAACTCTCGCACGGTGCCACGCAGTAAGGTCGCATAGTGCCCCGACATCGGGGCAATGATCAGTACTTTTGGCTGCTCGTCCAAGCCACTCTTTTCGCGCTTAAAGTGCAATAAGTTGCAATAGGGTTTCGCCATGGTGATCGAATAATCAATCGCGATTTCTTGACCATCAATGACCGTGGTATCCAATTCCCATTCAGGCTGCTCATAATAATCGGTTAAACGCTCAAACAGCTCCAGCGAAGCGCGCAACGTGCGGAAATACCAACCATAACTCAGCGGGTTCCACGGCTGATACAGTGATTGTCGAGTGAAACGAGCCATCACATGCAACGGTTGCATGACATTCATTATTTGCGCATTCATTTGATATAGCATGATCATTTCTCACATCAATAACACGAGATCCCTCCCGCTTTGATGTAACAATAGCACGCGTAGGATGAATATCGCATGTCAACTGGACACAATTGAACAGTATTTGTGCCACAGTCAACAGTGTTTGGCCGCTAAGGATAAGTCTCTGTCTATTTAAACCAAGCCAATGTGTATTTTTTAGGCTAAAGTCATTAAAAATAATGACAAAACGAGGCCAAAATGAGCAACAGCAAGACAAAAAAAGCACTTCCCAAGGACTTAAACAGCTTCCGTGAGTTTTATCCTCACTATCTGGCAGAACATCAGCACCCCATTTGCCGAGCATTACATTACAGTGGCAGCATGAGTGCGCTACTCCTCATTGGCGCCGCGCTGTACAGTGGTAATTATTGGTTGATACTGGCCGCTCTCGTTGCCGGGTACGGCCAAGCATGGATCGGTCATTTCTTTTTCGAGCACAACAAGCCCGCGACCTTTCAATACCCAGGCTGGAGCTTCTTGGGCGACTGGGTCATGCTCAAAGACGGTTTTTTAGGGCAATTACCACCGAGTAAAGACGAACAACAGGACAAATAATCCAACGAACATATCGCGATTACTGCGTTGAGGTATGTTCTCGCCACTGTGCGAGTCGAGTGCGCAACCATTCTGGGTTGCGCCATAGCCACCACCAGATTGCTACCCCCAGTACGACTTGCCCTGCGGCAGCACCCATAACCATGCCACGATAACCCGCCAAATACGCACCCAAATACGCACCCGGTAAGTAAAACAGCAACAAGCGCACCGCGTTCAGTAGCAATGAACCTAACGGCTTTTGCAACGCATTCAGCGCGGAGTTGAGAACCAACACAATGGCCATACCAACATAACCAATAGACAACCAACGTATGTAATCGACGATATACGCTTGTACCTGAACGTCGGTGGAAAACTGTCGAGCAATGACACCACCCAGCAGCCAAAACAACAGCACGACCGCGCTTTGCCAAAGCACCACGCGCATCATGGCAAACAACAATGCATGCACAATGCGTTGATCATTTGCGACGGCATGATTTTGTGCCACAAACACCGGCAATACGGCCGTCGCCGCCAGTGTAATGACCAATGCAAAAGGCTCTAAGCGCATACCCACGCCAAAAGCCGCAATGGCTTCGGCTCCCATGGGGGCAACCAGTAGCAACAAAATCGCTGCCGCCACCGGCACCAACATATTGGTGAGCATCGCCGGAACGGACAACACCAATAACCGTCGCCAAATAAAGAACAACCCTGTCAGCGAAATACCAAAGCGTCCTAGCACGCCATGCCGTCGTTGATGCCACAGCAAAATAGCCGCGACAATGGCCCAGCTGAGACTGGTGGCCAATGAGGCACCCCCCACCCCCAGCCCCGGCCAGCCCGCCACGCCAAAAATCAATAATGGATCCAACAACACATTGAGCAATGAACCTAGCAGCAGCAAATACGACGATAGCTTCACCATGCCCAAAGCACGTAACGTATTGTTTTGCGTCATGACCAATAGAATCACAATCGCACCGGGCCACCAAAAGATCATAAATTGACGGATATCGGGCAGCAATACAGGGTCCGCCCCCATCCAGGCAAAAATCGCGTCATGTGCCAGCAAGCCCGATATCGCCAACCCCCCACCCAGCAACAGACTCAAACTTAAGCTGGCAAAAATACGCTGCCCTATTTTGTTCGCATCGTTTTGACCAACGGCCTGACTCACCAAGGCCGAGACCGCAATGCCCAAACCAATCGACAAGTTCATGACCAATAACGTGATGGGCATGGCGAATCCCACTGCAGCCAAACTCTCGGTACCCAATAAGCTGATGAACCAGGTATCGACCAAATTCATAAAAAACAGCGCGGCAATCCCCACCACCATGGGGCGAGTTAATGCCGGCATAATGCGGGGAATGTCTTGCGTTAAAATGGCATCGCGCACGATCACCTCAACTTGTCATTATTATTGGACATGACTGTACGTCATTTTTCGAAAACCGATTAGGTCTTATCACCTCAGTTATCCGTTGCATTTGGCTTGTCAGCACTACGTTGTCTCGCTAACCTGTTGATTTGTATCTTTTCAATGAATAGGACTTTGTATGCAACGCTCTCTCCTTACCCTACTAATAGCCTCAATTGGCCTAAATGCCTACGCAGAAGAAAAAGACTGGAGCGGCAGTGCCGAACTGGGTTCTATTCGCACCTCAGGCAACACCGATACTAGCAGCTTAAGTAGCAAACTGACGCTGAAACACAGTGGTGAAAAATGGGATTCTGAATTGCGCTTAACGGCGTTGAACAGCAAAGACAGTGGCACAACGTCGAAAGAAAAATACACCGGTTTGGTGCAATTCGATCGCAATTTCACCGAACACTCCTACTTAGCGATCATCGTAGACCAAGAACGCGATCGCTTTAATGGTTTTCGCTACCAAACCACGTCATCGGTTGGTTATGGTTATCGCGCCATTAATCAAGACAATATGCACTTAGATCTGGAAGCGGGCCCCGGTTATCGCCGCGATAAAATTCGCACAACCGATACCATCGAAGAAGAAGCCATCGGTCGTATTGCGATAAAATTCCAGTGGCAAATTCGCGAAGGAGTACAATTTGTCGAAGAGTTTGTCGCCGAAGTCGGTGACAGCAATGCCATCTATCGTTCTGAAACCAGCTTGCGCAGCCAAGTTGTGGGCAACCTAGCCACGTCCATTGGTTACAAGGTCCGTCATGTGGATACCGTTCCAGAAGGCAGCAAAAAAACCGACACCGAACTGGGTGTCACCTTGGTGTATAGCTTCTAAGCGCAAAAAGGGCTTGAACAAGCCCTTTTTTATCCATACCAAGTCCCGTCCTAGCCGGCATTACTGAACTTCGTTCTCGGATTCACGTTGCGACTTTCTTTTGTGATGCTGATAGTCATGCGCTTTTGACCAACCATGACGTTGATGAGCATCACGCTGAGTCTGCCATTGCGTCATTTGCTCAGGCGTTAATATACCAGACATGACATGCTGCAAGGCCTGCTGCGCATCCTGATACTGCTCTGGCGTCATTGGCCACTGATAGTGCGCCATCAACGCGCTCTGCTCTTGCTGGAGTTGTTGCTGTTGCGTTACGGACAAGTCCAAACGTTTCGCTAGTCGCTTGATGTGGCGCTCTTGCATGCGCTGCACACGCTCTTGCATCAACGCTTGTGCTTGTTGTTGCTGTTCTGCCGTCAGTACCTCAGCAATGGCCGCACGACGTTGTTGCATTAACGCCCGTCGCTCATCGCGCGGAGCGCTGTGTTGCGCGTTTTGTTCGTGCGCGCGTTTGTTTTGTTCGCGTAACTGTTGCATGGCGGCACGATGACGCTGCTCAATCTGATCCAATTGTTGCTGTTGTTCACTACTTAACTGCAACGCTTGCTGCCACTGCGCATCGTGTTTCGGTCCAGCTTGTGCCGTCAGTGATAACAACATCGTGGTCAACACCCAAATGGATGCAGTGGATTTGATCATTCGTTTCATACGGCGCTCCTCAACGCGGATTGGTATTGAGTATGATACGGATTTGGACATCAAGTAGTGTCTAGCTTCGCAAAGAAGTGTCATGACGCAACCATACCGACAAGAATCGGTCTAGGGTATGATATTCGACTTTTTTCCAGCGAGGGTTTCATCATGAGTATTGTCGACGATGAGCTGTTCTTACAAGAAATGGCCGATGTTCAGCCTATCGCGGTGACACCTCGCGTCACGTTGCGCAAAGGCAACTTAGCCACAGCCAATGCGGCCGCTCGTCAGCGGGCCGCCAGTGCCGACGTACCCGCCGCAACCGATGGTAACCCACTGGCCACGCGCGAGATTGACCGCGTCGGGCCACACGATGTCGTGGGCTATAAACGCCCTGGCATTCAAGATGGGGTATTTCGGAAACTGCGCTTAGGCAAGTACGAAACCGAAGCCCGACTCGACCTGCACAAGCGCACCGTCGAACAAGCACGTAACGATGTGTACCGTTTTATTCAAGAGTGCATCGAGCACGATATTCGCTGCGTACTCATGCTGCCAGGCAAAGGCGATCGCAACGTGAAAGACCCTGCACTATTGAAAAGCTACCTCGTCTATTGGTTGACCGAACTGGACGACGTCCATGCCTTCCATACGGCTCAACCGCATCATGGCGGTAGTGGTGCATTTTATGTGTTACTGCGCAAAAGCGACCGTAAAAAACAACTGGCGCGCGAGCGATACTCGAAAGGTCGACTGTAAGGTCGACCTGAGTAACAAGCCAAACCACCCATTCTTATTCGGCTTCCATGCGCCATAAACGCGAGTGTTGGCTAACGCAAAAACAGTTGATAGGCCGTATTGTCCGTTTCGTCCCAATAACCGTACCCCAATTCATCGAGGTATCCTTGCAGTTGCGCCATTTTATCCGTTGGCACCTGCAAGCCCACCAACACACGACCGTACGCAGCACCGTGATTGCGATAATGGAATAACGAAATGTTAAAGCGTTTACCGAGCGTACGTAAGAAATTCAACAACGCACCCGGGCGCTCTGGAAATTCAAATCGATACACGCGCTCGTCGGCAACACTGGCTGGCGCATGACCGCCCACCATATGACGAATATGGTACTTTGCGATTTCATTATCGGTAATGTCCAACACCGGATAATCATCCGCTCGTAATTCATCCAGCAAGGCTTGGCGCGCACCCAGCTCGGCACCGACTTTCACACCCACGTAGATTTGCGCCTGCTGGTCATCACCATAACGGTAATTAAACTCCGTAATCGGACGCTTGCCGAGCAAACTACAAAAACGCTGGAAACTACCCGCCTGCTCTGGAATGGTGACGGCCAAAATCACCTCACGGCCTTCACCAATTTCGGCAACTTCCGAAATGTAACGCAGCCGATCAAAGTTCACATTAGCGCCGCTTAAAATAGCAACCAGGTTTTGATCTTCACAACCGTCACGATCCACATACTTTTTCAATCCGGCCACGCTTAACGCACCCGCCGGTTCGCACACCGCGCGTGTGTCATCAAACACGTCTTTAATGGCGGCGCAGATCTCATCGGGGGTGCAGGTAATGACCTCATCAATGTGGTCTTTACAAATTTCCCAGGTATGCAAACCAATTTGCGCCACGGCCACACCATCGGCAAAAATACCCACCTGCGGTAACACCACACGACGCTTGGCCTCTAACGCCGCAGCCAAACTGGCCGACTCGGTGCTTTCAACACCAATGACCTTCACTTCAGGGCGCAACGCTTTAATGTAAGCGGCCACACCCGCCGCCAAACCGCCGCCGCCCACCGGCACAAACACCGCATCAATGGGCTGACGCATTTGCCGTAAAATTTCCATACCCACAGTGCCTTGCCCAGCAATGACCTCTGGGTCATCGTAGGGGTGGATGTACGTCATGCCTTTTTCGGCCACCAGCTTTTGCGAATAAGCAAACGCATCGTCGAACGCATCACCGTGCAAAATTACCCGCGCACCGCGAGCACGCACCGACTTCACTTTAATGTCCGGCGTGGTGCGCGGCATCACAATCACCGCTTTAATGCCCAGTTTTTGCGCCGCCAACGCCAATCCTTGTGCGTGATTTCCGGCCGAGGCGGCCACCACACCACAGGCTTTTTCGGCATCGGACAACTGCACGACCTTGTTGTAAGCGCCACGCAACTTGAACGAATACACCGACTGCTCGTCTTCGCGTTTCAGCCATACCTGATTGCCCAGCCGCTCGCTCAAAAAGGGCGCCACATGCAACGGACTTTCGATGGCGACATCGTACACACGAGCCGACAATATTTTGCGCAGGTATTCATTTAGCATGGTGATGTTCGCATTAACGTCGATTAAAAGAGGCATTGTAACGCATCAAGGCATATAATTCGCGCACCGCAACTCATCCTTTACTGGCGAATATTATGACTCAAGACGAACTCAAACGCGCCGTTGGCCAAGCCGCCGTAGATTACATCCTGCCGCACCTGTATGCAGACAGCATCATTGGTGTCGGTACAGGTTCGACCGCCAATTGTTTCATTGATGCCTTAGCCAACGTTCGCCATCAATTTGCCGGAGCCGTTGCCAGCTCCGACGCGTCAGCCAAACGATTACGTGACCATGGCATTGACGTGTTCGACCTCAATAGTACCGGCAATCTTGAGTTTTACATCGACGGTGCTGACGAGATCAACGGCGTACTGGAAATGATCAAAGGGGGTGGCGCCGCGTTAACCCGTGAAAAAATCGTTGCCGCCGCCGCAAAACAGTTCATTTGTGTGGCTGATGAATCTAAATGCGTCAAACAGCTTGGGGCCTTCCCATTGCCCATCGAAGTCATTCCCATGGCACGCTCATACATCGCGCGCGAAGTAGTGAAACTGGGCGGCGATCCGGTCTATCGTCAAGGCGTTGTTACCGACAATGGCAACCACATCATTGACGTACACAACCTCAATATCACCGATGCCCGAGCACTGGAGCAACAACTCAACCAACTGCCCGGTGTCGTCACTAACGGTTTGTTTGCCTTGCGTCGTGCCGACGTTTTGCTGCTGGGTACGGCAGCCGGTGTTCAAACACGCACTGTCGGATAAGTTATGCGAGGGCGGAGCATACTGACATGGCTGGTCGGTGGCGTACTCATCAGTACGCTCACGCTCTTGCTGTTGCTAGCCGCTCTGCCCCATGTTCTGAAGAGTGGCCTCAACCAATGGACACCAGCCCTGCTGCAACAGCTGGATTTGGGCGAAGGGCAGCTGCACATACAACATCTGTCTTGGCGGCGCCTGCATCTTGCATCGTTCTCACTGCAACAGAGCAATAGTAGCCAAATCGAATTGCACGATCTGACACTGCAATACCGTGTATCTGAGCTGATTCGCGGCCAATTGCGACGCCTCGAACTGGCCAGCATCGTCATGACGCTCACCGACGAACAAGCAGAAGCGCTGCAACAGCAGGCCGGTGCTCGGGCAGCACAAGCCAGCGAACAGGTGGTGAGTGATACGCGACTGCACATACCGTTACTGAGTACGTGGTTTGATTTCCCCATTCAACACATCGACGTACAGCGCATCAGCCTGCAGCACGCCCAAGCACAAGCCAACGTGCAGTTACAACTCGACGATCAGCGCTGGCGCTTGTGGGGCGACGTGCAACTCAGCCAACTCGACCAACCGTGGCAGCTGGAAATGCAAGTTCAGCGTCATGGCGAACTGCTGCTCATGGTCTCGGAGCAACAACAACTGCTCATGCAACATTACGCCACCATTCGTCAAAACGACGCGGGAGAAACCCACCTTCACCTGCAACAGCAGATCGACACCCATGCCATTGCACAACAACTCGACCTGCCCTTCGTCTTGCCCATTCGCACCGTTCGCATCGACAGCCAAATACAATTACTGGCTGACAGCCTTCTGCCCGATGACCTCGCCATCAGCAGTCAGTGGCAATTCTCCTCGCAGCCCACAACCGTACTGGATGAACTCACGTGGCAACAAGGTGACCTGCAATTCATCCTCCACAAAGCAGCTCACGAGCCTTGGTATGTGCAACTGTACAACAGCGACCTAGCGCTGCAATGGCAACAGGAAGAATCGGAACACAATTCGATTGTGCAATTACAGATACCGGCCAGCGTATTACGCCTCGAATGCAGTGCCGATATAAAGCAATGTCACAGCCAAGGTGCCTGGACGCTGCACGCTCAAGCCGAAGCCCAGGACAGTGAGGCCACCATACAGCTCAGCCAGCATCTGGATTGGCAACAAGACAGCGCTCTGAGCGTGGTACTGCCGCTTGAAATCACGGCCAAAATGGCGCAACACCACGCCCAGTTGACGGGTGAACTGATTGGTTTGCTAAGCCCGAATGGCGAATGGCAACTCAGCAGCATCGACGGCTTTGCTGCCCGATTAAATTGGCATCATGATGATTGGCAAGGTGACGCACTCACGGCACAAATTGCCCCCGCCTTTTATGTGCGCGGCGACGACCTGCACCATCAAATAGAACCATTAACGATCGACATAGCCCCCTTCAACGTGCAGCAAACCGACGCGCAACTGCACTTTGCTAGCACTCACTTACACTGCCAGCCGCCTCTCATCAACCACCAACAACAGCAATGGTATTGCCAGCTAAATGGCGGCTTTGAACAAGGTCAATGGCAACAATGGACGCTACCCGATGCACAGTGGCACAGTGACTGGCAAATTGCTTGGCCTCTTAAGCAGGTGCACGCCAACCTTGCTCTGCAAGTGGGTCAACAACAAGCGCAATTACGCGCGCGACTGCAACACGACCTTGAACAACAACAGGGCCAACTGCAATGGCACCTAGATGACACCCCTTTACATTGGCAACGTCTCGGCTTACCCAGCATGGCCGCGTTAACGCGCACGCAACTGTTACAAGGCCACATGGCAGGACAAGGCTGGATCGACTGGTACTACTGGCAAGACGCGTGGCAGCTAAAACCCGATCTCATGCTTCGCATTGACGGCTTAAGCGCCATCTACGACAACTACCTCACGCTAGAAAACAGCAACACCCTGATGTCGATTCGACGCCCACAGTACGGCGATTACCGTATTGATACGCAATTCACTGCTGAGTCACTCGACCCCGGCATTCCGTTAACGCATATACTGGCGCGGGCACAACTCACCTTACCGCCCGATTTCAGTCATGCATTGCTGGATGTGTATGAAGTGAATACCCAAGTACTGGGTGGCCGTGTGCATGCCCCGCACGTGCGCTTTGATAGCCGCCGCGACATCAACGCCTTTGGTATTGAACTGAGTAACATTCAACTGTCTGAGCTAAGCCAAATTGAAGCGGCCGCCGATGTACACGCCACGGGCAGCCTAGACGGCATGTTGCCCATCGTGCTGACGCCAGACGGCCCAACCGTACCGGGCGGCAACCTGTTTGCACGCGACCCCGGTGGCATCGTACGCTATCAAACCGCCACCAGTGCCGCCCTAGGCGACACCGACCCGACCCTCAATCTTGCATTCCAATTACTGCAAGATTACCGCTACCAAATCCTGGAAACCGGTGTGCAATACGAACCCGATGGCCGCCTCAACCTCAACCTACGCTTTCAAGGGCGCAACCCCGGCTTTTTTGGCGGACAAGCAAGCCACCTGAATTTGAACTTGGAATACAATCTGCTCGACTTACTCGAAAGCTTACGCATCAGCCAGCAGTTAATTGAACGGGTTGAACAGCGCTACCAATAACACCGCCAACCCCAATGCCGTGAGAATCAGAATCCGTACTGCACACCCAACGTCATCAACTGAAAGCGCGTGCGGCTTAACTCAAGACTGTCTAATACCGTGGTTTCTAATTCAGCACGTACCGACACATTGGCTAAGGGGTGCCACAAAAAACCACCCCCCGTCAGGAAGTAAACAGACGATGTGGACTCCGATGTCGTCGAGCGACTGATGCTATTCGTGGCACCATCACTGCTGGCGGTTATTTCCACCACATCGAAATCGGCAAACCAGATGTTAAAACCCGATTTAACGAAGAAGTCCAAATCGCTCCGCAATGGAAAGCGATAACTCAAACCAATCAAGGCACTTTGCGCCCGCAAATCACTCACACCCGTGTAAACAGCCGTCGAAGGCTCGTTACCCGACGCATTCACGGTGCCTTTCGTGCTGCTCACACGACCACGCTTAGCATTGATAAAAACCGGCGACTCGCCATTGAATTCAGCGGGATCGTCGTCGGTCAATGTCGGACTAAAATCAACCTTAGGATTGTTATTGGATGTCCGTCCCATATCCATCAAGCCAAACTCCAACGACAAACGCTCGGTAATGCGTGGCCCAAACAACACCTTAACGGCGTAACCGGGAGAATCCATATCCAGAGAATCGGATACCCCGGCCGACAACGCGATAAAACCCTCATCGGCAAACGCAGCAGGAACAGCCATCGACAGCGCCAGCGCACTGGCCATGGAAAAGTGACGAAACGTGATCATTTGGTGAGTCCATTGTTATTGTTGTATTTGGTTAAGAATCATACCAGCCAAGCCTAATAATCCCAACACATCGACCGTATCGTCACCGATGAAGTTAAGCGACAGTTGTAAAAATTCCGCTCAAGACTGACTGCACGCCCCACTTTCATTACTTCGAGCTGTGACAAACAAACCAACCTTTGGTAAAGTAATTCCAACTCATGGAACACAAAATAACCTCCTAAAGATCATTCCATGCCCCAAATGACCTTTTACAGCCTCCCTTAAAATGCAAATGTAAAAAGAGCCTTTGCCTATGATCAAGTGTCATTTATCGCGCATTATGGGCGAGAAAAAATTGAAAATTGCCGACGTTGCACGTGATACTGGAATCAATCGAGGCACCATATCAAGACTCTACCAAGAAACCGCCGTGCGCGTTGAGTTCGATGTACTCGAAGTATTATGCAATTACCTAGCCTGCGACATAGGGCAGCTACTTGAAGTGATTGAGACTATCGAAGACCAGAAAGAAGGATTACCCAAGTGAACGCGGTAGAAATTGAAATTGCGGTATCCAATCTGGCGCAACAGCCCTTTGATAGCGAAACCTTCCCCTACGAGTTTCTGCGGGCCTTTGGTAACAAAGACACCACCATTAAAAAGCTGAAATTCGGTGAAACCAATAAATCGGATGTTGGCGGTGTACTGCAACGCAATAACATTCATTTGCTGGTCACTGAACTGGGCGGTGTAACCGTTGCGCTTGATGCATTGCGTAACAGCCCGGCGACTGAAAAGAACAAAGTTAAATACATTCTCGCAACCGATGGCGAAACGTTTGAAGCCGAAGAGCTCAGCAGCGGCGAAACGCTGGCCTGCGCTTACAATAAGTTTCCCGATCATTTCGGTTTCTTCTTAACGCTGGCGGGTATCAGTACCGTTAAGCAGATTCGAGACAGCTCGTTTGATATCCGCGCCACCAGTCGGTTAAACCGCTTATATATCGAATTATTAAAAGACAACCCGGATTGGAGCCGGGCCGATCAACGCCACGAAATGAACCACTTTATGGCGCGGCTGATCTTCTGCTTCTTTGCCGAAGACACCGACATATTCCACGGCACCGATCTGTTCACCACCACCATCGAACAGATGAGCGCCCGCGACAGTTCTAATACCCACGAAATCATCAGCGAAATGTTCCGGGCGATGAACACCAAGATCGCCGACCGGGAAAGCTCTGGCCTGCGCCCCTGGGCTAACCAATTTCCCTATGTGAACGGTGGCCTGTTTTCGGGCAGTACCGATGTGCCCCGTTTCAGCAAAATCGCCCGCTCCTACCTGCTGCACATTGGCAACCTCGACTGGACTCAGATAAACCCGGATATCTTTGGCTCCATGATTCAGGCCGTCGCCGACGACGAAGAACGTGGCGAACTGGGCATGCACTACACCAGCGTTCCCAATATCCTGAAAGTGCTGAATCCGCTGTTTCTGGATGACCTGCGCAACAAGCTCGAAGAAGCCGGTAGCAATCCGCGCAAACTGCTGAACCTGCGCAAACGCATGGCGCGTATCCGCGTGTTTGATCCGGCTTGCGGTTCGGGCAATTTTCTTGTGATTGCTTACAAGCAAATGCGCGAGATTGAACACAGCATTAATGAACGCCGGGGCGAAGCCGGGCGCAAAAGCGATATTCCCCTGAATAACTTTCGTGGTATCGAACTGCGGGATTTTTCTGCCGAAATTGCCCGCCTTGCGCTGATCATTGCCGAGTACCAATGCGATGTAGGCTATCGTGGACAGAAAGAAGCGCTAGTCGAGTTTTTACCGCTGAATAACCAGAACTGGATCACCAGCGGCAACGCCCTGCAACTCGATTGGGAACTGGCCTGCCCAGCCGAAGGCACAAGCGTAAAACTCTACACCGACGATCTGTTTAACACCCCGTTAGACCAAAGCGAAATCGACTTCGACAACGAAGGCGGCGAAGTCTATATCTGCGGCAACCCGCCGTATCTGGGTAGCACCTGGCAATCGAAAGAACAGAAGGCCGACCTGGAAACGATTTTTGCTAAGCGGGTAAAGAGCTGGAAGTCTCTCGACTACGTCGCCGGTTGGTTTATGAAAGCCGCCGACTATTGTTCGCGCCATACCGCCAGCGCGGCTTTTGTATCCACCAACTCCATTTGTCAGGGGCAGCAAGTCCCGATTTTATGGCCCTTGGTATTTGATGCTGGTTGCCAGATCGAATTTGCTCATACCTCCTTTAAATGGGCCAACCTAGCCGCGAACAATGCTGGGGTAACGGTAGCCATTATTGGGATCTCTGCCTCACCAAAGTCCCCGCGACGATTGTTTTCTATCGCCGAAAATGGAGAAACGGTGGAGAAGCAGTGTGAAGAAATTAATGCATATTTGGTGGCAGGAACGAGTGTTCTTGTGAATAAGTTATCTAAACCTCGGAACGGTTTAGCGACAATGGATTTTGGAAGCAAACCTGTTGATGGTGGAGGATTATTTTTTAATCAGGATGAGAAAGATGCTGTTCTTAGTAGAGTTCCGAACGCTTTTAGATTTATTCGTAACTACTCAAATTCTGATGAGTTTATAAATGGTAAGAGCAGATATTGCTTATGGATTCGTGATGAAGAGGCATCTGACGCAAAGAGTATTCCTGAAATTCAGGTGCGCCTGAGCGCAGTTGAAAATATGAGATTAAGTAGCAAAAAGGCTCAAACTCAGGAAGCGGCTGCTTATTCACATCGTTTCGGAGAGATTCGCCATCAGAAATCAAAATATACAATCGTGGTTCCTCGTGTGAGTTCTGAGAGCAGAGATGTGCTTCCCGTTGGACTTGTATCTGGTGGAACTATTATTGGGGATCGAAACTTCGCACTATATGACGCCCCCCTCTGGAATATGGCCTTGATTGCTTCACGCCTTCACTGGGTCTGGATTGGTACGGTTTGCGTACGTATGCGGACGGATTTTTCTTATTCCAATACTCTAGGCTGGAACACCTTTCCCGTACCTAAACTCACTGAAAAAAACAAAGAAGACCTGACCCGCTGCGCCGAAGACATACTGCTCGCCCGTGAGCGACACTTTCCCGCAACTATTGCTGACCTCTACAAACCGGATGCTATGCCCGACGACCTGCGCGCCGCCCATGACCGCAACGACGAAGTGCTGGAACGCATCTACATTGGCCGCCGCTTCCGCAACGACACCGAACGGCTGGAAACGCTGTTTGAGATGTACAGCAAGATGACTGCAGATAAAAAAGCGAGGTAAGAACATGGCAAATAATGTGCTTTTTTATATGTGGCAGGGAATGCGGGAATCGCTGATTGCCGAACATCAGTTTTACATTGATCAGGCCCGCAGCCGATTATTATCGCAGTTTGACAATATTAGCGACGAAGCTGATAAGGCCGCTAATGATTACTGGGAAAAGCGGGGAGAAACCTTTAACCCAGATTTTGATGATCCTTGCAGCATTGCAGAAGCCGCTTTTGCAACAGGCGGTGAGTATTATTGCTTGCTAACTGAGATGCATGACAGTACCCGACTAAGCGTTGTCGCTGGCATGTACCATCAGTGGGATAAAAAACTGCGCGAATGGCTGGTGCGGGAGTCACGTCATTTTGGCGGTAGATCTGCGGTTGCAGAAGTTTTTTGGCGTAAACCATTTAATGACATCATTGCGCTACTTGACGGGCTAGGCTGGGATGTATCAGAGAAACCGACTTTTAACTCCCTAAAAGCTTGTGACTTGGTTGTTAATGTATACAAGCATGGCGAGGGACGATCACTCAATGAGCTGAAACAAGAGTTTCCGCAGTTTCTTCCTGATCCTTTAGGCGAGCATGCATTTGATCGTGCTGACAGCTCATGGATTAATCATACTCACTTACGGGTATCCGATGCTCAGCTGCAAAGCTTTTCCGATGCAATCATCGAATTTTGGCGGAACATACCGGAGTATACGCGGGATTCAGAAGACTTAAGTGCACCAGTCTGGCTGACCAGAGCACTGCAAACGGATGCGGAAGCCAACATATGACCAATAATTCTCAACACATACCAGCAGCCGAATCCCTCACGGTCGAATTTAAAAGCGACCGCAAACGTCTGTCAGACGATGAGCTGGTACAGGCGTTGGTGTGCCTAGCCAATACCGAGGGCGGTGAGTTGTGGCTGGGTGTCGAGGATGACGCCACACCAACGGGCCTGCATGCAGCCCATCTCAGTTTAAACGGCTTACCGGGGTTGATTGCAGCGCGTACATCGCCTGCATTGCAAGTATCGGTTGAGGCGTTTGAGGTGAATGGTGTTCATGGTGCCGTGACCGTTGCTCGTATTCAGGTACCCAAGGCAACACACTCTGAAATTGCCACCACGTCTGGTCAATATTTGCATCGCCGTATTAAACAAGACGGCACGCCCGAGTGTGTCGCTATGCTGCCGCATGAGCGCACCAGTCGATCTTCCAGTATCGGTATTTTTGATGCTTCCGTGCAGGTTGTGGCAGGGGCAACGGTTGCCGATTTTGACCCAATCGAACGCGAGCGCCTTCGTCAGGCGGTGCAGTATTACGGCGGTGATCGGGTGTTGCTGGAGCTGGAAGATGAGCAACTGGATGCTGCCCTTGGTTTTACTGCCCGATCTGCCAGCGGTGAGCGCCTGCCAACCCTGACCGGTCTTCTGGTGATTGGCCGCGAGGTGGCGATTCGTGATTTTGTGCCAACGCATGAACTGGCGTTTCAGGTGCTGGAGCAAGAAGACATTCGTTTTAACGAGTTTCGACGTTTTCCACTTTTAAAGGCTCTAGAGTGGCTAGAAACCAACTTCCGGCCCTTTAACCCAGAGCGTGAAATTCAGGTGGGTTTGTTCCGTGTACCTGTACCTATGGTGGACTTGGGAGCCTTCCGTGAGGCCGTCGCTAATGCATTGGTTCACCGCGATTACCATCGCCTTGGCGCGGTGCATGTGCGCTTAAACGATAACAGCCTGACCATCAGCAACCCCGGCGGGCTGGTGGATGGGGTGACAATCGGCAACCTTCTCAGCACCGAGCCGCGCCCGCGCAACCCCAGATTAGCGGATGTGATGAAGCGCATCGGCGTGGTTGAGCGTTCAGGCCGCGGGGTTGATAAAATTTATCGCGGCATGCTGCGCTTTGGTCGTCCACAACCCGACTACAGCCGTACAGATTACAATAATGTGATCCTACGTCTGGAAACGGTCGAGGCTGATGAAATCTTTCTGCGGTTAGTGATCGAACAGGAAAACCAGCGAGGCAGCCTGTCGGTTGATGGCCTGATCGTGCTGTCAGCACTGAAAGGTCAGAAACGTATGAACGCGGAAGAACTAGCCGGGCTCGTACAGCAGGACCTCGCTGTTACCAAACGCACCGTTGAGTCGCTGGTTGAAGCCGGACTGGTAGAGGCGCACGGCAAAACTCGGGGGCGCACCTATACCCTCTCGATGGCCATGTACCAAGCGAAAGGAGATAAGGCGGCATATACCCGTCAGGCAGGCTTTAGCAAACTGCAGAACGAGCAGATGGTGCTCAATTATGCTCTGCAACACGGTCAGATTCGCCGATCCGAAGTGATGGCGTTGTGTCACTTGACCAAAGATCAGGCTGCCAAACTGCTAACGGCGTTGAAGGATGAGGGGCGTCTTCTTCAACATGGTGAGAGGCGAGGAGCCTATTATACCGGCAACAGTTCCGCTGATGTCGGATTGTTATGAGCGGTTATGAGCGGTTATGAGCGGTTATGAGCGGTTATGAGCGGTTATGCGGGATTTCGTTCAAATCAAAGTGACACGATTCAGCTGTCAAGGATTCCTTGACAGCTCAGTTACAAACACAAATGACGGGCATGAGGCTCGGTCAATTAGCCAAGGTAAACAGGCGTAGCGTATGAATAAGAATGTTCCTTCTGTGTCGGTGTCTTACGCGCAGAGCGGTAAGACGAATAAATCCAACGAGCTAGGTATGCGCCACATGCAGGAACGCGCCTATGAGTATCGGGGTGAACAATACCTGCTCATTAAGTCACCACCAGCTTCAGGCAAGAGTCGGGCGTTGATGTTTATTGCGCTCGATAAACTGCATAACCAAGGGTTACGCAAAGCGATTATTACGGTGCCTGAAAAATCTATTGGCTCTAGCTTTGCTGATGAGGCTCTGACGAAATACGGTTTCTGGGCTGACTGGCGTGTCGAACCCAAATGGAACCTGTGCAACAGCCCAGGTGATGGTAGTAAAGCCGATGCGGTGGGCAGTTTTTTGACCAGTAACGATCAGGTATTGGTCTGCCCTCATGCAACTTTCCGTAATGCGGTCGAGAAATTTGGTATCGCCGCCTTTGATGACTGCCTGATTGCGGTGGATGAATTTCACCATGTGTCGGCCAATCCAGAAAACCGTTTAGGTGCACAGCTCACTGAGTTAATGAACCGCGACAAAGTGCATATTGTCGCGATGACAGGCTCTTATTTTCGGGGCGATGCTGAAGCGGTGCTGCATCCACAAGACGAGGCACGGTTTTCAACTGTCAGTTACACGTACTATGAACAACTGAACGGCTACGAGCATTTAAAGACACTGGATATTGGTTATTATTTTTATACAGGCCCGTATGCAGACGACCTGCTAAAAGTACTGAATCCTGAAGAAAAAACCATTATTCACATTCCGAGCGTAAATTCCCGCGAAAGCACTAAAGATAAAATTCGTGAGGTAGAGCACATTCTTGAAGAGTTGGGGGAGTGGCAAGGCACGGACGATAAAACTGGCTTTCAGTTGGTAAAAACGAAGTCGGGCCGCATGCTAAAAATTGCGGATCTGGTGGATGATGATACCAGTAAGCGTGATAGGGTATCTGCGTCACTGAAAGACCCTGCGCAGAAGAATAACCGTGATCATGTCGATATTATTATTGCACTGGGTATGGCAAAAGAAGGCTTTGATTGGATATGGTGCGAACATGCCTTAACCGTTGGTTATCGCTCCAGCTTGACGGAAGTGGTGCAGATTATTGGCCGCGCCACTCGAGACGCACCGGGAAAATCCAAGGCTCGATTTACCAACTTGATTGCCGAACCGGATGCCAGCGAAGATGCTGTGGCCGAGGCCATTAACGACACCCTGAAAGCCATTTCAGCCAGTTTATTAATGGAGCAAGTATTAGCACCACGTTTTGAGTTTCGGCCGAAAAACCCTGCAAATGAGCCAACACCGGGGTTCGATTACGGCCAAGAAGGATACGACCCCAACAAAACCAATATGGGCTTTAACCAAGATACTGGCCAGTTACAGATTGAAATCAACGGCTTAGCGATGCCCAAAACCGAAGAAGCAACGCGCATCTGTCGCGAGGACTTGAACGAGGTCATCGCGACTTTTGTACAGGACAAACCCACCATTGAACGCGGTTTGTTTGATGAAGAGACGGTTCCACAAGAACTGACTCAGGTGCGCATGGGTAAGATCATTAAAGAACGTTATCCGGAATTGGATGAAGACGACCAAGAATCGGTGCGTCAACATGCGATTGCAGCCCTTAATTTGATTCAGCAAGGCAAGCAAGTTGCGCTGGAACTGGCCGAACAAGAAGGCAGATCAACCGCACCCATTACAACCAACGAGCCCAGCATGAATACCGCGCTGATTCAGGGCGTACGTAAGTTCACTATGGATGTACGCGAGCTGGATATTGATTTGATTGATAGCATCAATCCATTCAGCGAGGCTTATTCCATTTTGTCGGTTGCGATGAATGAGACGACGCTAAAACAAGTGGCGGCGGCCATAGCGGGTAAAAAATCGCGGCTAACCCCGGAAGAAGCGAAGGAGCTGGCTATTCGGGCAATGAAATTTAAAAAAGAGCGTGGACGCTTGCCATCCATCAGCGCACAAGATGCATGGGAACGAACCATGGCCGAAGGCGCTGCAGCCTTCGTACGATTTAAAGATGAGGGACGTTACGATGGATCTTGATGATTTACGAGCAGAACTTAGCGACTACGCCAAACCCGAAAAAAAGCAAACTCTGTCGACAAAAGAGCAGCGCATTGTTACGGGTTTTGAGGATATCCAGCGTTTTTTTGATGAATACAAACGCCTACCCTCGCACCACGAAGGCGGTGATATTTTTGAGCGCCTATACGCTACCCGCCTAGACCGGCTTCGAGCATTATCCGACTATCGTGAGCTACTCGAACCGCTAGATCATCAAGGTTTACTTTCTAACATCGGCACATTTTACTCGGGGATTCGTCAGGAATCGCCAGAGTATGGTGATCAAGGTGCGCCTGCAGAACCAAGTGATGATGAGCTTCTGGCGGAATTGGCGGATATCGCAGGAGGCGCATTAGCTGAATTAAAACACGTTCGTAGCACGGCACAAAAACGTGAAGCTGAAGAAATTGCTAAACGCGATATTTGCAACGATTTCGACACGTTTAAGCCCATATTTGAACGTGTAGAAAATGACATTAAGCAGGGTATACGTGAAACTCGGCGATTCAAGGAGGATGCGAGTATTGATCAAACTAACTTATTCATATTAGGTGGTCAGTTAGTCTATGTAGCCGATGTTGGCGAGCTTATCAAAGTGCCGACAGGAGGAAGTGACGCTCGCTTGCGCGTCATTTATTCGAACGGCACAGAAAGCAATATTTTGCGACGGTCATTACAGCGCGCACTGTACAAGGATGATGCAGGTCGTCGTGTGACCGAGCCAAATGCCGGTCCTTTGTTCAGCGATCACTGGGAAGATGGCGATACGGATAGCGGTACAATTTATGTATTAAGAAGTCGTTCAACACATCCGACCGTTACAGAACATCGCACCCTGATTCATAAAATCGGTGTGACGGGCGGTAATGTTGAAACCCGTATTGCTAACGCGGAAAACGATGCGACCTACCTTCTCGCAGAAGTAGAGGTTGTTGCCACATACAAACTTGTCGATATTAACCGAAAAAAACTCGAAAATTTACTGCACCGTCTGTTTGCCCCAGCGCAATTAGATTTGGTTATTCATGACCGATTCGGAAAGCCCGTTAAGCCAAGAGAATGGTTTCTGGTGCCATTGAATGTGATTGATGAAGCGGTATCATTAATTCGATCAGGCAAGATTGAAGGTGTTCGTTACGACCTCACAAAGGCAGAACTTGTACCTGATAATGGCTCTCAAATTCATGCTACTTAAACATTTAAAGCACCAAACCCGCCGTAGCGGGTTTGGTGCTTTAAACGATAGTTTTTTCTTTATTGCTGCGCTAACCAGCCGTTCAGTTCAACAATATCACCTTCATTTAAAGTGCCAGCGAAGAACTTTAAATTGAGCATATTCAGAATGTAATCGTAACGCGCATTGGCGTAGTCACGCTGTGCGCGGAATAGGTTTTTTTGCGCATCCAACACTTCGACAATGTTACGCGTACCAACACGATAGCCGGTTTCGGTGGCATCCAGCGCACTGGTGGCCGAGGTGATGGCTTGCTGACGAGCGCCAATGTTCAGCACATCGGTGCTGACTTGGCGATATAAGCTGCGGATGTTTTGACGAACACCGCGACGTTGGCTATCCAGTTGGTGGTCAGCCACCGCCGATTGCAACGCGGCTTGCTTGCTTTGGCCATACAAGGAACCACCGGCCAATAAAGGCACGCTGAGCTGCACACCAATCATGGTGGCTTCACTGCTCATGGGCTTGCTGCTGTCACCAAAGGGTGGTTGATCGGCATTACTGTACGACGCCACCAGCTGTACCGTTGGCATGTGGTTGGAACGCGCTGCATTACGTTGTAAGCGCGCAACATCGCGACCGGCTTCGGCCAATAAGATGCCGGGGTATTTGCTTAAACCCGACTCAACCCACTGATCGACATCGGCCGGTTGTGGTTTTTGCATATCGACTTGCTCTTGCAACGGCACCACACGGTCATAACGCTGGCCAGTCAGTAGCTCTAAGGCTTCGTAACTGATATCGAGGGCGGCTTCTTGGCCTAATAAGTTCACGTAACTCAAATCGTAGGCGGCTTGCGCTTCGTGTACGTCAGTAATAGCAATGAGCCCCACATCAAACCGTTGCTGGGTTTGCTCTAAAGAGCGTTTAACGGCTTTTTCTTCGGCTTGTGCGGTGGATAGGTTGTCTTGCGCACGCAGCACGTTGAAGTAGGCTTGCGCAGTTCGCAATAACAATTGTTGTTCGGCCAGTTGCAGCTCTAAACCAGCCGCCTGATCGCCACTGACGGCAGTTTGGTACTGATACCAGCTGTTTAAATTGAACAGCGTTTGCGATGCTTGAATCTGCAAGGTGTTCAGAGTGTAATCTTTATCTAGCTCGGTAATAACCAAGCCGCCAGGGCCGCTACTAATGCTGTCGCTGGTGGTATCAAATTGGTTCACGCTGTAGCTCAGTTGCGCTTGTGGCAATAACGCGCCGCGAGCGATGTCAACGTTCATGCTTTGGGCAGCACGTTGCGCTCGAGCGGCAGCGATTTCTGCATCGTTGGCGACGGCTTGTTGGTAGATGGTATGCAAATCTGCCGCATTAGCGCTGCTGATGGCGAACAACGCCGTAGTCAATGACAGTATTTTTTTCATAATGATTAGGCCTTTCGCAACGAACAGTAATTGATCAATATAGCGTGCATTTGGATTCTAACAGAAATAATCACAACAAATACCTCAGCACTGTTCCACATGGCATAACACAGCGTATCGTGGCAGTGCGTAAGGGGTTGCTCCATTAGCAATCTCTAATATTCTTATACAGTAATATAGATAGGTCAAGTATGCACGATATTCCTACACCGCTGGTCGCTACCGATGTCGATCTTCAGCAACGAGAACAGGGCTACAACGGGTTTTTCACCCTAGAAAAGCTGACGTTACGCCACCGCGCTTTTGATGGACGCTGGATCGGCCCGATGACACGCGAGTTATTCCGTCGCGGTAACGCGGTGTGCGTTTTGCTGTATGACCCGATCGCCGACTGCGTGGTGCTGACCGAGCAATTCCGTGTCGGTGCTCTGACCGATTCGCGTTCTCCTTGGCTGTTGGAATTAGTCGCTGGCATGGTCGAAGACGGAGAAAGTGACCTAGAGGTCGCAGCACGAGAAATGTGGGAAGAAGCTCAGTGCCAAAGCTTGGCACTGTTGCCGATTTGCCGTTATTGGGTATCACCTGGTGGCAGTGACGAGGAAGTGCAACTGTATTGTGCACTTATCGACAGTTCCGGTGTGGGTGGCGTCCATGGATTGGCCGACGAACACGAAGACATTCGGCTGGTCACACTAAGCCGACAACGCTGTTTGGAGGCGTTGCAAGACGGTGTACTCAATAACGCCGCCACCGTGATTGCGCTACAATGGTTAGCGTTACAAGACGACACCAAACGGCAACAATGGCAAGCCGATGCCCGTCGTATCATGGCAAGCCAACAACCGGAGTAAACATGCGTCAACGTTATGTGCCCGATTTACGTGAATTAGGCGCGCTGTGCGAAGCCAATTACGTTCGACTGTGTCGCCTGCTTGCCAATTTACAAGCCGGCGATGAACGCTGTTTTATCGTGAATTATGGCGCGAGTACGGCGCGCATCTGTTTGGTGATCGAAGCCGAACACGCTTATACCACGCAGTTAAAAATCGAGCAGCAGCACGACGGCAGCCAGTGGCTTCAGTCGCCCTCGATGCACATTCGTCTTTATCACGATGCGCGCATGGCCGAAGTGTTGAGCTATCAGTCCAACCGGTCGCTGGACGGTCGTTACGAATACCCCAACGCGCAGATGCGATTGCCCGATGAGAAAACACAATTAAACCGTTTTTTAGCCGATTGGCTTAAGCATTGTTTGCGCTATGGGCGAGCATCACAACTGTTTGAATTTACGCCACAAGCACAATAAAGGGCGTATTTTATTGTTTTTTGTGAACTTGGTGGTGTTACATTAGGGCAGGAATGGATAAAGTTAGCCCTACAGAAACAAACAGGGATAGAGGTGCAGCTTGTTTTCATTGACACAGACTGGTCTGCTGCGACTAATACACATCACCGATACGCACCTCAACGCGCCTGAGGATGGGCACTTGTTGGGCATGAAAACCTTGCACAGTTTGCACTGTGTACTCGATATCGTGCGTGAACAACAACCCGACTTTGACGCCTTTTTGGTAACGGGCGACTTATCACAAGACGGCTCGGCGCAATCGTATCAGCACTTAAAAGACGCACTGGCGCCGTTTCAGCGCCCAACCTTTTGGTTGGCGGGCAATCACGATCATCCCATCACCATGCACGAAGCCATGCACAACACCGAACATGGCGAGCGTATTGTGCGTTCATCACACTGGCAAATCGTGTTACTGAACTCGCAACAGCCCGGTAAGGTCTATGGCGAACTGGCCGACAGTGAGCTGCTGTTTTTAGAGCAGTGCTTGTTAGAGCGCCCCGACTTGCACACTCTGGTGACCTTTCATCATCACCCCATCGACATGGGCAGCCGTTGGATTGACAACATTGGCTTAAAAAATCGTTCTCGCTTATTCGACGTGTTACAGCAACACCCCCATGTAAAAGCCGTGTTATGGGGCCATGTGCATCAACACAGTGACCGCATGGTCGATGGTATTCGTATGATTTCAACGCCCTCAACCTGTGTGCAGTTTAAGCCCGAGTCAGACGACTTCACCATTGACACCCTAGCGCCTGCCTATCGCTGGCTAGAGCTGCACGATAACGGTGATATTCGTACTGGGGTGCAGCGTGTCGAGAACATTGAATTCACCATCGACTTTTCGGTAAAAGGCTATTAAGTGACGCTCCCTGCTTGTTTGTATTTGCATGGCTTTTTAAGCTCATCGGCATCGCAAAAAGCCCAGCAGATGCGCCATTGGTATGAACAACAAGGCTGTTCTGAACGCCTAGCAACACCCGATTTGTCGTTCGCACCCCGCGATGCTATTGCCGAAGCCGAAACCGCATTGCTCGCCCTGCAACAACGCTTTGGTTCCGTTCTGATCATGGGCAGTTCGCTCGGTGGTTACTACGCCACGTATTTGGCCGAACGTTATGCCTGCACAGCCGCGCTGATCAACCCCGCCGTTGCGCCCTATCGTTTGTTTGCCGATTACTTAGGCGAGCATGAACATTTTTACCGTGGCACACGCCACACACTCACGCTCGAACACATTGAGCAACTGCGCGCGCTGGATTGCACCACACTCACGCATCCCGAGCGCCTGTTGCTGTTGTTACAAACGGCCGATGAAACACTCGACTATCGCTTGGCCGCCGACTACTACCGTCAATGCCCGAGTTGGCTCGAAGGCGGTGGTAACCACAGTTTTGTGCACTTTACTGAACGCCTACCCATGATCGTTGCCTTCGCTCAGCGCCACGCAGAGACAAGCAACAACGGACAGTAGGCAGGGTTACAACAGCTGGGTATACTCGGTGCTGTTTCTGCTTGGCCCATTCGCAATTTGAGGTTTGAATGTCTAATCAATACACCGCGTCATCCATCGAAGTATTGAGCGGCCTAGATCCTGTGCGCAAGCGCCCAGGAATGTACACCGACACCACCCGCCCCAACCACTTAGCACAAGAAGTCATCGACAACTCCGTGGATGAAGCATTGGCCGGACACGCCAGTGAAATTGATGTCACGTTACACGCCGATGGCTCCATGACGGTGACGGACAATGGTCGCGGTATGCCCACCGACATTCACCCCGAACATGGCGTGTCTGGGGTCGAGCTGATTTTGACGCAGTTGCACGCTGGCGGGAAATTCTCGAGCGATAATTATCAGTTTTCAGGTGGGTTGCATGGTGTTGGCGTGTCGGTGGTCAACGCGTTATCACAGATGCTCGAAGTCACGATTTGGCGCGATGGTGACGTGCAACGCATCGGTTTTAAAGACGGCTATAAAGCCCTGGATTTGCACGTCATTGATCGTTGTGGCAAAAAACGTACCGGCACCAGCGTGCGCTTTTTACCCGATCCCAAATATTTTGACTCTCCGCGTTTTTCCGTGGCGCGCCTCAAACACAATTTGCGTGCCAAGGCGGTGTTATGCCCTGGCCTGCGCATCCGCTTTACCGCCCCAAATAGTGAAGACAGCGCGGAATGGTATTACGAAGATGGCTTAAAAGATTACCTCAGCCTCAGCTCCAATGGCTACGAAGTGCTACCCGCCGAGCCATTCACAGGCAGCCTAAAGGGCAACACCGATGGCGTTGACTGGGCAGTGCAATGGTTGCCCGAAGGCGGTGAGTTATTGCAAGAAAGCTACGTTAATTTGATTCCCACGGCACAAGGCGGAACCCACGTAAACGGCTTCCGATCTGGCCTATTGGACGCCTTACGCGAATTTTGCGAATACCGTAATTTACTGCCGCGCGGCATTAAGCTCACACCAGACGATTTGTGGGAACGCTGCGCTTATGTGCTATCGGCGAAACTCATCGACCCACAATTTGCGGGGCAAACCAAAGAACGCTTATCCTCGCGCGAAGCCTCCAGCTTCATTGCCGGTGTGGTCAAAGATTCGTTTGCGCTGTGGCTGAATGAACACACCGCCGAAGCCGAAAGCATTGCCGAAATGGCCATTAACAGCGCCCAAACACGGCTACGTAAATCGAAAAAAGTGGCTCGTAAAAAAGTCACTCAAGGCCCCGCCTTACCCGGTAAATTGGCCGATTGCAGCAGCCAAGACAGCGAACGCACGGAGCTGTTTTTGGTGGAGGGGGACTCGGCCGGTGGCTCTGCCAAGCAAGCGCGTGACCGCGTGTTTCAGGCCATCATGGCGTTACGTGGCAAGATTTTGAACACATGGGAAGTGGAATCCGCTGACATTCTCGCCTCGCAAGAGGTGCACGACATCACGGTGGCCATTGGTATTGATCCGGCCTCTGACGATTTGTCAGGCTTACGCTATGGCAAAATCTGTATTTTGGCCGATGCCGATTCCGACGGCTTGCACATCGCCACCTTACTTTGCGCCTTATTTGTTCGCCACTTTAAACCCTTAGTGAGCGCGGGGCATGTGTACGTGGCCATGCCACCCTTGTATCGCATCGACATTGGCAAAGACGTGTATTACGCCCTCGACGAAGCGGAAAAACAAGGGGTACTAGAGCGTATCAAGGCCGAAAACAAACGCGGCAAAGTCAACGTGCAACGTTTTAAAGGCTTGGGAGAAATGAACCCCCTACAATTGCGTGAAACCACCATGGATCCGAACACACGTCGATTGGTGCAACTGTCTATCGAAGCGGGTGACGGCACGCACGAAATGATGGACATGCTGCTGGCGAAAAAACGCGCTGCCGATCGTAAAAACTGGTTAGAACAACGCGGTAACGAAGTGGCGCTGGTGTAATCAACTCAAACCGTGTTGATCACCCTTCCGACTCCCTCGTAGCCAAGGACGCGCACTATGCCCCATCACCAAGAGTCGTTTTTGATCATCAGCCTGCTGCTGTTAAGTGGCACGCTGTTGTTATCCGGCTTCACGCTGTACCGTGCGCGTCTGAGCGAGCAACAACGTCAACGCCATGAACAGGCCGAACGACAAAGTTTGCTGAATGCGCTACCGGACATTGTGTACTGCAAAAACCTGCAAGGACGCTATGTGTTTTGCAATCAGCAAGCGGCGGATTTTATTGGTTATTCGATGAAACGTCTGCAAGACGGCTTGTACGAACACGATGTATTTGGTCGTGAACTGGCGAAAAAATTCCAACAAACCGACCGCGAAGCCATTCGCGGTAAGCGTACCGTACGCAGCGAGAATTGGTTGCAAAATGGCCAAGGCCAAATGGTGCTAATGGAAACCCAAAAAACTCCGCTGTATAACGCCAACGGCCTATGTACCGGCGTGTTAGCGGTGGCGCGTGACATCACCCACCAGCATAAAAATCAGCAATCATTAGAATACATGGCACACCATGATGCACTGACGGGCATGGGCAATCGGCTATTGTTGCAGCAACAGTTGGAATACGCCTTACAGGTTGCGCGCCGAACCGACACGCAATTGGCCGTTATGTACTTTGACCTAGATCGGTTTAAAGAAGTGAATGACACCCTCGGACACAATATTGGTGACTTGCTACTGAAAGATGCCGCCCAACGTATGCAATTGCACAGCCGCGAATCGGATATCTGTGCGCGCTTGGGTGGCGATGAATTCATTGTGGTACTGACCCAACTCGAACCCGACCGTGCGCAACAACAAGCCCGCGAAAAGTGCCAGAAGCTGTTAACGGCATTGGCCGAAACCTATCGCTTGCAAGGTCACTTAGTCACGCTTTATGCCAGCGCCGGTTTGGTGTACTTTCCACAACATGGCGACGACGGCAATACGCTAATTCGCCATGCCGATACCGCGTTGCATCATGCCAAAGCCTTGGGACGTAATCGGTTTGTCGAATACCATCCAGAGCTTAGCCAACAACTCGATTCGCGTTTGTCCATCGAGCAAGATTTACATACCGCCCTGTCCAGCGAACAGTTCACGCTGGTGTACCAGCCGCAGTTTCGCATTGGCCATCCGATGCCGCGCCGCGTTGAGGTGTTGATTCGTTGGCCGCACCCCATTCATGGTTTCATTACCCCGCAAGAATTTATTCCACTGGCGGAAACCAATGGCACCATTTCGGCGCTGGGATTTTGGGTACTGAAATGTGCCTGTTTGGAGTTTCTGCGTTGGCGTGCGGAAGGATTATTGCTCGAAAAAATGGCGGTGAACATTTCTGCCATTCAGATCAATGCGGAATTTGCGCAGCAGGTGTTGGCCATGCTGAACTCGTTGCAATTTGATCCGACATGGCTCGAATTGGAGGTGACGGAGTCGTTTATGATGGCCAGCACCACCGAGACCTCACAACAAATCCAGACCTTGCGCGAACACGGCATCGAGTTTTCGATCGACGATTTTGGTACGGGCTTTTCGTCTCTCAGCAAACTCAAGAGCATGCCGGTATCGGCACTGAAAATAGACCAGTCGTTTGTGCGTGAAATCAACGACAACGTCAGCGATTACGAAATTGCGCGCGCCATTATCCTGATGGCCAAAAGCCTAGGGTTAACGGTCATTGCCGAAGGCGTGGAAAACAAAGCACAAGCAGCCACCTTACAACGTTTAGGCTGTGAGTGGATTCAAGGTTATTTCTATGCACGCCCCATGAGCGGCGAGGCGTTGTTAGCACGTTACCTCGCCCCTCAGCCAACGTCCGAATAACGATTTTGCATAGGTCGTTGTTCTTGTGGCCAGTCTCGGTCACAATCGGGCTTGTCTTTTTTCATCATACCCATGCGTTGCAGGACTTATGACGGATTTAATCAGTTACACCGACGATGGCGTCGAACGCCAATCTCTCAAACACTATACCGAAGAAGCGTACCTGAACTATTCGATGTACGTGATTCTGGACCGTGCGCTGCCGCATATCGGCGATGGCTTAAAGCCTGTGCAACGCCGTATTGTGTACGCCATGAGCGAGCTGGGTCTGAAATCCACCGCCAAGTACAAAAAATCGGCACGTACCGTGGGTGACGTACTCGGTAAATACCACCCTCATGGCGACAGTGCTTGTTACGAAGCCATGGTGTTAATGGCACAGCCGTTTTCGTACCGCTATCCCTTGGTCGATGGGCAAGGCAACTGGGGCGCGCCGGACGACCCAAAATCCTTTGCTGCCATGCGTTACACCGAAGCCAAGCTGGCGCGCTACGCCGACAGCTTGCTGAGTGAGCTGGGGCAAGGCACCGTCGAATGGCAAGCCAACTTTGATGGCACCATGGATGAACCCTGCACCCTGCCCGCACGCCTACCCAATATTTTATTGAATGGCACCACCGGTATTGCCGTCGGCATGGCAACGGACATTCCACCGCACAACGTGCGCGAAATCACCAGTGCGTGTATTCGCTTATTGGACAATCCGCAGGCCACCGTGAATGAACTGTGTGAACACGTGATTGCCCCCGATTTTCCGACCGATGCCGAGATCATCACACCACACAGCGATTTGCAAAAGCTGTATCAAACCGGCAAAGGCAGCATCAAAATGCGGGCGGTCTATCGCATGGAAGACGGCGACATCATCATCACCGCACTGCCGCATCAAGTGTCTGGGGCAAAAATTCTAGAGCAAATCGCGGCGCAAATGCAGGCCAAAAAATTGCCCCTGGTAACGGATTTGCGCGATGAGTCGGATCATGAAAACCCAACGCGCTTGGTCATTGTGCCCAAATCGAATCGAGTGGATTGCGATGCCGTCATGGCGCACTTGTTCGCGACCACCGATCTGGAACGCAACTATCGCGTGAATATGAACGTGATTGGCTTGGATGGTCGCCCACAAGTCAAAGACCTACGTACCATGCTCAGCGAGTGGTTACAGTACCGCACCAGCACCGTTCGTCGTCGCCTGCAATATCGCCTCGACAAAGTGTTAGCGCGTTTGCATATTTTAGAAGGTTTGCTGGTTGCCTTTTTAAACATCGATGAAGTGATCGAGATTATTCGTCGCGAAGACGAACCCAAGGCCGTCTTAATGGCGCGCTTTGGTATCAGCGAATTGCAAGCGGAATCCATTTTAGAGTTGAAGTTACGTCACCTCGCCAAACTGGAAGAAATGCGCATTCGTGGCGAACAAGATGAATTGAGCAAAGAGCGCGATATGCTCGAAAAAACCCTCGGCTCCGAGCGTCGTTTAAATACGCTGATCAAGAAAGAACTGATGGCCGACGCTGAGCTGTATGGCGATGAACGTCGTTCACCCGTCGTCTCTCGCCAAGAAGCCAAAGCGTTCAGCGAAACCGAGCTGATCAGTGCCGAATCCATCACCGTGGTGCTGTCGAATAAAGGCTGGGTGCGTGCCGCCAAAGGACACGATGTTGATGCCGAGAACTTAAGCTACAAAGCGGGCGATCAGTTTTTGACCGCCAGCAAAGGGCGTAGTAATCAAACGGTGGTGTTCTTAGATTCCACCGGACGTTCCTACAGCATGCTGGCACATACACTGCCATCGGCTCGCGGCCAAGGCGAACCGCTGACGGGACGACTCAACCCACCCGCAGGCGCACAATTTATCTCGACCCTCATGGGCAAAGACGATGAACGGTATCTGCTTTGTACCGATGCGGGTTACGGTTTTATTGGCACCTTTGCCGACATGCAAAGTAAAAACAAGGCCGGTAAAACCTTGCTGACCGTACCCGACAATGCCCATATTTTGCCACCGGCACCGTTGTCGAGTGAGCAAGAATTCTGGATTGCCGCCATCAGCAATGAAGGCCGTATGTTGGTGTTCCCTGCCGCCGACTTACCCGTGATGGCGCGCGGCAAAGGCAACAAGATGATTAGCATCAACGCCGCCAAAGCCAGTGCGCGTGAAGAGTTGATGATTGCCGCCGTGGCCTTCACCGAAAACGACGTATTGCGTGTGCACGCGGGTAAACGTCATTTGAATTTAAAATTCAGTGACTTGACTCACTATCAAGGCGAGCGTGGACGACGGGGCAATAAGCTGCCTCGTGGTTTCCAAAACGTCGACAACATGGTGGTTGTCGCGGCGGAATAAACCAACCGCCCCACCAGAAACCACTGAATGACGCTGCCAGATCGGCGCAGTGTGATTCAGTGGTATCTCACTCCGTTATTTCTTTCCGCACGCCATTCGGCCTCACGTTGACCGTGATATCAGACCTTATTCATTAGCTTGTGATCTTTCTGTCATATTGAGGCATTAGGATCAACTTTTTGCCCAGAAAAGAGCCACACAAGGCACGTAAAGCAGGCTACAATCGTTATTCACATGACACTTTTCAGCGAACAGGATACCCCTCATGGCTTTTAACGATGCCCAGCGTTTTTTCCCTGAAACACGTTTGCGCCGTATGCGTCGCGACGATTTTTCTCGCCGCCTGATGCGCGAAACGCACCTCACCGTCGACAGCCTGATTTATCCTATGTTCGTGCTCGAAGGCCATCAAGAGCGGGAGGCCATCGCCTCCATGCCAGGCATTGAGCGACTGTCCATCGACTTATTGGTCGCCGAAGTCAAGCATCTGTACAAACTCGGCAT
Organism: Bacterioplanes sp.; assembly: GCA_014859445.1. GTDB lineage: Bacteria > Pseudomonadota > Gammaproteobacteria > Pseudomonadales > Oceanobacteraceae > Kmv21. The sequence goes on from JACUUC010000017.1 coordinate 53,038, forward strand.
TCCGGCGGTGGCGTTATTTCCGGTAACCCCTGCCGATGCCAAATCCGAACTGGCCGAAGAAGCCTTCAACCCCAACGGGTTAGCACAGCGCGCCGTGCGTGCCATTAAAGATGCCGTGCCAGAAATGGGCGTCATTACCGATGTGGCCCTCGATCCGTTCACCACTCACGGACAAGACGGTATCATCGACCAAGAGGGTTATGTATTAAACGACCGCACCGTAGAAACGCTGGTGCGCCAAGCCCTATCACACGCCGAAGCGGGCGCCGATATTGTCGCGCCGTCCGATATGATGGATGGTCGTATCGGTGACATTCGCCAAGGCCTCGAAGCCGAAAGCTTCGTCAATACCCGCATTATGGCGTACTCCGCCAAATACGCGTCGGCCTATTACGGCCCCTTCCGCGACGCCGTTGGCTCAGCCGCGAACTTGGGCAAGGCCGACAAAAAAACGTACCAAATGGACCCCGCCAACAGCAACGAAGCCTTGCACGAAGTGGCCCTCGATTTGGCCGAAGGCGCGGACATGGTGATGATTAAACCCGGCATGCCCTATTTGGATATCGTTCGTCGCATCAAAGATGAGTTTCAAGCCCCCACCTTTGTCTATCAAGTCAGCGGCGAATACGCCATGCACAAGGCAGCCGCAGAGCGTGGTTGGCTGGATGATCATGCCGTCATGCACGAATCGTTACTGTCCATTAAGCGGGCAGGTGCGGATGGCATTTTAACCTATTACGCAAAACAGTACGCCGAATGGCTCGATCAGTAACGCGCTGATCTCAACACACAGGAATATCGTATGAGTGACACCCCCGCTGTGGATAACGTAATCGACTTGCATGCACCCGAGCTGTATATCAATCGTGAACTCAGCCATTTGCAATTCAACATCCGCGTTCTAGAACAAGCGTTAGATGAACGTCATCCGCTGCTGGATCGCTTATTCTTCTTGTGTATTTTCAGTAAAAACCTCGATGAGTTTTACGAAGTGCGGGTGGCTAGCTTATCGCAGCAACTCAGCTTTGGGCGCGAACAAGCGGGTGCCGACGGTATGCACCCGAAGCAAGTGCTGCATGAAATCCATCAACTGTGCAGCATCACCGTTGAGCGCCAATACCAAATACTCAATGACACGCTGCTGCCAGCGCTGGCGAAAGAAAATATTCATTTTCTCCGTCGCGCCGACTGGAGCGATGAACAACGCTTGTGGATTCGCCAATATTTTGAAGAAAGCGTGCAGCCACTGGTTAGCCCCATTGGATTAGATCCCTCGCACCCCTTTCCACGCTTGGTGAATAAAAGCCTGAATTTCATTGTGGCGTTGGAAGGCAAAGACGCCTTCGGCCGCGAAACAGGGTTGGCGATCATTCCTGCACCGCGTTCGTTACCGCGCACCATTCGCTTACCCAATGAGCTGACGCAAGGCGGCGATCATTTTATTTTCTTGTCATCGGTGATTCACGAATACGCCGATGAGTTATTTCCAGGCATGACCATCAAGGGCTGCTATCAATTCCGCGTCACGCGTAATGCCGATATGGAAATTGATCACGACGACACCTCTGACTTGGCGTCGGCGCTGGAAGACGAGTTGCACTCACGCAATTTTGGCGAAGAAATGCGCCTTGAAGTGTCCGATAACTGCCCACCCGAACTCACGCATTTTCTGTTGAAGCAATTTAATCTCGATGAGACCGATCTGTATCAAGTGAATGGGCCGGTGAACTTAGCGCGGTTGCTGGAAGTCATTGGTCAAATTTCTCGCCCCGATTTGCAATACCTGCCGTTTACGCCGGGGTTACCGAAGAACATCAACTTCAAAAAGAGTATTTTTGAAGGCATACGCGAAAAAGACACGCTGTTGCTGCACCCATACGAATCCTTCACACCGGTTGTCGATTTACTGCGCGAGGCCGCCAAAGACCCCGGCGTGCGCGCCATTAAACAAACCTTGTATCGTACTGGGGCTAAATCGGAAATCGTTAACGCATTGGTGGACGCCGCACGGAATGGCAAAGAAGTGACCGTGGTTATTGAATTGCGTGCGCGCTTTGACGAAGAAGAAAACTTGTATCTTGCCAACCGCTTACAAGAAGCCGGTGCAGTGGTGGTGTATGGCGTGGTCGGGTTCAAAACGCACGCCAAAATGATGCTGATCGTGCGCAAAGAAGGCGATAAGTACAAACGCTATGTGCATTTAGGTACGGGCAACTACCACGCAGGCAATGCAAGGGCGTACACCGATTACAGCTTTATGACGTGCGATGACTCCATCGGCGAAGACGTGCACAAAGTATTTCAGCAATTAACGGGCATGGGTGAAGCGTTACGCATTAAAAAGTTATTCCATGCGCCTTTCACTCTGCACAAAAAATTGATCGAGTTGGTGGATCGTGAACGCGCTCACGCCGAAGCGGGCAAGCCTGCCTTGATCCGTTTAAAAGCCAACGGTTTGACGGAACCTAAGTTGATTCGCGCCTTGTACAAAGCCTCACAAGCTGGAGTCAAAGTCGACTTAATCATTCGCGGTATGTGCTGCTTGCGCCCCGGCATTGCGGGGGTATCTGACAACATTCGCGTGCGCTCCATCATTGGTCGCTTTCTAGAACACACGCGCGTCTATTACTTTTATAACAACGGCAAAGATGAAATTTATGCCGCCAGTGCCGATTTAATGGAACGCAATTTATTGCATCGTGTTGAAACCGCCTTTCCGGTTGAAAACAATAAACTGAAAGAGCGCATGAAAGCGGAAATGGAAGCCTATCTGGACGACAATTATCAAGCATGGGACTTACACAATGATGGCCGCTATGTGCGCGCACAGCCAGCCGAAGGCGAAGCGATTATCTGCGCTCAAGCTCGTCTGCTCGATAATCTAGCCATCACCACCAGTCAAGCGTAAGGGTAACGCTTCCATTTCTTATACAGACTGTGCTCTGGACGACCAGAGCACAGTATCTACTCGAATCGTAGGGTGAACCCTGCCGATTGCTGATATTGTTGTTCTTGCTGCAAATCACGCAGGGTTAATGGATGCTCTTGCAACCAGTCACTCGGCAGCAACAACACCAAGTCCTCATCTTCACAGCGCAGCGTTGGCATCGGTACCGCATGGGCGTCACGGCTATGATTTAACACCACGGCCAAACGCAACAGTCGCATTAAGCGCAACAAGGGCTGACGCACATGAGCGGAAATCGCATCGTCATCCGACCATTGCAGTTTACGACGATGATAACGCACCAAGAATGCCAGCATGGCTTGGCCTTGACGGGTAAACCCTAACAAATCCGAATGTTGCAGCAAGTACGCACCGTGTTTATGGAACCCACTGTGCGAAATACTTAAACCAATTTCATGCAATTCGGCCGACCAACTTAACCATTTCAGCCAGTTGGGTTCTAACTGCCACGCCACTTGCACTTGCGCAAACAAGCGCTCGGCCATCACTTTCACTCGCTCGGCCTGTGCCGCATCAATGTGGAAGCGTTCGGCTAACGATTGCACCACGCGCTGCCTCACATTTTCGTGACTGGAACGGCCGACCAAATCCCATAAGGCGCCTTCGCGCAACGCACCATCGGAATAGTGCATGTGTTCAACATGAAACGTATCAAATACCGCCGTTAAAATGGCCAAGCCCCCAACAAACACGCCACGTCGCTCGGCCTTTACCGTTGGCAAGACCAAATCATCGACATGGGTATACTGCAAAACCTGCTTACGCAATCGTTTCAACGCGGCGGCTGAGATACCCTCATCACTCCAGCCTTCGGCAATACAGACCTGTTCGGCGGCACGAATGGTACCGGAGGAACCCACCACACTGTCCCAACCCAAACGTTGATACTGGCTTTTGATGTTCAATAATTCTTGCTTCGCGGCACTGACTGCTTCGGCAAAATGCGCCTCTGTGATCACGCCATGAGGGAAGTAGCGCTGCGTAAATGACACGCATCCCATGTGCAAACTTTCGAGCGCTTTTGGCTCAAAACGCTCACCGATAACAAACTCGGTACTACCACCGCCAATATCAACCACCAGTCGTTTACCATGGTCATCGGCCAAGGTGTGTGCCACGCCCAGATAAATCAGGCGCGCTTCTTCACGACCCGCAATAACCTCAATGGGAAATCCCAGAATGTCCTCGGCGCGTTCAATAAACTGCTGTCGATTACGAGCGGCCCGCAGTGCATTGGTCGCCAATATCGACACCCGCTTAGGATCCATACCTTGTATGCGCTGGGCAAACTCGCGCAAGCACGCCAACCCCCTCTGCTGTGCCTCTTCGGATAAATACCCATCGGCATTCAAACCGGCCGCCAACTGCACTTTTTGACCGCGTTTTTCCAATGTGCGAATTTCGCCCTGCCATTCTTGTGCCACCATTAAGTGAAAACTGTTCGAGCCTAAGTCGATAGCGGCAATTAGACCTTCTGTAGGGGGATTCACCTCGATCATGCGGTTGCCTTGTCTTGTTGGTATGGATTAGAAATATGCAGTCAACAGAGCGATCCGTCCAGCAAGAATTGATTCCTGAGCAATGGCGCGTACAATAAGAAACGATTTCATACTAACGCCACAGGTAAAAACACATGAGCGACCACATTCTGACCGTCACCGATGCTTCCTTTGATGCCGATGTACTGGGTTCTGACTTACCCGTACTGGTTGATTTTTGGGCTGAATGGTGTGGTCCTTGCAAAATGATTGCCCCTGTTTTAGAAGACATTGCCGAAGAATACGCGGGCAAACTGAAAGTAGCGAAACTGAACATCGACCAAAACGAAGAAACCGCACCCAAATTCGGTATTCGCAGCATCCCTACCTTGATTTTGTTCAAGAATGGCAGCGCCGAAGCCACCAAAATTGGTGCCATGAGCAAATCTGAGTTAGCCGCCTTCATCGAACAATCACTGTGATCGTTGATGGCTCTACTCCGAAAGGCGCATAGGCGCCTTTTTTTGCATGAAAACTATAGACACCCCGCAGGAATCTCTCTATAGTTTTGTCTCATTCAAGTGCCGTTCTGGCGCGTCTCCTGTTGATCACGTTCTGTTTGATCGTGGTTCAAATTCCCAGTAACACATAAAAACCAATCCTTATGAATCTTTCCGACCTGAAATTAAAATCCGTTTCTGAGCTCCTTGAAATTGCCAAGGAAATGAACTTAGAAAACGTCAGCCGTACCCGTAAACAAGACATTATTTTTGCTATTTTAAAAAACCACGCCAAAAGCGGCGAAGACATCTACGGCGAAGGGGTTTTGGAAATTCTCCAAGATGGGTTTGGTTTCTTACGCAGTGCCAACAGCTCTTATTTAGCCGGACCTGATGATATTTATGTATCACCGAGCCAGATTCGTCGCTTTAATCTGCGCAAAGGTGACAAAATCTCAGGCAAGATTCGTCCGCCGAAAGACGGCGAACGCTATTTTGCCATGCTCAAAGTCAACGAAATCAACGACGACAAACCTGAAAACGCCAAGTCTAAAATTCTGTTTGAAAACCTAACACCTCTGTTCCCCAATGAGCGGTTTGTGTTGGAATTGGGCAATGGCTCCACAGAAGACTTGTCATCACGCGTACTCGACTTAGTAGCACCCATTGGTAAAGGTCAGCGCGGCCTTATTGTGGCACCACCGAAAGCCGGTAAAACCATGCTGCTGCAAACCATTGCCCAGTCCATTGTACGCAACAATCCAGAAGTGGATTTGATCGTATTGTTGATTGACGAACGTCCTGAAGAAGTGACCGAGATGAAGCGTTCGGTGCGTGGCGAAGTGGTTGCTTCAACCTTCGATGAGCCACCTGCGCGCCACGTGCAAGTAGCGGAAATGGTTATCGAAAAAGCCAAGCGTTTGGTTGAACACAAGCGTGACGTGGTTATTTTGTTAGACTCCATCACCCGTTTAGCACGCGCCTACAACACCGTTATTCCAAGCTCTGGTAAGGTACTGACCGGTGGTGTGGATGCCAACGCCTTGGAAAAACCAAAGCGTTTCTTTGGTGCCGCACGAAATGTCGAAGAAGGCGGTTCATTAACCATTATCGCCACTACGCTGGTCGACACAGGTTCCAAAATGGACGAAGTGATCTACGAAGAATTTAAAGGCACCGGCAACCAAGAATTGCACTTGGATCGTAAAGTGGCCGAGCGCCGCGTCTACCCGGCCATTAATATTCGTCGTTCAGGCACCCGTCGTGAAGACATGCTGTTTGACGAAGCCGCATTGCAGCGCCTGTGGATTTTGCGTCGTCTGTTGTCCGAAATGGAAGACGTACAAGCCATTGAGTTTTTGTTGGATAAGTTGCGTCAAACCAAAACCAACGATGACTTCTTCGATTCCATGCGTGGTAGTAAGTAATTTCCTAGCGCACGCAATTTTTGTGAAGGCGGGTCGGGGGCATGACCCCCTTCTACAAACCTTTCACTGTAGGAAATGAGATGGACCTGTCCCCCTTGTGCCATGATGAGTTTGAGAAC
>JACUUC010000042.1 GCA_014859445.1 Bacterioplanes sp.
GTTCTCAAACTCATCATGGCACAAGGGGGACGGGTCCATCTCATTTCCTACAAAAAATACCCCTACAAAACCCAACAGCGCAAAACCGCAGGCATTGTAGGAGCGGGCCATGCCCGCGAACCCTGCCGTCAGGCAGGCCAACCTACCCATGCCAAAAACCGCTGTCGGGGGCATGGCCCCCTCCTACAAAAAAGCCCTCCTACAAAAAAGCCCTCCTACAGAAAAGCCCCCTACAAATTTTTCCAACAAAACCAACGTGAAAAACCCTTACTACTTAATCTTTATCACCTTATGAGCATAGACCAAAAAATCAAGTCGTTTCAATTTGTTAGACAAAAGAGTGCATTATTTTTCGACGACTTGAACTGCACTTGATGCAAATCAACCCCACTCTGTTCCGGTTATCGGCGCATGATCAAAAAACTTCAGCAAATTCGATAAGAAGCAAAACCCAGTAACGAATAGGCACAAAAAAACCGGCCGAAGCCGGTTTTTTTGTGCTGCTGAACAACTCTACAAAAGAGTCGCTCAGACACCAGAGGGTACTAAGCTCACACGCTCAGGATTACATTTTTTCCCAAACGGTGGCGATGCCTTGGCCCAAACCAATACACATGGTGCTCACACCGTACTTACCATCGTTTTGTTCCAAAACGTTGATCAGTGTAGTGGAGATACGAGCACCAGAACAACCCAGAGGGTGACCCAGTGCAATCGCACCACCGTGAATATTGATACGGCTGTCGGCGATGTCGTTCAACTTCAAATCTTTAACACACGGTAAAGACTGAGCTGCGAACGCTTCGTTCAGTTCCCAATAATCGATATCGGTTACGTCCAAACCAGCGCGTTTCAACGCTTTTTTGGTCGCAGGTACTGGGCCGTAACCCATGATGGCTGCATCCACACCCGCAACCGCCATACCAGCGATACGAGCACGTGGCTTAAGACCTAATTCCATCGCTTTTTCGTAGCTCATCAACAACATGGCCGCAGCGCCGTCGGTGATTTGCGAAGCCGTACCGGCCGTTACCGTACCGCTCTTAGGATCGAATGCAGGACGCAATGTACCCAAGCTTTCAGCGGTGGTTTCTGGACGAATGGTTTCATCTTCTGTAACCAGAATTTGTTTGCCATCGGCGTCATGACCGTACATAGGTACGATTTCATTTTTGAACTTGCCTTCAACGGTGGCTTTGTGAGCCAAACGATGCGAACGAGCTGCAAATTCGTCTTGTTGCTGACGAGTAATACCGTGCATTTTGCCCAACATTTCGGCCGTTAAGCCCATCATGTTAGAGGCTTTCGCAGAGTACTTAGACGCTTCTGGGTTGTGATCAAAGCCGTGCTGCATGTTCACGTGACCCATGTGCTCAACACCACCCACAACAAACACATCACCGTTGCCGGTTTGGATTGCTTGAGCCGCAGTATGGATCGCAGACATGGCAGAACCACACAAACGGTTAACCGTTAATGCACCTGCTTCTTTTGGAACAACCGTCATCAAACCAATTTGACGAGCCACGTTGAAGCCTTGCTCCAGAGTTTGGTTTACACAACCCCAGATGATGTCTTCAACCAAGGCAGGATTAACGCCTGGGTTACGCTCGAACAATGCATTGATCAAATTTGCAGAAATGGTTTCCGCACGTACGTTGCGGAATACGCCACCTTTGGAACGACCCATAGGTGAGCGCACTGCATCTACAACAACGACGTCTTTTGGATTGTAAGACATAGTTTAAATTCTCCTAGTGCGCCAGATTAACCGAAGTAGCTTTCGCCGTTCGCAGCCATTTCACGCATACGATCGGTTGGTTTGTACAGATTACCCAAGTCAGCGTACTTGTCGCACAGAGCAACAAATTCAGCCATACCTACGGTATCCATGTAACGGCATGCACCACCACGGAATGGAGGGAAACCGATACCAAAAATCAGACCCATATCGGCTTCGGCTGGCGTATCAACGATACCCTCTTCCAAGCAACGGGCGATTTCGATACACATCGGAATCATACAACGCGCAATGATGTCATCCGCGTCAAAGTCTTTCGCTTCAGCAACCACTGGCTTGATCAAATCGTAAGTGGTTTGATCAACGACTTTCTTCGGCTTGCCTTTCTTATCGGTTTCATACACATAGAAACCTTTGCCGTTCTTCTGGCCGTAACGCTCGTTTTCGAACATCACTTCCATCGACGTTTTGAAGTCAGCCTTCATGCGATCAGGGAAACCTTCCGCCATCACTTCGTTGGCGTGGACGCCGGTATCAATACCAACCACGTCTAACAAGTAAGCTGGGCCCATTGGGAAACCGAATTTTTCCATGACTTTGTCGACTTTCTGGAAGTCAGCACCGTCGCGTACTAAACCAGCGAAACCAGCAAAGTAAGGGAACAAGACACGGTTTACCAAGAAACCTGGGCAATCGTTCACAACGATTGGGGTTTTGCCCATTTTCTTCGCATAGGCAACCACAGTGGCAACGGCTTCAGGAGACGTTTTGGCACCGCGGATCACTTCCACCAATGGCATCATGTGCACTGGATTGAAAAAGTGCATACCCAAGAAGTTCTCAGGACGCTTCAGATCGGCCGCCAACAAGTCGATAGAAATGGTTGACGTGTTAGAGGTAATGATCGCATCTTCGCGAACTTTATCTTCCAACTCAGCCAGAACCATTTTCTTAACTTTTGGATTTTCAACAACGGCTTCAACCACAGTATCCACATCACCGAACTCCGCATAAGACAGAGTTGGACGAATACGGTTTAACGTTTCACCCATCGCCAAAGGCTTCATTTTCTTGCGTTCAACACGCTTAGCCAGCAATTTGTTGGCTTCGTTTAAGCCCAACTCGATGCCTGCTTCGGCGATGTCTTTCATCATGATCGGCGTGCCTTTCAGAGCCGATTGGAAAGCGATACCACCGCCCATGATGCCTGCGCCCAAAACCGCTGCTTTATTAGTCGGCTTAGCGGCTTTGTCGTAATCTTTTGCTTTTTTCTTCAGCAACTGATCATTCATGAACAAACCGATCAATGCTTGTGATTCGGTTGTTTTTGCCAAGCTCGCAAACCCTTTCGCTTCGGCTTCTAATGCCTTATCGCGACCGGCATTGGCGGCTTTTTGCATGGTTTTAATGGCAACGATCGGCGCTGGGTAATGACCTTTAGTCTGACCCGCAACAAACCCTTTCGCGGTTTCAAATACCATCATTTGTTCCATGGTATTCAATTTCAGCTTAGAGGTTTTCTCTTCGCGACGTGCTTGCCAGTTGATGTCACCGGCAATCGCTGCTTGCAACATAGCAATGGCTTGCTCGCGCAATGCATCTGCAGCAACAACGGCGTCTACAGCGCCATCTTTCAATGCTTTCTCAGGCTTGTTTTCTGCGCCCATGCAGATCCACTCGATGGCGTTATCTGCACCAATCACACGTGGCAGACGAACGGTACCACCGAAACCTGGCATTAAGCCCAGTTTCACTTCTGGCAAACCGACTTTGGCTTTGTCAGACATAACACGTAGGTCAGTCGACAAACACATTTCAAAACCACCGCCCAGAGCGATGCCATTGATGGCGGTTAACGTAGGAACGGGTAAGTCTTCAATTGCATTGAAGATTTTGTTGGCTTCGAGCGCCCAAGCCGCGATTTCTTCTTCGCTTTGCTTGAATGCATCACCGAATTCGGTGATGTCTGCGCCAACGATAAATACGTCCTTACCCGAGGTCACTAACACGCCTTTAACGTCGTTATTGCCCTGGATTGCTTCAACTGATGCCTTTAGGTCTTCCAAAGTGACGCGGTTAAACTTGTTAACTGAATCGCCTTGCAGATCGAATTTTAATTCGGCAATGCCGTTTTCGATCAGATTTACCGTGATGGCTTTACCTTCGTAAATCATCAACTGTTCTCCACATGGTGGTTAGCGTTGGCAGATTATAAAGTCGCATAATCTGCATGAGCCGGTTAGATAAAACTACACCCATAGTTACTGCTCAAAAAACAAACAATTCATACGAGCGTTTGAATCTGAGGTTCACACCTTCGATGAAAGTTAACGGAAAGTCAATATGTGTCACACTCGCATGCTGCAAAATCACCCGTTCCGTTAACCGTCAAACGTGCCAGTAACGGTAGACTATTATACGGGTTTCGATAGGGTTATTTGAGCCAATTAAGGAGTACGCCAATCTTTTTGTAACAGTTTGTAATGACCTATAGGGATAAATCAAAATTTTCCCTACACTGGCTGTCTAATAATGCCTACAACAACAAGAAGAATTGCCATGAAATTGATAAACGCGATCGGTATTGCCTTCACGTTACTCCTTGCTAGTCAGCTTGCTACGGCCTCACCGCAGCAATTGATGGACCATTTACACACCATGCGCCTTGCTTCCACCGAAGCGATTACTGGTTTTTATATGTACTCTGGTCTCGATGCCAACCGCCGCTACGAGCGCCGTATTGATGTTAGCCAAGATCGATTCGAGCAAGCCCTAGAAAAAGCCACCCAGTTTGCCACCCTCAGCCAAGTCAATGATGAGCTGGAGCAAATCAGCCAAGACTGGCAACGCATTAAAAAATTGATGACAGAAAACCGTAATGACATGCGCAATCAAGGATTCCCTAACGTACGCTTAGTGGATCAGATGGGTCGTTACAATCTGGATATGGTCGAATCCATCGGACAAACCTATGAGAAAGTGCAGACCAACAGCGGTGTCAAACCCAACCCGATGGTCGATCGCATTCGCACGTTGGCCCTCCTGATGGAAGAAATGACCTCACAGTATTCCGCCCGCAGCACCAGCAATTTAGGGCAAGTGTTTGTCGGCTTTCACAATCGCACATTGGCAGAAATGGCCGACGATTTTCACGCTCAGCTGACCGAGCTGCAAAACCTCATTAACGACCCGAAAACCGACAACCTGATGAACAGCATCAACAGCAAGTGGCGTTTTCTAGAGCGCTCGGTGCGCAACTACAACGAAAACACCGTGCCTTTCATCGTGATCAGTTTTAATGATCGCATTATTCAAGACTTTGCCGAACTCGAAACCTTTTTCAAATGATTTAGCGTGAAAAGAGCATGATGGGAGCCAGAGTGTGTTGCAACACACTCTGCACGCGCCCATCGGCAAAGCCACTCGGCTTAGTCACACCCGACTCACGCTGCAACGATACGGTAACCCAACACTCGTTATGCTCATTTTGCCAAGCAGAATCAAACGGCACCCGATATAAACTGTCTTCTTTACTCAACACCTTTGGTGGTTTCACCCAGCGAGTTTCCTTTATTCCAAAGGTACAACGATACAGTGACTGCGCTTTTAGCGCATGACCTTCATTAAAACTGACAGTAACCCTAGTGCGATCATTGTCATTAGGAATCACTCCTTCGATCGCCTCCGGTCGTGACACGCGCTTCTCGTACTCTTCACCGCTGTGGCGCGTAAATCGAACCGTTACCGCATCCGTGACAGCACCATTCCAATTGGCCTGATAACTGCGCTGATTACCGACACGAAATTCCTTCAAGGGTTTCCAAGTATCAGACATGGATGATTTGTAGTTCCAAACCTCGCCATCGGACAACACCAATGACTGACCGTCTGCGGCCATCTGCACAATCATCTGTTGTTGAGTTGTGGCTCTGCCCTCGTCATAGTCAATCAACCAGGTCACATCCAACGCCATGGCGGCCGTGTCATAGTCCGCACTGTATTTGGGCTTGTCGACCTCTTGCAAACAGCCACTGAGCCCAAGTAGCACAGGCAACCCCAACAACACCGACCAAGACGCACTTGGCCAACGCTGTCCTGATAACCGTTCTGATGAACGCCCTGAAAAAGACAATACAGACAATCGACGAGATCGCATGACACACCCTATAACGACAAATATATTAGTAGCGTACCCTAGCGCATAACGGAATAATCGACAACGGCGATTCACGTCGTTTACACCGACTACACATAGAAAAGCAAAAAAGACTGTTGCTGTGCAAACGCTATCGTCTTTTTCATCAGTATGAAATACTCACCCTTTGCGTAACCTAGCCGAGCCTGTACCGTGCCCCACTCCACCAAAGCCGATGGTTTATTATTGATTGTGACCCTACTGGCCGCCATCAGCTGGATGTTTTCGAAAGAAGCCCTAGGCGAACTCCCGCCGCTGTTATTTATCAGTGGCCGTTTTTTCATGGCTGGCGCGTTATTGGCGGTGGTCGGTTATGCCGCATTGCGACGCTTAACAGGAAAAGAAATTCGCACCGCCTCCGCCGTTGGGCTGTTGTTTGGCACCGCGATGTGCTTTTGGATCATGGGCTTATCCACCACCAGCTCATTAGGCGAAGGCGCCTTTATTACCAGCCTGTCGGTGGTTCTGGTGCCGATCGTGAGCTGGGCATTGTTTCGTGAAACGCCAACACTCACCACCTGGATTGCGCTGCCGACCGCCATTGCTGGTATGGCACTGCTGGCGTTACGGGATGGCTTTCAACCGGAGGCCAGCCAGTGGTACTTTTTTGTTGCCGCGCTGTTACTGTCTCTCACCTTTATTTTGAACGGCCGCGCCGCAAGCCATATTCCCGCACTGGCACTCAGTGCCATTCAACTGACTTGGGTTGGCCTATTAGCCGGTATCGCCTCCTTACTGCTTGAGACATGGCCTACCGTCATCAGTGCCGCGGCATGGAATTGGTTACTGCTCAGTGTACTGATTGGTACCGCGGCTCGGTTTTTATTGCAAACCTACGCGCAAGGCTTGACCTCACCCAGCCATGCCGCCGTGATCATGATTCTTGAACCCGTTTGGACAGCCGCCATTGCTGCGCTTTGGTTCAGCGAACGCATGAGTATGCAGCAGTGGCTTGGCTGTACGCTGATCTTATTGGCACTCATGATCAATCGTTGGCAGGCCATTCGTCGCATGTTAAGACCAGTGACGCTATAGTGAGTCAATCGAATGAAGGGTGAAATAACATCATGAAAACCACACTCGAACAATGGCGCATGTTTAAAGCCGTGGTCGATCACGGCGGCTACGCCCAAGCATCCGAAGCGATCCACAAAAGCCAATCCACCATCAGCTACGGCGTTCACAAACTGCAAGAACAATTGGGCGTACAATTACTGGAAGTGGAAGGACGCAAAGCCGTACTCACACCACACGGAAAAGTACTACTGCAACGTGCAGAACAGTTACTCGATCAGGCCGCCACATTGGATCAGGTCGCCAATGCACTCAGTGTGGGCATTGAACCTGTCATTCGCATTGCCGTCGATATGATCTTTCCTTACGACGGATTATTCAGCGTACTCGATGAGTTTGCTCAGCAATACCCGAATACACGCATTGAACTGGAAGAATTTGTCCTCAGTGGCGGCAATGAATTACTCGAAGCAGGCAAAGTCGATTTACTCATCACCACCATCGTTGCACCGGGCTGGCACGGCCATCATCTAGAGCGCATCCGCTTTATTCCCGTGTCTCACCCAGCTCATCCACTGCAACAGCTGGATCGTCCGGTGGAATACGACGATCTCACCCAATATCGCCAAATTGTCATACGCGACAGCGGCAAGCGCCGCAGCAGCGAAGGCGGCTGGCTGGGCGCGTATCAACGCTGGACAGTGACGCACGCCAGCACCAGCCTGAACATGGTTCGGCGCGGGCTAGGCTATGCTTGGTATCCGGAGCACTTAATTCGCCACGATTTGGCGCAACAGCAACTCATTCCACTGCCCTTTGCCAACGATCAATCGCGTTTTGTGGATTTGTACTTGGTGCAAGCCAACAGCCAAAGCACAGGCCCTGCGACACAAGCACTCGTTGAATTATTTGGCCACCGTTGTCCAGGAAAAGTCCATAGTGCACCGCCCGAACAATGACTTGTTAGGATTGATCATTGCTCTGTTGTTCTGGGTTTGTCATTATCGGTCGCATTTGCACACACAGAGACTGAATCATGTATCAAGACATCATTGTAAACGTCGATCAAGGCATTGCGACACTCACGATTAATCGCCCCGACGTATTAAATGCCATTCGCATTCAAACCTACCACGACATCATTGCCGCCTTAAAAGACGCCGATCAAGATAGCAACGTGAAAGTCATCATCATGACCGGAGCCGCTGGCCGTTTTTGTGCCGGTAACGACTTATCCGATCTACTGCCCGGCAGTGACATCGCCTTATTGCGTCAATGCGTCATTGATATTTTCGACACACTCGCCGGCTTGGAAAAACCACTGATTCTTGCTCAAGAAGGCGTTGCTATCGGTATTGCCGCCAACATGTTGCTACATGCCGATCTGGCCTACGCCGGTAACAGCATTCGTTACAGCCTGCCATTTGGTAAAATTGGCGTGGCCTCCGAAGGTGCCTGCTCGGTGTTATTGAGCGAAGCCATTGGCCCTAAACATGCCATGGATTTATTACTGACTGGGCGTTTCTTCACAGCACAAGAAGCCGAACAATGGGGCTTAATCAATAAAGCGGTAGACGACGGTACGGCACTGGAACACGCCCTTGCGGCGGCGAAGAAAATCATCGAAAACCATCAAGGTTCAATTCGCGCCATCAAGCAATTGAGCAAAGCCGAAGGCCACCACGCACGCGTCAACAAAGCGGTCGAAGCGGAATTGGCCCTGTTTTGCGACCTACTGGAAACCCCAGAAACCCACGCTCGCATCCAACACGTTCTCAAAGGCGGCAAATAAGCGTCAATGACCATGGCCAGACCCACTGCCAAAGCGCAGCGGGTCGTTGGCCGGCCGCTCACGCTATTTCTTTTTACGAATGCCGTAACTGGCTTGCGCTTTCGCCTTGGCTTTGTTTTTTTGGCGCTGCTTACGCAATTGCCGTCCATGATTTTCCGGTTCGTCAAACGACGGTTCAAACCCTTCTAGCCAAATCATCGGCAACGGCTGATCAATCAAGGCTTCGATATCCGCCAACAGCCCTTCTTCATCGCGACTGACCAACGAGATGGCCTTTCCCTCTTTACCGGCACGGCCCGTACGACCGATACGATGCACATAATCTTCCGCCTGAAACGGCAGCTCGTAATTCACCACATAGGGTAAATCAACCACATCAATACCGCGTGCTGCGACATCCGTCGCCACCAGCACACGCACCTGCCCCGCTTTAAACTCAGTCAATGCCCGTTGCCGTGTGCCTTGGCTTTTATCGCCATGCAGTGCCTCGGCGCGCAACCCATCCAGTTTCAACTCCGCCACCAACGCATCCGCACCTTGCTTGGTTCGCACAAACACCAACACCTGTGACCACTGCCCAGAGCCAATCAAATACGCCAGCGCAGGCCGCTTTTGGCGTTTGTCCATACTGTACAAAATTTGCTGAATCTGAGCGGCGGTGGTGTTAGCCGGCGTCACATCCATTTGCAACGGATCGTTCAATAGCGAAAAAGCCACGTCTTTGACCGCTTGCGGAAAGGTGGCCGAAAAAAACAAGGTTTGACGCGTATCCGGTAATTGCCGACGTAAACGATACAGCTCGTCTTTGAAGCCCAAATCCAGTAATCGGTCAGCCTCGTCCAATACCCACGTACGCACCGCATGCAATTGCAGCGCGCCTTGTTGCAATAAGTCCAACAAACGGCCCGGCGTGGCAACCACCACATGCACCGGTTGGGCAAGCGCCTCCACCTGTTGACGAATACTGACACCGCCATAAACCGACACACACTGTATGTCAGTACCTTGAGCGTAACGCTGCACGCTGTCCGTCACTTGTTGCGCCAACTCACGAGTCGGCGTCAAGATCAATACCAGCGGCGCTTTCGCATCCACACTATCGGGTAACTGCTGCAACAACGGCAGCGTAAAAGCCGCGGTTTTTCCCGTGCCGGTTTGTGCACCGGCCAAGACATCCCGGCCGGACAAAATGGCCGGAATCGCGGCCGATTGAATGGGCGTGGGTTCGGTATAGTGCAACGCCGTTAATCGGGCGACCCAATCTGGTTGCAATCCCAATGACGCAAAGCTCATCACTGCTCCTTAAATGCGCGTTGATCGTCTAAGAAAAACATTCTGTGTCTCAATACCGTGCCATTGCCTTGGTCATTTTGCATGAAAGCCAAACCCGACACGCCGATTGCACCGTTCATAGGCAGAAAAATACGTCCACCCACCTCAATGCACCCAAATCATGCAAGCAAGCACAAAAGAGTCGATATTCGCTGGGCGTTTAACGCAAAAACTTGGTACTGATCTTGCTGAATCAATCTTGCTGACAGGATGCATCGGATAACGACACCATCCAACACGCTAACCGGCCCTGCCTGATCTCAACAGCATCAATGGCTAGGGCATCATACCGACTTCGGTCAAAGGAATCACCGTGAGTGACTTAAATGAACAAGTGCAGCAATTTTTACGCTTAGCACAAGAGAATGAACTGCATAACCTCGAACAGCTGGCGCGCTTAGGGCGTTGTGTCATCGTCATTAGCAATCTACTGCACGAACTACAGTATGAACGTGGGCTATCCAATTTGGTGCTAGGCAGTCACGGCCTGCGTTGTCGTGACGAACTCAATACACAATGGCAAAAAGTGGATGCGCTATACCCACAGTTTGAACAAGCACTGCATGACATTTACCAAAATCAGCACGCCTTACGAGGCCATAATCGCTTGTTTCAACGCTTAGCCTACGCGCTGCACAGCCTCGAACAACTGACGGAATTACGCCAACAAGTGTGGCAAGAAACCCTATCGCCCATTACCGCACTGACCGCGTATTCCGAACTGGTGCAAAGTTTACTGGCCGTGGTGTTTGAAAGTGCCAACATTGCCAGCGATGAAAACATCACCCGCATTCTGGTGGCCATGTTCAACCTGATGCAAGGTAAGGAACTGGCCGGACAAGAACGTGCGGCTGGCGCTGCGGGCTTTGCCGACAAACAATTTGACCCCGCATTACGCGAGCGTTTGAGTTTGTTGATTGACCAGCAAGAACGTTGCTTCCATATTTTCAGCGATTACGCCGACGACAACGCATTGAACCACTGGCAGACCATGTTACGAGCCGATTTCCAATTGGATTTTGAACGCTTACGGCGCTTAGCCCTGACCGCCACACGTCAATCCATGGCCGAAGAATACGACCTAGCCTGGTTTCAAGCGTGCTCGCAGCGCATGAACGCCATCAAAACGGTGGAAGAACAATTAGAAACCGCCCTGTTACAGCACATCCAGCAACGCATTTTGTCGGCGCGCGCCGCCGCGACAGAACAAGATACCCTCATCAATGAGTTACAACGCAGTGGTTTTGATGCCATTCCCTCCTTTGCCGTGGTGATGAATCACATCGAAGACAACGACACCAATGAAGAACGACATCACGCATCGGGACGTTCCATCACAGCGCTGGTTGAAGCACAAGCCAAGCGCTTGAAAACGCTTCACGACGAGCTGCATGAAGCTCGTGGTGAACTGCACGAACGAAAAGTCATCGAACGTGCCAAGCGAGAATTAATGTCCCATCGCCAACTGTCAGAGCCAGACGCCTACAGCTTGCTGCGCAAAATGGCGATGAATCAGAACAAACGCCTAGTGGACGTCGCCAACACCGTACTCAGCATGACGGAGCTGCTCTAATCCACTAGCACCATCATCACGCACCAGAACACAGCCATCGCCGCACAAGCGATCCAAACAAGTGCACTAAGGCGTGCGCAATACGGCAGCATCAGCGACGCATTGCGCACCGTGTTGGTTCGACTCATGTGTTGCACCAATCCATGACTTCAATAAACGCCGATATCGCCAACAAATCACGCTTCGGGCACTGCGCAATCTGGTCAAATACTGGCCATTGGCTAGTTGGCACAGAGTTCGCAAATAACTACAAGAGACGATGAGTCAGCCAACGACGGCCAACTCATCAGTCCGTATTCGATATGGCACCCCCATTAGCAAAGGCGCTTACGATCCCATGGATTGTGGCGCTTTTTTTTTGGCTATTTTCTCGCTCAGGAGAACCCTATGCAGATACATCATGGTTTATGTTTTCTCGCCATTGGCGCCGCAATATCACACACAACACTGGCTTCCCCCACATGGATAGACGCCATCACCGATGGCAAAGCTCTGATCGACTTACGCTTACGCTATGAACAGCACGACAGCGATAACAACAACGACACGGCCGATGCGCTGACATTACGCAGCCGTTTAGGGTTCCAAACAGCACCACTGGCTGGCTTTCAATTCCTATACGAAATTGACGACGTACGCGCATTGATAGACGACTACGCCCCAGAACAAGCGGGTTACGATGTGGTGGCAGACCCCGTTAACACCGAAATCAACCGTGCTCAACTGAGCTACCAGAACGAACAACTCAACGCCGTACTCGGGCGACAACGCCTCGTCTGGGACAACGCACGATTTATCGGCAACGTCGGCTGGCGGCAAAACGAACAAACCTACGACGCCATCAAAATTGGCTATCAACATGCCGATTGGCAGTGGCAATACGCCTACATCAATCAAGTCAATGGCATCACCTTTAACGACATCGACGTCAACCATCACTTATTGCATGCAAAGTTTTCGGGCCTAAAGGCCGGCAACATTACCGCCTATGCCTATTTGCTCGACGACAAAGACAGCGACACTACACACAATACCGCTGGTGCGTTTTGGCAGGGTAACTGGACGAACGACACGCTGCCATTGCAATACCGCCTTGAACTGGCGCAGCAGTCTGCTGAACTGGCGAACGGCAACGAATTCACAACCTACTACTACCTAGCAGAAGGCAGCGTGAATCTATCGGGCATTCGCACCAGCGTCGGTTATGAAGTGCTGAGTAGCGATGGCGGCGACTACGGTTTTCAAACCCCATTAGCCACTAAACATGCCTTTAATGGTTGGGCCGACAAGTTTCTTAACACCCCCGCCACAGGCCTACACGACCGTTATGTCAAAGTCGGCGGTCAAGCCATGGGCGCTCGCTGGCTATTGGCTTATCACGATTACGCCAGTGATCAAGGATCGGTTGACCAAGGCAACGAGTTCAATGGCTTAGTGAGCTATGCACTGGAAAAGAACACCTCGCTCGGTGCGAAGTTGGCCGTCTATCAAGCGGGCGATGTGGGCGTTGATACGACAAAATTCTGGTTGTGGGCGGAATACAAGTACTGATACTCGGTAGCGTACTTGATCGATCGATTTCATACGTTTGGGTGGCGCTTGCCACCCCTTTTTCATTGGAGAAAAGTCGATGCCGACACTGGTTATTATTGGCCATGGCATGGCCACCAATCGTTTACTCGAAACGCTGGGGAAAGATCATCCGTTTTCATCCATAATCGTGCTCAGTGACGAGTTGAATGCGCACTACAACCGTCTCATGTTGTCATTGCTACTGGCACAAGAAACCACCATCGACAACATCACACCGCATGATGAAACATGGTATCAACAACGACGCATTGATTGTCGTTTTGGTTGTCGCGTGCAAGCAATCGACCCACAACAGCGCACCCTGCACATTCGACAAAACAACCAACAACACACACTCAGCTACCACACCCTCGTGATCGCCACCGGTGCCAGCACCGTCATTCCGGCCGAAGCCTATGCCTTTGACAATCAAATGGGCTTTCGCCAGCTGAGCGATGTCGAACGATTATCGGCATTTGCGCAACAACAGGCACACGTCACCGTGATTGGCGGCGGCTTGCTGGGTATTGAAGCGGCCGTAGGCTTAACGCAACAAGGTGCCAAAGTTACGCTACTGCATCGCAACCCCGTGTTAATGAATCGACAACTGGATCACACCGCCAGCGAGATACTGACCCATGCCCTGCAACAACGAGGCATCGAAGTGCAGTGTGGCGCGCAACACATTCAACTCATACCCGACAACAAGCAACCCAAGCGCATTGCAGCGGTTGCCTTTCAACACGACGATCGCACACACCGACAACCCTGCGATCTTGTGGTCTATGCCATCGGCATACGCCCCAACAAACAACTGGCCGAAGCAGCGGGCATTCCCTGCGGCTCGGGCATTATCGTCGATCAATGGATGGCGACGGGCTGTGACGCTATTTATGCCTTAGGCGAGTGCTGCGAATTTGAAGGCAACACCTACGGTTTAGTCGCCCCAATATGGCAACAAGTCGAGGTACTGGCACAACAATTACAACAACCAGACAACGCCACACACACAACACGACAGGCACAACCCTACGTCGAGCAAGATCACCTGACCAAGCTCAAAGTATCCGGCATCAACATACACAGCATGGGGCGTATTAGCGACGAAGAAGGCGATGAACAACTGGAACTGCAAGCCGCCCCTTACGGCCTGTATCGAAAAATATGGCTACGGAATGGTCGCATACAAGGTGCGTTATGCGTCGGCGACGTGTCATTAAGCCCTTGGTTATTCGAGCAACTGATCGAACAACGCGACCTGACCGAACAGGGGTACACCGCACTGTTTGGAGCAACACAACCCGAGTCGGGGGTATGACCCCCTCCTACAAAAACCATCACCTTCCCCTGTAGGAGCGGGCCATGCCCGCGATGCCTGCCACCAGGCAGGCCAAACCCATCAACCTAAAACACCCCGGTCGGGGGTATGACCCCCTCCTACAAAATCATGCCTTAACGCATCAACTTCAACAAATGCTCAAGCAATCGTATTTGCTCTTTATCCACCGTCGAACTCAATGATTTTTCCAACTCTGCTGCGGTTTCAGACAACGCAGCCACACACTCATCATACAACTCACCAGCTTGCTTCAAACTCAAACCACACACATCCACACCAAACCGCAGCAAATGCTTTCTAGGCCACCATTTTCGGCTACCCATCAACGTTAAGGCAGACACATCATTCGCAATATACGCCGTAGTACTAACCACATCGTACGCAGGTGCCAACCAAACATGCCGAGCATCTTCATACAGCACGCCAAAGTTTTTCAAATGTGCATCACCATTTTGTAAACGCGTATTCATGACCATCATTTTGAAAAACTGCTGCAATGAAGACGTTTTAAACTTCGGTGAAACAAACAACGAAATCGACTTAGCCACCTGCTCATAGCTCCCTTCGTATTTATCGTCACGAGCACGCGCCTGAAGCACACACAAATCCTCAAAACCCAGCGGCTCGCCCTTATCTCTTAAATCGAACCGACGCATAACAAATAACGCCGCATCATCCGAACAATAAAACGAAGGAACAGGAATACCCGCCCGTTCAACAGCCCTCATGCACCAATATTCATTCAATGCGAGCTGCGGATAATCAGCCCCCCAAGCCTTAACAATAAAATCATCCAGTTTTAATGTTGCTTTATTCATCAAGCGCGCCAGTACTTTAGGCTGCACACCACTTAAAGGAGACTGCAAAGCAAACCGACTCACCAACTCATCAAACAAACCTACTGTTTGACTGTGCAACACATCCTCCAAGCTTAACGCCGATGATGCAGACACCGAATGACCATACTGCAAACGCCCACGCACACTGCCAGACAACAAACGCAACAAGCCCAAATCATCCGTAGGCGCTAACTTAGAAAAATGCTTTTTAAGTAACGACAGCAAATACCCCTCGGGCAAATGCATTTCAAAAATTGGGTGCAAGCGATGATGCACATAATCGCGAGTGCGCACAGGCATGGTCAAAGAAACAAACGAATCAGGAGCAGCATCGGACTGATAGCGGAAAAAACAATCATCCTCTTCACGAAACAACCGCCCCGAATCACAACCATTCACCCACACCGACAAATCAGGGTTCATTCAGCAACTCCTCAAACGTAGGAAACGGTGATTTATCACGAAAACACAACTCCACGCCCAAGTAATCCGCCATTTTCATCACCTTCTTCACACCAACATCACCTGCGCGTCCGGTTTCTAACGCATTAATCGTAGCGCGCGAAATGGCCAAATGATCTGCCATTAACTGCTGAGAAATACCTTGTTCAACTCGACGACGACGAAGCTCACGACCCAGATCAGAAAGATTCATTCGGAAAACCAATGTATGAAATATTTTACAAAAATAGCATTAAAGCAGTAAATGTAAAATATTTTAGACGAAACATATCGGGGGTATGAACCCCTCCTACAAAAAACCTCATCTGCCCCCTGTAGGAAATGAGATGGACCTGTCCCCCTTGTGCCATGATGAGTTTGAGAACTA
>JACUUC010000018.1 GCA_014859445.1 Bacterioplanes sp.
TAGAAGAGGCCGAAGGAACTGCCATATTGTTATGGACAGTATCGGCCGTTATGGCGTGTTCTGAAGGGGGGAATATATAAATGAATCTGCGTTTGTCGGCCGATCACGCTCAATCAGAGGGTGACGTGTGAGTGGGCGCGATATCGGCATGGCGTGGTAACCACCAAGATAGAATGGCGGTCAGTAGTAAGAACAGAGCCGATACCCACAAGCAGGCTTGTAATCCGCTGCTGCCTTGACCAAAAAGCTGAAAGAGCCAACCTGACAGCAAGGTACCTATTAAGCGTCCCATGGCGTTGGCCATGTAGTAAAAACCCACATCCAAGGACACGCCGTCACGACCGGCGTAGCTGACAATCAAATAACTGTGCAGTGACGAGTTAACCGCAAACACGGCGCCAAACGTCAGTAGACCAACCACCACGGTGGTCGCCGGATCAAACTGCCAATACAGGCCAAGGGCAATCATGGCGGGTAATAACGTCAGTGCAGCGGCCCACACAACGGCGCTGCGGCCATCGGGTAAGCGCCCGCTGGCTTTGCCGGTAATGCGAGGTGCTTGGGTTTGCACAGCGCCATAGCCGATTACCCACAAGGCGAGAAACCCGCCTGTTTGCCAATGATCCCAGCCTAAGGTTTGGGCTAAAAAGACCGGCAGTGCCACGACAAACCACACGTCACGCGCACCAAAGAGCAACATGCGAGCGCCAGAGAGGAGGTTAATGGCTCGACTTTTGGACAGCATGTCGCGGAACTTGGGTTTATTTTTTGCTTTACCGAGATCACGTTGCAGTAATACTAGGCTCAACAACCACACCAGTAACAAGCCAATCAGCATCGCGAGTACTGCGCCTTGGAATCCCAAGGTCATCAGCAGTACTCCCCCTAAGAAAAACCCCGCACCTTTCATGGCGTTTTTAGAGCCGGTTAAGATGGCCACCCATTTGTACAGCGCCCCTTCAGCCCCTTCCGGTAGCAGGAGCTTAATGCTGCTTTTGGCACTCATTTTATTCAGGTCTTTGGCAATACCCGATAAGGCTTGCGCGGCCATTACCCACACCACCGTGAGCATGGTGGCCGGCACCAACAGCATGGCCAGTGCCACCAATTGCAAAAATAAACCTATGTTCATGGTGCGGTTTAAGCCAAGCCGTGCACCCAACCAGCCCCCCACCAAATTGGTAATCACACCAAATATTTCGTAAAACACAAACAGCAGTGCAATGCTGAGTGGGCTGTAGCCTAAGGCATGAAAATGCAACACCACCAACATGCGCAAAGCGCCATCAGTGAGCGTAAAGGCCCAGTAATTGCCAGTAACCACCAGATATTGGCGAATGTCGGCGGAGAGGTTCTTTAGCATGCTGTTTGCTCTACTTATTTGTGCTTATTGATCTAATCGTGCCACTTTCAGGGCCAGCTCAACGGTGCGGTTGGCGTAACCCCATTCGTTGTCATACCACGCGTAGATTTTCACTTGCGTGCCATTGATGATCATGGTGGATTGCGCATCAATCACGCTTGAGCGAGGATCGGTTTTGTAATCGATCGACACCAAGGGGCGCTCTTCGTACCCTAAAATGCCTTGCAGCTCGTTGTTGGCTGCTGCTTTAAACAATGCGTTGACTTCGTCGGCCGTGGTGGCTTTTTCGACTTCAAACACGCAGTCTGTGATGGAGGCGTTGGCCAAGGGCACTCGTATGGCATGACCATTCAGACGACCTTTCAGCTCTGGGAAAATGTGGGTGATGGCGGTGGCCGACCCCGTGGTGGTGGGAATTAAGCTCATGCCACAAGCACGTGCTCGGCGCAGGTCTTTGTGCGGTGCATCGAGAATGGTTTGTGTGTTGGTTAAGTCGTGAATGGTGGTGATGGAGCCGTGCTTGATGCCGAGGTGTTCGTGAATCACTTTGACCACGGGTGCTAAACAGTTGGTGGTGCACGATGCGGCGGTGACAATGGTGTGTTCGGTCGGGTCGTAGAGGTGATCGTTGACACCCATTACCACATTCAATACGCCGTCTTCTTTGACCGGTGCGGTCACGACCACGCGCTTAACGCCTTGATCAAGATAGTCTTGTAATACGGCTTTGGTTTTCATTTTGCCAGAGGCTTCAATGACCACATCGCAACCAGACCAATCGGTTTCTGCGATGGTTTTGTGCCGCGTCACAGCAATACGCTGCTCATGAATGATGATGTTTTCAGCGTCAGTGGTGGCTTCGTGTGCCCAGCGACCATGCACCGAATCAAAGTTCAATAAATGCGCTAAGGTTGCGGCATCACCTGCCGGATCATTGATGTGGACTAAGGTGACATCGCTGTGTTCGGCTAAAACGCGAGCCGATAAGCGCCCCATGCGGCCGAAGCCATTAATACCTATTTTGATGCTCATAATCAGCTCCTTAAATCGTTAGAATACGTGTTCTGCGTGACCGTTTGATGACGGTATGGCGCTTAATCGGTATGCGTTATTGAGGAAACCAATGGCGTGTGCGATTGGCAAAGTACACCAGCGATAACATCACCGGCACTTCGACCAGCACGCCGACTACGGTTGCGAGAGCGGCGCCTGAATGCAATCCAAACACCGAAATGGCCACCGCGACCGCCAGTTCAAAAAAATTGGACGTGCCAATAAAACCGGCCGGTGCCGCCACGTTGTGCGGTAACTTGAGCCATTTGGCCGCACCATAGGTCAGCGCAAAAATACCGTAGGTTTGAATCAATAAGGGGATGGCAATCAAGCCAATGATTAAGGGCTTGTCGATGATGGTTTCAGCCTGAAAGCCAAACAACAGCACGACCGTTGCAATCAACCCCATGATGCTGAACGGTTTTAGTACAGCTAAGAAGTCATGGATGCGATCGTGGTTGTGATCGCTACGGTGTGCTTCGAGTACTCGGCGGGTCAGTACGCCAGCCATAAGAGGGAGCAAGACATACAGTACGACGGACAGCAGCAAGGTTTGCCAAGGCACAATAATATCGGTCACGCCGAGTAACAGAGCGGTCAGTGGCGCGAAGGCAAAAATCATAATGACGTCGTTGATGGAAACTTGCACTAAGGTGTAATTGGGGTCGCCTTTCGTTAACTGACTCCAAACAAACACCATCGCCGTACAAGGCGCAACACCCAATAAAATCATGCCGGCAATGTACTCGTTGGCGCTTTGAGGGTCGACCCAGCTCGCAAAAAAGACGGTAAAGAACAACCAACCTAGGCCCGCCATGGTGAAGGGTTTGATCAACCAGTTGACGATTAAGGTCAGGACGATGCCTTTGGGTTTTTTGCCCACATCTTTGATGGCTGAAAAATCAATTTGCACCATCATGGGGTAGATCATTACCCAGATCAGCACGGCCACAACAAAATTGACACTGGCGTATTCTAGGCTGGCGATCCATTGAAAGATGGGTGGAAATAGGTTGCCGAGTAACACGCCGGCTAGAATGCCGAGTGCAACCCAAACCGATAAGTAACGTTCAAATAATCCCATGATCGGATGCTCCTTGAGGTTGGCACGGGGCCGTGTTGTGTAGCGGTTGATTGGCTAACGCCAGCCATGCTTGTGAGTGCAGTCGGGTTTGGTGAAGAACGTCCAGCATCCATCGAGGTACATCGGGGTTGAGTCGATAGTGCACCCATTGACCTTGACGGCGGTCGAGCAACAGGCCCTGTTTGCGTAATTGTGCGAGATGACGCGATATTTTCGGTTGTGCTTCGTTTAAGGCGGTCATGAGGTCACAGACGCACAATTCGTCATGCTGTTCGATTAACAGCAACATTTTCAATCGCGTTTCATCGGCCAGTGCTTTGTAGAAAGTGAGTGCAGTGAGAGCACTCGCTGGTTGTTGCATGGGTTTGCTGTGCACCAGTACAAATAATTTTAGCCGTTCATTGATGGCGTGTAGCGTGCGATTAAACGCCTGAGTGTCTTGACTGTCTTTGGGATCTGGAAAATCCCACGCCATGACCACGCCGGCATGAGGCCAATGACTGCATTCTTGATGGGCCTTATCACACAGCGTGATGACGTAATCAAACGCTTCTGCAGCAACGCTGGCTATGTCTTTGGAATGTAAGCCTTGGGTCGATACGCCGGCGTGTGTTAATGCGCTCAGTGTTCGGGGGTCAATGCCTTGTGGCTGCGTCCCGGCGCTGTCGACATCAAATTGGTCGGCTGCCAAATGCGTGAGCAAGGCCTGCGCCATGATGGAGCGAGCCGAGTTACCTCGGCACAAAAATAACACGCGTTTACGATCAGTCGGCATAGGAAGACACCTAGTATATTTAGGTGTCAGCATATATGTTTTTTCGTATATGTAAATCTATTTTATCAATTCATAGCAGGGCGTATACTCGCCACTGATGCGCATGCGACCATGATGAACCATGGTACTGAGCAGTTTGTCCATACCCGCCAGAATACGCGCGTCACCTTGTAACTGGTAAGGCCCATGTTGCTGTACTCGTGCAATGCCACTTTCTTTGACATTTCCGGCAACGATGCCTGAAAACGCACAGCGCAAATTGGCGGCCAGTTGGTGCTGAGGGATGTCGTGACTGAGTACCAGGTTGCGCATGTTGTCGTGGGTAGGATCGAATGGAAACTGAAATGCATGAGCCACGGTGAGGCTCCAGTTGAAAAAATAGGCATCACTGACCGATTCGCGGTAGGCTCGAACTTGCTGGATGCCGCTGGCCATGGCGCGGGCGACCTCGATAGGATTGTCGATAATGAGTTGATAGCGTGCCTGAGCGGCTTCGCCAAGGGTATCGCCTATAAAGGTATCGATGTCGCGCAAGTAATCTTCGGTTTCTTTTGGACCCGTGATCACAATCGGGAAGGGGATTGATTGGTTGTCGGGGTGTGATAACACACCCAAAAGGTACAGTAATTCTTCTGCCGTGCCGGGGCCGCCCGGAAAAATCACGATACCATGCGCCATGCGCACAAAGGCTTCGAGCCGTTTTTCGATATCGGGTAAAATGACCAACTCATTGACGATGGGATTCGGTGCTTCGGTGGCAATGATGCTGGGCTCGGTGATACCAATGTAGCGCCCCTCACGAATGTGCTGTTTAGCATGACCAATGGCTGCCCCTTTCATCGGGCCTTTCATGGCGCCAGGGCCACACCCTGTACCAATGTCGAGCCCACGCAAACCCAAATGGTAACCAACGTCTTTGGAATACTTGTATTCGTTCCGTGGAATGGCATGACCACCCCAACATACCACCAAATTAGGCTCTACTTGTGGTTTGAGTACACCGGCGTTACGGAGCAGGTGAAAGGTGGCATTGGTGATGTCTTCGCCGTCGTCGAGGTTAAAGCGATGTGCACGAATAATGGAATCTTGTGCGTAGAGAATGTCGCGCAATACGGAAAACAATTGTTCGCGAATCCCGCGGATGATTTCGCCATCGACGAAAGCGCAAGCGGGAGGATTGATCAAATTCAGTACGATGCCACGATCTTGCTGTTGTACTTGCACATCAAACCGTTTGAATTCGTCATTCAGTTGCAAATAATCATCGGATAATCGATCCGCATTGAGAACGGCATAGCAACAACGCCGAACCAGTTCATTGGCTTTGCTGCCGACGTCTTTCAATTGCTGGATTTCGTAACGTGACAAGACGCGTAAATGGGTTTTAGGGTGAATCAATTGGTAGTGTGTTTGCATGCTAAATATCCGGTTACGCCCATAACTCAAGAGGGCCATAGTGACTGAGTGTTCGTAGAATATCGGAGCGCGTTAATATACCGACAAGACGATGTTGCTCATCAACAACGGGGAGCGCACCAATGCGATAACGAAACAAGGTGTCGGCGGCTTGTCGTATATCGGCATGGTCACGAATACAGATGACGGGGTGTGACGCATAACGCACTACTTCGTGCTGCCAAATATTCGCCTTGCTCAGCAATTGGCGCATGATGTCGCGGTCGGCAATGATGGCGAGCACGTGTCGGTCATTATCAACAACGGGTAGATGGTGCAATCCGGTCTGTTGCAGAATTTCCCAAATATCGCGTATTGACTCGGTCTGTTTCACACTGCGTACGGGTGTGCTCATGATATCGCGCACCTGCGCAACGGCTTGAGGCCGCTTTTCTTCTCGATATTGTTGCAGTTGTTGTTCGTGGCGTTGCTGATCTGCATCGGCAATGGCGTCATTGTGCACGGCGGTGGTTGCGGCAATTTTATTCAGTTTGAACTGCGTTGGACTGACGGGCGTTTCTACTCGTCGTCCCATGTCGAAAACAACAATGGCCATGCCATCTCTTCCTTGGGTTTTCGATCACTATAGCATAGTGCGTGAGGCGACGAATGCCGCTGTGCTAGGACATGAGTGCATTAAATGGGTGCAGGTCGGGTTCATAAGAGTGCATGGTTGCGCTCTGGTGGTCGTTTTTGGCGCGCATGGTGTTGGATGATAGAAAGTCGGTGACGTGGATGATGTACGGGTGACGGGGACGCTATTGGGAATATCGTGGACAATTGGTGAGGACGGTGATGGTGGCTTTCTCGTTATGGCACAGCGCTTGCTGAGTCAGATGATATTGAGAAACTCCTCATGATAACTGGGTGACATTATGAAGTTCATGATCAGCATCGGTTTGTTACTCGTTGGCTCTTGCGTTTGGGCTGATACGGAGCACGCCGGAGAACGTTTATTGCGGTTGGATTTGGATATGGTATGGGTCGCCATTGCGGCGATTCTGGTTTTCTTTATGCAGGCGGGTTTTGCGTTATTGGAAAGTGGTTCGTCGCGGGCCAAAAATGCCGTCAATGTGATGATGAAAAATTACATGGACGTGTGTGTTGGAACCTTGGTGTTCTGGCTGGTGGGCTATGGCTTGATGTTTGGCGTAAACACCTCCGGTTGGTTTGGTATGAGCCACTTTGCCATGCATGACGGTGCTGGCTGGGATTATTTATTTTTGTTGTTCCAGACGATGTTTGCCGCGACGGCCATCACCATTTGCAGCGGTGCCATGGCGGAACGTACCAAATACGATGCCTACTTAATTGCGGCGTGTGTGATTACTGCCATCATCTATCCCGTCTTTGGTAGCTGGGCATGGGGTGGCATTCATGGTGGTAGTGGTTGGTTAGCGGATTTGGGTTTCATTGATTTTGCCGGCTCGACGGTGGTGCATTCGATCGGTGCATGGTGCGCCTTGGCAGGCATTATTGTGTTGGGGCCTCGTACCGGTCGGTTTTCTAAGTTAGATGGGCGTCCGCGTACCATTCCTGGGCATAACTTAACGGTGGTGGCATTGGGCGGTTTCATTTTGTGGCTGGGTTGGTTCGGTTTTAATGGTGGTAGCACGTTAGCCGCCAATGCGGATATTGGTATTGTGTTGTTGAATACGCAGTTGGCGGCGGCAGCGGGGGCGGTTGGTGCCTTGTTGTTCAGTCGGTTAACGGGGCGTCCGGTGCTGTTAACCTCGACCATCAATGGCAGTATTGCTGGGTTGGTGGGCATTACGGCGGGCTGCGCCGTCATGGCACCGTCCTTCGCGTTAGTGACGGGACTGATTGCCGGTGTGATTTCGGTGTATGGTGCGCTGTGGCTAGAGCGTCGCGGTTTGGATGATGTGGTCAGTGCCGTACCTGTACATGGTTTTGCGGGGGCTTGGGGCACCATTGCAGCGGGTTTGTTCATGAAGGATGATTTGTGGAATGGGTCGCAGGTGCTGGTACAAAGCGTTGGTGTCTTGGCGGCGTTTTTATGGGCATTCCCGGTGGCGCTGCTGGTGTTTATGGCCATTGATCGCACCTTTGGTTTGCGTGCCAGTACGCAACATGAGCAGCAAGGGCTGGATTTCACCGAGCACGATGAAGTGGGCTACCCCGAGTTTCATCAACATGCGACCTATCATCGGGAGACTAACGTATGAGTTTAGAACGTAAACGTCAGGTGCTGTATACCGTGCTATCGCCGGTGATTCAGGGCGATACGTTGTGGCAAGTCATGTGCCATTGGCAAACCCATTATGCCGATAAAGCGCAGTTTGAATGGAATGCGTTTTTATCGGATTGTCAGCGCATGGCGGACATCGGTCAGCAAAGAACCACCGTATATCGACAGCTCATTGCCTTGATGCTCGATAACAAAGCGGTGCTGTATGACGACCCATGGCCTGAGATGCAGGCCTATCAGCAACGTCAAAGTGAGCATGATGCTATGCAGAGCACGCCCGTTGTCGCGCCACCTGAGGACTGGGGCCCGGTATTAACCGAGGTGTTGGCAGAGTTATTTGCTCAATTACGTTCAGATACGATTGCGGTTGTGCGGCGTTATGCGATTGATATGGCGGGTCGGCACGGTTTGCCTTCTTCGCTCACCTACGCGTTTACGCAATGGTTGGATCAAGGCAAGGCGATGACCTTGCCCAACGTACCGTTAACGCAACTCCAGCAGTTATTTAATTACATTTATGTGGCGTTGTGTGAATGTGTCGGACCGATTGTGGCCGATCGCATGATCAGCCAAGCCGTGAATGTAGAATACGAACAAGCATCGACGCTGAATGCACGCCGCTTACTGGGTTGAGGCCGTTTGTGTCGCGGCTGTCTGTAGTTCGGGTATGCCAGTCATGAGGTTGTCGGTGTAGCGCATGATCAAATAGGGGACGAGTCGTTGCTCGTTATTGGTGGCGGTACGTGCAATCAATTGCCACTGGCTATGGATTCGACGTAATCGCTGCTGATTGGCGCTATCGTGCGGCCATTTCTCAATGACGCTCAGTCCTTTACTAAATCGTTGAGTCAGCGATTGCATGTCTTCACCATCAATGGTCAACGGTGCGCCCATCGACGAGGCGGCTCGTTCTATGTAGCGCTCAACCACCGTCAACAGAAGCCGTTGCTGATCTCGTAGAAGTTGCTGCTGGGAAGAGGGAGTAAGGTCGTGTTGCTGTTGCCAATGGCGACCTACTTGATCCAGTTGTCGCATGAATAAATAGATTTGGTCGCGCATCAAAATAACGACCTGTAATTCTGGAAAGTGACTGTCGTTGATTTCTTGCAAATTACGAGAGAGATAGTCATTAAAACGCTGCCAATAGGTCTGCAGCTGTGCGAATTGCTCTGGATGAGAGGCGGCCACCGGATCGGCCAGCGTTTGCCATGCTTGTTCTAGTGCGTATTGACGTTGAACCACGTCATGCAGCAATTCGCGCTTACCTTCTTCTGCTTGCACATGGTAATACTTGATTAATAGCATATGGCTGTCGAGCGACAATTGATATAATTGTTGTTCTAGCTCCGTCGTGATTTGTGCTTGTGCCGCCATGGTAGTGAACACAGCATAAAAACAGAGTGTGGTGAGTGCCATAGATCGAAGATATCGCATACACTTCGTTCCTTAGAGTTATTGTAATTATGTCGGACTAGTTGATCACTATCGGCCTTGCATTTCAATGAATGTGTGCTACCAAGGCTCATGTTGTCGGCCTAATTGAACGTTGTTATTAGAGTGGAGCATTATGGAACCGGTTTATCGATTAACGATTTCGTGCCCCGATCGTGTGGGTATTGTGGCGAAAGTAGGCCAGTTTTTTTCCGCCCACGGCGGTTGGATTGTGGAAGCCAATCATTATTCTGACCCAGTGAGCGGTCGTTTTTTTATGCGCCATTGCATTCGTGCGGATTCGCTACCCTTTGGCTTAGCCGAGTTAAAAGCCGCGTTTCAGCCCATTGCCGATGAGTTTGGCATGGAGTGGCAGGTGAATGATTCCAGTGTGGCAAAGAAGGTCATTTTAATGGCCAGTAAAGAAAGCCATTGCTTGGCGGATTTGCTGCATCGTTATCACAGCAAAGAGCTGCATTGCGAAATCCCGTGCGTGATTTCCAATCACGATACACTGCGCTCTATGGTGGAGTGGCATGGCATTCCATTTTTCCATGTGCCCGTGGATGCCGCTAATAAAGCCGAGCATTTTCGTCGTGTGAATGCCATTGTTGCTGAGCACCATGCCGACGTGATTGTGTTGGCGCGTTATATGCAAATTCTGCCAGAAGATGTCTGCGCGCAATATCACGGTCGTGTGATTAATATTCATCACAGCTTTTTGCCATCGTTTGTGGGTGCCAAACCCTACCATCAAGCGGCTGAGCGCGGGGTGAAGTTAATTGGTGCTACGTGTCATTACGTCACACAAGAGTTGGATGCTGGCCCCATTATCGATCAGGATGTGATTCGAGTCAGCCATAACGATCGTGTGGAAGACATGGTGCGCTTAGGCAAAGACGTTGAGAAAATGGTGTTGGCGCGCGGTGTGCGCAGTCATTTGGAAGATCGTGTGCTGCTGCACGGCAATAAGACGATCGTCTTCTAGTGGGTAACCGATAAGATCGGCCAGCACTGTACTCAGAGCTGGCCGACTTTGTTCGAGCGTTGACGGAATTAGGCGTTATTTGCCAAGTATTCCGCTAAGTCGTCACTACCACCAATGTGTTGGCCACCAATGAAGACTTGAGGCACAGTATCGCGGCCACTGACGGCACGCAGCGTAGTAATGCTGGCATCGCGTCCCATCAAGACTTCTTCGTAAGCCATGCCTGCGGCCTCTAAATCCGCTTTGGCTTTTGCGCAGAAAGGGCAGCCAGGTTTGCTGAAAACCGTCACAGACTGTGGTTTTTTCGCGGTAGGGTTGATGTAGTTCAGCATGGTGTCGGCGTCCGAGACTTCAAATGGGTCGCCTGGCTTTTGTGGCTCAATGAACATTTTTTCCACTACGCCATCTTTCACCAGCATGCTGTAACGCCAGCTGCGCTTGCCAAATCCTAAATCGTCTTTATCAACCAACATGCCCATGCCATCGGTAAATTGACCATTACCGTCGGCAATCATGCGAATGTTATTGGCTTCTTGATTGGATGCCCAGGCATTCATCACGAAGGTATCGTTGACGCTGATGCACAGGATCTCATCAACGCCATTGGCTTTGAACGCCGACGCCAGTTCGTTATAACGTGGCAAGTGCGTGCTGGAGCACGTGGGCGTAAAAGCGCCTGGTAATGAAAACACCACCACGGTACGTCCTTTAAACAGCTCGTCACTGTTGATATTCACCCACTCATCATTCACTCGGCTGGGCCAGGTGACGGAGGGTACGGTGTGTCCTTCTTTATTAATCAATGCCGTCATGATGCGTTCCTCGTTGGTCGTTTATTCATTCAATAGACTCAGTATGGTCGGATTTATTTCATTTGTTAAATCAATCTTTTTTATCAATTTTATAGTTAAAGGCTATAGATTGTTGGTTCTGCCCGATTCGAGCGCGTGTTTGTGGCGCTGTTGTCGTGCCTCTATGCTCGTTATACTAAACCAATATGACAAAATGAGATGGCGCTATGTTGCTTGATAACAGTTCGGATTTGATCGCACATCATCATCGTGATCACTTAGCCGATGGTCGTGTGGTGGAAATGGCACAATTAATCAATGGTCAGTTTTTGGCCATCAGCCATGATGCGTTGGCCTTGTATCGTTCCGCCGATGCCATTCATGATCCATTGGGCAATGGTTTATTGGGAAGCATTTCGATACCGGTGGAATACCACTTGCAGCCTGAGCAGGGTGGTTATTTGCAACGGCATAAAGCTGGCTATGTCGGCTTGAGTCATGACATGACGTTATTGATCACGCTGAATGACGTGCAGTTGTTTGCCAGTCGTGAGGATGCGTTACGTAATCAGAATGAAATTGTGCGGTTGTCATTGGCCTCATCTTAATCGTCGCGCACACGTCCCCGCAGGTTTTTTACTTGACTGCGTTGTACTTTTTTATCAACGCGTTTTTTTTGTGAGGCGCGCGTTGGGCGCGTCGGACGACGTGCTTTGGCGGTAAATCCCGCCTGTTGAATCAGGGTTTGTAAGCGTTGCAACGCATCCTCGCGATTTTTTTCTTGGGTTCGAAATTGCTGCGCTTTTAGAACGACAACGCCATCACTGGTGATGCGCTGATCGTTCAATTGCAATAACCGCTGTTGATAAAATTCGGGCAAAGATGAGCGCTTGATGTCGAAGCGCAAGTGAATCGCGCTGGCGACTTTGTTGACGTTTTGCCCACCGGCGCCTTGTGCGCGAATGGCATGTAAGTCAATTTCATCCCATGGTATTTGGACGTTTTGACTGATAAACAGTCCGTCTTTCTGTTCCATCACGCAACCGGCACATCAGCAAGGTAAAAGGCAATGGCCCAGAAGTGGCAGAACGCACCGCCCATGACAAACAGATGCCAAATTTCATGGAAGCCAAACCAGCGAGGCCAAGGGTTGGGCCATTTGGTGGCGTAGATTAATGCGCCCACCGTGTAGCTAATGCCGCCATACACCATCCAATGCAAGGCTTCTGTCGGAATGATACTGAGTGCTGGGGCGATGAACACAATTAACCAGCCCATGAGTAGATAAATACCGGTGGATAGCCAGCGTGGGGCACTGATCCATACCAGCTTTAAGATCACACCAAATAGCGCTAAGCCCCATACGGCAGCCAATAACCACCATCCTGTCGCACCGTGCAGCGGCACTAAGCAAAAAGGGGTATAGGAGGCGGCAATCATGATGAAAATGGCCATGTGGTCGATGCGCTTGAGCCATTGAATGGTGGCGTCGGAGGCGTGCACCATGTGGTAGAGCGCGCTGCTCGCAAACATCACCAGCATGCCCATGCCAAAAATAACGAAAGACACCAGGTGCCATACGGTGCCATGAGTCAGGGCTTGCTGCGTGAGAATATAGAGCGCAACGAGCGACAGTAGCGCACCGATGAAATGAGTTAAACTGCTGATTGGGTCGCGTATGATGGCGTGCATAGTAAAGCCGAATCCGTGGTGATTTTGAGACATAGCCTAACATACGACCATGGTCGTAAGGCACGGAGTTTTGATCCTAAATGGAAAATGAGTCGGTCGAACCGGTTTGGTTTATGTACGTGATCCGCACGTACGAAGGGCATTTGTATTGCGGTATCAGCACCGATGTGACGCGTCGTTTTGCGGAGCATTGTGCCAATGGCGCGAAAACCGCGCGTCGATTGCGTGGTCGTGGTCCGCTGCAATTGGTGTTTTCACTCGCCATTGGTAGTCAAAGTGCGGCGTTGGTGGCCGAAGCGCGCTTTAAGCGGTTGAGTAAACCGGCTAAGGAGCGTTGGTTGTTGTCTGCTTTGTCTGAATGACGAGCAAAGATGACGTGCCGAGTTATTTGTGGTACATAAGTACACAAATAATAACAATGGAACGTCTCACCATGCGTTTTCTTCTTGCTTTATGTTTGTTGGGTGCGCTCAGTGCCTGCGCCAGCACCCAAGAGATTCTTTTGCAGCAACCCGTACTGCCACTCGTTCCTGTTCCCGTTGATGCAACGGCGTCGGCATTTGCGATCAGTGTGGATATCACGCCACCGCCAGGATTGCCGATGGGAGGGTATTCGGTGATGGCCAATAAGGGACAGGGATTTCGTACCCGCTTAAAGGCGCGTGTCGTTTATCTGCAAGACGAACAAGGTCGAGCATTGGCATTGGTTCAAACCGATTTAACGGCCGGTTCCTTGTTGTTGCATCATGCCGTGACGGAGCGGGTTGCTCAGCAAACGGGATTAACCGCCGCCGACATTGTCATTACCGCTTCGCACAGTCATTCAGCGCCGGTGAACTTTTTTGATAATGATTTTTACAATAAGCACATGTCCAGTGGTCAGTGGCTTGAGCAGGCGTATTTGCAGTTTGTTACTGACCGCATTGCCAATGGCATCATAGCCGCGCAGCAGCAACGACGCCCTGCGCGTATTGCGACCGGTATGCGCAGCGTGTATGGCATTAATCGAAATCGCTCGCTGGAGGCGTATGCTCATAATCACACCGTAGGCGATGTGGATGTGCATGATGCCCATGCCAAACACAAGGCGGTGAATCCCGATCTGTATATGGTGCGCGTGGATGTGCAAGCGGATGATGGACGATTTTTACCCTTGGCGGCGTTTTCCAGTTTTTCTGTGCATGCGACCGCGCTGAGTGTGCCGGTTGAGGTTTATAACGCCGATTTGTTTGCCTATGCGCAAAAAGACCTAGAGTGGGCGATTCAGCAACAATACCTCACGCCGTGGCCTGTTGTGCATGCCTTAGCGACAGGCACGCAAGGCGATATGGCGCCCGCCTTGCATGAACACGGTGATCTGCATTTTTCTCATCACCCCGTTGACTGGAAAGCGGCGCGTCAATTGGGTTCCAGTTTAGGTCATGAGGCGTTGCAATTATTCGAGGAGCTGGGACAGCAGCTGACGTCGAATGTGGCATTGCAAAGCACCGCACGAGAGTTGAGCATTCGAGAGCATCACCAAATTGGCGATGTGGCGATTTGCTCATCGGCGGCGGTGGGCAATCCGGTGGCGGCTGGGGCGTATGAGCGGCGTACGC
Organism: Bacterioplanes sp.; assembly: GCA_014859445.1. Taxonomy (GTDB): domain Bacteria; phylum Pseudomonadota; class Gammaproteobacteria; order Pseudomonadales; family Oceanobacteraceae; genus Kmv21. The sequence goes on from JACUUC010000018.1 coordinate 14,440, forward strand.
CTTGGTTGGCGGCAGTGCCCTTTTTGCGCGGTGGTAATATGTGGTCGCGACGCTGGTGGCTCACCGAAGGGTGTCATGGTCACAAGCGGCATTTAGGATTTGCTTGGTTGCAGCCTTTGTTGGAACCGAAGGACAGTTTTCCTCACACGGTACTTTTTCAGTTAATGCAGATCAACGACATGGTCATCGCTCCGTTGCCTTTTGAAGTGACGACGGAGGCGGGCCGTCGCATTAGTCATGCGGTAGCGCAGGCATATCAGCACAGCGAACAGCCACCTCGTTATGTGTGGGTAACTAGCAATGCCAATGGTTATTTTGGTTATACGACCACGCCCGAAGAATACGCGCGCCAGCATTACGAAGGGGGGCACACTTTGTATGGCAAAAACACAACGCCGTATTTGGCGGCGCAATTACAGCAATTGGCACAGGATACCGTGGTCGATGGGCCGCAATTGTCGCTGTCCGCGGAGTGGCGTTACCGTTTGAAGGTCAACCAATTCATGCCTAAACCCCTCATCAGTGCTGGTGTACGCCAATGGTTGCAAGCGCCGGCAATAACACTGGCAAGCGCCGAGCATGAAGAGGACTACATTGCCGTTGCTTGGCAGGATGTCAATGTCAGTGAAATTAACTTTCATCGTCGTTTGGTGTCGGTCGAGCAATGGCAAGACGGTCAGTGGCAGCGTGTGCAAGACGGTCAACATCCGATTGATGACGATGGCTATGACATTGAAGTGCGCTACTTGCGCGAGCTCAAGCAAGGGATGGCAGCCTATCAAGCGCGTTGGTACAACCCAATCGTCGGTCATCGATATCGTTTTCGCGTCCATGCACGAGGCGCTTTCGCCGACGTCTATTCCCCTGAATTTTCAGTTGCCGAACGAGGTCGCATTGTGTCAATGTGGCATCCCTAATAGACTAATGTCGGTTATGATGGGTCCGTCAGCGTGATGACTGGCCGGAGACTTCTTTTCGAAAAGGGCCGTAGGCCCTTTTTAGTTGATTGATCATTAGGTTACAAAACTGTCATTGAATCCGATTAAGCTGTGCGCAGTGATGGTTCGAAAACCCTTCAAGGAAAGGTGACGTAGCAGTATGTTAAAGGCGTTTTGGCAAGCTCGTTGGTATGTGTTGTTGGGCTTGTTGACATTCAGTGTGGTGTTACTACTCACAACGCCACTGCATTTTGTATGGCGGTACTTACAGCCACAATTGCCGCCTTTGCCAATGTCGATTGAGCAAGTAAGCGGCACGATTTGGCAAGGACGTGCACAAATTCAAATGCCAGCCGAGTTACCGTTAGGTACATTGGCTGTGCATTGGACGTTGCATCCATCGTCATTGTTGCGGGGAAAAATGCAGGCGGATATTCGTGCAGAAGCCAACGATTTTCGTATGACGTTGGCGCTTATGGCCGGTCTCGATCAGCGAGTCAGTATTGTTAGCGCCCAAGGGTATTTGGGGACTGAAGTTCTCAAGCCGACGTTAAGTGCAGGACAGGCCTCACTTGATGGGTATTTTGAGTTGCAACAGATGCAGGCTAGCCTTGATCTATCTGCCTTGCAGATTCTCGATGTGCAGGGGCGAATTGTGTTCAGCGGCGGTGATGTCGGTTTTCTCATCGATGGTAAGCCGATTACGGCTGAATTGCCCTTGTTAATCGGGCAATTGCAACAATCGTCGAGCACGATGTCTAATCTGTTGATGAGCACCGATGCGGGTCAGCCAGTTGGTGAAGTGTATTGGCAACAAAATGGCTGGGGCGGTGTAAAAATGCGTCGTCGTTTTTTGGATATTTTAGGCCAGCCTTGGCCTGCTCAAGCGGATGCCGATACGATTATTTTTGAAGCATCACATAAAATTTTATAACCTTGCCAACCGACAGATATAGGAAATGCAACATTGACTGAGGCAGTAATACAGACATCAGTTTGGCAAGGGCGAGCCGTGGTGTTACTTAAAAGTATCTTTACGGTGTTGCTGGCATGGCAAGCGGCACAATTGACTTGGCTAGTGATTGCCCCTACGCCGTTGTATTTGAAGGCACCGGTACAAGGCACGGCATCTACATCAGCCAATTCTCTTCAAGGTACAGCCCGTTATCATCTGTTTGGTGAGGCCAAAGATGAGCCAGTCGCGGTGGTTGAGCAAGCGGTATCGGCACCGGAAACGCGTTTACGCCTGTCGTTGTTGGGGGTGACTCGTGCTACCCAGCAGGATGCTTCCAGTGCGATTATTTCGCCTCGTGGTGGGACTGGAGATTTTTACCGCATCGGTGACGTGGTGCAGGGACGAACCCGATTGGCGGCGGTGTACGATGATCGGGTTATTCTCGATACTAATGGGCAGCTGGAAACACTGAAGTTTGAGGATGACCCTGCCGTTGGCGTCAATGCCCGTGCGGTACCGACATCGACTCCGACGCCGCGAGCAACATCGTCTGGATTACGAGAACGCTTTCAGCAAGTGACCAGTGCCAGTGAATTTTTGGATATGGCCAGCGAAGCCGCCAATGCAGATCCTGCGGCCGCGTTGCGTGAGTTGGGATTGGTCAGTAATGGCGATGGACAAGGCTATCGTGTGGGTGCTAACTCCATGTTGCAGGCATTGCAGTTGCAATCCGGTGATGTGATTTTATCGATTAATGGTCAGGGCTTGGGTGATCCAAGTACGGATCAAATGTTGTTTGAGCAGGTTCGCAGTGCCGGCAGTGCGCGCATCGAAGTGCAGCGTGGAAACAGTCGCTTTGTGGTCAATCATAGTTTGAATTAAGGGATAGCAGTGTGTTGAAACGATGGGCTGTAGCGTTGGTGTTGAGTGCGTTCATGTGGCAAGCCATGGCGCAAGAACAGTGGCAAATAAATCTAAAAGAAGCCGATGTTGGCGCTTTTATTAGTCAAGTAGCCAGTATTACTGGCAAGAGCTTTGTTATTGATCCTCGCGTGCGTGGCAAGGTGACGGTGCTGAGCAGTGAGGCCATGAATGCCGATGCCGTCTATGAGCTATTTTTATCGGTTCTGACTGTCCATGGCTTTACCGCGGTACCGGCTGGCGATGTCATTTTGATCGTGCAGCAAAACGACGTAAAACAGCAGGGTCGTGATCTCGATGAAGATTTTGGTGTAAACAGTCAAGAGTTGTTGACCAAAGTCATCATGATTAAAAATACGCCAGCGCTTGATTTAGTCCCGATTTTACGGCCCTTGGTGGCCAAGTATGGTCATTTGGCTGGGGTGCGTTCCGCCAATGCCTTGATCATCTCAGATCACGCCGCGAATATTCATCGCATGGAACAAATCATTGACCGCTTAGACCGTTCGGGCAGTGAAGAGCTGGAAGTCATTCAGTTAAAAGAAGCGTGGGTGGGTAACGTCGTCACCATGTTGCAGAGTCTTGATCCTGCCAAGGTATCTCAAGGTACGGCCGCTGCCGCCAATGAAAATACGGCGGGTAGCATTCGTGTTGTGGCGGATGAGCGCAGCAATCGCTTGATTATCAAAGGTGAAAAAAGCGCCCGTGAGCGCATTCGTCGTTTGATTGAAGATTTGGACCAGCCGTCGTATTTCAGTGGTAGCGCGCAAGTGATTCGGTTGCAATACGCTGATGCGAAAAAAATGGCGGATTTGTTGAAAAATTTACTGGCTGATGGCCCTACAGGTAAAGATCAAAATCAAGCCAAAGGCAAAGCGGGAATTCATGCCGATGAGGATTTGAATGCTTTGGTGATTCGTGCCGAGCCGTCGTTACTAAAAGAAATTCAAGATTTAGTGGTACAGCTGGACGTGCGTCGATCACAAGTGCTGATTGAATCCGCCATCATCGAAGTGATTGGTGATGTGAACGATGCCTTAGGGGTACAGTGGGCGACCGGTAATTTAGATCAACCGTTGGCGGGGACCAATTTCAGCAATGCGGGACCGTCGCTGTCCACCATCGCTGGCAGTATTGCGACCGGCAACCCCGCGGCTGCAGTTGGAACGGGGTTAACGTTAGGCGCTTACAGTGAGAAGAATGGCAGTCCCAATTTTGGGGTGATTCTGCAAGCATTGCAGAGTGTGACGAATACGAATTTGTTATCCACGCCCAGCATCATGACGCTGGATAACCAAGAGGCGGAAATCATTGTTGGTCAGAATGTCCCCTTCCGTACGGGTTCGACGGCATCCAATAACAATACCAACCCCTTCACCACCATCGATCGTAAAGATGTGGGCATTACGTTAAAGGTCAAACCGCATATTCACGATGGTCAATCGATTCGGTTAGAAGTAGAAACCACGACGGAGTCCGTGTCACAAACTGCGGTAGCCGGCAGCGCCGACTTGATCACGAATAAGCGCTCCATCAAAACCATGATCATCGCCGATAATATGGAGACCATCGTCCTCGGTGGCTTGATGCGCGATGATGTGTTGGAGGTAGAGAGTAAGGTGCCATTACTGGGTGATATTCCGCTGATTGGCTGGTTGTTTAAATCGCGCTCGGTCAATCATGTAAAAAGTAATTTGATGGTGTTTTTACGCCCCACGATCGTTACCAGCCCTGAAAAAAGCCGAGATTTAACCCACGATAAATTCAATGGCATTTGGGAGTTTACCTTGTCTGGAGAGATGGCGGGGTCGACGGTAGAAGAGCGCATGGATCGTCTGTTCCGTGGCTTGCCAAGTGATCGCTGATACAACGCAGCCGTTGTTGCTGGCTTCCAGTTCGGTCTATCGTCGACGCTTATTGGAGCAATTGCGCATTCCGTTCTCGTTCGCCAGTCCAGATGTGGATGAGTCGGTATTGGCTGATGAATCGCCGACCGCGTATGTGTCGCGCTTGGCCATCGCTAAGGCGCACGCCATGCGCTCATCGTATCCCGCTCACTGGATTATTGGCAGCGATCAAACCTGTGTGCTTGATGGTCATATTGTGGGAAAGTCCGGTTCATTTGATGTGGCCATGACACAGTTGCTACAAGCCAGTGGCAAGGCGGTGGTCTTTTATACGGGGGTGTGCTTACTCAATGCGCGAACGGGGCAGCAGTGGCAGCACGTAGAGCCCTTTACGGTTCACTTCCGCGCCTTAGCAGAGGAAGAGATACGTCATTATTTGCATTTGGAGCAGCCGTACGATTGTGCGGGTAGTTTTAAAGTGGAAGGGTTAGGTATTCAGCTATTTCAGTCCTTACAAGGGCGTGATAGCAGCAGCTTGATCGGACTGCCGTTAATTGCCTTGTTGGACTTAATGCGAGAGGCCGGTTTGCAGCCGCTGTTAAGCGCGCGCTAGGTCACCGTCATTGTCCCTTATCAGCCATAAAAAAACCGAGCTGGGCGCTGGCCTTGCTCGGTTTTTTTATGGCTGGCTCAGCAAACTGAGCCATTGGGCGTATTAGGCCGCGAAGTTGCTTGCAGCAAATTCCCAGTTAGCCAATGCCCAGAACGCTTTTAAGTAGTCAGGACGCACATTGCGGAAATCAATGTAGTAAGCGTGTTCCCACAAATCGACCGTGATCAGTGGTGTAACGCCTGCTTCTGTGATGGGTGTTGCCGCATTGGAGGTGTTCACGATGGCCAATGAACCGTCGGCTTTTTTCACCAACCAAGTCCAGCTTGAACCGAAGTTGCCAACGGCCATTTTGTTGAACTCTTCTTGGAATGCCGCAAACGAACCCCAAGTAGCATTGATTGCATCGGCCAATGCGCCTGTCGGCTCACCGCCGCCATTTGGGCTAAGGCTATGCCAGTAGAAGGTGTGGTTCCAGATTTGAGCTGCGTTATTGAAGATGCCACCCGTTGATGACTTGATAATTTCTTCAAGTGTTTTTCCTTCAAACTCGGTACCAGGTACTAAATTGTTCAGGTTTGTCACGTACGCATTGTGGTGTTTGCCGTGGTGAAATTCGAGCGTCTCCGCGGAAATGTGTGGTTGCAATGCGGTTTTTTCGTAAGGCAGTGCGGGTAATTCAAACGCCATGGTGTTTCTCCATTCTATGCTGAGTCAGGTTGCACAAGGCCAGCACACGAGAGGTGCTGTTCATCAAACGTATTCCTTCATCAATGTATGACTACATCAAAGGGGTTACTATATTGTGGGGATGAATATTACGAATTCAACCCTAAAAGCGCACTCCATCATAGCACAGGCCATGACGCCTGCCATGCGCAACTGGGCTGCTAAATGGTTTCTTGCATCTGGCACGGAGTGCGGATGTCGGTATACTAGACCGCACTCATTGACCGAATAATCGTCGTAAGGATCCTCATGGATAAAGATAATAATGATGCCGGAATTCCAGGCATGAAACCCTCGCAAGATGATATTGCGCTTCGTCAAAAGCAGTTACAACGTCGTACTGGCAGTGCGACTGCAGCGAAGGCCGCAACAGCGTCAGCAAATACCACGCACACTCCGACCGCCAAAGCCCCAGTCGGTGCTGCGAAAAAAGCCACACCCAGCTCGGCATGGGGAGCGGTTACGCTGGTATTGGTGTTGGTGGTGGGCGCTGTGGCTGGGTATGCGCTATGGCAAAACCAACAACTACAGCAGCAGTTATTGAATGCTCAGTCGATCATGCAGAAACAATCGGACAATCTGAGCACATTGAACGAGCGTTTGTCGGCAACCGGCGAGAACGCCAATTTGTCCGTGGATGCATTAAAGGTCATGTTAAAGGATCATGATCTTGAAATCCGTAAGTTATGGGACCTGGCGAATAAGCGTAATCGTGGCAACATTGCCAGCAACGAAAGTGCCATTAGTGAATTAAAAACCTCGGTTGTGCAATTGACGCGGACGCAAGCCAACCAAGCCGCGCAACAACAGAAAGCCGTGGCTGAACTTGAGCAAAAATGGCTGACACGTTTGTCAGCAGATATGGATGCGCTGAGTAAGCGTGTCACACAAGCCGAAGCCGCCGCCATGAATGTACCAGCGGCCGCTGAATTGCGCATGACACAAAATAGCGACGCTATTCGTGGCTTAGATGGAAAAATACAGCGTGTTGAAGAGCAGCTGGGTCAAGGTGGTGTTGGTCGTGCAGAATTGGTGAACATTAAATTAGAGATTGAAGACATTCAGATTCGTTTGGATCGTATGCAGCACGCATTGAGCGCACAGTGATGTGGCCTGAGTTGAGCCAATATGCAGAGATGCCTGTCATCGGCATTCCGGACTGGACGACCATTCGCCAGCAGCTACCCCCTACTGGCACCTCTGGTTTGTCTTTGGCAGAGTGGGCTTTGATCTGTGGTGCTCGTGCTGACTCGCTGTCATTGGCGTTTTTATGGGGATATCAGGTGGCAATGCGTCGTGTTGATGCAGCGATGTCGTCGCAGAATTTGTCGGCCTGGTGCGTGTCGGAATCGGGCTTATCGTCATTGCGTGCCATGGTGACGGAGTTTGATCCCGTGGCAAAAACAGTCACAGGGCGTAAATCTCATGTGATGTTGATGGCTCAGCAACAACTGGATTGGTTGTACGTTTTGACGCGTGTACGAGATACCGAATCGTTGGTGGCGGTGAAAATCAGTGCGGCGGCAGAAGGGATTGTCGTAATCCCATCGCAGAAAACACAGCCGTTTGTTGCTCAAGTGCCTCATGCGGCAGTGACGTTTACGAACACGCCGATTGCCTCGGACTTTTATGTGGACAATGCACATGCCGTGTTGAATCGTCCCTTCCGCTTTTGGGAAGACTGTTACGTCAGTTTGGCCTTTGTTGGTTGGTTTTGGCGGCGCCTGCCGGTGAACTCTCGACTCGTGTTAGAGCAGAGCGTGGCGCCTTGGTTGTCATACCTGGCCACAGCGGACCAAGAATACGATGCGCGGCACTTGCGTCACAGTTCCGCCTTGTTTGAAGAGCTGGATGTGTTGGCATCGAACTTACCTGCTGATGCAGCGACTCAATGGCAGCAAGATAAAATGCTGTTGATATTGGGAGAGCGCGCCCGAGCGGCTTTGCGAGTACGCTTTTCGAAATCCGCTGAGCGCTAACGAATGGTCACGGAGACGGAGCTGGGTATGCCAATGGTGGCTTGTTGCGTGTTGGTTGCGGGCGTTGCCACAATCCGGTTTTCTTTATTATTGATTGCCGGCTGCTCATTCAGATGCTTCACGCTTGGGCGTGTATCAGGGCTGTGTGCCACGTCAACGGCAATGGGGGTTTCGATCAAGGTTTGTGACAACTCTTGATTGAGAAGCGGGTCGAGGGAAATACTTAATGCCGTACTGCGATTGTAGCGAAGGGTACTGCTGTAATCGTAATGATGGCTACTGATGCGCGCTTGTTCGACGGCTCGATACAAATCCGAAGAGTAATACTCGTCGGCTTGCACCGATACATGGGTGAGACCGCTGGTTAGTAACGCCAGTAACATCCAGAAACGAAGATTCATCCGCGAAACTCCCTACCGGCGCACCGTGGCTCGTATTTGCACATTCGCACGAATGTCGCGAGTTTTGGTTTTAAAGTCATTCCCGTCATAGCTGATTTCGCGAATCACTATTTCGTCATCATTATCCGCTTTTGAGGATTCTGAGGGGGATTTGGTGCGCGGTTGATTGTCGTCGAAACTATTTTCATTATTGGCACGTCCCAGTGCGGCATTGCGAACCGGTTGTTGCGCTTCGGCGGCTGCAGCTTCCCCCGCAGCCGTTGGCCCTAGTGCACCTTCAATGACTTTTTCATCCATTTCGCGGTTAAGGAGTGGTGGCAATTCAATACTTCGAGATGTGCTGCGGTTGTACCAACGTGTGCCCACGTACTGGCTTTGAGTTGGATGACGCTGAGCGTGCTCAACGGCGGCATCAATGTCATTGTAAAAGTACGCTTCGTTTCCCGGTGCAGCCAATGCCAAACTGGATGAGATGGATAGGAGAAACCCAGCAAGTGAGTAGCGAGCATGTTGAGACAAGCATCTTTCCATTTTCTTGACCCCAATTGTTTTTGTTATTTTTTGTAATTATGTCATCATAGCAGTATGGCTTTTTTATGTACAATCGGCTACACGCGCCAAAGTCGTTTTTTTGGTCAGGTTTATGTCAGGTTGATACGATGGCTAGGCAAGCTTAGCGGACGCGACGTCAGTAAGGAATAATAATGATAACAAAACCATTGCTCGTTCTCTCATCCAGTGTGTTACTAACGCTTATGACAGGGTGCACTGTGCATCAGTCGGTAGGCGATAATTTCGGTTCTTATCTTTCATCGCCAGACGGTCAGGATTTTAAGCCCGTTGGCTATCGTTGGGACTACGATAATACGGCTTTGCTGTATGTGTATCGCCCGGCCACGGAATGGTCGATGGATGAATTGGGCTCTCCTAGCTTTAATGTCAACGGCAAGCGTTTATTCAACCTAAAAGGCGGTGGCTATACGTGGTATGAGCTTCGTCCTGGCGAATATGAAATGGTGGTTCGTCGAGGTTTGTTTGGCCTTGAAGGTGTCAACTCCTTTGAAATCAAACGCCATGCTCAGTTGTTCTTAAACGTTCAGGCTGGTGAGACGTATTTCTTGCGTTACTCCGAAATCGATCCTCCTCGTATCATGCCGGGGTTAGCGGTGAATCCTGTTGGTGATGGTCCTTTGCAGTTGGTGGATTCCGAATTGGCCCTCACGGAACTGATCACGACACAACAATTGCATAAGGGGCGTGAATTATTGGCGCCCTTGGATTGGCGCGATGAATCGAACGTCGCGCAGAGTGATGTTAGTCCAACGTCGGATGGTCAAAATGCCGTTAAAGACGATACTCGTACACGCGCGCGTGCCGAGCCACGCAAAAGCGACGAGAACTGGTGGCCGTTTTAGCTGAGCCCAGCTTGGGGTACACTATGCTCACTCGTAGACGCCCACACAGAGTGGGCGTTTTTACAACCCCCGCATGGCCGAGAGAGAGAACTGTCATGACCGTTATCAAGCAAGAAGATTTGATTCAAAGTGTGGCCGATGCGCTGCAGTACATTTCCTATTACCACCCGAAAGATTTTATCGATGCCGTGCATGCGGCGTACGAGCGTGAAGAATCGAAGGCTGCGAAAGATGCCATGGCACAAATTCTGATTAATTCGCGTATGTGTGCCATGGGGCATCGTCCTATCTGCCAAGATACCGGCATTGTGACGGTCTTTTTAACCATTGGTATGGACGTTAAGTTCGAAGGCGACATGAGCGTTGAGGATATGTGCAACGAAGGGGTGCGTCGTGCGTACTTGCATCCTGACAATGTCTTGCGTGCTTCCGTTTTGGCTGATCCAGACGGCAAACGAGCCAATACCAAAGACAATACACCCGCCATCATTCATATGAAGTTAGTACCGGGCAATACGGTGGATGTGCATGTCGCTGCTAAAGGGGGCGGCTCTGAAGCCAAATCCAAATTTGCCATGTTGAATCCCTCAGATTCCATCGTCGATTGGGTGTTAGAGCAAGTGCCGAAGATGGGAGCGGGTTGGTGTCCACCAGGCATGCTGGGTATTGGTATTGGTGGCACGGCGGAAAAGGCCATGCTGCTGGCGAAAGAATCACTGCTTGAACCGATTGATATTCAAGAGTTGCAAGCACGTGGTGCACAAAATCGCGCCGAAGAATTGCGCTTAGAGCTGTTTGAAAAAGTGAATAAATTGGGTATTGGTGCGCAAGGTCTGGGTGGTTTAACCACGGTATTGGATATTAAAGTCATGGATTATCCAACCCATGCGGCCAATAAGCCCGTTGCCATTATTCCAAACTGTGCGGCCACCCGTCATACGCATTTTGTGCTCGATGGTTCAGGCCCTGCGCAATTAGAGGTTCCTAAGTTAGAAGATTGGCCAGAAATCAGCTGGGAAGTGGGTGATTCCGTTCGTCGAGTGAATCTGGATACGTTGACTCCTGACGATGTCAAAGATTGGAAGACCGGCGAAACGGTACTGTTATCTGGCAAGATGCTGACGGGTCGTGATGCGGCGCATAAGCGCATGGCAGATATGATCAATCGCGGTGAAGAGTTACCGGTCGATTTGAAAGGTCGCTTTATTTATTACGTCGGTCCGGTTGATCCGGTTCGTGATGAGGTGGTTGGTCCAGCGGGCCCAACAACCGCGACGCGCATGGACAAGTTCACGCGTCTAGTTCTCGAAAAAACGGGCTTGCTGGGTATGATTGGTAAGTCGGAGCGTGGTGATGTTGCCATTGAAGCGATCAAAGACAATGAAGCCGTTTATTTGATGGCGGTCGGTGGTGCAGCGTATTTGGTGTCGCAAGCCATTAAGTCGGCCAAAGTCGTTGGTTTTGCTGATTTGGGCATGGAAGCGATCTACGAGTTTGATGTGCAAGATATGCCTGTGACCGTGGCGGTCGATACCAAAGGAGAGTCTGTTCATAAAACAGGCCCCCAAACTTGGTATGCGAAAATCAACGCGATCGAAGTCTAAGCATGAACACACCAATCCAGCTGTCGTTACGGCTGGATTGGTCGTCACTGTGTGACCATCAACGAATCATACCGACCTGATCAACTTTCATGGCATTGCCTTCGCAGCCAATTGCACGAATTTGTAGTTTTCCTACGCCATTAAGTGCGTGCAATGTTATTTGGAACCGGCGCTCAGCGACGGCGCTGTGGCGACTGTACACACGAAAACGACCTGAGGCTTTGCCGCCACATTGATGCACGCGTTCTGCCGTGATGAAGTCAAAGCTGGCATTCGATTCATCATCCAGTTGGTGAATGGCAATCACCGTGAGTGGCAACAGTCGATCTATCTCATTGGCCATCAGATTTGGCAAAATCATCAAGCACGCCAACAACATCAAAATACGCATAACTATCCTCAATAGGGTGGATCAACGAGCGTTAGGAGGCGTATCGGCGGCAACGCCATAATCTGAAGAATAAGACGATTTTTGTTGGCTTAAATCGACGTAACGAACGCAGTTGCGACCCGCTTCTTTGGCTTCGTACAGCGCCCCGTCCGCTTTTTGATAAATCAATGACAAATCGTGTTGATCGGGCACAACCACGGCAATACCAATGCTGATGGTGACTTGGAGTGATTGCTCAAAGCGCGCTTGTTCAATCCGTTGTCGCATTTTTTCAGCCAGCAGCAGCGCGCCTGTGATGTCGGTATCAAACAATAATGCGGCAAATTCTTCACCTCCATAACGGAACACTCGATCTTGCTGACGTTGGACGCATTGGCTCAACTGTTGAGCCACATTGAACAACACGTGGTCACCCACTTGGTGGCCATAATCGTCATTAAAGGGCTTGAAGTGATCAATATCTATTAACATCAGCACCATACTGACTTGTTGTCGCCGCGCAGAGTGGAATACATGGTCAAAATACTGATCAAATGCGCGTCGATTTGGGATGCCGGTGAGTGCGTCGGTTGTGGATTCGGCTTTCAATTGTTGGTTTAAGCGTTCTAATTCCTGGGTGCGTTCACGCACTTTACGATCCAGTTCGACATTGGCATTGCGTTGCATACGGATCATCACATCTTGTGCCGCGACGCGTGCTTGTCGTTCACGATTGTGGCGCTCAGCCATAGAAACGGCCAATAAAATCAGTAATACAATGGCCCCTAATTCGATAGCATGCTCGGAGAATACATTGGGCGGGATGATGCCAAACTTCTGTAAGGCATAAACAATGAACGCCAATAGCAACATGGTGATGGCAATGAAAAATAATGCCACATCGCGTGAGCGTGTGAATTGCCATAATGCGGCTCCACCGAGTAAGGCGAGTGCACAAATAAAGATGGCCATGGCAGCCAATACTTGAATCATGACGGCATAACTGAAGAAAAAGATGCCCAATGAACAGACAACGGATAATTGCAGCAATCCCAAAAAGAGCTGATAAAAACGGGTGTGAAGTTGTTTGAGACGTAAAAAGTTCATACTGAAATAAATGGTGAAGATGGCTGAACAGGCCAAACTGATCAACAAGGCCGATGCATTCCAGTGCGGATGGTTAGGCCATAGCAGCATAAATGTCCAACCATGCAGCGTGCCCATCATCATCACTATGGCGCATATACTGATGCTGTACAGTAAAAAAATACGATCTCGAGTAAACACAAAAATTAAGAAATGATAGAGCAGCATAGCCAGCATAATGGCGTGAAATGCAGCGGAAAAGGCGACCCGTACCAGATATTGTTGCCAAAAGGCGCCTTCCGGTTGCAGTGTCATGGATAACTGTAAGGAGCTATCACTGCGTACATGGAGGTAGATCCAATCCTCATCTGTGGGGTAATGGATCGGAAATAAAAACGCAGGGGTCGGAAAGTAACGCTGGTGAAATGGCACCTTGTTCCCGGTGTGCAATTGTTTGATTAACTGATCGTTTTGCAGTCGATAAAACTCGATGTCATTGAGTAATGGGTAAGCCAGCTCCAAAATCCACTTGTCGTTACGCTGATGCTGCGGGAGTTGATGCAAGGGGATTTTTACCCATATCGATTCGTTCGTGAAACCAAAGTTGAGTGCCATCAGCGGTTGTCGTTGCCAATGCTCATTGGATAAGGCTTTAGCCTCATCGAGTGATAATGAGGATGACGTAGGAAGAAGGTATAGGTATAAATCCGTTTCACTGTTGGCATGAGCCGAATACGTAAGGCTGCTACTCCCTAAAAGCAGTGCGATGCACAAGCAGTAATAGCGCGTTACGAGCCAACGTTGTCGATTCAAATGCCAATCCAATCAAGTAAAATGGGTATTGATGCTGTTAGTATAGTCGCTCAATGGCATAATTCTGTTTTCTTTGCATCGCCTAGTGCATCATCGACGGACGTGAGTTCGTGCGCTAGTCATTACCATAGGATGTTTCATTTTGACTCATCATCGATTCAGTACCTACGTTATTGGCGCCGAGCGCCCTGTCGGGCATTTTCTAACACGCTTATTGGCTGCTGAGTCGTATTTGTACAAAGCCATCAACCTAGAGGTTCGTGAGCGATTGGCGCCGCAAGCAGGTGGGCGTCCATTCATGGTGATCACGCCCTCCATGCAGCGTATTGAGGACTTTGCTCATGTCATGCACTGGCTTGAGGTGGCGAAAGAAGACGATATTCCGGTGATTGTGTTGTCATCCCTTGCGCTGTTTGGTGATGCGGATGAACGTGCTAAGACCGAACAGGATGACATCAATGCCGAGCATGAGTTGGCTGATGCGTTACTGGTGATCGAACAGGCTGCTCGTGAACATTCACGCCATATTATTGTGCGCCAGGGGCAAACTTTTTCGATGATGGCGGATGATTTTGCAACGGACATATTGACCCAAATTCGCACTAAGCCGGCATTGGATTTGGATAATGAACATCGTTTTAATCCAACGGCAGCCGATGATGTTGCACAAGTATTGTTGGCGATCATGAAGCAAGCGGCGTGCAGCGAAGACGTATGGGGAACCTATCATTGTTGTGGTGTGGAACCCATTACGACTTATGGTTTTGCCGAAGCGTTATTGTCGGAAGCGCGCCAGTATGAGGACTTGGGCGAAGTGACGTTAACGTCGTCAACGAGCGGATTTATGCCAGCCGTGTGGGCGCCCGTGGGTGACAATACGCATTTGTTTCACACGTTCGGTATTCGCACCAAGCCGTGGCGTAAAGCCTTATCTCGTTTGTTGAAGCACTACTATCGAGTGGATTCTTAGTCGTAAACAGGAATCGGTACCGATTAGGCCTTTAGATTCAGTGCCCCCGATTCTTGGTATAAGCTCATGAGTTTATCCGTGACGATGGTACGAATCCCCTCGCGTTCTAAGCCGGAGAGACCACTTAACTCTTTTAAGCGTAGGCGGTGCAAATGCAAACACGGTAACTGATCGTTAAATTCGCGTAGGTCGCCTTTCATTAGGACGGGTAGGAATGGATCGTCGCTGTTGCTGCGGCGCAGAATCTGACGAATGCCTTCCTGGAATGGAATGGGTACCGAGCGGACGTTTTTGTCTTTACGTGCGATGATCAAGTACAAACCCGACTTACCGATTAGGTTGCCAGGAATGACATGCAATCCGGTTGATTGCACCGCATTCTCATTGAGATGGCTGAAGGTGTCATGGAACGCATAGGGGTCCGGTAGGATTACCATTTGACGATCGGCTTCTTCGGGAAAGAAAATACTGTAATTGGTGTACAGCTGTCGCACCGAACTGGAGAATACGCAGAAACGATTTTCGAACTGCTTAACAAAGTTCATGGCGCGCTGGTGTTGGTGAATCTTTTCAAGATTCCATACCAAATCTGAATTTTGTTGTTGGGCTGCTGTATTCATCATCACCTGACTCCGTATGCGTAAGGCGGTTTGCCGTACCTGGCTTAGCCGATCATTAACATCATAGTAAGTGATTCTTGTCGATTTGCCACGGTTTTTGCTGACGTTGTCACGAAGTGACGTAAATGGTCACTTTCAGTACGACTTCCCGCTTACTTACTCATCTTATGGCACACTATATCGTAAATAGACGTTTGAAACTGTGATGCTGCGCCCAGTACAACTGTTAACTCGTTGGCAATTTAATACCGGTTAAGGCAATAACGAGCTGACTTAATTGCAACCAAGGTGCGTTCCCATCACCTTTGATGGCTTGGTCAACGCGATTGGCGCATTGCAGTGCATTGTGGAGTTGCTGCTCAGATAAACGCTGTAAGGCGTTGCGAAACGGCGGCTGTTGCTTGGGCCAAACGCCTTGTTTTTTAAAGGCCTCGGCCAATCCGGCACTGGACAGCCCATGAAAGCCGATCAGTTGGCGAATTTTACGATTCAGCGCACCAAGGATCATGATGGCTTCGACGCCTTCGGCTTGCAAATGCGACAGAATGCGACTGGCTTCGGCCAAATTGCCGAGTAAACACGCATCCGCTAAAGCAAACGCATCGTAGCGAGCGCTGTCGTTTGTCGCTTGCTGCATGGTGTCTTCGTCGATCTGGGTAATGCCCAGCAGCCGCAGTTTTTCAATTTCTTGGACGGCGGCGAGCAAGTTGCCTTCGGTTTGCTGGGCCAGTAAGGCGATGGCTGCGGGCTCGGCTTGCAAACCGGCTTGTTGCAGGCGGCGTTTTAACCAATTGGGGTATTGATTCCGTTCTATAGGCCAAATCGGCAATACCACACCGTGTTTTTCCATGGCTTTAAACCAACGACTACGCTGCGCCGTTGCATCCAAGCGTGGACAAACAACGAGCAAGACATTATCCGGGTTGGGGTGGCTAATGAGGTGCTCAAGCGTTTCGCCTTTGTCGCTGGCTTTTCCGCTAGGAAGGCGCACTTCCAAAACACGACGGCTGGCAAATAAAGACATCGCATTGGCTTCTTCACGCAACCCTAGCCAATCAAACTGGCCTTCGGCATGAAACAGTTCTCGTTCTTCGATGCCTTGTGCGCGAGCGCTGTGACGAATGTGATCGCAGGCTTCCATCAGCAGTAAGGGGTCATCGCCGTACACTAAATAGCTCTGTGCCAGTCCTTTTTGCAGGTGCTCGTATAATTGATCTTGGCGCAGCTTCATGGAATCGCCAGCGTGGTGTCGGGTTGTCCAAATTGCACCGCTTGTAAGCGACGCATCAACTTACCAATCAGATCTTGTTCAAGTGCTTGGCGTTGCACGCGTTCTTCGTTAGCCGTGCCCACGACGTTGTCAACGTCATTGCGATAGGTGCGGCGAGCGGGTAGGAATAGGTCGATTTCTTGATCGGTGTCAGGGCGCAATATGCGTCCTGACAGACGACCATTTAATTCGTATTCAGACACACGCCCATTACTGGCGATGGCCAAGGCGCGGCGCTCAATGGCGAACTCATCGATCCACAGTTGTGTGGGCGCATCATCGGCTTGGCTGACCAAGAGCACGTTGTTGAACTCCAGTTGCAATCGCAGCTGCTGATTGAAGCTGTGGCTGGCCTTGCTATTAAGGTGGAGCACTTGCAGTTCCGCAGGGAGTGGCATAACCCCACGCAACTGCCAACCACAGGCGGTTATTACGAACAATAACGACACAACGATGAGCAGGCGCATGGCGTTCCCTTATGGTTAATTAGCGACGATGTTGACTAATTTACCCGGCACGACAATGACTTTGCGAATGGTTTTGTCGACCAATTGCTTTTGTACGCCTTCGTCGGCCAATGCCATTTTTTCAAGTTCGTCTTTACCGATATTGGCTGCCACATCCAATTTGGCTCGTAGCTTGCCATTCACTTGCACCACAATCTGCAAGGTGTCTCTCACCAGCGCGCTGCTGTCTAGCTCAGGCCATGGTGCATCAATGACCAACCCGTCGTGGCCAAAGGCTTGCCACAAGGCTTGGCTAATGTGAGGCGTCATCGGGCTGAGCATGCGGATAATCGCTTCTAAGCCTTCAGCCACAACACTCCGGCCTGCAGCGCTGGATAAATCCACTTTTTGCAGTGTATTCAACAGTTCCATAATGGCGGCAATGGCCGTGTTGAAATGGTAGCGGCGACCAATGTCATCACTGACCTTTTGAATGGTTTCATGAACTTTACGACGCGCATCTTTGCTGGCTTTGTCGAGATCATCAGGGGCGACACGAGTGCGATCACCCTGTTGCAACAGTTCATAACTTAGGCGCCAAACGCGTTGTAAGAATTTTTGCGAGCCTTGTACGCCCGAGTCAGACCACTCTAGGGTTTGCTCTGGTGGCGCGGCAAACATGGTGTAGAGACGAACGGTATCGGCACCGTACAGGTCAATGGCTTCCTGTGGGTCAACGCCGTTGTTCTTAGACTTGGACATTTTGCTCATGCCCGAATAGCTCAGCTCTTTGCCATCGCTACGACGCTTGGCTCCGGCAAGACGACCTTTGTCGTCACGGAGTATGTCTACTTCGCTGGGGTTAACCCATTCTTTACCACCATTGTCATTGAGGTAGTAAAACGCGTCCGCCAGAACCATGCCTTGGCACAGTAGGTTCTTGAACGGTTCGTCGCTGTTGACCAGGCCCAAATCGCGTAACAATTTGTGGAAAAAGCGGGCATACAACAAGTGCAAAATAGCGTGTTCGATACCACCAATGTATTGATCGACCGGCAACCAATGATTGGCTTCGGCTGGATCCAACATGCGGTCGTGGCTGTGCGGCGTGCAATAACGTGCGTAATACCAAGAGGATTCCATAAAGGTATCGAAGGTGTCACTTTCACGGAAAGCAGGCTCGCCATTCAGTTCGATGTGTTCAAATTCTGGGTTGTTCTTGATGGGCGAATTAATGCCATCCATCACCACATCGGTCGGCAGCACAACGGGTAGGTGTGATTCTGGAGCCGGTACGGATTCGCCATCTTGGGTGCGAATGGTCGGAATCGGAGCACCCCAATAGCGCTGACGGCTCACGCCCCAGTCGCGTAAGCGATATTGTGTTTTGATCTCGCCTTTGCCTTGTGCTTGCAGTTCGGCGGCAATGGCTTCAAACGCGTCGTCACTGCTTAGACCATCAAATTGCTCTGAATTAACCAAAGTACCTTTTTCGGTAAAAGCCGCTTGGGTTAAATCAAACGCTTGCTCATCGCTCGGTGCAATGACTTGTTGAATGGGTAGGCCATAGGCTTGAGCAAATTCCCAGTCACGTTGATCATGAGCCGGAACGGCCATGACCGCGCCGGTGCCGTATTCCATTAGCACGAAATTAGCGACCCATACGGGCACGGTTTTGCCCGTGATGGGATGAATGGCAGAGAAGCCCGTTGCCATGCCTTTTTTCTCGACGGTGGCCAAATCGGCTTCGGCTGTCCCTGTTTTTTTACATTCTTCTAGGAAGGCTTGCAGTTCGGCATGATTGTGCGCGGCTTCTTGTGCCAACGGATGACCCGCGGCAACGGCGACATAGCTGACGCCCATTAACGTATCCGGACGTGTGGTGTACACCTCAACCGCACCGTCACGATCGGCTAAATCAAAGCGCAATTGAACACCACGCGATTTACCAATCCAGTTGCGTTGCATGGCTTTCACTTGATCTGGCCAGCCGTCCAGTTGATCCAGATCGTTCAATAATTCTTCGGCATAATCGGTGATACGAATAAACCATTGTGGAATTTCTTTGCGCACCACGGGCGTATCACAACGCCAGCAGCCGCCATCAATGACTTGTTCATTGGCCAATACCGTTTGGTCGTGTGGGCACCAATTGACGGCAGAGACTTTTTTATAGGCCAAGCCTTTATCAATCAGTTTGGTGAAAAACCACTGCTCCCAACGATAATACTCAGGATCGCAGGTGGCGATTTCACGTGACCAATCGTAACCAAAGCCCAGCGATTTGAGCTGGTTTTTCATGTAGGCGATGTTTTCTTTGGTCCATTTGGCTGGCGCAACCTGATGTTTAATGGCGGCGTTTTCAGCCGGTAAGCCGAATGCGTCCCAGCCCATAGGCTGAAGCACATTTTTACCTTGCATGCGTTGGTAGCGAGAAACCACATCACCGATGGTGTAGTTGCGAACGTGACCCATGTGCAAGCGGCCACTCGGATACGGAAACATGGATAAACAGTAGAATTTTTCGCGGTTGTGATCGACAACGGCTTTAAAGACTTGGTTCTGTTCCCACTGTTGCTGAATGGCGGGCTCGATGTGCTGTGGCTGATAGGTTTCTTGCATCATGGCGGCAGACAAAATCTAGGTTAAAAATGAAGGTCGATAAGTGTACCTGAAGTCACTCCGATTGGCGAAGCCCGAAGTGAGCCGCCTTTGGGACGATGGTCGTAGCGCCAATGCATGGCTAACTTGACTCAAGTCAGAGTTGCCTTGGATTTTATTGTGTGGCTCATCAAAAAGCTTGGCCGAATTGGATTAGTTCAGTATGTTGGCGAGCCTGTTCTACTCATATAGTTGTAGCCATTATGAACAAGTTTGCTGTGTTGTGTGCCACATTGCTCTTTTCATCGTTACTGTCATGGACTCCGTTGCATGCTACGGAAGCGGTGTACGACATCGCCTCTATGCTGGAAGAGATGAATACCATCCAAAATAATGACACCTTGCTTGCACAAGCCCTGCAAGACGGTAAAACCCGTGCTCAGTTTTGTTTTCATTGTCATGGCACCGATGGCAACAGTCGTCGTGACCACATACCAAACTTAGCGCAACAAAATGCCACCTATTTATTCACGCAATTTGAACACTTTGTGACGGGTGAGCGTAAAGATTATGTGATGAATCGTCTGGCCGGGAGTTTGACTCGCAATGATCGCATCGCGATTGCGTTGCACTTTGCTGATCAGGTCGTTACGCCGCGCGAGCAACCCGTTGCTCCCTCGGCTGCTGGCGAGCGTTTATACAATAGCCTGTGCTTTGCGTGCCATGGTCGTCATGGTCATGGTGATCAGCAATACCCGCGCATTGCGGGTCAGCCGTATGAGTTTTTAGAAAAAACCTTGTTGTCGTTTTTGCATAAAACCGATGCGCGTAAATCATCGCCCATGATTGGTGTGATGCAGTCTTTGTCCGAACAACAAGTACGTGATGTTGCCGCACATGTGGCGCATATGCCATAACCCACCTATCGCCAATGATGAGCGAGGCGATGACGTGTTTTTCGTCATCGCCTTTTGCCGTCGGCATTTGCTAGACTCGCTTTCTTTTTATGGTCCTATTGCGCTCGATCGTTGCGAGCGAATTAGGCCGAACGATGGGCGAGCAGAACCATGGTCGATTCAGGGGTATCTCAAGCGCAATCTAGCGTCACAGTGGGCTGGCAGTTTTGGGTCGATCGTGGCGGCACCTTTACCGACATTGTTGCCCTGACTCCTTCGGGGCAGTGTGTGACGCATAAGCTGCTGTCTGACAATCCGGCTGTGTATGACGATGCCGCCGTGGCGGGTATTGCTGAGTTGCAAGATCGTTATTCTGAACAGCCCACCCATATTCAAATCATTAAGATGGGCACCACCGTTGCCACCAATGCGTTATTAGAACGCAAAGGTGAGCCGATGGTGCTTATGATCACTCGTGGTTTGGCCGATCAATTGGAAATCGGCTATCAAACACGGCCCGATATTTTCGCGATAGCGATTGAGCAAGCCGCCCCCTTGTATGAGCAGGTGTATGAAGTGGCCGAGCGTGTGCTGGCCGATGGTTCTGTGGATTTGGCGTTAGACGACGATGCCACTTGGGTGCAGTTACAAGAAGCATATGGTTTGGGCTATCGCAGCGTGGCGGTGGTGTGCATGCATGCCTACAAATACCCTGAGCATGAGCAGCGCATTGGCCAAATGGCACGCCAGTTGGGTTTTACTCAAGTGTCGTTGAGTCATGAGGTGAGTCCGCTGATTAAGTTGGTTCCGCGGGGCGATACCACTTTGGCTGATGCGTATTTGTCGCCTATTTTACAGCGCTACGTGGCACGCGTGCAGGCTGCATTTCCGAATGTGCCGATTCGCTTTATGCAATCCAGTGGCGGCTTGACTCAGGCACAGGATTTTCATGGTAAAGATGCCGTGCTCTCTGGCCCTGCGGGTGGTGTAGTTGGCATGGTGCGTTCGGCCATGGCCGATGGTTTTCATCAGTTGGTTGGCTTTGATATGGGTGGAACGTCCACGGACGTAAGCCATTACGCCGGCGAACTGGAACGCGCGTCTGAAACGCAACTGTGTGGTTTGCGTTTGCGTGTCCCTATGTTGAACATTCATACGGTGGCGGCGGGTGGCGGCTCGGTGCTGCGCTTTGCCGATGGTCGTTTTCAGGTTGGGCCTGAATCGGCGGGTGCCTTTCCAGGCCCTGCCTGTTATCGCAATGGTGGCCCATTAACGGTGACGGATTGCAATGTCGTACTGGGTAAACTGCAGCCCGATTTGTTTCCAACGATGTTTGGGCCAAAACAAGACCAAGCGTTGGATGACGTGCTGGTGCGGCAGCGATTCGCTGAATTAGCGCATGACATTGAGCAAGAGACCGGCCAGCGGCTGCCCATCGAGGCGATTGCGGAAGGCTTTTTAACGGTGGCCGTTGACAGTATGGCCACGGCGGTTAAAAAAATCTCGATTCAGCGTGGCTATGATTTGAGCCAATATACCTTAAATGCGTTTGGCGGTGCCGGAGGGCAGCACGCGTGCTTGGTGGCGGATGCGTTGGGTATTCAGCGCGTGTATTTGCATCCTTTGGCCGGGGTTTTGTCAGCCTTTGGCATTGGTATGGCGAATGAACGTTGGTTGGTGGAACGAGCCATTGAATTGCCTTTGCCGGTTGCGGAGTCGGCCATTCAGCAAGCGTTTGCGCAGTTATCTGCAGAGCAGCCTTATGACGGGCAAAGCATACAGCGTGTCTATATTCGTTACGAAGGCAGCGATACGCCGCTATTAGTTAACTATGGCGCGCTGACTGAGATGGCGCGTGCGTTTACCGCACAACACCAACAAGCCTTTGGTTTTATTGACGCTGAGCGCGCACTGGTGGTGGATGCCATTCAGTTGGAAGTGGTGACACCGGCCCCGGGATTAATCAACCTGCCTTTGCCTACGCAAACGCAGCAACATGAACAGACGGTTCGCTGCTTTTGTCGTGGCCAATGGCGTACTGTGCCGATTTTGCGGCGCACCGATTTGGCGAAGGATTTTAGCGCAATGGGTCCTCTGTTGCTGGTGGATGACAACAGTACGCTGGTGGTCGAGCCCGATTGGCGACTGACCGTATTGGCCTCTGGCGCGTGCGTATTAGAACGCTTACAGCAAGCGAAAACAGCGGTAGATACGGCATTTCTAGCGCTGTCGCAGCCAACGCCAGTGCAGCTGGAAGTATTTAACAATGTATTTATGTCCATTGCCGAGCAAATGGGCGTGGTGCTGGAAAAAACCGCCAGCAGTGTGAACATGAAAGAACGGCTGGATTTTTCCTGCGCCTTATTTGATGGGCAAGGCGATTTGGTGGCCAATGCCCCTCATATCCCCGTTCATTTAGGCTCCATGAGTGACAGCATCAAGGTGGTGATGCAGGGGCACCCCACCATGCGCCCTGGTGATGCCTTTGTGTTGAATACGCCGTATAACGGCGGAACGCATTTGCCCGATGTGACGGTAGTGAAGCCCGTGTTTATCGAATGCGGCGCCACGGAACCGCGAAAACCCGATTTTTACGTGGCGGCACGAGGTCATCATGCGGACATCGGCGGCATTGCTCCAGGTTCTATGCCCGCTGACAGCCGTCATTTAGATGAAGAAGGCATCTTGCTGGATAACTTGGTGTTGGTGCGAGGGGGTGAATTGCAACGTGACAACATCATGCAGGCATTGACCCGTGGTCCTTATCCGGCGCGCAATCCTGAGCAAAATATGGCGGACTTGTACGCGCAATTGGCGGCGTGCGAAGCGGGATCGCAAGCGCTACACGGCTTGGCGGAGCAGGTTGGTTTGCATGTCGTGCAGCAGTATATGGGGTGGGTGCAAGACAATGCGGAACAAACATTACGACGTCGCTTGCGTGAGTTAGCCGATGGTGAGTTTGTGCAACAGATGGATGATGGCAGTCGTTTTGCCGTGGTTATTCGTGTCGATCGCGACCAAGGTTCCGCCACGATTGATTTCAGTGGCAGTGGTTATCGTCCTGAACAGCCTCTGCATCCGGGTAATTTTAATGCGCCCAGCGCCATTGTTCATGCGGCGGTATTGTACTGTTTTCGTGTGCTGGTGGCGGCGCCGATTCCACTGAATGCGGGTTTCTTTCGGCCACTGACCATCACCATTCCGCCCAATTCCATGATAGCGCCGCAATATCCGGCTGCGGTGGTATCGGGTAATGTCGAAACCGCGCAGTATTTGGTTGATACCTTAATGGGAGCGCTTGGCTTGATGGCGTGCAGTCAAGGTACCAACAATAACCTGACCTTTGGCAATGATCAGTTTCAATATTATGAAACCCTTGCTGGCGGTTCCGGTGCTTGTGCACTGTCTGCTGGCGCCAGTGCCGTACAGGTGCACATGACCAATTCACGCTTAACCGATCCTGAAGTCTTGGAACAGCGCTTTCCGGTGATGTTGGAATGGTTTCATCGCCGACGTCATTCTGGAGGACAAGGCCGTTTTGACGGCGGCGATGGTTTGGAACGTCGACTGCGATTCTTGCAGCCCATGACATTGAATATCATCAGTGGGCATCGTCAAGTGGCACCGTTTGGCTTAGCAGGCGGAAGCGATGGGGCATTGGGTGTGAATTGGATTAAACGGGCTTCGGGGGTGTTGCAGCGATTGCCGGGCTGCGCTCAGGCGCAGGTTGATGTGGGTGATGTGGTGGCCATTCATACCCCAGGAGGGGGTGGATTTGGTGTAAAAGAGGATGGATAAGTCGCTCTTAATGGGTATAACCGAGCATGGCTGTCAGGTTTAATCCAGTGTGATAGAATATTGGCCATTCATTCATTGTTATGTGCACATAGAGAGAGACGCAACATGGAAATCATGGATATTTTGAAAGACCAAATCGAAAGCAACAGCATTTTGCTGTACATGAAAGGCTCTCCTGATCAGCCGATGTGTGGCTTTTCGGCTCGAACCGTTCAGGCGGTGATGGAGTGTGGTCAGAAATTCGCCTATGTGGATGTGTTGTCGAATCCCGATGTGCGCGCCAATCTGCCCAGCTACGCGAATTGGCCAACCTTCCCGCAGCTATGGGTGTCGGGTGAGTTGGTGGGTGGTTGTGATATCGTTACCGATATGCACGCTAAAGGCGAGTTAAAGACGTTGTTAGAACAAGCCACAAACGCCTAAGTGATCTCAGTAGGCCTGCTGTCAAGCAGCGCTTATTGTCATTAGGTCGTACCGCAAAAGCACAGTGCTGAGTCATCAGACTGTGCTTTTTTATGGATAAATCCCATGCGTAAAACTAAATCTAAGATGGAATGATAATAACTACTTGATGTTAATAAATCTTATTTGTAACATGCTTGTTGTTTCTAGTGTGTTTGACGACACCAAAATCCGTTTTCTATATTGCCATTGGAGTTTGTTATGAATAAGCCGATCGCCACTGGGGTATCGCTGCGCCCAAAAACGCTTGCATTGGCCATTGCCAGCAGCATGTTGTTGGTGAGCTATGCGCAAGCCGAGACCAGTACAGAAAAACGCGTGCAATTGCCTAAAATTGACGTGGTGGGCAGTGGTGATGAGAGTGTGGCGCGTCAGCCCGGCTCGGTGACCATCATCGACAGTGAACAGTTACAACTGATGCAACCACGTTCAACCGAAGATGCGTTGCGTCGTGTGCCAGGTATCGCCATTAAAGGGGAAGAAGAAACCGCCGTTGTGGTTAACATCGGTATGCGCGGCTTACCGGCGGATAGCTCGAAAACGCTGATTTTGGAAGACGGGGTGCCGGTTGCACCGGGTTTGTTCGTGGGTAATGGTCGTTACTTCAATCCTCGTATTCAGCGCATGGAGAGCATCGAGGTCTTAAAAGGCGCGGCATCATTGCGTTACGGCCCGAGCACCATCGGTGGTGTGATTAACTACATCACGAAACAACCCGAGCCTGGAGTGGCTTTGTCGTTGCGTCATGGATCATGGAACACCAATGAAGCCACGTTGGAAGTGGGTGCAGCCGCGCCGTCCAATGAAGCCGTTTTTGGTGCCGTGATTACCAAAGCAGAAAGCGATGGTTTCATGGATAAGGGTTATGACATGACCGATATCATGTTGAAAGCGGGTATGGCCGTGGGTACCAATCAGTGGTTGAGCCTGAAATACAGCGATCACACCAACGATGCCAATATTTCGTATCGCGGTTTGTTTTTGCAAGATTACAAAGACGGCAAAACTTATAACCCAGCGCCTGACGATTATTACTTATCGTCGCGTCGTGCGTTGGAGTTAAACCATGAGTGGGACATCAATCATAATGTACGTTTGAATACCTTGCTGTATTGGAGTGAAACGGCGCGAGATTACTGGCGTTATGGCGTGGACAACACGGCATCTGCAGCGGCAGGTCGTTGGGTGTACACGGATAATCTGAACGGTAACAATCGTACCTTTGAACGCGTCGGTGTCGAAACCCGTTTGTACGTGACGCACAACACCTTTGGCATTCAAAACGAAGCAGAAATTGGTTTACGTTATTTAACCGAAGAACTGACAGACCAAACCATCGCGGCAACACGTTTGCGTGATCGCACGGGCACGTTAAGTCGTGATCGTCGTGACAGTGCCGACAGTATCGCGCTGTTTGCGCAAAACCGTTTTATGATTTCTGATGCCTTAGCGGTCACGCCCGGTGTGCGTATTGAGCAATACGAGCAAGAGCGTAAAAATCTTCAGCGTGATATTGGGGCAGCCGACTACAAGGCCGACACCAGCAATACCGAAGTATTACCGGGCGTCGGTGTGACTTGGCAGTTGGCGCCGGCCGCACAAGTGTTTGGTGGTGTGTATAAAGCCTTTTCACCTGCGGAGAACGGGGTTGCATTGGATGGGATGACCGATCAAAAATTGGAAGCGGAACGCTCAACCAACCTTGAAATCGGTGTTCGTGGTGCTCAAAGTGGTTTCCGTTACGAAGTCGCGGCTTTCCAAATGGATTTTACCAACCAAATTGCGGCGGGTAACTCAGATCCATCTTTAAGCCAAAGCAATACCGGTAAAACCTTACACCAAGGTTTTGAATTGGCCGCCGGTTACCAATTGCCCAGTGGTATGTACATTGATGGTAATGTGACGTATGTGCCAACGTCGGAGTACCGTACAGGGGATGATAAGGGCAACCGCATTGTGTACTCACCGGAACTATTAGCCAATTTAGCAATTGGTTATGCCATGGGTGCTTTGAAAACGGAACTGAGTGCCAATCATACGGGTTCGCAGTATGGCAGCAGTGATAATCGCAAAGAAATCAGTGGTAATAACGGCGGCATTGGCGGTATTTGGGGCGGTGAGATCGATGCTTACACTACGCTGAATCTGAACGCCCAGTATCAGGTGAATCAGCAGCTGGCGATTAACGGCAGCGTGAAAAACCTGACGGACGAACATTATGTGTCTGGTTTACGCCAAGGCATCTACGTGGGTCCAGAGCGCAGTTTTGATCTGGGTATTCGCTACCAGTTCTAAGGTGTGTGGATGTGATGCAAGGAGGCTTCGGCCTCCTTTTTTGTTGTTAACGTCTGCTCATGCCAAGCGGATGTTATGCGTTCATCATGAACCATGTCGTTGCAGTGCGCCCATGAGTCGGGCGACATCCAGCATGCGATGACAAAATCCCCATTCATTGTCATACCATGCCATGACGTGTGCCAGTCGTCCTTGCACTTGGGTGTGGTTCCCATCCACGATGGACGATGCGGAATGGCCATTGAAATCCACCGACACCAAAGGCTGCTCATTAAAGGCCAGGGTGTTGCTGTGTGCCGCCGCTGCTTTGAGCATGCGATTGATGTGGTCACGATCGGTATCGGATTGCAGTTGCACCACTAAATCCACTAACGACACATTGGCAGTGGGAACGCGCACTGCCATGCCGCTGATTTTGCCGGTCATTTCGGGCAGTACCAAGCCCAAGGCGGTAGCCGCACCGGTTTTACTGGGAATCATCGACAGGGCCGCTGCGCGGGCTCGGTACAAATCGTCATGACCTAAGTCCAGTAAGTGCTGATCGTTGGTGTAGGCATGAATGGTGGTCATGCTGCCGTGCTCAATACCGTAGTGTTGGTGCAGCAATTTCACAATGGGCGCTAGGCAGTTGGTGGTGCAGGAGGCGTTTGACACGATGCGGTGTTGATTGGAGAGCCAATCCTCATTGACGCCATAGACCACGGTGCAATCGGCACCGCTGGTGGGGGCGGAAACAAGCACTTTGTTTGCCCCCGCGGCCAAATGCGCCCCTGCTTTTTCGGCGTGAGTGAAGCGTCCAGTGCATTCCAGCACCACATCAATTTGATACTCCTGCCATGGTAGGTGTTCGATGTTGGGTTCTTGCAAGAGAGGAATGCGGTCTTCTTCAATGATCAGTGCGTTGCCATCCAAGGTGACGGGGAGAGGGAAGCGCCCATGCACCGAGTCGTATTGCAGGAGGTGCGCACATTGAACGGGGTCGGTTAAGTCGTTGATGGCAACCACTTGAATGTGTTGGCGGTAACCCGATTGGTAAAGTGCGCGTACGATGTTGCGGCCAATGCGCCCAAACCCATTAATAGCAATGCGTAGCATAAGTGACTCTCCGTCGTGTTTTACTCAGTGTAGTCAAACTTTGACGGAGTTGCTTTGCGTTAGGCTTGGGTCAGGGTTTGCAGTATGCGACGGTAGCTTTCAAAGCGAGACGGTTTGACTTGACCGCTATCAACGGCCTGACGAATGGCGCAGCCCGGCTCTTGCTCGTGGGCGCAATCACGAAAGCGACAATACCCTGCCAGCGGACGTAATTCGCGAAAGCCATACAGCACTTGGTCTTCGCTCATGTGCCACAAACCAAACTCTCGAATTCCAGGCGAATCAATCAGATCACCGCCAGCGGGAAAGTGGAACAAGCGAGCGGTGGTGGTGGTGTGCTTGCCCTTACGGGTATTTTCGGACAAGGCGCCCACTTTTAACTCAATACCGGGGAGTAAGGTGTTGATGAGGGAGGATTTGCCCACACCGGATTGCCCGACAAACACACTGATGCGATCGTTAAGAAATTGCTTGAGTTCGTTCAGGCTGGATTCATCATGACTGCACACGCGTAAGGTGCGATAGCCAAGATCTTCATAGGTGGCCAATAACGCATCAAAATGTGGTTGAGTGTGCTCATCAATTAAGTCGGTCTTGTTGAGCAATAGAATCGGTTCAATGTCGCAATTTTCGGCGGCGACTAAATATCGATCAATCAAGTTGGCATGGGCTTCGGGTTCGGGCGCAATCACCAGCACAATAAAGTCAATATTGGCGGCGACTGGTTTGATCTCATTATAAGGATTTGGGCGAGACAGCTCGCTAGCGCGTTCGAGTACGGTTTCTACCACGCCACTGTGTACCCCATTGTGTTCGGGGCCGGGGCGAAAAATAACGCGGTCGCCCGTGACTAATGAGCCTAAGTTGGCGCGTAAAAAGCAGCGATAGCTTTGCCGTTGTTGATCAATTAACGGGCCTTCCACTTCGACTTGAGTACCAAAATGAGCGATGATTTGGCCTTCACTTTCGTCACCCAATTCACCCGCTTGCAATTTCTGGTGAATGTCCTGTTCTTTTTGTTGGGCGCGTTGCGCTTTTTCTTGCTGGATTTTTTCTACCCGCCATGTTTGGCGTTTATTCAGTTTGCGTTTGCTCATGCCGATTCTTACTGGCTTAGTGGAAAGGCTATTGTGGGTGTTGGCTGGCAGCGACGCAAGTTGCTAGACTGCGTATACCCAGATAAGAGTGCGAAATCATGAGTCAAAACGACAATTTAGTGTGGATGGACCTGGAAATGACCGGTCTTGATCCTGAACGCGATGTGATCATCGAAATGGCCACCATCATTACCGACAGTGATTTAAACGTGATTGCCGAAGGTCCGGTGATTGCGGTTCATCAGCCGGATATTGTGTTGGATGCCATGGATGACTGGAATACCAAAACGCATGGTCAGTCGGGCTTGATTGATCGAGTTAAGGCGAGCACCGTCGATGCACGTGCCGCCGAGCAGATGACCTTGGCGTTTATTCAGCAGCATGTAAAAGCCGGCGTGTCGCCATTATGTGGCAACAGCATTCATCAAGATCGTCGTTTTTTGGTGAAGTACATGCCGCAACTTGAGGCCTACATGCACTATCGCAACATTGATGTCAGTACGCTTAAAGAGCTAGCCAAACGCTGGAAGCCCGATGTGGTAAGCAGCTTTAAGAAATCTGGCTCGCATCAGGCACTGGATGATATTCGTGAATCCATTGCCGAAACCTTGCACTACAAAGCGCATTTTTTGGCGGTGTAAGGGGCTTCTGGGCTAAGCTGCCGTCACGACTCACTCGTGTTGTGCCAATGCCCAGTCGATGTGTTCTTGCACCAACTCACTGACGTGTTCACGCTTGTTGCGTAAGGCTTCGATGACGTCGATGGAGTGAGGGGCATTGCCGAGGGCGACGGCGATGTTGCGTAACCAGTTTTCATAGCCAGTGCGGCGAATGGGCATGCCTTCTGTGCGCACCAAGAAGGTGGCCTCATCCCAATGAAACAAATCCAAAAGGCGGGCTTTATCTAACCGATGACGGGGTGTGAAATCGTCTTCTTGACTGACCTGACTAAAACGATTCCATGGGCAACCCAGTTGGCAGTCGTCGCAGCCAAAAATACGATTGCCCATGCCTTTGCGTAAATCCTGCGGAATCGCTCCTTTTAATTCGATGGTTAAATACGATATGCAGCGACGAGCATCCAGTATGTGCTCATCAACAAAGGCTTGAGTCGGGCAAATATCCAAACAGGCACGACAACGTCCGCAGTGATCTTTGGTTTCTGGGGCATCGATGGGCAGTGGTAAGTCGGTCAGTAATTCTCCCAAAAAGAAATACGACCCCGCTTTGCGGTTGATGAGCATGGTATTTTTGCCAATCCAGCCAAGTCCTGCTTTATTGGCTAACGCGCGCTCTAGTACGGGGGCACTGTCGACAAAGGCGCGAAAGCCCATGTTGTCGCTGGCTTGTTGCAGTCGCTTGCCGAGCTCAGTCAGGCGTTTGCGAACCAATTTGTGATAATCTCGTCCTAACGCATACCGAGAAATGTAGGCGTTTTCTTTATTGCTTAGCTGACCGATGATCTCGACGTTCGGCGCAAGATAATCCATGCGCACACTGATCACGCGAATGGTGCCGGGTAACAACTCATCGGGGCGTGAACGCATGTTGCCGTGATCAGCCATGTAGTGCATGTCACCGTGATAGCCTGCGGCAAGCCAGCGTTTCAGTAATATTTCATGGTCGGCCAAGTCAATGTCGGTGACGCCAATTTGCTGAAAACCTAACTCATGGGCCCAATCGGTTAATTGTTGGCGCAATGTCAGCATGGCGTGTTCATCAATTGGTGGCATGGGCAGGACTTAAACCAGTGAAGTGCATATAATGGCCATCAATTTACCATAATTACGAGTAATCCGGCATGCAACCCACACATGGATACCGTGCAGATCTGCCGACAACCTTGCTTTCGGTGGCGCAAGTGCGCCAGCACGAGCGTGATGCCATCGCTCAATTAGGGGATGACTTCGTATTGATGCGGCGTGCTGCCAAGGCCGCGTGGGACACGGTGTGTGACTACTGGCCTAAACCCGGTTGTATGGCGGTGATGCTCGGAGCAGGCAACAATGCGGGTGATGGCTTGTTGTTGGCCATATTGGCACAACAAGGCGGCTGGCAAGTGGTGTGCTACGACGTGCTGACGAGCACTCAATCACCTGCGTGTTATCAGCGCGCCCGTCAAGAGGCCATGGCGGCGGGTGTTGTGATTGAGCCGTGGGAAGGCCGCTTGGTGGGCGATGTCGATCTACTGGTCGACGGTCTGTTGGGTATTGGCTTGGACCGTGAGTTATCGCCTTCATTGGTGGCCGCCATTGATACGATGAATGCCCATGCAGTACCAGTCTTGGCGTTGGACATCGCGACCGGTTTGTGCGCCGATCGAGGCATCGTTTTGGGCGCGTCTGTGCAGGCGACGGTAACGGTTACCTTTCTTGCGCTAAAGCGTGGGTTGTTTACGGCGGAGGGGCCGGATGTCAGTGGTCACATTCATTGCGCGCCGCTAACCTGTGCGCAGTGGCTGCCGACGGCAACGATAGCGGATGACGTGTGTCAGCGCATCAGTGCTAACCTGCATCATCGACCTGCCGAGGTATTACCTAAACGACGGGGTAATGGTCATAAGGGCATGTATGGTCATGCACTGGTCGTAGGCGGTGATCATGGCATGGGTGGTGCTGTGCTGTTGGCGGCAGAGGCGTGTGCACGCAGTGGTGCGGGTCGGACGCGCTGTGCGACGCGTGCTGCTCACGTAGCGCCTTTGTTGCAGCGCTGTCCGGAAGTGATGGTGCATGAGGTGGTTTCTGGGTTGGCCTTGCAGGCATTATTGCCATCGGTAACGGCCATTGCCTGTGGCCCCGGTTTGGGGTTAGGTAGCTGGTCCGAGCTGTTGCTGCAAATCGCCTTACAGACCGATCTTCCGTTGGTGTTGGATGCGGATGCGTTGACCATGTTATCGTCCCCGAGCTGGCAGCAAACCTTTGTACAACGCGAGGTTATCTTAACTCCGCATCCTGGCGAGGCGGCACGTTTATTGGGTGTGAGTACGCATGACATCCAGCAGGATCGGTTTGCAGCGGCATCCGCGTTAAGTCAGCGTTATCAAGCCGTGGTGGTGTTGAAAGGACAAGGAACCCTGATTGCTAGTCCAGAAGGTCGGTTGGCTTTGTGTTCTGATGGTAATGCGGGGATGAGCAGTGCGGGTATGGGCGATGTGTTAACCGGTGTGATTGTTGCTGCCTTAGCGCAGGGGCTGGATGCGTGGCGGGCAGCCTGTGTTGGGGTGTGTGCACACAGTCATGCGGCGGATGTCGCTGCGCAACAGGGTATGCGTGGCATGTTGGCCAGTGATGTGGTCGGTCAGTTACGAGGTGTGATCAATTGAATTGCGTACAATTAACCGGAGAGTCGGCGATGTTGGCCTTTGCGGCCGCTTGTGCACCGGTTTTACAAGGTGGCGGTGTGGTGTTTTTACAAGGCACCCTGGGTGCTGGGAAAACCACTTGGTGTCGTGGCCTGATCCAAGCCATGGGTCATAAAGGTGCCGTGAAAAGCCCTACTTATACCTTGGTAGAGGATTATTGGTTGGCCAGTGGGCATGTGTATCATTTTGATTTGTATCGTTTGGCCGATGCGGAAGAATTGGAATTTATGGGCATACGCGATTATCTGAATGAGTCGAGTTTGTGTTTGATCGAATGGGCTGAAAAGGGCTTGGGGGTGCTTCCTGATGCGGATTTGGTCTTATCGATAGCGGATCTCGGTGAATCGCGTCGAATCAGTTGGCAGGCGCAATCCCCTCGTGGTGAGCAATGGCAAACCGGATTGACGACGCTTGCTCAGGAGTGGGTGTCGTGTTAGCACGCTGTCTCGCTGTCGTTTTTGCGTGTTTGTTGTCAGTTGTCGTACAAGCCGCTGAGGTGGTGGGTGTTCGTATTTGGGATTCGCCAGACTCGACTCGAGTGGTGCTCGATTTAACAGGGCCGGTCAATTACAAAGCATTTGCCCTGAATGGCGGGCCTCTCAATCGGATTGTGGTGGATTTAGAACGCAGCTCGATGACAATGGCGCCTGAGGACATCGCCAATCAGGATACTCGGGTGACCCGCATCCGCAGTGGGCGTCGTGAAGCCGACGGCTTACGTGTTGTGTTTGAAACTCAACAGCCCATGGCGGTTAAAAGTTTTCAGTTATTGCCAGAGAAAACGCCCTACCATCGCATTGTGCTGGATTTGATGTTGCAGGAATCGGAACAGCAAGCCATTCCTGTTCGTTCGGCACAAGAATCGGCACGCCCATCGAGTCAACCACGCGACATCATTATTGCCATTGATGCGGGTCACGGCGGTGAAGATCCGGGTGCCATTGGTCCGAATCGGTTGATGGAAAAACACGCGGTATTGGCCATTGCCAAAGAGTTGGAACGCTTAGTACGTCAGGAACCTGGATTTACGCCGTTTATGATTCGGACGGGCGATTATTACATCAGTCTTCGTGATCGAACTCGCAAAGCCACCGAAGCGAAAGCGGATTTTTTGATCTCCATTCATGCGGATGCGTTTAAACACCCCAGTGCACGAGGGGGTTCTGTATTTGTTTTGTCGGAACGAGGGGCATCCAGTGAGTCCGCAAAATTTCTTGCCGATCGAGAAAACGAATCCGATATCATGGGCGGCGTGTTGGCGTCGCGAGAAAATTATTTGGTGCAAACCTTGATGGATATGCAAATGACCCACTACCGCAAAGAAAGCCGCATGCTGGGTGCGGATGTACTGGGACGCATGGGGCAGGTGGCGCGGTTACACAAAAGTGAGGTCGAAGAGGCTGGCTTTATGGTGCTTCGTACGCCATCCATGCCCGCTATTTTGGTTGAAACTGGATTTATTTCGAATCCCGAAGAGGCACGCAAACTGGCGACCGAACGGTATCAGAAAAACATGGCGCGTTCGTTATTTGAAGGCATTCGAAATTACTTTCAGGCGCATCCTACGGAAGGCTCATTACTGGCATCGTTGAAGCAGCAAAGCTTAAGTCAGCAAACTCATATCATTCGCCGCGGCGATAATTTGTCCACGATTGCTCAGCGTTACGGTGTTAGCGTCGGACAAATTAAACAGGCGAACAATTTAACGTCCGATCGACTGCATGTTGGTCAAGAACTGAAGATACCGCAATCCTAATGAGCCAGCGTATTCATCTATTGTCTCCTCGTTTAGCCAACCAAATTGCGGCCGGTGAGGTGGTTGAGCGTCCAGCCAACATCGTTAAAGAGCTGGTGGAAAACGCGCTGGATGCGAACGCGGATCGTATCGATATTGATGTCGAGCAAGGCGGCATCAAGTTGTTGCGTATTCGTGATAACGGTCATGGTATCGAACAAGACGATCTTGCCTTGGCGTTAAGTCGTCATGCCACCAGTAAAATTGAATCGTTGGATGATTTAGAGGCGGTAGCCAGTCTGGGATTTCGTGGTGAGGCTCTTGCCAGTATCAGCTCG
The DNA here is from genome assembly GCA_014859445.1 of Bacterioplanes sp. Lineage (GTDB taxonomy): Bacteria > Pseudomonadota > Gammaproteobacteria > Pseudomonadales > Oceanobacteraceae > Kmv21. The sequence continues at coordinate 49,092 of JACUUC010000018.1, forward strand.
GTAACCCGATTGACGTTAACGTCGTGTGCGCAATCCTCGACGGAAGCTTGGCAAGTGAGCACGGAAGGTCGTGATATGGTGGCGCATGTGAGTCCAGCCGCACACCCTCAAGGAACGACGGTCGAAGTACGGGATTTGTTTTTTAATACCCCTGCACGGCGTAAATTTTTACGCACTGAGAAAACCGAATTCAACCATCTCGAAGAAACCCTGAAACGCTTGGCACTGAGTCGTTATGACGTGGCATTCAGCTTGCGCCATAATGGACGAGTGATTCATCAGTTGCGCGTTGCCGACCGCCCCATTGATCGTGAAAAACGCGTGGCGACGTTATTGAATCCCGATTTTATCGACCATTCGGTACATATCGATAGCGAAGCGGCCGGTTTGCATTTGCAGGGATGGGTTGGCTTGCCAACGTTTTCACGTTCGCAAGCCGATATGCAGTATTTTTTTGTGAACGGCCGCGTGGTGCGCGATAAATTGGTGGTGCACGCCATCAAACAAGCCTATCGCGATGTGTTGTATCACGGCCGTCATCCAGCGTTTGTGCTGTATTTGTGGTTGGACCCAAAGCTAGTGGATGTGAATGTGCATCCCACCAAACACGAAGTCCGTTTTCGGGATGGGCGTTTGGTACACGACTTTTTATTTCGTACCTTGCATCGGGCACTGGCTGATGTGCGTCCGCACGATCAATTGACGAATGATTCGAGCTCGATGCTGACGGCGCAGACTCAGCCAAGCCAAGGCATCGAGGCAGGAGAGTTTCGCGAGCAGACTCGCCTGCCCTGGACGTCAGCGACCACAGTGAACAGCGCAACGGAGCTGGCGGGTGTCTCTGCGTCGATGTTGGCGACTCCAGCAACGGCTTGGACGCCATCCGCTCGTGATGTCAGCGATCAATTGGCGGGTTATCAACGGCTACAACAGCCCTTGCCTGCACAAAGCAATGAGGATCTGCCGCCATTGGGCTTCGCACTGGCGCAATTGCATGGTGTCTATGTGCTGTCACAGAATGCCCACGGCTTGGTGTTAGTGGATATGCACGCGGCTCATGAGCGCATCACTTACGAACGGCTCAAGCATTCGTTAGATGCGCAAACCATTCAACGTCAGCCATTGTTGGTGCCTGAGAGCTTGGCGGTCAGTGAAGGTGAAGCCGATGCGGCGGAACAGTTTGCCGACGAATTCCAGCAGCTAGGGTTTGAGCTGAGTCGTTCTGGCCCTGAAACGTTGATGGTGCGACAGATTCCGGTGCTGCTGCAACAAGCCAATGTGGCGCAACTGATTACCGATATGCTGAGCGATTTGATGGAGCACGGTCGTTCGGATCGAATGCTGGCTGAGCGCAATGAAATTCTGAGTACCATGGCTTGTCATGGTTCTGTTCGTGCCAATCGACGGTTAACGTTGCCCGAAATGAACGCTTTATTGCGCGACATGGAGGCCACGGAACGCAGTGGTCAATGCAATCACGGTCGCCCCACTTGGACACAAATGACGATGTCCGAGTTGGATAAACTTTTTTTACGCGGACGTTGAGTATGTGTCAGTCAGCAATGCCACCGGCTATTTTTTTAATGGGGCCGACGGCGTCAGGCAAAACCGCCTTGGCACTGGAATTGGTCAAGCATCATCAGTGTGACATCATCAGTGTCGATTCTGCTTTAGTGTATCGGGGTATGGACATCGGCACAGCCAAACCCGATGCCGACATGCAGCGTATTGCACCGCATCGCCTTATTGATCTGATCGATCCCAGCGAAAGTTATTCGGCGGCTCAGTTTCGAGTGGATGCCCTCAAGGCCATGCACGAGATCACGGCCGCCGGCAAAATCCCCCTGCTGGTGGGTGGCACCATGATGTACTTTAAATTCTTACGCGACGGTGCGGCGGAGTTGCCCCAGGCGGATGAGTCTGTGCGTGACCGCTTACTGCAGCAAGGGCTTGCCTTAGGATGGCCAGCCATGCACGCGCGTTTAGCCGAAATCGATTCGGTCTCGGCGGCACGACTCAAACCCATGGATTCCCAACGTATTCAGCGTGCGCTCGAAGTGTATGAAATCAGTGGCAAAACACTGACCGAGCACTGGCAAGCACAAGCGTATGAACCCTTGCCCTATCATGTGGTCAATATCGCTATCAGTCCATCCGAACGCGCACAATTACATGCACGCATTGCTGAACGGTTTCAGCAGATGTTGGCGTTGGGATTTGTGGACGAAGTACGTGCGTTGTATCAACGCGGTGATCTGAATACCCACATGCCCTCCATTCGTTCCGTGGGCTATCGGCAAGTGTGGGATTATTTAGAGGGGGTGTACGACTACGATGAGATGGTTGAGCGAGGCATTATAGCAACCCGTCAATTAGCGAAACGACAGATTACCTGGTTGCGTAGTTGGCCCGATTTACGCTGGCTGGAAACAAATGATCCGAATCTACTCGAAAATGCCTTGAAAATCCTGCAAGGCAACGCCATATTAAGTGCCACGAATGGTTAATCAAACAGTACTGTTTACTGAATGACGGGCATTTCGAGCTGGGCAATGCCGGAATGGACGCGGATTAACGACGGTTAGTTAGCGTTTATTCATTATTATTTTACCGTCCCCATATTGGACGGCCACCTTACTTAAGGAGAAAGACATGTCAAAAGGGCACTCGCTACAAGACCCTTACTTGAACCAATTGCGCAAAGAGCGTATTCCGGTTTCTATTTTTTTGGTGAATGGTATTAAGTTGCAAGGACAAATTGAATCGTTCGATCAGTTTGTCATTTTGTTGAAAAATACAGTCAGTCAGATGGTTTACAAACACGCCATTTCGACCGTCGTCCCTTCTCGTAATGTCCGTTTGGCTCCGGCCGATATGGAACACGATGGCGGCGACGAATAACGGCCTCATTGTTTGATACTCTGCCCCATTGTTATTAGTGGGGCACTAGGAGCTTCTAATTTGTTCTTTGAACGTCCAGATCACGGCGGTGAAACCGCTGTTCTTGTTCACATTGATTTCCCCGAAGGCGATAATCGCGAAGACTTAACCGAATTTACTGAGTTGGTGGTGTCGGCGGGTGCTGATCCGGTTGAGCTGGTGACCACGAAACGCTCGAAACCAGACCCGAAGTCGTTTATTGGTCGCGGCAAAGTCGAAGAAATCCAACAGCTTCTGCGTTTGCATGATACGCATCTGGTGATCTTCAATCATGCGTTATCACCCAGCCAAGAGCGTAATTTGGAGCAAATGCTGCAGTGTCGCGTGCTCGATCGTACCGGCTTAATTCTGGATATTTTCGCGCAGCGAGCGCGAACGCATGAAGGTAAGCTGCAAGTCGAGTTAGCACAGCTGCAATATCAGTCGACACGACTGGTGCGTGGCTGGACGCACCTTGAACGCCAAAAAGGCGGTATTGGTTTGCGTGGCCCGGGTGAAACGCAGCTCGAAACGGATCGACGTTTGCTGCGTGAACGGGTAAAAAACATTCATGCGCGGTTGGACAAGGTGCGCGCTCAGCGCGATCAAGGACGTCGTGCGCGTCAGCGCTCGGCAACGCCCACCGTGGTTATTGTCGGCTACACCAATGCCGGAAAATCGACGCTGTTCAATGCCTTGACGCAAGCGGATGTGTACGCAGCCGATCAATTATTTGCTACGTTAGACCCCACGCTGCGCCGTTATCCTGTGCAGGATGTGGGTGATGTGGTGCTGGCGGACACGGTCGGTTTTATTCGGCACTTACCACACAAGCTTGTTGAGGCATTTCGTGCCACACTGCAAGAGGCCGCCGAAGCCAGCGTGCTGCTGCATGTGATTGATGCTGCCAGTGCCGAACGGGACAATAATATTCAGCAAGTCGAAAAAGTCTTGGCCGAAATTGGCGCGTCGGACGTGCCGACATTGCGGGTTTACAATAAGATTGATTTGCTGGAGCGCAACGAGGCACGGATTGATCGCGATGATCAAGGATTCCCAGAGGCAGTTTGGCTGTCGGCGCAGGCAAAAGATGGCTTTGATTTACTCAATCAAGCGCTAGCCGAATGGTTGGGCGGCGAACTCTTTCAAGGCAGTGTGTGTCTTACACCGGTCGATGGCCGTTTTCGCGCACTCTTATTTGATATGGGTGCCGTCGTCAGCGAAACCATGCACGACAATGGCGACAATGAGTTGTCGGTACGTTTGCAATTACAAGATTTTAAGCGAGCCATGGCGCGCGCCGGTATCGAGCCGAGTCGCTTCTTGCTGCAAGAAAAAGAAGATTGGCAGTGATCGGCACTGCCAGACGTCATGAAATTCGTTATCATGGCGTTTGATGTTAATTATGTACGCCAATGTGGAGTGATATATGGCCTGGAATGAGCCTGGCGGTAACCCGAAAGACCCTTGGGGTGGGAATAACCGTGGCAACAACAATCGAGGAAATAATGGCAATAATGGTGGCGGTGGCAATCAACCACCGGATCTCGATCAAGCCATTAAAGAGTTGATGAATAAACTGTCCGGTTTGTTCGGTGGCGGCAATAACAACAACGGATCTGGCAGCCAAGGCAGTGGCGGTGGTTCTGGTATGTTTGCCATTGCGGCGGTCATTTTTGCCATCGTTTTGCTGTTTCAGTCGGTCTATACCCTCGACGAAAAAGAACAAGGTGTTGTGTTGCGTCTGGGCGAATACATTAAAACGGAAGATCCAGGTCTGCGCTTTAAGATTCCATTCATTGATACGGTCATTCCGGTAACCACAACCACCATTCGTAGTGCAGAAGTGCGCGAGCGGATGTTGACCCAAGACGAAAACATCGTCGAAGTGGAAATGAATTTGCAATATCAAGTCTTTGATCCTGTTGCTTATTCGTTGCGTATTGCACGTCCTGAACACACGATATTAGTCGCGGGCCAAAGTGCGTTGCGTCACGAAGTCGGTTCTATGCGAATGGATGCGATCCTGACCATTGGTCGTGTGGAATTGGCCAGCAAAATTGAACAACGCTTGCAGGAATACCTTGATCGTTATCAAACCGGTATGCGGCTAACCAACGTCAACATCAAAGACACTCGTCCACCGGCACCGGTGAGTGCGGCGTTTGATGATGTACAAAAAGCCAAGCAAGACAAAGAACGTATCATTAACGAAGCTCAAGCTTACGCCAACGCCGTTATTCCGGAAGCGCGTGGTCGTGCACAGCGCTTGCGCGAAGATGCCGAAGCCTACAAACAACGTGTTGTGGTTGAAGCAGAAGGTGAAGCGGCTCGCTTCATGAGCCTGTATTCGGAATACCGTTTGGCACCCAAAGTGATGCGCGAGCGTATGTACATTGATGCCATTAGCAACGTTTATAACCAAGCGACCAAAGTCATGGTGGATGTCGAAGGTGGCAACAACATGATGTACATCCCACTGGATCAGTTGATGAAAAACATGCCTCAAGTACAAGGCAGTGCGTTGTCGGCTAACGATGTATCGCGGTTAACCGATCAAGTGTTGCAAGAAGTTCGTACGCGTCAAGGTAGTACTAACACTACCACCACTAATACCATTCGTCGGGAGGGTCGTTAATGTCTCCTAAAGCAACCATCGGTTTATTTATTGCAGGTGTGATTCTGCTGATCGTTAGCCAAAGCTTGTACGTGGTGAACGAAACAGAGCGTGCGATCAAATTGCAATTTGGTGAAGTTGTGCAATCGGATATTCAACCGGGTGTGCATTTTAAAACACCGTTCATTCAGAATATTCGCCGCTACGATGCCCGCGTCATTACGTTAGACAGTAATACGGCGCGTTTCTTAACGTCCGACAAACGCTACGTCATGGTCGATTTCTACGCACAATGGCGTATTTTGAATGTGCGTGACTTTTACCGTGCAACGGCTGGTCAGCCAGCGCAAGCTTTCGAGTTGATTTCGAACTTGTTAACGCGCAGTCTGCGTGATGAAGTGGCATCTCGTAACCTGACACAGGTGGTATCGGGTGAACGCGATGAATTAATGGATTCACTCGTCATTGCCGCGAACGAAGAATCGAAGTCGCGTTGGGGTATTGAGGTGTTGGATTTGCGTATCAAAGCCATTGACCTGCCCGAAGACTTGAGTGCCTCGGTTTACCAGCGTATGTCGGCTGAACGTCAGCGTGAAGCGCGTGAGCAACGTTCAGAGGGTACAGAGACGGCGGAAGGGACGCGAGCTCGTGCCGATCGTGAGCGCGTGGTTATCGAAGCGGAAGCCTTCCGCGATGCCGAGCGTTTGCGTGGTGAAGGTGATGCTCTGGCCGCTCGTATCTACGCCGATGCTTACAATAAAGATCCTGAGTTCTACGCATTCACGCGGAGTTTGCGTGCGTACGTTGAAACCTTTAAGGAAAACGACATGATCCTGCTGAAGCCGGATAGTGAGTTTTTCCGTTACTTAAAGAGCGCAACCGGCAAATAAACGGTTGAGTTGGTGAACCATAGCCAGTAATCATGTTCAATGTGCGCTGGCTTTGCTAGAATTGCATTACCGGGCTCGGAGCCCGGTTTTTTTTGGTCAGTGTGATCGTTTCAACGACCTTTATTATCGAGCATTGCTGAGGCAAACTCGATTTGTAGCAAAATTAATGACTAAGGCAGACCGCATGACAAGTGCTGATCGTTGGCTATTGCCAGATGGTATTGATGAAGTGCTACCTCCGGAAGCGCTCCAGGTTGAGCGTTTACGTCGACGCTTGTTAGATCGTTTTGATACATGGGGTTATGACCTCGTTATTCCACCGGCATTGGAGTACTTAGACTCGCTGTTGACGGGGGCCGGTAAAGACCTCGATTTACGTACGTTCAAAGTGACGGATCAGTTGTCAGGTCGCTTAATGGGATTAAGTGCCGATACCACATCGCAAGTGGCACGCATCGATGCCCATAGTTTTGCCCGTGACGGAGTGAGCCGTTTATCCTATTGCCGTACGGTGTTTCATGCGCAAGCCAGCTCGCTGTTGGCCAGCCGTACTCCGATGCAGATTGGTGCTGAGCTGTATGGCGAAGCCGGACAACGTGCCGACGTTGAAATCATCAGTTTGATGCTGGATACCTTGATGACTGCGGAGTTGCCTGCGTTGCATCTTGATTTAGGCCATGTCGGCGTGTTTCGTGCCTTGGCCAACAAAGCCGGTATCAGCAAAGAACAACAAGTTGCCTTGTTCAGCTTATTAAAACTCAAATGCACCAGTGATTTGGATGCGTGGGCCGAGCGCGAAGTTGCGGACCCCGCGTTGATTGAAGCATTCAAATTGTTGACGCGCTTGCAAGGGGATCGCCAATGCTTATTGGATGCCATTGCCCGTTTAACCGAATTGGTACCAGAAACCGCCAATGAGTTACAGCGTTTGCAACAAGTGGCCGAGCAGGTCAGTCAGCGATTCCCAAGCATTCCTCTGTATTTCGATTTAACCGAGTTACGGGGTTACGATTACCATACTGGCTTAGTGTTTGCGGCCTATGTACCCGGTTATGGCGATGCCATCGCTCAAGGTGGACGCTATGATGATACCGGTGCGGTATTTGGTCGTGCGCGTGCCGCTACTGGCTTTAGTGCCGATTTAAAAGTGCTGGCGCAGTTTGCTACGGCAGCCAACAATCATGGAACGTCGGTAATAGCACCGGCATCCGATGATCCACAATTATGGACAGTCATTCAGCAGTTGCGTGCGCAGGGTAAGCGTGTCTTAGTGCAATTGAATGACGATACGGTTTCCGCAGACGCGAGTCTGCAGTTTTTGGATGGCCAGTGGCAGCTGGTCGAAGCGTAAATTATTGAGTGAAAGATACCGCGATGGGTAAGAGCGTTGTTGTTTTAGGCACCCAATGGGGTGACGAAGGGAAGGGTAAGATTGTTGACTTGCTGACTGAAAAGGCAGCCGCAGTCGTACGTTTTCAGGGGGGCCACAATGCGGGTCATACATTGGTCATTAATGGCGAAAAAACGGCGCTGCACTTGATCCCATCGGGTATCTTGCGTGATGGTGTGACGTGCATTATCGGTAACGGTGTGGTGCTTGCGCCCGATGCGCTGCTGAAAGAAGTTCGGGCACTTGAAGAACGCGGTGTGCCGGTGATGGAGCGTTTGCGTATTTCGCACGCTTGCCCATTAATTTTGCCGTATCACGTTGCTTTAGATCAGGCGCGTGAGTTGAAGCGTGGTAACGCCAAAATTGGCACCACAGGACGCGGTATTGGTCCTGCCTACGAAGACAAGGTGTCTCGTCGTGGTTTGCGTGTGGGCGATCTGTATCAGCCGGAATTTGCCGATAAATTGAAAGAAGTGATGGAATACCATAACTTCTCACTCAAACATTATTACGGTGTGGATGAAGTCAGCGTTGAAGCAACCTTGGCTTCTTGTCGTGATTGGGCTGAGCAAATCAAAGACATCGTTGTTGATGCCGTTGATCTGGTACACAGCGTACGCGAACAAGGTGGTGACATCATGTTCGAGGGCGCGCAAGGCACGTTGTTGGATATCGACCACGGCACATACCCCTTCGTTACTTCATCGAACACCACGGCTGGTGGTGTTGCGACCGGTTCGGGTGTCGGTCCTTTGTATCTGGATCAGATTTTAGGGATTACGAAAGCCTACACGACCCGCGTGGGTGCCGGTCCTTTCCCGACCGAATTGTTCGATGAAGTAGGACAACACTTATCGATTGTGGGTAAAGAAAAAGGCACCACAACCGGTCGTGATCGTCGTTGTGGTTGGTTCGATGCGATGCTGGTTAAACACGCGATTCGTGTGAACTCCATCAATACGATCTGCTTAACCAAACTGGATGTGTTGGACGGTCTGGAAACCATTAAGGTTTGTGTGGGCTATCAAGATGAAAACGGCAATCCATTAAAAGTGCCAGCGTCTGCCGATCAGTTCTGCAAACTGACGCCCGTGTACGAAGAACTGCCAGGCTGGACGGAATCAACGGTGGGCGCAAAAACCATCGAAGAACTGCCAGAAAATGCGCGTGCGTATATTCGCTTTGTGGAAAAAGCCATCGGTGCGCCGATTGACATTATTTCAACGGGCCCTGACCGCGTGGAAACCATCGTCTTGCGTCACAGCTTCGCACTGTAACGTTTTTGTCTGTGTGGGAGTGGGCATGCCCATGATGCCCGCCGCAAGGCGGGTAATGGCGTTGTTATCTTTGGCACCGTTGTCGCGGGCATGGCCCGCTCC
>JACUUC010000043.1 GCA_014859445.1 Bacterioplanes sp.
TTTCTAAGCTGCCTGTGCGGCAGTGAACAATAGAATAAACCAATAAAAATAAGCTGCAACAAGCTGTTGGGATAAAAATCATCTTTTTACCTTGTTAAAAACCACCCGTTGCAACTATCTGTTTTAAAAGCACATTTTTAAAGAGCAAAAATAAAGGGTTAAAACCAAGGTACTGTAGCTTTTTTGCTAAGACCATAACTATCAAACACACCATCAACTGGGTCAGCTTGAATATCACTAAACTCAAAGAATTTTCGGTACATCTGCCCAGTTGAACCGCTAGACAGATCAAGGTATGGATTATCAAACCCTTGGATAAGCATTTTTACTTTGTAACGTTTCTCACCGTCTTTATCTATGCTACCTCTAGCAGTTAAACGCCTTAATTTTGCTTTGCTTAAATTACTGCGTTTAACTGAAATGATGCGATATTGCACTTGGTCTGGCACATTAGTAACCGTAGTAACCTTGCAATATCCTGCCAAAGGTCCTAACCAATTTAACCCCTGCAAATCATGCAGTGCGCTCATTTCACCGTGTAAACGAAATAATCGCCCTAGTTTAATATTTGCTTCTGGAAAGCTAATACCTATTTTATTGCTCTGTAACGTCACCAGTGCTTTGTGAAATTTAATAAAGACTTTACTACTTAATTCTGCCTCACGCATTTCAGCATCAGGCATCAGCCGTATATCAATGTATGCGTCCATCATTGCTCCTAAAGTCGAATACTTGAAACGTAAGCCAGCCCTTTTTTTCCAAGGTAAAAGCTTGATACCCCAGCATTTTCAATCAACATTTTGATTTCTTGTGCTTTGTCTCGATCCACGTCAATAATAATTTCCAACTGCCCACTGGCTTTTGTCAGCATAGAGGTCACTTCTCCCTGCACTTTTACCTTTTCTTTTTTGATAAAAGGGTTACCCCAAATTGTCTTTTTGGGTCCAGTTGTATATCTATCCATAAAGTCTTTTTTAGTAAAACCTCGTTTAGATATTCCACTGATCCCACCAGCCTTCGTTTTAGCTTTACTCATATTAAAGCTGGCTTCTAACCGGGCGAGCTGAAGATAAAGCGCCGAGCAATAAATACTAATAGGTGTAATCAAGCCTTTGTTATTTAAGTATACAATATCTGGAAAACTCTCATTTAACACTTTTAATACTTGAATTAAAACTCCACTATTTTCTACTGCTTTTTCCTGATTAAGGATCTCTAAGCGATTGATAATACTCAACGGGTTTAACTCAATAAACTCTACAATTTCTGATCGCATGATAATAAAATCACAGAGCTGCTTAAAATCTAAAGCCAACACCCCCCAAAATTGCTTAGAATACTCCGAAGTAAAGATAGGATCAGACACTTTAATCATTCCAGTAAATGAATTCTGGTCAGTGCTACCATTCATATTACGAATAAATGATATTTCATTGGTCAACTGCGGCCTATCTATAAAGCTAACTTTATCTTCAAGTTCTTCGAAATAATAAGTGGATTCGTGAATTTTACCACGCGCCTGATAAAGCTTTCGTTGATCACCAATCAAACGATTTAGAATACCCATTATTGTATCTAAGGTAGTTTCACAAACCTTAAAGTTCCCTTCTTTTTTTAAGCTCTTCATTGAACCTAAATATTCACGTCCCTTTTTAGGTACTGGTTCATTATTTGAACCGCCTAAAAAAGAATTACGCCAACAAGAGTCATATTCAACGGTTATTTTCATGCAACCTCCAATTTTGCATAAAAATACTGTGCAAATGACGTGTGCTGTTGATTGATAATTTCTGATTCATCACGCTTAATGCGCATCATTTTATGACTATCGTTATAATCAACTGTAATTTCATCAACATACATATAACCTTTCGCTTGACGAATAGATAAATTAGCCAAACGATCTAATGTTTCGTCAACTAAAGCTTTCACTGCGTCATTATTAAGTAAAATGCCGCACTCTCCCTCTTCAAATATTGTGCCTATTCTGACGTAGTTTTTGTGAAAAATCGCCTGTGGGTTTAAGCTAGGATTAAGTGACTTAATATAGCTCTGTAGTTCAGCGGCAATAACCTCACCCTCGCCTTCTTTGATAACCATTGCGGCACGATCAAACTTCTTATCCAATGATATAAATTGCAGTTGTTCAATACTGATGGAACCAAAAGAGATATATTCAGTATCACCAAATGTTGTCTTAGAAAAAATGGTCGTTTTCACACGCTTACCATTTTCATCTGTTGGCTTATCAGTTGACAACTGCTCAAAATTTCCATTTCCCAATATGTCAACAAAATCTTCTATTAGTAAAGAAGTGGTACGTTTAAGCTGACTTGATGTAACAGAATAACCACGAACTAGACCCGTAATTGATGCAAGTAAACTCAATATGTTTTTTTCGTTTGCGAAATGAGAATCATAAGTTTGTTCTTTAAAAAGATGATGACGTATACAGTTTTGACCGATATATAAAGGTGTTTTCTTAAAATCTATATCTGTCGCATGTTTTTTATATTTATAACCATTCTCTTCTTTAACTCTACCACTCAAATTTGAGTAACCTCTCAGTTTAGGTAGTGTATGATTTTCAAGCTCACTGCCATCATCACCTTGCAATTTTGTAGGACCATTCCAATTCACTACACCATGACCTAATGCTTTAATCTTAAAATCAACACTTTTAATTCCTGTTACTTTTTGCATAATTTATTCCTCATCTTCTGTGGTTTGATTAATTTGTTTAATGGACATAGCGCCAATGGCTTGTTTCTCGCAAATGGCGTAATAAATTGCATGAGGATGGCGAGCACTTTCGCCGCCCACTTGCAGTAAATCGTTCGAGGTATAACTTAAATAGATCGGTGATTCGGGGTCTCGCGCTTCATTGAGTAAAATCTTATCGGTAAACGCTTTACTCGTGCCCCCTATAATACTGTGATGTTTTTTAAACATATGCGCTAAAAGGTCTTTATCACTTTGGCCATAACCACAAATAGCACTAGTCGGGTATGTAATATTGTCGACATTACTCATATCATCGAGTGGAATTGAATAAGCGTAAGCTTCAATATAATCCGGCTTAGCTTGAGTTAAATCTACCACTGCCAATTGAACAAACCGATTATCACCGCGCAGTGATACTTTGCTGATCTTGGTGCGTTTTTTATCTTTGTTTTTTTTGGGTGGAACGGTAATAGGATCAACTACTTTTAAGTGGATTTGCTGCACACTATTTTTTAGGGCGGCCACTAAGTCACTCGCAATAAACTCTCGATTACGTTCAGTGTGGTGAAATGCGAAATAAAGCTGATAAATCTCTGGCAGCGTAAAAGTCTTGTCTTCCAGTTCATTCTGTAAAAACTGATACCAAGCCCGAACAGAACTCAAGGCATACATTTTTGATAGAAATCCCGCTGCCGGACTCTTACCTTTGCCATTGGCGATGGACTCTGGCACGGCTAACGTATAGGTATTGACATGACTATTTCCACCAAAGCGATCTAAACGACCTAAGCGCTGTAAGCAATCTTCAGCGCTGGTGATTTCGGCCACCATATAATCACAGCTGATATTCAGCGATGCTTGTACTATCGGCCCACTACGTAGCACTTCATATTTACGAGTACCTCCGCGCTTGTATGCCTCGTACACTTCACCAAACCATTTATGCTTATCACTCTTAATAAATTTTGAATGTAGTAATACCGCATTCTCGTTGTGCTGATTTGCAATAAAACTGTTTTGTGCCGTTAGCGCCATGTTACTGATCACAAAAGTACAACCACTTTGCTGGGCAAATAGCGGGTTTGCCTCGCTTAAATTTATATCATCAAAGATTTTAAAATCAATCTGATACTGGCTTGGGTTGAACGAGGGCATGACTTTAATATCATCAGGATGAATACCGAGTAAATCTTCAACAAAGACATAATGTGGTGTTGCTGACACTAATAAGGTCTTAGCTTGAGCTTGTTGCATTTTTTTTGCGGCAATTAATTCTGAAAATAGCAAATTAAACGCTGGCATGTTGACGTATTCATGAAACTCATCAAACACCACATGTACATTTAAAAAGTCAATAAGTGTATTCGCTTTAGTGTGACTTATTACTGAGCCAAGTATTTGATCTATGGTTGTGATAACAATATCACCGGAAAAATTTTTATCATCTGCAATAGGGTTATCCCATTGATTGTGGAATTTAAATTCACCCGTATTTATTTCAATTAGGCTATTAGGTAGGTACTGCTCTGAGGTCAACTCATAAAACAATCCTTGGCAAACTTGTACGCGTGGACAAACCCAAATAATCCGTTTAGCGCCCTGCAATTTTGCCCACTCTAAAGCAATTTTAGTTTTACCACTGCCTGCCGCCCCCGCAAGCACTGCAATATCTTCGGCTGAGGTTAATTGCTTAGCGATATCGCGTTGCTTTTTACTGCGCTCACTCATTGGGAAAAAGGCACTTAAGCAAGTATCAATATCAGAGCTAAGTGTGGTTTCCACTTCCAGTAGCTCGGTCACTATTTGATCTAACTGGCGCTCAGAAATGGCAGTGTGTAACTCTGCTGCGCTTAATGCAGATACGCTATGATCAGCGGAGATCAAACAGGCACGTACAATGTTGTTTACTGCATTAACTTTAACATTGGCGCTATTAGCCGGTACCGACTCTTCAAATTCATATTCTTTGTAGCTGGGCAAAGGCGGCGCATCGGGCAAATTCGCCTCTACATCCTGTTCAACTTCAGCTAAGAAAACGTTTTCAAGAAAACTATCAGATAAATCACGATATTTTTTATCAATACCTATAACCTGCTTAAGTAGTGTTTGAGCTTGACCTAAAATAGCGCATAGACTCATATCCTTCTGATTTTCCAAGAACTTTTTGCTAATTTCTTTATAGGTATCAAAGCCATTTTTTTCTTTACGAAACGGCTTTGCATGATGCCAATACACCGCATGCTTTACTGAACGTTTATTACTTGGGTTTAGGAATTTAAGTTCAGCGCTATCAAGCAATTGATAGAGTAACAGCGACACTTCATTATGCCTTGGGTGCTTGTCGAAACTAAATTTTGCATCATCAATATGCTGACCATCTTTTGCTATGTACTCTTTCTTTTTAGGATTGGTTACCCATTCTTGAAACTTAGGATCAATTTTCCCTAAATCATGTAAACAACCTGCAATAAAATTGGTCATTGAAAGTTGTTGACTTTCTGGAAATAACTTGCGATGTAGTTGCTCGGCAACATAACCGACTGCAAATAAATGCTCACTCAGTGGCTGTAATTGAGTATTGGCATACAACACATCTTGCTTGGGTTTGTCTGTTACTACATCCATAAAAACCTCTTTTTCTGTGTAATTCACTGGCACTACACCCTCTGCATTAAATTTCTTCTTGTTACCCACTACCCACAAAAACTGGCTGCGCGAACGGGATCGGATCCAGTGGCAGCTGACTGCGGTGCTGCGGCTGGCTGTCTTTCGCAGCATTTTTTTTACGGTTAATAATCCGTCTTCGGTGATCAGAGTTTGCCAGGTGTTGTCGCCAATTCGATTGGCAAAGGCATCTAATATGCGGCGGGTTTTCTTGAGTGCGTTTTTCTCGCACTGAGAAACAAACGTCACCATCATAGCGGCTCGCACTCCACGTTTCCGTTCGCATCCGCCAGGGCAAGATGCTTCACGGTGTCGAACATGTATTCCAGTGATTTGTGTTGTGTAAAACTCTGCAATATTTGCTGCCTGAACTCTTGCTCGGTTGCGTTTTCTTTGGCACAAACGAACGCCCATGGCAGTACGATGGCGTCTTTAATTAAGTCTGCGACATCAAACACCAACGCACCTCGACGCGTTTTTCCGTGCATGACAGCAAAGCCGTGTGGTATACCCAAAACCCATAAGCAACATGCTGCCAAGCCATAGGCCAAATAATTACCATGGTTCAGAAAATCATTGGCTCGATCTGTACTCTGATGTTGTCGTTTGAAGTTGTCGGTTTGGGTTACGTTAGCGGCAAATTTGTACAGTGTTTTGGTGAGTTGCGCTTCGGTCAGTAATAAATCTGCTGGTTTTTTGGCGCCATCGGTTCTTTCTTGAAATACATCTAATGCGCTTACGATGGTGTCGTCCGAATTTGAAAATCCTTCGAGTTTAAGCTCTCGATCTTTACTCCATACCCGATGCAGATATTCAATCCTAGCGTGCTGAATCATTTTGCCTGCAGCTAAACGTTTGTCGTCATCAAACCAAAACGAAAGCCAGCCCTGCAAATACTCGGTAGGTCGGTATTCACTTTGCGGCGTAAACCACTCAACTTCATTGCCCATATACAAAGGCGTGCCACCGCCGCCTACAAATCCAACCAACACGCCTGCTTTTGCCAACATTCTCATCGCGGCTTGAGTAACGGAAGTGCCATTACCCAACAGCAATACGGTTGTGTTTGCGATAGGGATATTAAAATACAGATTTTCTTTGTCGGCTTCAGTCAGGTATAAAACACGACCATCTTTTTGCATCACACGGCAATATTCCAAATAGAAAATATTGGCGCGTTTAGAATGCAAAATACTCTTCAAATCAGACGGTGACAGTTCATCCATGACACATATTCCTTTAAGGCTGTATGAGTATTGTTAACTCGATCACAGCAGCGGGGATTGATTTCATTCTAACGCTCAAACACAACAACTCAACCGTTATTTTAAAATCGCTCAATGACCTGTCACATTTTTTGACAGGCTCATCTTCACCCCACAAAAAAACCCGCCGTAGCGGGTTTTTGTCTAATGCTGAACGCTAAGGCGTTACGGGTGATGTTGGGCAGGTCGTCTTGGTCGATAAAACGCTCAATATCGGCTTTACGGGCGTGTATGATGCGGTACAAGCAAAAGTGGCGTTGATTGCAAGGCAGGACACGGCCTAAGGCCAGTGCTATAATTCCTGAACATTTCGCCCATTGGAGCGTTTCTATGGTTCGTAAAACGAGCGCTACCCGAGTAACTATCACCAAAGCCCGCATCCTGCGCTCGGTGGCCAGTTCCAGCGCGATCGAAACCGACGAAACCACATCGGTTATCGAACAACGACTTAAGCGTGGCGAACGTCGCTTTAAGCAACTAACACTGGCTTCTTGATTTTCAGCCCTGCTCCAATCTTATGAGTCAGTCATCCTGCTGGCTCTCTGCCACATCCCGGACAAGTCGTTCTACATATTGATAGTCGCCATCTCGCCCAGCCTGAATGGCTTTGAAGTAGAAATCTTTGTGTTCATCCCAGAGCGTATAGTCTAAAGGCTGTAACCCGGCCTTCACCGCCAGCACATCCAGAAGCAGACGTGATAGGCGACCATTTCCTTCTCTGAACGGGTGGATCAGAATAAACTCTACGTGCACTTCGGCCAGAAAGGCGATCAGATCGTCATCGTCCATATCCGGAAGTTGGTCAAAGCGCTCCAGATACTCTGCGCTAAATTGCTTCGCCAGCTTGTCGATCTGTAGTGGTGAGGCAAAGCGAATATCGGGCTTAGCCATATCAACGGTGCGCAACCGCCCCGCCCAGTCGTACAGGTTGCCTAACCATTTCTTTGGAATCTAACCCACGGTCACGGCATCGAGAACCTGCTTTGTTGTGTTTTTTCTCAAAAAAAACCCGCCATAGCGGGTTTTTGTCTATCGCACCGTCACGCCTTGGCGTGGGGGTGTTTTAGTGCTGATGGCCGCCTTCGCCATGCACGTGGCCGTGGGCCAGTTCTTCTTCGCTAGCGTCGCGTACGGCTTCTACTTTAATGCTGAACGCTAAGGCTTTGCCGGCCAATGGGTGGTTGGCATCGACGGTCACGATGTCGTCGTTCACTTCGGTCACGATCAGGTTAACTGGACCGTGTTCGGTTTGTGCAGTAAAAGCCATGCCAGGTTCAACTTGTTCTACGCCTTCAAACGCTTGTACCGGTACTTGTTGAATGCGGTCTTCGCTGTATTCGCCATAGGCATCGGCAGGTTCGATGGTGACGTCGAATGCATCGCCTACGTTTTTGCCTTCGAGGGCTTGTTCTAAACCAGGAATGATGTTCTGCGCGCCGTGCAGGTAGGTCATTGGTTGACCGCCTTCAGACGAGTCGATGGTTTCGCCACTGGCAACGTCAACAACGGTGTAATGTAAAGTAGCGACTTTATGCTGAGCAATGGTCATAGTTGGATTTCCATTTTGGAGTGTAAAACTCGGTGAATGTTGGGGTGTTTTCACCCACGCAAAGGCGACTTGAATGGTGCAACAGCGGCCGATCTCTACGAGTGAATCATTATAGCCCTGTCAGGGTATCGAACGAAACCGACGATGGCAAACCTCGGTTGCTTACAACCATTCGATGCAAGGGCCTGCTACCCGTTGGTCGAGCTGCCTCGATTGGGTTTCTCCGTCAAACAGCACACGCAAGTAGTGTTCGTCTTGCTGTATCACGGTGCCATCGCCTAAGTGGCTGTGGCGCAGGCGTTTTAACCGCGCATGGTTAGCGGAGTCGGTGTTGAATTTACTGCGAACAATGGTGTTGCGCGGTGGGCTGCTGGGCGCTTCGGTCGCTCGCGGAGATGGCGCTTCCATGCCCAGTTCGAGGGGCAGTTCAAGGCGTTGCAGGTAGTTTTCTAACCACGGCGCAATGCTGCCGTGTTGTGGGTTGAGCAGTACCGTGGGCTGTTGTTGATACAGGGCTTGGCCAACTCGCTGGCTGTGCTGAAAGCGCAGTTCGGGCTGAAATGGGCTGGCAATGTCACGCCCTTGCACGTTGCGCGCAGCGATACGGCTGCCGGTTTGGGTCGATTCAGGCACGATCAGGTGCAGTTGCTGTTGCGCTCGGGTCATGGCCACGTAGAGCAGGCGGCGTTCGCTTTCTTCGCTGGCGGGTGTGCTGAATTCGCCATCGGCGGTGTACGGAAAGTAACGGCCATTCAAACCGGGAATAATCACCACCGGCCATTCCAGACCTTTGCTTTTGTGGATCGAGGTCAGGTGCACGCCGTGCGGTTTTTCATGGCGCTGTTGTACACGCTGTGCTTTTAATTGATTGAGGTAATCGAACGCGTCGCGGCTGCTTTTGCCGCTCTCTTTCATAAAGCGCAAAAAGGCGCGAATGGTTTGTAAGCGATCTTCGATTTGTTGTGCCGAAAAGGCGCTGTCTTCTATACCTGCGTAGAGGTCGGTCAGGTCGACGTATTCTTGCAGTAAGTCGTACGCGGGCAGGGTTTTGTGCTCGGCCCATTCCAGCATCTGCGCGCGGGCTTCCAGTTGCTGTGCTTGCCATTTGCCCAATTCATCGGGAATGGCTTGCAGCAAGGTGTCGCTGTAGTGGTCTTGGCTGTTGGCCAGTTGCCGTGCCAGTTGTTCCAGCACCGGCCGTTTGATTTTGGGGTACGGCGTCGTCAGCAGGTGCAACCAAGCCTGTTCGCGCTGGCTTTGGCTGCGCTGTTGAAATTGTCCAGCGGCGATTTCCAGCAACAACCAGAAGATATGCAGTTCCCAACGGTCGAGTACCGAAATGCTGTTGTGCAGCTGGTACGGTATGTTGGCTTGTAGCAAGCCCAGTTCGATGGGTGCGCACAGTGCCCACAAGCGGTTGATGACGGCGATGTCTTCTAACGGGCGTTGTTGCGCTTGTTCTTGAATCAAGTGCAATACGGTGCGTGCTTCGTCGCGGCTGCTGTGTTGTTCGATCTGCGTTGATGGCGTGCTGGGGTGCGATAAACACAACACGGGGTCGCGCTGTTGGTTGTGATGTATCAGGTGGTTGGCCAACAGCGATAAGCCATGGCCATAGCGAAAGGTGTGCGGCAGTTCGTAGCGCTGCACCGGCGACCATTGTTGGTCAAATTGGCTGACAATGAATTCTGGCCGTGAACCGCGAAACTCGTAGATGGTTTGATCGGGGTCGCCGATCACCAGCATGTTGCCACGACCGCCGTGCAATAAGGTGAGTAAGGCGTGTTGTATGTCGTTGATGTCTTGGTATTCGTCGACCAGCAACCAGTGCATGTGGCCGCCAAATTGCTGCGCCAGTTCGGGGTGCTGTTGTAAGCAGAGCACGGGTTCGTACAGCATGTCGGCGTAGCTGATGCGCTGCTGCTGTTTGCGCCATTGCTCAAAGGCATGAAACACCGGCAAGAAAAACGCGCAATGCTCCGGTAGGTGTTGCTGTTGCAGCACCTCGCTGGGGCTGTGCAGGCTGGCTTTCACCAAGTCGATGAACGCCATGGCCGGTTCGACCCATTTTTTCCGTTGCGACAAGATGTCTTGGGCCGTGCTGGCATCGGGCGCACATTGTTGCAGCAAGCGCCACACGATGTTGTCCATCTCACCGTCGCTCAGCGGTTTGCCGACAAAGGCGGGCAAATAGCCTTGTTGAATTAGGCGTTGGTAAATGCGCAGCCCAAGCGAGTGAAAGGTGCGAATTTCTGGGCGCGGTTGCTGCGGCAGCAGCCGTTCCAACTTGGCGTTGAAGTCCACTTGCGCGGCTTTGTTGTACATCACCACCAACATACGCCGTGGCTCTGCCCCTTCGTGCAAGCGCGCCGCAATGAAGTGCGTTAAGGTGGTGGTTTTACCCGCACCGGCCACGGCAATCACTTTGGCATGGCCATCGCGGTGATTGACCACGGCCTGTTGTTCGGGGGTGAGTGTGCTCATTACGCCTCGGCCAAGACCACCACACGCAACGGCGCGGGATACCCTTCGACGGTTTTGCTGCGGTCATCGGGGTCGAGAAAATCCGCCAACGAGTTAAAGCGCATCCAGTCGGTGCTGCGTTGCTCGTCTAGTTGCGTTTGGTTTAAGTCCACTACTCTGGGGTTGTTAAAGCCCAACCGTCGACACCACAACAACAGGGTATCGGTGCTTGGCAAAAACCACACATTACGCATCATGGCGTAGCGGTCTTCGGGCATTAGGGTCATGCCTTCTGGCCCCTCGACGACTAATGTTTCCAGCACCAGTTGTCCGCCGGGGCGAAGTGCGTCTTTCAGTTCTTGCAGGTGTTCTAAGGGCGATTTGCGGTGATACAACACGCCCATCGAAAACACGGTGTCGAAGGCTTTCAACGGCCGTGGCAGATCTTCCATTTTTAACGGCAGTAAGTGGGCATTTACTTGCCCTTGTGCCGCTTGCAGGTACTGTTTGTAGGCTTGGAATTGCATTAAGAACAAGCGTGACGGGTCAATGCCAATCACCCGTTCGGCACCCGCCCCTAGCATGCGCCAAACGTGATAGCCCGAACCACAGCCCACATCGAGAATCAGCCGACCTTTAAGCGGTGCTAAATGCGGAGCCACGCGCTGCCACTTCCAGTCCGAGCGCCACTCGGTGTCGATGAAGGTATCAAAAAATTGAAACGGCCCTTTGCGCCATGGCATCAATCCGCGCAAGCCTTGTTCCAGTTGCTGCGATTGTTCTGCGGTGAGTAATGGCTCACTCCTGAGTGTTAAGTCATCGGCCGTTAGGTCGGCATGCACGCCGTTGATGGTGGGCAATAGCGCCAACGCATTAAGCCAGCGTTGTTGATCGCCGTGTTCGTTGTCGAGCAAGATGGCTTGAAGTTGTTCCGTCAACAGCGGTTGCCAACGCGCCAATGGGCTACTGGGCAAGTAGGCCATGAAATCATCGAACCAGTTCAGTGGGTGGTGGGTGGCGGTCATGAAGAATCTCGGCGGTTATTTGATGGCTAAGTACGAGACAAAATTAAAGCACTGATACCAGCGCACTACGTGGCGAAACCCGGCCTGCTGCAAACGCTGAAGGTGCATCTGGTCGGTTTCGGGAATGAGTACGTTTTCGATGGCGCTGCGCTTTTGCGCAATTTCCAAATCGGAGTAGCCATTGGCGCGTTTAAAGTCGTGGTGTAAGTCGGTTTGCAGGGTTTGTTCGGGTTCGTCGAAGCGGATTTTTTCCGACACAATCAAGGCACCTCCGGGCAGTGTGGCAGCGGCAATGCGTTGCAATAACGGCAGCCGTTCGGCCAGCGGAATAAACTGCAAAACAAAATTGAGCGCCGACACCGAGGCACGTTCTAGCGGGTACTGGGTGATGTCATCACAGAGCATGGTGACCGGCGTTGCGCCGTCATCGAGTGCGACATAATGCTGCGCGCGCTCGATCATGGAGCCAGAATTATCAATACCAATGATGTGGCAATGTTGACGACGCACCGCATGGCGCATGGCCAACGACACCGCCCCCAACGAACAGCCTAAATCGTACAAGTTGCTGTTGTCTTGTGCGTAACGACCGGCAATCACGCCCGACATGGCGACGGTTTCGGCATAGCCGGGCACCGAGCGTTTGATCATATCGGGAAACACGCGCGCCACGGCGCTATCAAAGGCAAAGTCGGAACCGCGACTTTGGGTCGATTGGTACAGGGTATCGGGGTGTTGGTCAAAATCAGCCATGGTCATCCAGCGTATCGAGGGCATCGTATTGGCCATCTTGTTCGAGGGCTTCTTCGAGCACTTGGCGGTTAAGTTCTTTCTTGGTGCGCACACCCAGTTTCACAAAATGGTCGACTTGGCTGATTAAGTTGCCACGTCCGGTTTTTAGCGAGTTCCAGGCGTCGTCGTAACTTTTATGGACGGTATTCAGCTGCGTACCGACTTTGTCGAATTTATCCACCACCAGCACCAGTTTGTCGTACACCTTGGCCGCTTGTTCGGCCAGTTTTTCGGTGCTGCGGTTACGTCGTTCGATGGCCCAAATGCTCGCCACCGTGCGCAAAGTAGCGAGTAAAGTCGTCGGTGTGACGACCACGATTTTGCGTTCGAAGGCGTCATTAAACAGTTGTTCGTCGCGCTGAAAAGCCAACATAAAGGCGGGTTCAACCGGCATGAACATAAAGACAAAATCGGGCGAATTCAGTCCGGTTAAATGCTGATAGGCTTTGTCGGCTAGGCTGCGAATGTGCTGGCGGATGGCATCGCTGTGGCGCTTGGCAGCGGCATCGCGTTCACGCTCATCGCTGGCGTTGATGTAGTCGGTATACGCGTTGAGCGACACTTTGGCGTCCACCACGATGTGCTTGTTGTCGGGCAGATTGATGATGACATCAGGACGATAGCGCTGACCGCTGTCGTCTTGGTGGCTTTGCTCGCGCTGAAACTCGACGCCCAAGCGCAAACCGGAACGCTCCAACACGCTTTCCAGTACCATTTCGCCCCAGTTGCCCTGCACTTTTTTCTCGCCGCGCAAAGCCGTGGTGAGCGACTGCGCTTCGTGGCTCATTTGCTGGTTCAGTTTGTGCAGCTCATTGATTTGCGCATGCAGCGAGGCGCGGTCTTTGCTGTCGCTGATGTACACGTCTTCGACTTTTTTACGCAGCCCTTCGAGTTGGTCTTTGAAGGGCGTGAGCAAGGCATCCAAACCTTGTTTACTGTGTTCGCTGAACTGCTTATTTTGCTCTTGAATTTGCTGTGTTTTTTGCTCCAACACCGCGCTCGATAGCTGCTCAAATTCTTTTAACAGTTGCTGTTTGTTGGTTTCCAGCAACGCCACTTTTTCGGCATGATGCCGCTCTTGTTGATGCAACGCCTCGTTACGGGTGGCCAACTCGGTTTGCAGTTGCTGCTTCTGTTGTTGTTCGTCATCCAGGCGTTGTTGCAGTTGCTGTGCCTGTTGTTGCCATTGTTGCTGCTGTTGCTGCAACGATTCTTGCCGCTCTTGCCAACGGGCATGTTCCACTTGCTGCTGTTGCTGGCTGTTGCGCAGCTCGTCTTCGAGCTGCTGCAACTGACGTTGATAACGCTGCCCTTGCCACCAATACGTCAGCGCCACCGCCAAAGGGGCAATGACGGCCGACAAAACAATCAACCCAGTACTGGATACGGTCAACATGGTTAAAATTCCATTCGTAAACCGGCGATCACGCTGCCGGAGCTGATGTAGTCAAAATCGATGCGCGAATACTCAACATAGATCGTCTGATTCCATTCTTCGGCCGGAAACGCCACCCCCACCGTTTGCCGCACGGAGCAGCCGTTCAGATTACGATGCGAGATGCGCCGCTCTTGTTCGTTGGCCGTTGGTTGAGAAACACTCAGCGCCCAACACTGTTGCCCCACGCGGGCGTATGGCCCAGCCGGATTACTGCGCCAGCCATTCAGCGGTAAATGCACGGTGGCTTCGATTCCCGCACCCAAACCACTGAATAGGGCATAGTCATCATCAAAGGCACGATTGCCCAACAAAAAGCCTGCACCCCACGTTTGCGCGTTCAATCCAACGGACAAGATTGGCAACACGCTGATACCGGCTCGCACTTGCAGGGTATCGGACAGTGTGCTGCGATACTCTTCCGCAACGCGCGAATTGTACTGACCACTCAAACCAAAATTCACATCGGCGTAACCGGCAACAGGCCATGCCTGCACGGGCATGTACATCAGCGACAAAATGGACAGCAGCAACCCATGCAATATCCGTGTATCCCAGGCATTGTTCATACGTTATTCCATCAACTCAAGTAACGATGACACCAACAGCGTTGGCTGACTTAGGGCGATGTCTTCACCGTGGTTGTAGCCATAGCTAACAGCCACCGACGCCATACCCGCGGCGTGTGCCGCCAGTATGTCATTGCGTGAGTCACCGATCATAACGGCCTGTTCGGGTTTCAGCGCCAGTTGAGCACAGGCATGCAACAACGGCATGGGCGAGGGTTTTTTCTCGGGCAGATCATCAGCGCACAACACCAGCGCAAAGTACGACGACCAACCCAAGCTCTGCAACAACGGTTCGGTAAACAAGCGCGGTTTGTTGGTAATCAGCACCATTGGGCACGGACACGCGCGCAAAAATTCGTCTGCACCGGGGTACGCGCCGGTGGCGTGATGCAAGGCCGACAAATACGCACGATCAAACAACGGCCGAGCCTGCGCTACCCTATCGGCGGCTAACGTCGCCGCGACGGCTTCATTGCCATCGCTCAAGGCGCGACGAATGAGCCAATCGGCACCGTTACCAATCCAATGACTGACGTGTTCGACACCCGCGGCGGGACGGCCTAATTCCAGCAACATCGCATCAACGGCACTGGCGAGATCGGGCACACTGTCTATCAGGGTGCCATCCAAATCCAACAGTACGCACTCAGGCGATTGCCCATGCAGTGCCTGTTTCAGTGCCGTTGACCATGTCATGAGCGTGTGGCTGCCGCAATTTCGGCGCGCATTTGCGCAATCACACTGGCGTAATCGGGCGCGTTAAAAATGGCCGAACCCGCCACAAACATATCGGCTCCGGCGGCGTAAATTTCGCCAATGTTATCGACTTTCACGCCACCATCAATTTCCAGCAAGATGTCGTAGCCACTGGCATCAATTTTGGCGCGCACTTGGCGCAGCTTATCGAGCGTAGACGGAATAAACGACTGCCCACCAAAACCGGGGTTAACCGACATCAACAAGATCACATCCAGCTTATCCATCACATAATCCAGATAATGCAATGGTGTGGCGGGGTTAAATACCAAACCGGCTTTGCAACCCGCGGCTTTGATCAATTGCAAGCTGCGATCGATGTGCTCGGACGCTTCGGGATGAAAGGTAATAAAGCTAGCACCGGCCTCGGCAAAATCGCCGATCATGCGGTCAACGGGTTTCACCATCAAATGCACATCAATTGGGGCGGTTACGCCATGATCGCGCAATGCTTTGCACACCATGGGGCCAATGGTGAGGTTCGGCACATAATGGTTGTCCATCACGTCAAAGTGCACCACGTCGGCGCCAGCGGCTAGTACGTGATCAACTTCTTCACCTAAACGAGCAAAATTGGCGGATAAAATAGACGGGGCAATCAAACAATCCTTCATAATGGTCTCTCTGTCGTGAGGGGTGGCGCTATTGTACGGTGTGCGCCACGGCTTTTCACCCTTGGAGTACGGCACAAGGCTTGCATGATACGCTGATTGCTTGCTCGATTACGATTTTTTGACACCGAATAGCCAAGAGTGCCTACCGATGACCGTGCGTTTATTGTGTGCGTTACCCTCCTTCACTGCGATGTTGTTCAGTGTCTTGCTACTGGGCGGCTTTCCCGCTGTGGCCTTGGCTGAAAC
>JACUUC010000044.1 GCA_014859445.1 Bacterioplanes sp.
TACGGTTCTGTAAGAGGGATGAGGCGGCAACGCCTCACCCTACTTGATATGTCTGACAATCAGTAACAGCAATCCATAAAGCGACGTTGCCTGGCGCCATACCCGTCGCTGTCATGAAGTCATGCGCCTTAATCTTTGCCCATGCGGCTAAATACAACGCCTTTTTGATCACGATACTTGGCATTAGCACGCTTGTTGTAAGGTCGCAATGCAGGGCTGCTGAGCGTTTCAAAACTCATGGCGCAGATGATCATGCCGGGTCGTAATGCCAGTGGCAGTTTGCCGTTGTTGTAGAACTCCAGAACAATTTGTCCATCCCAGCCTGGGTCAATACGGCCTGCGGTCACGTGCACCATGAGTCCGAGTCGAGCCAGTGAGCTACGACCATCAAGCCAGCCGACTAAATCATCGGGTATGGTAACCGCTTCTAGTGTTGCCCCCAATACCAGCTCTCCGGGATGAATGAATAGCGAATCTTCGGCGGCAATTTCGATTTCTTTGCTCATGATGCGATCGATGTCGCGCTCTAGTTGCACTCGATCTCCTGACAAGTCGAGGTGGGTGACCGAGTTATTGCTAAACACTCGGAAGCGATGGTCTAAGCGTAAATCGACACTGATGCCAGCAATGGCATTGTCGGCAGGAGGGGGGGTGATGGTGATGCTGCCATCGATAAGGCGTTGTTCAATATCGCCGTCACTGAGTCGCATGATGGGGTTCTCGTTAGTCTGATGCGGGCAGTGTAGCGCAACTGCCCGCAACTCGCATCATTGCTCCGGTTGCTTGGGGTATTTTTCATTCACCCAGTCCGGATGTTTGTAGATGATGCGCAAGTCTTTGTACTGCCAAATGTCCTTGAACATATCCACCCAATCATGTACTTGAAGGTGCCAAGGATTGAACGGTTTGCTCGGCATGCGTGTTACCCCATAGCGGATTTCACCGGCGTCTTCTTCGGCGCGAAAGGTGCCAAACAACTTATCCCAAATGATGAACATACCGCCAAAGTTGGTATCAATCTGTTTTGGATTGCTACCATGATGGACTCGATGGTGAGATGGGGTGTTCATGAATTTTTCGAATACGCCAAGCTTTTTCACTTGCTCGGTATGTAAGAAAAACTGATACAGCAGGTTGGCTTCGACGGCAATAATGACCCAATTCTTGTCGAAACCAAGTAGTGCGGCTGGGATTAATAGAATGAGCCAAACACCCGAGAGAGCAAAGGTGAAGTTTTGCCGTAATGCGGTTGAAAAATTCATCCGTTCAGAGGAGTGATGTGTGACATGCACGTTCCAGAACCAGCGTATTTTGTGCATGGTGACGTGCGCCCAATAAAAGCAAAAGTCGATAAAAATCACCAAGGCCAGCACGCTCCAGATCGACAGTTCCGGATTCCATTGCAGGCCAATGTCGTAAAACCATAGGTAGAAGGCTTGAATGAATAAGGCGATGGCAATGCCGTCCACGACCTTATAAGAAAACCCAGTGGTTAGGTTAGCCAGCGTTTCTTTGCCGTGGTACACGTCATTTCTGCCGTGCTGTTTCGCATACCGATACTCCATGGCCATAACCAGTAAAAAGACACCACCAAAGATGGCGATGAATAATAGGGCGTGAATGACGTCGCTCATAAATCACCTGTGTTGTTATTGTCGTTATTGTCGTTGTTGTTGCCTACTATAAGACGACTGACACTTCCTGAATTGACATTTGCCGCCACCTGTTTGATATTTCCGGTCATTCTAACGGTGAGGTAATAACGATGTTGGCTGCATTGCCCATGCATGGTGGTTTGGTGAGGCTGGTTCAGGACTGGCTAGACAGCGTCGATGATGTGACGGCCGATCTTTCGCCTTATTTGCCGTCGACATCAAGCGTGAGCGTGATTACTTTTCAGCAGTGGTGGGGGATATTGGACTATGTGCAGCGTCGCCATCCCGATCGCTCGATGGGTTTGGTTCTGGGGCAATTTGTTACGCCTGAGCATTTAGGGGCCTTGGGGCATTTGGTCGTTACCAGTGAAACGTTGGCCGAGGCCCTGCAGGCCTTTCAGTATCATCAACGCTTGTTGCATGATGGTGACCGAGTCGAGGTGCTACTGCGCGATGGGCAGCTTATGTTGCGTTGGAGTAAGGAGTATGGCGCCTCTCAGCGCTTGTCGGATGAAGTGTTAATCATGGGCCTACTCAGCTTTATTCGCATTATGACGGGACGCACAGAACTGATGGCGACGGAGGTGCACTTTACATTTTCTGAGCCGGATATTTCGGTAGGGTATGAGTCGGTATTGGCACCAGTGGTATTTTATCAGCAGCACTTTACGGCCATGGTTTTTCCCCTGAATTTTTTATCCTTTCCTGTCTCGTGTCATGACCCTGCATTGCATTGGCGTATGCAGCAACAAGTAGACTCTATGCTTGCCGTGTTGCCGGAAACGAGCAGTTTTGCAACGCGTTTGTGCCAGTTGTTGCTCAAAGCCATACCAAGAGGGTGTGCAACACAAGTTTGGGTGTGTCGGCAATTGCATGTGTCCGAACGAACACTGTTTCGTCGACTGCAACCCTTTGGCTTGACGTTTAAGCGCTTGCTGTTAGAAACGCGTATGCAATTAGCGCAATCCTATTTATGTGAAGCGGATTTGTCATTGGCAGAGATTGCGCTGCTGCTGGGGTATTCAGAACAAAGTGCATTTACGCGTGCATTTAAGCGCCAAGTCGGCCTAACCCCCACGGAATATCAGCGTCGACAGGTTTACAGTCCTGTTGGCAAGCGGTAAAGTGTGCGCCTTTTTTTCATTCACGTGGCCTGTCGTAGGGGTCACCACTGACAAGGATATTGCAATGCCTGTTATTACCCTTCCTGATGGCTCTCAGCGTTCTTTTGATCATGCCGTTACCTTGCTGGACGTCGCCAACGATATTGGCCCTGGTTTGGCTAAGGCGACGGTATGCGGTCGTATTAATGGCGAGTTGGTTGATGCGTGCGAACTCATTGAACACGACGCGGATATCACGCTACTAACAGGTCGAGATGAGGAAGGCTTGGAGGTTATTCGTCACTCGTTTGCGCATTTGGTTGGCCATGCAGTGAAACAGATGTTTCCAGCGGCAAAAATGGCGATTGGCCCAGTGATTGATGATGGATTTTACTACGATATTGATTACGAACGTCCTTTTACGCCAGAAGACGTCGCCGCTATTGAAAAGCGCGTGCAAGAGCTCATCAAAAAAGACTACGACGTTATCAAAAAGATGACACCCATTAAGGAAGCTCGTCGTGTTTTTGTTGATCGTGGCGAGGACTATAAAGTCGAGTTGATTGATAGTTTGATTGAAAAGGGCGAGCAAGCCGTTGGCTTGTATCATCACGAAGAATACATCGATATGTGTCGTGGGCCACACGTTCCCAATACACGCGTTTTGCGCGTGTTTAAATTGATGCGGGTGTCCGGTGCGTATTGGCGCGGCGATTCAAAGAACCAGCAGCTGCAACGTATTTACGGTACCGCATGGAATGATAAAAAAGACCTGAAAGCGTATGTGACACGCTTAGAAGAGGCTGAGAAGCGCGATCATCGTAAGTTAGGCAAGCAGTTAAACTTGTTCCATTTGCAAGAAGAAGCGCCGGGTATGGTGTTCTGGCACCCCAATGGCTGGACTGTGTATCAGGTGCTTGAGCAGTACATGCGTAAAGTGCAGATTGATGCGGGGTACCAAGAGATTAAAACCCCACAAGTGGTCGATCGTACACTGTGGGAAAAGTCGGGTCACTGGGAACATTACTCCGAGGCCATGTTTACTACTGAGTCGGAGAAGCGCACTTACGCGGTTAAACCCATGAATTGCCCTTGCCACATACAGGTGTTCAATCAGGGTTTGAAGAGTTACCGTGATTTACCCTTGCGCCTAGCGGAGTTTGGTTCTTGTCACCGTAATGAACCATCGGGTGCTTTGCACGGCATTATGCGTGTGCGTGGCTTTACTCAAGATGATGCGCATATTTTTGTGGCCGAAAATCAAATTCGCCAAGAAGCGGCCGATTTTATCCAACTCACTCGCCAAGTGTATCGTGACTTTGGTTTTGATGAGGTTGAAGTGAAGTTGTCAACGCGCCCTGAAGGTCGTATTGGCGATGATTCACAATGGGATTTGGCCGAAGCAGCCTTGGAAGATGCATTGAATGCCGCTGGATTAGCGTGGGATTTGCAGCCCGGAGAAGGCGCATTCTACGGACCAAAAATCGAGTTCTCGCTGCGCGATTGTTTGAATCGTGTGTGGCAGTGCGGCACGTTGCAGCTCGACTTTATGTTGCCGGGGCGTTTGGGTGCGCAATACGTTGCGGAAGATGGTGATCGTAGAACGCCGGTGATGTTGCATCGTGCCATCTTGGGTTCGTTCGAGCGCTTTATCGGCATTCTGATCGAACATTACGCTGGCTCTATGCCGCCGTGGTTGGCGCCAAAACAAGTGGCTATTTTGAATATTACCGACAATCAGGCGGAATATTGCCAACAATTGACCGAAACCTTGAAAAATAAAGGGTTTAGAGTCGATACGGACTTGAGAAACGAGAAAATTGGCTTTAAGATTCGTGAGCACACATTGCACAAGGTACCCTACTTGATTGTGGTAGGGGATAAAGAAGTAGAAGCAAACACCGTCGCAGTGCGCACACGCAAAGGAGAAGACCTTGGCGTGATGAATTTAGATGCCTTTATTGAGATATTAGAAGGCTCTATTGCACAGCGTGGCCGGTTTGGAATGGAGAACTGATCATCAGACGCGATAATAGAAAGGGTGGCCGTGGCGATAATCGAGCTACCATCAATGATCAAATCCGTGCGAGTGAAGTACGGTTGATTGCTGCCGACGGCGAACAAGTTGGCGTGGTAACGATAGAAGAAGCCCTTGAGCGAGCTCAAGAAGCAGAACTGGATCTGGTTCAGATTTCTGACGGCGATCCCATCGTCTGCAAAATTATGGACTTCGGTAAAAAGCTGTACGAAGAAAAGAAACAAAAAGCCGAAGCCAAAAAGCGCCAGCATCAAGTGCAAATTAAGGAAATGAAATTCCGTCCAGGCACTGACGAAGGCGATTATCAAATCAAGTTGCGTAACTTGATTCGTTTTCTTGAGGGTGGTGATAAAGCCAAAGTTTCGCTGCGTTTTCGTGGTCGAGAAATGGCGCATCAGCACATCGGGATGGATCTGCTTAAACGTATCGAAGAAGACTTGAAAGAGTTGGGTACGGTTGAACAGCATCCCAAGATGGAAGGCCGTCAAATGGTCATGGTCATCGCCCCAGGTAAAAAGAAGTAGTTCGGTCATGCAAATGAGCGCATGGCAGTGATGTTTGCGCTCTACCGACTGCTGGGTAGTAACCGTGTGTTATTGCCCATTTATGGCAGGTGTTGTACAGGGTCTTAGTTTCTGTGCGCACCACAACTTTTTGGAGAATCCTAATGCCAAAGATCAAAACTAAGAGCGGCGCTGCGAAGCGCTTCAAAAAGACTGCGAATGGTTTTAAGCACCGTCAAGCTCATCGTAGCCATATCCTGACCAAAAAGAGCACCAAGCGTAAGCGTCACCTGCGTGGAATGCGCCAGGTTCACAGCTCGGATATCCAGCTGTTAGTCCGCATGTTGCCTAACCTTTAATAGATTGCTCAGGAGATAAACAATGGCTCGTGTAAAACGTGGTGTAGTCGCTCGTCGTCGTCACAAAAAAATTCTGAAGCAAGCGAAAGGTTATTATGGCGCTCGTAGCCGTGTATTCCGTGTCGCTAAGCAAGCAGTTATCAAAGCTGGTCAATATGCATACCGTGACCGTCGTCAGCGTAAGCGTCAATTCCGTCAGTTGTGGATTGCACGTATCAACGCTGGTGCACGCTTAAATGGTTTGTCTTACAGCAAATTCATCAATGGTTTGAAAAAAGCCACTGTTGAAATTGACCGTAAGATTTTGGCTGACTTAGCGGTAAATGAAAAAGCAGCATTTGCAGCGTTGGTTGAAAAAGCCAAGGCTAGCCTGTAATTTCACCGCATTGTCGGAATTAGCCTGACTCTTGTAGTTGTGGCTGTGGAATAGGGGATGAGCTTAGCGCGCTAGGTGATTCCCCTATTTTTTTGTTTCTAAATCGACGCCAAACTGATGGAACACAACGATGGAAAATCTTGAAACCCTGACCCAGCAAGCCTTAGCGGCCGTGGCCGCGGCAAATGATGGTGCTTCGCTCGATCAGGTTAGAGTGCAGTACTTAGGTAAAAAAGGCGAAATTACGTCGTTGATGAAAAATTTAGGCAGTGTTGCGCCAGAAGATCGTCCGGCGATGGGTGCCATCATTAATGTCGCTAAAGACACCGTTCAAGATGCTCTGAATCAACGTAAAGAGGCGCTTGAAAACGCGGCATTGGCGGCTCAGTTGGCGGCAGAGTCCATTGATATCACACTGCCTGGCCGTGTCGTGCAAGAAGGGAATTTGCATCCAGTAACGCGTACGCTGGAACGTATTGAAGACTTTTTTAGTAACGCCGGTTATCACGTAGCAGAAGGCCCCGAGGTTGAAGACGATTTTCATAACTTCGAAGCGCTGAATATTCCATCGCACCATCCGGCGCGTGCGATGCATGATACTTTTTATTTTGACGCAACCACCTTATTACGAACGCATACGTCTCCTGTGCAAGTTCGTACCATGGAAGCACAGCAACCGCCATTACGGATTATTTGCCCTGGGCGGGTGTACCGATGCGACTACGACCAAACACACTCCCCGATGTTTCATCAAGTAGAAGGTTTGTTGGTCGATAAAGGCATTAGTTTTGCGGATTTGAAAGGGACATTAGAGCAGTTTTTAAGTGTGTTTTTTGAGCGAGACTTAACGATTCGCCTGCGTCCTTCGTATTTCCCATTTACCGAACCATCTGCGGAAATTGATATTGAATGGGTGGTTGAAACCCCCAATGGAACAAAACGCGGCTGGTTAGAGGTTGGCGGCTGCGGCATGGTTCATCCGAATGTTTTCAAACACGTGAACATTGATCCTGACGAATACACCGGTTTTGCCTTTGGTATGGGTGTTGAGCGTCTGGCCATGCTGCGTTATGGCGTAAACGATTTACGACTCTTTTTTGAAAACGACTTACGCTTTTTACAACAGTTCCGCTAAGCGAGATTATGACGATGAAATTCAGCGAACAGTGGCTGCGCGAATGGGTTCAGCCGAATGTGAATACGCAAGAACTCGCCGATCAATTAACGATGGCGGGTTTGGAAATTGATGGCACTGAAGCCGTTGCGGGTGAATTCAGTGGTGTGGTTGTGGGTTTGGTTACGGCGCGTGAGCAACACCCTGATGCCGATAAACTGAGTGTTTGTCAGGTTACTGATGGCACTGAAACATTTCAAATTGTCTGTGGTGCGGCGAACGTACGTGAGGGCCTGAAGGTCCCGATGGCGAAGATCGGTGCCGTATTGCCTGGCGATTTTAAAATCAAAAAAGCCAAGCTGCGTGGTGTTGAGTCGTTTGGCATGCTATGCGCTGAGGCTGAATTGGGTTTGGCCGAGAGCTCTGACGGGTTAATGGAGTTGCCAGAAAGTGCTCCAGTTGGTGAAGATATCCGTACTTACCTCAACTTAAACGACGCTATTATTGATGTCGATTTAACCCCGAATCGTGGTGACTGCCTAAGTATTGCCGGATTGGCGCGTGAAGTGGGTGTTTTGAATAAATGCGCGGTTACTGTACCGGCTATTCCATCGGTAGCGGCTGAAGTGGACGATGTGATTACCATTGACGTTCAAGCCAGTGCGGCATGTCCTCGTTATTTAGGCCGTATTATCAAAGGAATTAATGTCGCTGCTCCGACACCCCTATGGATGGTAGAAAAACTGCGTCGCGGTGGTGTTCGCAGTATTGATGCCGTAGTCGATATTACCAACTACGTTTTGTTGGAATTAGGGCAACCCATGCATGCCTTCGACCTAGCCCATATTCAGGGTGGTATTTGCGTGCGCATGAGCCAGCCAGAAGAGCAACTGACCTTGCTTGATGGACAAGAAATCACTCTAAACCCCGATGTGCTCGTGATTGCCGACCAACAAAAAGCGTTGGCGATGGCCGGGGTTATGGGTGGCGAAGGCTCTGGTGTGAATAGCAATACGCAGGATGTGTTGCTGGAAGCGGCCTTTTTTCAGCCACTAGCGATTGCTGGCCGTGCCCGTGCTTACGGTTTGCACACCGATTCCTCTCATCGCTTTGAACGCGGGGTTGACTTCAATATGCCGCGTATGGCGATGGAGCGTGCTACGGCCTTGTTGTTGAGCATTTGTGGTGGTCAGCCAGGCCCGATTGTCGAGCAAAGTTCAGCCGATGCGCTGCCGACGCTAACCAGCATCGTTCTGCGTAAAGCACGCATTGAGCAAGTGCTTGGTTTGCCGATGGTTGAAACGGAAGTTGAAGACATATTGACGCGTTTAGGTCTGACCGTTGGCGCGCATGAGCAGGGCTGGCTGGTTACTCCGCCTAGCTATCGTTTCGATATCGCAATAGAAGCTGATTTGATCGAAGAGCTTGCTCGTATCTATGGTTATAATCGTTTGCCGGTGCGTACGCCTGCGGCGGCCACGCCGTTGGCAAAACGTCCTGAATCCACATTAAGCATGCAAGATTTACGTCGGGCGTTGATCGCGCGCGGCCTCAATGAAGCCATAACCTATAGCTTTGTCGAGCCACAGGCGCAAAAACGACTCGACCCGGAAGTGGATGCGTTAGCGTTGCTGAATCCGATCTCGGCCGATATGTCGGTCATGCGTACCAATTTGTGGGCGGGTTTGGCTTCGGCAGCGGCGTATAACGTAAAACGCCAGCAACCGCGGGTGCGCTTATTTGAAACTGGCTTACGCTTTGTGCCTAGCGCATCGGGTTTGCAGCAAATTCCGACCTTGGCGATGTTGATTACTGGGGCGCGATTACCGCAATCATGGTCAGCCGAACCGGCGGCATGCGATTTTTATGATTTGAAAGGCGATTTTGAAAGCGTGCTCGTACGTACTGGCATGCAGGCAGAAATTACGTTTAGTCGTGGTTCACACCCGGCCCTTCATCCTGGACAGTCTGCGCAAATTGAAAAAAATGGCGCTATCATTGGGCACATGGGGGCATTGCATCCCAGTGTACAGAAGTCACTGGGTTTCAAGCAGGCGGTGTTCGTATTGCAAGTGGATCTCGATGCAATTCGTGATGTCAACGTCCCATCCTTTGCTGATTTGTCTAAGTATCCTGAAATGCGCCGTGACCTAGCGTTGCTGGTCGCTCATGATGTTTCTGTGGATCAGGTCTTTACCGGCATCAAAGAAGCGGCAGGTGACCACCTATGTAAACTCAATCTATTCGATGTTTATGTCGGAAAAGGCATTGATTCTGATAGAAAAAGTCTGGCTTTGGGCTTGACCTGGCAGCATCCTTCGCGCACTCTAACTGACGAAGAAGTGAACAGCTCGGTTGCTGCCGTGTTGTCTCACTTAGAAAAGCAAGTAGGAGCAACGTTGAGGGGCTAGCATGACCGCTCTGACCAAAGCAGAATTAGCCGAAAAATTGTTTGAAGATCTTGGTCTTAATAAACGTGAGGCGAAAGACATGGTGGATCTCTTTTTTGATGAGATACGCGATAGCTTAAGCCGCAATGAACAGGTGAAATTGTCGGGGTTTGGCAATTTTGATCTGCGCGATAAGCGTCAACGGCCAGGAAGAAATCCAAAAACAGGGGAAGAGATACCCATCTCTGCCCGTCGAGTCGTCACCTTCAAGCCGGGTCAAAAGTTGAAGGTGCGTGTAGAGGCCTATGCTGGAAGTCAATCACAGCACTGATTTGCCCCCCATTCCGAGCAAGCGCTACTTCACTATCGGTGAGGTAGCCGACTTGTGTCAATTGAAAGCCCATGTTCTGCGTTATTGGGAGCAAGAATTCTCTCAATTGAAACCCGTAAAACGAACGGGCAATCGCCGCTATTACCAACGTCAGGACATCTTATTAATTCGTGAGATTCGTCAGCTGCTGCATGTTGAAGGTTTCACTATTCCTGGTGCTCGGCAACGCTTGGCGGAGCAGGGTAGTAGTCATATTGCCACGTTCGATCGTCAGTTAATTAAAGGGATGATCGCTGAGTTGCGTGAATTAGAACAACTATTAACGCAAGACGAGTAAAAAACCTTTATCTTTTCAGTCAGTTAAGTATAATTCGCAGCGTTCAAGAGTAATCTTGAACTGTGTCGGGGCGTAGCGCAGCCTGGTAGCGCACTTGCATGGGGTGCAAGGGGTCGAGTGTTCAAATCACTCCGTCCCGACCAATTGAATTAATGAAAAAGGCCACTATCACTCAGTGGCCTTTTTCGTTTCTGGTTGGTAGGAGCGAATATCAATTTGCGATCGTTTTTTTCCATCGTCATAGTCGCTCAATCGAACCAACAAATAGTCCCGATCTTTGGCAAACCAAGCATAAATTTTACGTTTACCACTGCGTATTTGTTGTACCTTGATGGTATCGACGACCCCTATGGCTGTTTTTAACCGTTCTTCACCAATGCGCTCGAAGCGGAGAAGTCGAGTACGGTTTTTTTCGTAAACGGGGTATTCTAATACCTCCAATCCGTTCGCTAGATCGAGTCTTGCTTGCTGCATGTAGGTTAAGTTGTCTTGTAGTTTCGGATGCCAGTGCTCGTCGATTGTTGTGTTGCGCTCTTGATCAATGATCTGTTGTGCAGACCAGTCAAATAGTAAGGTGCGGTCGGCCTCCATGAGCATACCGCCACTGCGAAATCGGTATTCAAGTGATTGCAGTTGTTGATTTTCCAGCCGGAATGTTGATGTTTCTGTCATGCTTGCTGGACGTGAGCTGGCATTAAATTCTATTTTCCATTCATCATCGTTCAGTTTGATGAGTCGTTGAGTGGCATCAATGTCGAAACTGAACCAGCCTATTCGCCATGAGGTTTGATAGCGTGCTTCGTATGGCGTTAGCGTGGGCACGTTCAGCTCCTCGCTGTTGAATTTGGGTGGGCTATCCACCAAAAAAACACTGGTGGCGTGGCTCGGCAAGGCAACGAGAAAGGCGATGGCGAGCAAGCTGGTGCGAAATAAAGCCATGGTATAGAAACCGAATACATCCATTTATTCGGCAGTATAGCGGATATTACGACGTTTGAAGTGCTAATCCTGTCATGGGAAGGTGTTTCCCATCCAGCAGCGCGAGCTTATTTTGCATGCGCAGTCGACCTTCTACAAACCACTTAACAGCAATCGGATAAATAATATGCTCTTGCTGATGAACGCGATGTTGCAAGCTATCGGCATCGTCACCATCATGAATCGGAACAAGGGCTTGAATGACGTTGGGGCCACCATCTAATTCTTCTGTGACAAAATGCACCGTAACACCATGTTCAGAGTCGCCGGCATCGAGTGCACGCTGATGGGTATTCAATCCTTGATACTTAGGCAGTAGTGACGGGTGTATATTCAGCATGCGCCCTTCGTAATGTTGTACAAAGGCTGGGGTTAATATGCGCATGAAGCCCGCCAGTACCACGAGATCAGGTTCTTCTTGATCGATGGCTTGCATGAGCGCAAGGTCAAAGTCTTCGCGACTGGCAAACTCTTGGTGGTTGATTACCTGAGTGTTGATGTCTCGATCTTTGGCTTTTTGCACACCAGCTGCGTTGGGCTTGTTGCAGACAACGGCCGCAATGTCGGCATCGATGTCACCATTGCGGACGGCGTCTGCAATGGCGACCATGTTGCTACCGCTGCCGGATATCAAAATAACAATGCGTGGACGCAATGAGTCTGATGGGGCATCCGCCAACATTAGGCACGACTCCCCAGAAACTGGACGCGCTCTTCGTTATCGGCTTTGGGTTCGATATGACCAATCAACCAAGCTTGCTCACCTTCTGCATTGAGTAAGGCGATGGCTGCATCGGCTTTATCTGCAGGTAGAGCAACGATCATACCGACACCGCAGTTAAAGGTGCGGAACATTTCGCTGGTTGCTACATTGCCATTTTTCTGTAACCAGTCGAACACCGCAGGCCAGCGCCAGCTATTGGTATCGATGACGGCTTTGCAGTCTTCCGGCAATACCCTTGGGATGTTCTCTTGAAAACCACCGCCGGTAATGTGCGATAAGGCATGAACGTCGATGGCATTGATCAATTTCAATGATGACTTAACATAAATGCGCGTAGGAGCCATTAGCGCATCGGCCAATGGCTGTCCGTCAAGGTCGGTCGTTAAATCGGCGTTTGAGACGGATAAAATTTTGCGAATCAGTGAGTAGCCATTGGAGTGCGGACCACTGGAAGCAAGGGCGATCAGTTTGTCACCGGCAACGACTTTGCTGCCATCAATGATGTCCGCTTTTTCAACGATGCCGACACAAAAACCGGCCAGGTCGTAATCTTCACCTTCATACATACCTGGCATTTCAGCGGTTTCACCACCCACTAAAGAGGCGCCTGCAAGTTCGCAGCCTTTGCCTATACCGTCAACTACCGCGGCCGCCACGTCGACGTTTAATTTGCCGGTTGCGTAGTAATCGAGGAAAAATAGTGGTTCGGCACCCGCCACAACCAAGTCGTTAACGCACATGGCCACCAAATCGATACCGATGGTGTCATGCTTTTTTAAGTCCATCGCTAGACGCAGTTTGGTGCCGACACCATCAGTACCGGATACCAATACAGGCTGCTGGTATCCTTGTGGTAATTCAAACAGTGCGCCAAAACCACCGAGGCCAGCCAGAACTTCTGGACGACGGGTGCGTTTCGCAATACCTTTGATGCGTTCTACGAGGGCGTTACCAGCGTCGATATCGACGCCAGCGTCTTTATAACTAAGTGTTTGCTGTTCGCTCATGCCATTGTCACAGAGAGTCGCTTAAGAAGGCGCGTATTCTAACGATTTGTGGACGATTCTGCATCCTTCTGTTGCACCTTCTTTAACTTCCGTTGGTGATCGGCCTACAACATGGCACAATAAGGCATTATTTTGTTTGTTTTCAGAGGTGGCGTGCGTGCGTATTGCGACGTTTTTATCGTTGGTGTGTTTGTCGTTATGGTCGCATGCTCAAGTAATGCACGATCTGTATGAAATGAGTGTGGTGGTCGCTGATCAATCTACCGCTCAGCGTCAGCAGGCTACACAAGAAGCCATGCAGTTAATGCTGATTAAAGTGTCTGGTAGCAGCGACGTCCTGCAACACAGCGATGTGCAAAATGCGGTCGTCCGACCTGAACGTTATGTGCGTAGTTTTCGTTATCGTCGTGATGAGGGTAATGGCGATCGCTTATGGATGCATGTCGTATTTGCTCCGAATTTGGTCGATGATTTATTGCGTGGTGCCGAACAACCCATTTGGGGGCGCAATCGCAGTCGCGTGTTGGTATGGCTGGCACAGGAGGAAAATGGACTGCGTGAACCTATCAGTACCAATCATCCAGCCAAGCAACTACCAATGCTTGAGGCGATGACCGAGCGTGGTTTGCCGTTACTGTGGCCAATTTTGGATTTAGAAGATACCTTTGCCTTGCCTTTGGAGCGCCTATGGGGGCTGTTCCAGCAAGATATTCAACACGCATCATTACGATATCAGCCAGATGCGGTTTTGGCTGGACGTCTTTATCAGGAACTGGATGGTCGCTGGGTTTTTCGCGGGGTATTTGAGCATCAGCAGCAATGGTTAGGCGTTGATGGTGAGGGTGAAGATCGCCTCATTGTTATGCGGCAAGTGGCTGACCAAGTCGCTCGCTTTTTATCCGATCGCTATGCTTTGCGTAGCATGCCAGGCTTAACGGAGGGGCATCGTATTGATGTGTCTGGCATTGAGACATTCGAACAGTATCAGCAGTTGTTGCGCTACTTGTCGGCTAATAACGCCATTGGCAATGTGCACGTTGTGCACATTGCTCAGGGGCAAGTGTCGCTAGCACTTGAGCTCACCTCAGAATGGGCTCGTATTTGGTTAAATCTGGCGCGAGATGGTCGGTTACGTGCGATTGAAGAGGGGGTCTATCAATGGCTGTAATGTCATCATTGGCGCCTGCACAATTACCGTTGTCTATTGGTATTCGAGATGATGCTCGCTTCGCTAATTTTCATTGTGGACCAAATGAACACATTGTGCATGCCTTGCAGCAGCAGTGGACTACGCATGGCGAGCCGTATCTGTATGTGTGGGGCAAGTCGGGAGTTGGTTGTAGTCACTTGTTGCAGGCGGCTTGCCATTATGCGGAAGGACTCGGGCATCACAGTATTTATTTGCCGTTAGACGAGTTGCAGCATTACGGTGTAGAAACACTGGATGGTATGGAGCAAATCCCTTTGGTGGCGCTGGATCGTATCGATGCCGTTGCTGGTCATGCCGATTGGGAGCAGGCTTTATTTCATTTGTTCAATCGTATCCGTGATCGACAAGGGCATTTGTTGATTGCCGCGCAAGCAGCACCCAATCACATCGGCGTAACACTGCCGGATTTGTGTTCTCGCTTGTCATGGGGTGTGGTGTATGGGATGACGGAATTGGATGACGTCGAAAAAGCCAAAGCATTGCAGTTGCGAGCGCGGCGCCGTGGTTTGGACATGACGGACGAGGTGGCTCGCTATGTGTTGACTCGCGGGCCTCGTGAAATGCAGGCATTATTTGATTTGCTCGAGCGTTTGGATGTGGCGTCGTTATCGGCGCAGCGTAAGCTGACCATCCCCTTTGTTAAATCCAGCATGGGTTGGTAATAAATGCCCCTATAGCGCTCGGTGATAAGCAATATCAAGTAGGGTGAGGAGGGTGAGGCGTTGCCGCCTCATCCCTCTTACAGAACCGTACGTACGGGCCTCGT
>JACUUC010000069.1 GCA_014859445.1 Bacterioplanes sp.
TCTGGCGATTTTAGGAGCGAGTGGTCACGGCAAAGTGGTCGCGGAAATTGCTGAGTTAAATGGCTGGGATGTGGTGTTTTTTGATGATGCGTTTCCCTCCGTAAATGGTTTGGCGCATTGGCCTGTTGTTGGGAGTACGCACGATTTATTGAATGATTTACAGCGTTTTGACGGTTTTTTTGTGGCGATTGGTAATAATCGGATTCGTTTAGATAAGCAACGGATGTTGGCGCAAAAGGGAGCGACTTTTCCTGTTTTAATCCATCCATCAGCGGTGGTCAGTCGTCATGCAAATGTGCAAGCGGGTTGTGTGGTGATGGCGGGTGCGGTAGTTAATCCGTTTGCACTGATTAACCAGGCCTGCATTGTGAATACCGCCGCGACGATTGATCATGATTGTGTGTTAGCTGAGGGCGTGCATATTAGCCCGGGTGCGAATTTGGCGGGTGCGGTGTCCGTTGGGGCCTGCTCTTGGGTTGGGATTGGTGCATCGGTTAAGCAATGTGTGAAGATTGGTGCAAACGTAGTGGCCGGTGCGGGCGCGGCGGTGGTGTCTGATGTTGCGGATAATTTAACCGTTGTTGGAGTGCCTGCAAAGGTATTAGTAAAGTGAGTGAGCCTTTCTTGAACTTGTTCATTGGTCTTTAACTATGTATGACTTAATCAAGGTAATGGCGGCGGCATGGTTGATGCCGCTGCCTTTTTTGTTATTGCTGACCGGATTAGGTTGGGTTTTGCTGGTGCTTGGTTGGCGGCGTTTGGGTTTGGCGGGTGTGTTAGCAGGCCTGGTGGGTTTGGCTTTGGTGAGTTGGGCGCCTGTGGCGGATCGTTTATTGTCGCCGTTTGAGTCGCAGTATGCGGCATTGACAGATCATGCTGTTGTTGCCGATTTGGATTATGTGGTGGTGTTGGGTGGTGGCTGGGATAGCCTTGCGCAGGATCGCCCAGCGGGAATACGTTTGAGTGAGAGTTCGACGGCTCGGTTGTTTGAGGGGTTGCGTTTGGTCGAGTTAGCGCGTGTGGCGGATAATCTTGATGCCAAGTTAGTGGTGTCGGGCGCGAGTCGGTTGGATGAGCCGCCGATTGCTTGGGGTTATCGGGATGCGGCAGTGGGTTTGGGTCTTCCGCTGTCGCGTTTGGTGGTGTTGGATAAGCCGACTGATACCGGAGCAGAAGCCCGGGCGTTTGCGGCTTGGTTGCGTGCGCAGGGTGTGAGTGATTTGGCGGAGGTGCGATTGGCTTTGGTGACCTCGGCTTCGCATCTGCCCAGAGCGATGCGGCATTTTGAGCAGGTGGGGTTGCGTCCGGTGGAGGCACCGACACACTTTATGGCGTTTGCGGATAATCCGGCGCATTTGAGTTATTGGGTGCCATCGGCTTCGCATTTGCGTAAAACCGAACGCGCGTGGTATGAATTTTTAGCAGGCCTGGTTGTTGAGGCTGAGCATTAGTTTGATGAATTCAAAGAAGGGGTAGATCATGGATGTTGAACTTTTAACCTTGCAGCAGAATTTGGAGCTTGCGGTTCAGCGTACGGATTCTGAGGGAATTGAGTTTTGGTTTGCGCGTGATTTACAGTCTTTATTGGGTTATGCGCGTTGGGAGAATTTTCAGACTGCGATTAATCGCGCCGTTGAGTCTTGCGAAGCGTCTGGGCATGAGGCTGATGATCATTTTCGTGGCGTCACGAAATTGATCACGCATGGAAAGGGTGGGCAGCGTGAAGTAGAAGATTTTATGCTTACGCGTTATGCCTGTTATTTGATAGCGCAGAATGGAGACTCACGAAAACCGGAAATTGCTTTTGCACAAAGTTACTTTGCTCTGCAAACCCGTAAGCAGGAGTTGATTGAGGATCGGATGCTTTTGCAGGCTAGGCTTGAGGCGCGTGACCGTTTGCGAGAGTCTGAAAAGGCGTTATCGCAGAATATTTATGAGCGTGGCGTCGATGATGCAGGCTTTGGTCGGATTCGTTCGGAAGGTGATCGGGCTTTGTTTGGTGGGCTCACCACGCAAGCGATGAAAAATAAATATGGCATTGTTAAGACACGCCCTTTAGCCGACTTTTTGCCGACCTTGACGATTGCGGCGAAGAATCTGGCTACAGAAATGACTAACCATAATGTGGTGCAGGCTAATTTACGAGGTGAGCAGTCGATTACGCGTGAGCATGTACAGAATAATGTGAGCGTGCGCGATATGTTGGGACAGCGTGGGATTTTGCCAGAAAATTTAGCGCCTGAAGAGGATTTGAAAAAATTGGAGCGGCGCGTGAAATCTGAGGAAAAGAAGTTGGCGAAGACAACCAGAACTTTGCCAAGAAATGAAGATGATGCGGATTAGTTTTAGTTTGATGAATTTGAATTGAGTAGGTGGGGTTTTAAGGATGTTGAATACTAAGTTTTCGCCGTGGCCGTCGTTTACGCAGGAAGAAGCGG
>JACUUC010000045.1 GCA_014859445.1 Bacterioplanes sp.
ATAGTTCTCAAACTCATCATGGCACAAGGGGGACAGGTCCATCTCATTTCCTACAAGGATCGATGCTTCACCGCCTACCATTAAATACGATAGGTGTGGGGGTGGTTGTGTAGGAGTGGGCCATGCCCACGACCGCGGTTTAACAACCAACACCGCTTAGCCCATAATTCGCGTTGCCCCTCTTGTCATTCTGCGCGACAATGTGCGCCTTTTTTCATTCGCACTAAACACCGTGATTTAGGAGTCGTTACATGACCACTCGTACCGAACTGGCAAACGCCATCCGCGCACTCAGTATGGATGCCGTTCAAAAAGCCAAATCAGGCCATCCGGGCGCCCCGATGGGTATGGCCGATATCGCAGAGGTATTATGGAACGATTACCTCAAGCACAACCCCAACAACCCAGAATGGGCTGACCGCGACCGCTTTATTTTGTCGAACGGTCACGGCTCTATGTTGATTTACTCTTTGCTGCATTTGAGCGGCTATGACTTAAGTATCGACGATCTGAAAAACTTCCGTCAGTTACACTCTAAAACACCAGGCCACCCAGAATACGGTTACGCGCCCGGTATCGAGACGACCACCGGCCCGCTGGGTCAGGGTATTGCCAACGGTGTCGGTATGGCATTGGCGGAAAAAGTGCTGGCCGCTCAGTTTAACCGCGACAACCACGCCGTCGTTGACCACCACACGTACGTGTTCATGGGTGATGGCTGCATGATGGAAGGCATCTCTCACGAAGCCTGCTCACTGGCGGGTACACTGGGCCTGGGCAAGCTGATTGCGTTCTACGACGACAACGGCATTTCCATTGACGGTGAAGTGGAAGGTTGGTTCACCGACGACACCGTGAAGCGTTTTGAGTCGTACGGTTGGCAAGTCATCCCGCGCGTGAACGGTCACGACGCCGATGAAATTAAACAAGCCATCGAAACCGCTCGTGCCAACACCGAACAACCGACGTTAATTTGCTGCAAAACCATCATTGGTTTTGGTTCTCCGAACAAAGAAGGCAAA
Source organism: Bacterioplanes sp. (assembly GCA_014859445.1). Taxonomy (GTDB): domain Bacteria; phylum Pseudomonadota; class Gammaproteobacteria; order Pseudomonadales; family Oceanobacteraceae; genus Kmv21. Next base: position 1,023 of record JACUUC010000045.1, read on the forward strand.
GAAGACTGTCATGGCGCGCCGTTAGGCGATGACGAAATTGCGTTAACCCGTGAACGTTTGGGCTGGCAACACGGCGCCTTTGACATTCCGGCGAATGTGTATGACGGCTGGAGCGCCAAAACCAAAGGCGCAACGGCTGAGCAACACTGGAATGAAAAATTCGCGGCTTACGCAGCGGCTTACCCCGAGCTGGCGGCTGAATTCAAACGCCGTGTGAATGGCGAATTGCCTGCCGACTTTACCGCACAAGCACAGGCGTACATCAACGACTGCCAAGCCAAAGGCGAAGTGGTTGCCTCGCGCAAGGCGTCACAAAATACGCTGAATGCGTTTGGTCCATTGCTGCCTGAGTTTTTAGGCGGTTCTGCGGATTTGGCTGGTTCAAACCTCACCTTGTGGAGCGGTTGTCAGGGCGTAAGCGAAACCGACGCCTCCGGTAACTACGTATTCTATGGCGTCCGTGAATTCGCCATGAGCGCTATGATGAACGGCATCGCCTTGCACAAAGGCTTTATTCCTTACGGTGCAACCTTCCTGATGTTCATGGAATACGCGCGCAATGCCGTGCGCATGGCCGCATTGATGAAACAACGCGCCATTTTTGTATACACGCACGATTCCATTGGCTTGGGCGAAGACGGCCCAACGCACCAGCCGGTTGAGCAAGTCGCCAACCTGCGCAACACGCCCAATTTAGAAACCTGGCGTCCGTGCGACACCGTGGAATCGGCCACCGCGTGGAAAGCTGCGATTGAACGTCAAGATGGCCCATCGGCTTTGATTTTCTCGCGTCAGAACCTGCAACACCAACCACGTAATGCCGATCAAGTCGCGGCCATTGCCAAAGGTGGTTACATCCTGAAAGATTGTGCAGGTACGCCAGACGCCATCATCATCGCCACCGGTTCGGAAGTGGAACTGGCCACCGCCGCCGCCGAACAACTGGTCGGTAAAAACATCCGTGTGGTGTCGATGCCTTGTGCTGAAGTGTTCTGCAAACAAGACGCTGCGTACATCGAATCCGTTCTGCCTGCGTCGGTATCCGCTCGCGTGGCAGTGGAAGCTCTGCACAAAGATTACTGGTACAAGTTTGTCGGCTTAAACGGCAAAATCATTGGTATGGATACCTTCGGTGAATCCGCACCAGCGCCTCTGCTGTTTAAAGAATTCGGCATCACCACAGAAGCCGTGGTCGAGGCGGTTAATAGCCTGCTGTAAACCGACGACGTTGATCCGCATTGCTGTGATGAAAAACCGCGCCAAGGCGCGGTTTTTTATGGGTCATGAACACGCTACTGTTTAGCGAGCAGGCTTAACGAGCAGGCTCAACCTCGAACTCAAACGTATAGGTACGCTGACTGTTGTAGTCGGCTTCATCCGCGTAACGGATCTCGGTCAATCGCACCCGCGCGTGGCTGTTGCCATCACCGGAACGCAGCATCACGCCGCGACTGCTGCCGGGGGATAACATATGCGCCACCGGAACCGTGTCATTGGCGGTCGGATGATACAGATAAAATCCGAAATCCAGAGGATTGGGATATGTTCCTTGATAGGAAGGATTCAGCGTTGAAGAAGCGGTATCCACACTCCAGCTAGAACGACTCCAACCGGACGACGTCCAACCCCAATGATTGCTGCCATCTTGTAACGCCGCCAACTTGGCTGCGTCATCGGCATTGTCGGCAACAGCAGTTCCCTTGAATGACCCTACACTGCCATTACCCGAAATACCGCTGTTGGTTTTGACAAAATAACGCTGAAACGCCAAGTGCCAGTTGTCATCGGTTGGGGCATCGACCACAGTGCCATTCACCAAATCTACATGCGTCCAAGCAGTGTACGACGTGGCATTGATTTCTAAGGTACGCGGGTCGGCTTGTGCATCTGTTACATCCACCCAACGAATGCTCACATGACCGCTGGTTGCGCCAGTATTGCCACCATAATAATCCACCACTTGCAGGGCAAAGGCAGTATTCGCTGTGCTGGTGTCCGGCAATGATTGCGCCTTATCGGTGGTCACCACGAACACCTGATGCGTTGGTGTCATGCGTCGATCCGCATACACAAACACACTGTCCGAAAACGCATTGGCAGCGCTATCCTCCGAAAACGCTTGTGCCGGAATAGTCGCACCCGTGCCATCGACCGTACCCGAACGGAAAGCGCTTAACTCTTCCCAGGTGTAATCAAAGGGGCTGCCCAACGCGGCACCGTTGCCATCGCCACTCACACCGCTGTTGGTGTAAAACGAAGGCGTTGAACGACCACCCGTACCCTGTACGATTTTCATATCCCACGCGGTTGAGTTCTCACAAGGCACCACTTGGTTTGCATCAAAATCAAAACACTCGGTTTTTTCGCCCGAATCCGGTTCGGTAAATGTCCATGTGGCCGTTTGGCTAAAACCAACCGCCCCAGTGTTCGTGTCCTCTGCACTATCCTTCTCGCTATCACTGTCGCCACATGCCATCAAGGCCAGTGCCATCACAACCGGCAAACTCCGTTCAAGGCTATATTTCATCCTGTACTCCTTCTTCACTTGGTTAAAAAAGATTGGTTCTGAGCTGCACACCCAAATACATAAAGCGCCCCGTAATAGGGCCGAAATCCGTTCCCGTGGAAAAATCTCGCTGGCGTTGAGTGACATTGTCGATGCCACCAAACAGTGACAGTTGCGGTGTTGTTTGGTAATTGAATTTCAAATCTAGGGTGTTCCAAGCCGGAGACCAGGCATCGGAACCCGAGGTGGCTAATTCGCGCGATTGGAAGCGCCAACGAGCATGAATGTCCGTGCGGTCAGTTACCTGCCAATCCAGTCCCAATCGCGCAATGTGCTCAGGCCGTCGGGTCAGCGGCTGGCCGTTATCCGTGTTTTCTGCCTGAGTGTAAGTATGCGAAAGCACCACGCCCAGTCGATGCAACAGCCGATCCGAGAAGACCGTTTCCATACCGTACGTTCTGGCATTACTGATGTTTTTATACGAATACACCGCAATGCCATTCACAATCGTCGCATTTTCTTCATCGGTTTGAATCAAATCGCGAATGTCGTTGTAAAACAGATTCACATCCAGCGTACGTGTGGCTGCCCACTCAAACCAAAATCCCGCCTGATAACTGAGTGAGGTTTCCGGATTCAGCGATGGATTGCCCATCACCATGTAGCCAATGGAGCTGTGATCGAAGGTGTAATAGCGCTCCTTCAAATTTGGCACCCGATAACCAGTACCCACACTGGCGCGAAACAAGGCTTGGCTAACACCATGGTCATACAACGAATATTTCAAGGCCACTTTCGGCGAAGCATGAAAACCAAAGTCTGAGTCTTCTTGCAGTCGCAGGCCAAACACCACTTCGCCACGCTCCGAAAAAAAGTAATCGTCTTGCGCGAATACTTCATACGTGTGGCGCTCAACCGTACCGCTGCGGCCCACCTCGGTCACACCGTCTTTAAATTGCGTTAGGGTTTCCTGACGAACATCCACACCGAATTGCAGATGGTGCGCGGTACTGAGTGGATAATCGAACTGCAGCGACAAAAAGTCGGTATCCAGTGCCATGTCGCGCTGATCAAATGCCATAGGAAAACCACGGTTTTGCTTAGCCGACTCACTGCGATAGCGTTCACTCAGCGCTTTCAACGCCAAACTAACTTGATCACCACGCCAGCCGCCATTCAACGCCCAGCGATCACGACTAATGTCTTCGGTTTTGTTGGGGTAACGACCAGGTAATGACACGGGCAGCCATTGCGTATCGGTTTCTTCAAAACGTTGAACATCGAGCAGCAGGTAGGTGGCCGCACTGGGAGTCCAGCTCAGTCGCCCACCGTACTGCGAACGTCGGCTTTCATCGCCCTCTCGCACCCAGGTGTCGCGATCCACAGTAAATCCTTTGTTGTCACGCACATCGGCACTGATGCGTGCCTGCCATTGTTCGCCGCCCCCTTCCAATAGAGCATTCAGATGCTGCTGAGCAAGATCGCCGGAACGACCCGATGTATTTTGTTTGCCATAACTGCCTGCGTCGTACGTCACCATGGCACGAGCACCCGCTGCGGTATTGCGCGTGATGATATTAATCACGCCGCCCATTGCCGATGAACCGTATTGAGCCGACGCCGCACCTTTGATGATTTCAATACGCTCCACATCCGCCAGCGCATATTGACTCAAATCCACCGTAGAACCCGTGCTGGCGGCCAATGGCATACCGTCAATGACAATCAATAGCTGATCGCTACTCATGCCCTGCAAGGTGGCTTCGTAGCCGGACTTACCATGAATTTCGCGTAACTGCAGACCGGGAACATTTTCCAACGCCTCTTTTAAGGAGCGCGCATGAGTACGGCGTAATTCTTGCGACGTGACCACCTCTGTCCGCACAGGTACTTCACTGAGTAAGCGCTCGGTACGAGTGGCCGACACCACCACACCGTCGAGACGTACAATCTCTTGCGTCATGGCGACCGACGAACCCAGTAACAGAAAAACAGCCACCAGCCTCTGACGTAGACCTTGCTTCACCTCAACCACCAAATACTAATAATAATGATTCGCATTATACTTAATGAAAATCATTTTAACAGTGCTCTTTAACACAAGATGCGATGACACAAGGTGAGGCGAGATAGGCCGACGGAATTCGATTAACGCGAGGCAAAGCGTCGTGTTCTGAAACGTTTAAGCAGCATGTGCATAAGCTGGGACTGTCAACAAAAAGTTTTGCACAACATCTGTGGATAGATCTGTGAAGAATTCCTGAGTAATCTTCTACAGCGCCCTGATACTGGCGTTTTTTACAAAATGTGTGTTTTTTCACCAGCTCGAAAATATTTGAAAATTACTATATTTTTCAATAACTAAGCAAAATCGAAAAGCACAATCCAACGAGATCACAAGTGGCATACTGCACACTCAAGATCCCTCTTCGTGTTTCATAAAAACAGAATGCAATCAATCCTAAAAACACACTTTTTTGAGAAAAACAAACACCCTCCTGTGGGTAAAGCAGTGTATAACCTGAGCATGAGCTGATCATAACTGCCCTATTGCGATCGAACCCCCTGCAGAGTGGTCATGCGAACTCACTTTGATGCCAGCGTGCATAACGCTGTGCCAAATCGGATGGCAGGTCATAGGCCTGTGCCAGCACTTGATGATCGTGCAGCAAGTGCACGTCACCATAGGCCATCACGCTCCCCTGTTTTAAAATCAAGACGCGATCAGCCCATGATGCCGCCAAGCCCATATCGTGCATCACGGCCAGCACCGCCACCCCTTCGTTGGCAATACGGCTGACTTGCGCCATTAAACTGTATTGATGGGCAGGATCTAATGCCGAAGTACACTCATCCAACAACAAGCAGCGATCCGGTGCTACGGGCTGTTGCTGATCGTGCCAAATTTGCACAAAGACACGAGCCAACTGCACTCGTTGTTGTTCACCACCGGATAACGAGGAATACGAACGCAAACGCAAATGCCACACGTCTGTCATTTGCATGGCTTGCTGCTGCCAATCTCGTGTTTGCTCCTCATCGGCATAGGGCGCACGCCCCATGGCCACCACTTGATCAACACGAAACGGAAATGACAACACCACGCTTTGCGGCATTACCGCCAAGTGTCTAGCCTTGATCATCGGCTGCCATTGCGTCAGCGGTTTATTGGCTAAACAAATGGTGCCTTGATACGTCGTTAACTCTCCACTAATGCAACGCAATAAAGTGGACTTGCCCGCGCCATTCGCCCCCAATACGGCCAGTTTTTCACCGCAGGCCAAGTCGAACGAAATGTTCTGCAGCAATGTTTTGTACGGTTTTTTAGGCAACGACACAGACAATGAACGAACGGCCAACATTTTCACTCCTTGACGCTTGGGTCAGGCACTGGGTTTGACTTGCTTCAACAGCAGACTTAAAAAAATAGGACCGCCAATCACGGCCATAACCAAACCAATGGGTAGGTCAGCGGGCGCTAACCAGGTGCGCGCAATCATATCGGCCAATAGTAACAAACTCGCCCCCAGTAACGCCGAGGCTGGCAATAACAAGCGATGATCGGGCCCGACCAATAACCGAATTAAATGCGGAACAACCAAGCCAATAAATCCAATCATGCCCGCCACGGCAACACTGGCGCCGACCATGAGGGCCGCACAGGCAATCAGCAATAATTTGGCTTGTTGCACCGAAAAGCCCAAATGGGTCGCCACATTTTCACCCAGCAGCAACGCATTCAGAAGACGAGCAAATCGCGGCAAGAACAATAACGGCAACACAACACACAACGTCAGCACCATGACATCCACCCAACGTCCATGCGCTAAGCTGCCCATCGACCAAAACGTCATCGAGCGCAAGGCCTGATCATCGGCCATGTAAGTCAAAATGCCTGTCAGCGCACCGGTCAGTACGTTAATGGCCACACCCGCCAGCAACAGCATCGCTATGTGGGTTTGTCCATCGCGTGTACCCAAACGGTATATGAACAAGGTCACCAACAAACCACCCAAAAATGCCGCCAGCGGAATAGCAAAGGAGCCCAGCCACTGCACCCATCCTCGCAACCACGAATCTTGCAATACAATCACCGCCACCGCCGCCAGAGCGGCACCGCTGGCCACACCAATTAACCCCGGATCGGCCAACGGATTACGAAATACGCCCTGCGTCACCGCCCCTGCTGTAGCAAGCCCTGCGCCCACCAGCACCGCCAATAACGTGCGCGGCAAGCGCAGCTCTCGCACAATCCAATCCGCTTGCGTATCAATGGCTTGCCCTGTCAACAAGCCCTGCAATGCCGACACGACTTGCGCAATCGACAAGGTAACCGGACCCGTTTGCAGCGACACGAGGAACAACACCACGGTCAGCAACGCCAAGATCGGCAACAGCGCCCATTGACTCAGCAGCCAACGACCTTGTTGTGCTGGCACCACAAGCGCTGTCATGGCGCACTCGCCTGCACTGACGCACTCGCCTGAATTGGCGCGGTCGATGGATAGGCCAGCGCCGCCAAAGCCTGTAAGGCTTCGCCAATACGCGGACCAAAGCCAAGGACTAAGCTGGTATCTAATTCATGAATGCGTTGCTGTTTATGGGCATCCGTCATAACCAGCTGGCGCGCAAGCTCCGGATTTTTCTGCGTACCGGTGTAGGCAATCAAAACCAACTCGGGATTGGCCTGCACCGTTGCTTCGGGGCTTACTGGCTTATACCCCCGATAGGTCATCACATTATTCAATTGCAACATCGACATCATGGCCGAGGCCTGTGTGCCGTGCCCTGACGCCATCAAACCTTGATGACCCGCCCCGAGCAAGAAGAGTGTATTGGGCGAACTGTCCACTGATGGCAATGCATCTAACACCTGTTCGACTTGTTGCTGAATACGCATGCTCAACACCTTGCCTTGCGCTTCGCGACCTAACGCCGATGCGACTCGTTCAACCTTATGCAGCACACCTTCAACGCTGTAGTCGTTGTTAATCCGCTCCACTCGCACACCCGCGGCTTGTAATTGCACAAACACCCGCTCAGGACCCGCATCGGTGGTGGCAATGACCAAGGTTGGCTGTAACGCCAAAATACCTTCCGTCGATAACTGCCGCATGTAACCCACGTCAGGCAGTGCACTCGCTGCGACGGGGTAGCGACTGGTGGTGTCCACCGCAACCAACGTGTCTTCTGCTTGCAAGGCATACACGATTTCGGTTAATGAGCCATCGACCGTGATCACACGCTCAGCCTGAACCTGACTCGCCATGCCAACACACAACAAAATCAACCAAGTCATGTTTCGCGTCATGGTCACGCTCCTAGCTCACACGACTGCTGCACATCCGCCAATAGTTGCACCCAAGCCGTTTGCTCCGGTTTTCCAGGCTTACGCTCACCAAAGACTTGCGCAACTTGCCGCCCTTGGGCATCGAACATTTCCAAGGCCGTGACCACGCCATCGGTGGTGGGTTTACGCACCAACCACACCTGGTCGATCAGTTCGGTATTGGCATGCAGGTTAAAATCCGAATCCAGCACATTAAACCAAGGGCCAGTGCGCTTCAGTGTCTGTACCGTGCCTGTGTGGATTTGTACGACCCCCTGGCTTCCGACGAATACCATGATGGATAACTCACGCTGTGCCGCTGTGATTAACACTTGCTCAAACGCCATCACGGGTAAGCGTTGAGCAAACTCTTCGCCCACCAGCTGATAAGCGGGAATGCGCTCGATACCATGGCGCTGTAACATGGCCTGAAAATGATGTACGTCCTTCAAACCGCACCAGTCCGCATGCAGTTGCTCTTTGTCGATGCCTGTCGGTGTGGCTAACCAACGCGGCTCGGGCTGAATATCTTCATGTTGCAAACTCAACCCTGTGCGTTGATCGTCGGCCCAATAGCGATTCACCAAGGCTTGAAAAGCGGCAATATCGGTACCTTCCACCGCATAAATTTTATGCACTGCCTCACCATTGCCCGCAAAAAACTGCAAGCTGCGGCGAATGCCCTGTTCAGTACCTTCTTCTACGGCAAAGCCATAGACAAAGCGGTTGAAGAATAGACGCAAATCAATCACACCGAGTGCCAACCCCATATGACCATGCACACTGACCTTGTCGTACGCGCCGGTTTTTTCATGAACCACCACATCGTTTCGAGTTAACGCCATAACAGGACCTAGCGTTTTGATGTCACCCATCAATTGCGCAAAATCACCCTGCAAACGCACCACACTATGACCAATTCGTGTTGCCAATAATTCGGCCTCACTCACCCCCAATTCATCCGCCGCATTGCGAATACGAATAGACCCTTTGCGCTGCAGTAGCTGCTGCCAACGCTCCGCCAAATCATTGATTACTGCTGACTCTATGGCCATTTGATTCATTTTTTCATCCCCTTATGTCGTTTACGCGTTCTGCTAGACAGGTACCTTGTTCTTGCCCACCAAACAAAAGCAAACAAGAATCATTAGCATCAATGAAATGAATAATAAATGATAATCATTACCAAATAAAGAGAAGAGAAATTCATTCTTGTGGCATGCCATGCCCTGTTAAATTACAGAGCATGGTGGAATAGGAAGCGTCATTGATCTTGAGAATTAAGAGCGTGCTTTCGAGCTGACTAACCAATACGTAATGCCAAGCGCGAGCACAGTCACCCCCGTCGCATAGACGTAAGCGGGTTCAACCGTGGCGTAATCCAACACAATGACTTTACGCGAAATCGCCATGAGTGCCGTAGCCACCACCAACTTAACGTGAATCACATCGTCACGCAGATAGAGCGTGATGTTGACGAAGATTTCGATGGCAATCAGCACCACCAAAAACGCCCCAAACGTGGCAAAAATATCGTTGATATTGAGCAAGAAGTACGGCGGCGTCGATAGGCGTTCGTAGAGAATGTAAAACACATCGCCGATGCCCCACAAAATCACAAAGGCCATCAGTACCGACAAAACGCGTACAGATAGCTTGATGATGACGTGCATTAAACGAATAACAGGGTCGTGATGCGCTTCCGAAAAGTGATCGTCGCAGTCTTTCTTTTTGTCTTTATTCTGGTAATCGGTCATGTTTTCTCCCTTGCGATCATGGCTCTATCATCAGCCTAATAGGCCTCTGATCATGCCATCATGATGCAGCGCAATGTTCTGGCGGAGTACGAGACACGCCGACTCATCGCCCCGACCATTGTCCACAATACAAACCCGCAATAATGGCTTCGAGCGGTTTTCCGGCAGCCGACTGCACACCGCATTGTGCCAAAACATGCGCGCCGGCATACCCCGTCATGTTCTCCACACCTTGCCAGCACTGGCTACGGTTAATCAAGATCACACCGCGCTCATGGGCATCGCGCAATGCCGTCAATAACGCAGGTTGCTGCGGTGCATTGCCGCTACCAAAAGTACGCAGTACCACGGCATACCAAGGCTTGGCCAATTGCTCGCACAACCAAGCGATATCCACCCCAGGGTACAAGGTCAGCACCGCAATACGATGCTCTACGACCTGCCCCAACGCCAATCGTTCTGACGGCAGACTCGCTGATGGCCGCGCCGGAAACACCCAATCCGTATGATCACATTGCCATAACGGCTCCGTATTGATCGAGGCAAAGGCTTGTAACTGTTGTGCATCCACCTTACTCACCGAGTCGGCGGCATACAAACCGTGATGAAACAACAACGTAACCTGAGCAAAGGGTGAATACGCCGCCGCATAAAACGCATTGCGAATATTACGAGGCGCATCGGAATTCGGTTCGCACAAGGGGATTTGCGAACCCGTCACAATCACAGGTTTACTCAAACCCATTAATAAGTAATGCAGTGCGGCTGCACTATAGGCCATGGTATCCGTGCCGTGCAGAACCACAAAACCATCGTAATCGTCATAGCGTGCGTGAATGTCATTGGCCATTTGCTGCCAGTGCTTTGGCTGCATATCGGAAGAATCCAACAACGGCGCATATTCCTGCAGCTGGTAATCGGGGATCGCGCTGTGTTGTAACTGCGGGAGTTGTTGCAACGCCTTAGGTAAATACCCCGCAACCGGTTGATAACCCTGTGGGCTTGGTTGCATCCCTAGGGTACCGCCCGTATACGCCACATAAATACGCTTTTTTTGCACCGTGATAACACTCCTTAAACGGGTAAACATGATCCTTGAGGAACCCAAATACAGCCTTGCTCGACATCACCATACCAGCGCCCTGTGGCACCGATGGCGAACAGCGCCGCAATGTAAAGACACATAATAGCATCCAACGCATCTTCATTTTGCTTTAACGCGCGGCCGCGCAAGCGGGCAATCTCGTCGGCTTGCAACACCACCGGCAAATCATTCGCCAGTTGCAAAGGCAGCACCGGCGACTGCGCCAAACTCGATAGATACATAGCCAATTGTTGTTGCCCAGCGCGCTTATCGGCAACCGATCCTTTTTTGTACAACAAGCGCTCAGGCAACGAGAAACACTCCACCATCGACGGGTGCGGATAACACTCAAACTGCCAGCGCTCGCCGGGGCGATAATCAAAGCCAAACTGAAGTAATTGCTGAGACAAAGAAACGCTAGACGCGTTAGGGTACAACTGCAAATTGGTCGGATGACACGCCGCACGACGAGCGGCATAGTCTCGTGCTAACGCATGTTCACAAGGGCGTTGCCCGTACTCATTGGTAATCACCAATGGCGCATCAATGGCAATGCCTCGAAGATTGGGTGATAACAACAAGGTCTGTAACAGAGTCTCGACACCGACCAATGCCGGATACAAATGCGTCACCTTCAGCGCATTCTGCTGAACACAGCCCAGCGCCAATGCCGACGGATTTTTCTCGGCCTGCCACGCCAAATCCAACCCAGCCAACACGCATTGCTGATCGCCCATACACCGCCTCTTTTATCATTCATCGAACGTGCGCTTTTACTCCGCTTTGGCGACCCTACTTCAAGGAGTGATGACAAATCAATGACCCTGCCCTCATCCATTAAGAAACGCATACCGCACAACCGTTTTGACCTGCGAACTTCGTTGTTAAATAGACTGCTTCCATACTGTTACCTCATGAAGAAATACTGTATGCATAACCAGTACATTTGTGAATTACAGAAAAACAATGCGCGTTATCACCCCAGCGCCAAAACGCGCATGCACGAATTGCCACCGACGTAATAGAAAAACCGATTTAAAAACAAACACTTAGAAAATCGAAAAAAGTGATAACGCGCAACGTGTAAAGAATGTAAAGGCGTGCAAACGCGCATGCGCGTTTTTATCCTGAGAAAAAACACAACAAAGTGGGTTTTCGTAGTAGTGGCAGTGGGTTAGACTCGGGAACTAAACAAGGACGCAGGTGTGATAATGCGCATGCCTACGAATAAACTGTTAAACGAGAGATCAGCTCATGGACATCAAGAAAAATATTGAGCAATACGGATGGCATTTTATCTCTGTCTTTGATCCTGACGGCGAGAAAGAGAATTTCAGTTACACCGTTGGCTTCGAAGAAACTTATAAATTTCCTGAGATAATAATCTTCGGTCTTAATAAAGATTCAGCACATGGCATATGCACAGATATCGCTGATGACTTAGCAAAGAGTAAAACCTATCCACTAAATACCAAAATTGCTGATGTGATTGGCGGTGGTTACAAAGTTCTTTTTAAAGAAGTTCTACCCGAAAAATTCGATGGCTATCTAAATGGCTGCTTAAGTTATTACAAAAAACCATTTAGAGCCTGCGTCATGTTTTGGCCAGATAAAGATGGCATATTTCCATTTGAAAATGGTTATAAATCAAATGCTCAAAATGAAGCTCTACAAATCGTTTAACAAGTTGCTCAAGGTCGTTCACTTCGTTCACTGGACGGCCGTGCATTTGCATATGTGTGGTTTTGCTTCGCAAAACTCTACCACACATATGCAAACACACAGCCGCCCCTTAGCAAGGCGTTATGAAGGCCGTCTGAGAGGCTAGGAGATGGAAGTTTTGGCTTGGGAAAACTTATTTCAGATCCTGGTTAACTATATTTTGCCCTTCATGGGATTGCCTTTGCTTGGCGTTGTGGTAGGCGCTTGGCTAACAAACTCTTTTTTTCCATTTCGGCTGAAACGGAGAGAGTGGCGGTGGGAAAAAGAGCTGTGGGCTAAAGAGTTGTTCTTCGAAACAGTCTCTCGCGTTGTATTTGTTGCTGATCATTACCTGAAAGGCGAAGCGGATGATCATTTTTCGATGTCTGGTCTCGCCCTTAATGAAGCTGATGATGAGATCATGCGGTTAATCAAAGAGCTTCACTCGGTCGGTCATAAATTGAAGCTTTATCTGAGTAAATCGGACGCAAAGCTTTTTGAGGAATACTTGGCAGAAAGCCAATTGGAATATGACGCCGCCAAAGAAAGCTGGAGGATGTGGGACCAAAATGATGAAATATCTCCGATTCAGCATGCTGAGAATACAATCGCAGGACAGAGAGAAGCCGCTTCGAAAGTTTTGGAAAACTTCAAGCTCACTTCATAACCTGTCAACGGCAATTTAAAACTGACCCACTTTTATCGTTTTTCGGCAATTTAA
>JACUUC010000019.1 GCA_014859445.1 Bacterioplanes sp.
CTAAGTATTCATCAACCGTTATCGTATGAATTAATAGGAAGAGTATATGAATTGGTTAGCGCAAAAACTAGGCGATATCGCGACGCAATATCCTGGAGCCGCTCGTATTTTACATGCCCATCGATTGGATTTTTGTTGTGCGGGTCAACAAACCTTGGCCGATGCGATTGCGGCAGGATCGTTGCAGTCTGAGAATATTGTGCAGCAATTGGATGCCTTGTCATTATCAGCCGAAGAAGTCATTAATTGGCATGAGCGACCTGTGTCGGAATTAATCCAATACATCATGAGTCAGTATCACGAAAAACACCGACAGCAGCTGCCGGTGTTAATTACGTTGGCCAATAAAGTAGAGCGCGTTCATGCCCGCGCGGTTTCTTGCCCGACAGGATTGGGTCAACACCTTCGTGATATGAAGCATGAGCTTGAAAGTCACATGATGAAAGAGGAACAAATTTTATTTCCTATGTTAGCCGGTGGTGTTTACCCATCTGGGCCCATTGAGGTGATGCAGGCCGAGCATACGGATCATGGCGAGGCATTGGCTGAACTGGAACGGCTAACTCACAACCTAGAGTTGCCTGCGGGGGCCTGTGCAACGTGGACGGCACTGTATTCTGGTTTACGTGAACTGAAGGAGGATTTGATGGCGCACATTGCGTTGGAGAACCATGTTTTGTTTGTGCCTAGGCCGGAGCCTGAAGTCAACGCGCAGTGTTGCGGTGGTTGCCAGTGACATGAGCATTCAGCCGCTTTGTGGGTAAGCAGAGCGGCAAAACGGGTAGGTCATTACCCATTACGAGGCATATTGATGACATGGTCACAATTGTACACTGCGTATTCAGACGCCTTAATCCATCCTGTCTTATCGAGTGTCGTTATGAATATTGAGAGCTTTGATGATTTGTTAAGCGCTGCGCAACAGCAGCCTGACCCCCAACGATTGTTGTTTGTGTTTGCTAAGGCAGAGCTGCCCAAGGGATATAGTGCGGAGCAAGAGCAGCAATTTGCTAATGGGCAGGGCGGGACGCTCAGCCCCATTTTATGTGTCGATAAATTACCAGAAGAAGTCGCCTCGTTTGCCACCTTGGTGGCGGAGTCTGAACAAACGGGCATGAGTTGGGATATCGCGTTTGTTGCCTCTATGGCTGGGCGGGCTGGTTTCCCTCCGACTACAGACGAAGCTATTCAGCCGTTAACGATGATGATGCAGAAGATCAACTCCGGCATCATCGCAGATTTCTTAACGTTCGATCGTCGGGGTGAGTTGATTGCCTTGAGTTGATCCCATCTGGTGGCGCTCAACATAGTCAAAGAACTGCATCAGCGGTTTGGGTAAGCGTGTATCGAGCGCCATGGCGTCCAATAAGTTTTTGATTTGCAATCCCATTTCCGTATCGCCCGTCATGAGCAGTTGTCGGCGGAAAAACAACGTATCAGGGTCGACTTCGTGATGTAGGAGTTGTAAAAAAGCGCGGTGTTGCGCGCGCAGCAATACGTCTTCTTGGTGATGGTCGGTGGTGACCACCATACGCTGATTCTGCAAGCTGATAAACAATGTAATGGCCAAGTCGGTGACTTCGATTTTTAACCAGCGCTGCTCCAGAAAATCCAATTCGCCATCAATAATTTCAAGTTTAAATAAATGATTAAATGCGGCACTGATTAGCGTTGATGATATGGGTTTTGGTGCTATTTTGAATGTGTTTTTTATAAGGCTTGGTAATAGTGATACTACCTTTTGATTAACTCTTTTTAAATGACTCATATTGCAGATCCTGAGGTGAATAATCGTTAATATTCAGGCTGTATATCATGCTTGTTTATCCGTGTTAAATAAACGTCTTTTTGTCGACCCAATCTGATCTGGCGCAATATTCGATTTATTTTTTACGCTAGCATGCAGCAACCTAAAGCAGGCTGTGTATTTTTCGTTGAGGTGCAGATGATGGAGCTATTGTGTCCGGCTGGCAGTATGCCAGCACTCAAGGCCGCTGTAGAAAACGGAGCCGATGCGGTCTATGTCGGTTTAAAAGACGACACCAATGCGCGTCACTTTGCCGGATTAAACTTAGCCGATGGTAAGTTGCAAGATGCCGTGCAGTTGGCTCATCAACATGGGGCCAAACTGCACTTGGCCATTAATACCTTTGCTCATCCCGCGGGATGGGTGCGTTGGCAGTCGGCGATTGATCGAGCAGTCGAGGCTGGCGTGGATGTGTTGATCGTGGCCGATATTTCTTTGTTGGCTTACATCGCCGAGCAGTACCCCCACATTGAGCGTCACTTGTCGGTGCAAGCATCGGCGACCAATGCCGCTGCCATCGACTTTTATCGTCAATTCGGTGTGTCGCGAGTGGTGTTGCCGCGCGTGCTGTCGATGGCTCAGGTGCGTACCCTTGCGCGAACCTGTTCGATGGATTTAGAAGTATTTGCATTCGGCAGTTTGTGCATCATGGCAGAAGGGCGCTGTTATTTAAGTTCGTACATGACAGGCGAGTCGCCGAATACGGCGGGCGCGTGCTCGCCCGCAGCGTATGTACGTTGGCAAGAAAACAGCCAAGGTCAGTTGGAATCTCGTCTTAACGGTGTGCTCATTGATCGCTTTGCCGACGGCGAGAATGCAGGCTACCCAACGTTATGCAAAGGGCGATTCCAGGTGGGAGACTCGGTCTATCACGCGCTCGAAGAGCCGACTAGTCTGAATACCTTGTCACTGCTACCTGAATTGTACCGCGAGGGCATTGTCTCGCTCAAAATCGAAGGGCGGCAGCGCAGTCCTGCGTACGTCGCACAAATCACCCGCGTTTGGCGTCAAGCGATCGATACCTTACTGGCCGCACCCGATGATTTTCATGTGGCCGAGGCTTGGGACAGTGTCTTGGCTTCGCTGTCGGAAGGAAGTCAAACGACCTTGGGTGCTTACCATCGGAAGTGGAAATAATTATGAAATACTCACTGGGCGCTATTCAATATTATTGGCCTAAGGCGGATGTGGTGTCGTTCTATCGTGACGCGGCAGACTCGGATGTTGATATTGTTTATTTGGGTGAAACCGTGTGCAGTAAGCGTACGGAATTGCGCTATACCGATTATTTACAGATTGCGCACCAATTACGTGAAGCTGGTAAACAGGTGTGTTTGTCCACCATGACCTTGCTGGAAGCACCGGCATTGATTCGAGAATTAAGCCGCTATGTGGATAATGGCGAATTTGTGATTGAGGCCAACGACGTCGGTGCCATTCACTTACTGCAAGAACGTCATTTGCCGTTTGTCAGCGGGGCCGCTATTAACTGCTACAACCAATATACATTACGACAACTGTTGTCGATGGGCATGCAGCGCTGGGTTATGCCAGTTGAGTTGTCACGTGACTGGTTGTCGGAATTGTTAGCGCAAGAAGCGGTGAAAGATGTACGTGGTTGTTTCGAAACCGAAGTGTTCGCATTGGGTCATTTGCCCTTAGCGTGGTCGGCACGATGCTTTACCGCACGCTCCGAAAACCGTGCGAAAGACGAGTGTGAATTATGCTGTATTAACTACCCGAGTGGACGCCCGGTGCTGAGTCAAGACGGTACCACCGTGTTTGTTCTGAATGGCATTCAAACCCAATCCGGATTACGCTACAACCTGATTAATCAGCTATCCTCGATGGCCGGTTTGGTGGATGTGGTGCGATTGAGCCCGCAAAAAAGCGGTACGTTTGATTGGTTGGCACGTTTTCGTGCGAATGAGTTTGGTCAAGCCCCTATGCCACTGCAAGCCGATGACACCAATGGCTATTGGATGAAACTCGCGGGAATGACTTTGGAGCAAAGTGAGCATTATGAACAGTAATTCCAGTGCCCATACCATGGCACGCATTGGTATTGTGACGGTCAGTGACCGTGCCAGTGCTGGTATTTATGAAGACTTATCGGGGCAGGCCATTAAAGACACGCTCAGCGCGTATTTGACCTCGCCGTGGCAGGCTGAATACCGTCTGATTGCCGATGAGCAAGATGAAATCGAACGCACGTTAGTTGAGTTGGTCGACGAGGTAGGCTGCTGCTTGGTGATTACTACGGGTGGCACTGGGCCAGCTAAGCGTGATGTCACGCCCGAAGCCACGGAAGCGGTCTGCGATCGCATGATGCCCGGTTTTGGTGAGCTTATGCGTCAAGAGTCACTCAAGTATGTGCCTACTGCCATTTTGTCACGGCAAACGGCGGGGCTTCGTGCGGCCAGTTTGATCGTCAATTTGCCCGGCAAACCGAAAGCGATTCGGCAATGCCTGGATGCGGTGTTTCCGGCCATTCCATACTGTATCGATTTAATGGATGGCCCATTTTTAGAGTGCAATGACGATGTGATTTCGGCTTTTCGTCCTGCGAAATGATCGGTCTCTGGTAATGCACGTATCCATAGCCAACGGCTAGCGGCTACTCATTAATAAATACTCATGCCTCTGTGGGTCTATCCCCTGTGGCGCATTGCTGTGTTGTTGACGATCCGTCACCATAACTCTTTGTTTTTAGCGTGAAGCGCTGTGAGATCTTAGCGCTTCAACAAGGACTTTCATGGTGAATTCGTCTCGTTGGCAAGTCGAAAATAGCGTCTTTTGGCAGCAGCAGGGTGCTGCTGTTGCTTTGCAAAATCACCGTTTGTTAACGTTGAACTTAGTCATTGGCTTTGCGCTGTGGATGATTTGGAGCGTTTTAAGCATCGAGCTCATTCATTTAGGCTACCCCTTTACCGTACACGACCTTTTTTCGTTATTGGCCATTGCCGGATTTTCGGGCGCGAGCCTGCGAATTGCCGGTGGTATGCTGGGGTTAATCAGTGGAACGCGTGCCTCGATCATGGCCAGTGGCCTGTTGTTGCTGTTGTTTATTTTGGCTTTGTGGTGGGCGCTGCAATCTTTATCTACGCCATTGTGGGTATTTCAGGTATTGGCCTTGCTCAGTGGCGTCGGTGCGGGTTGCTTCTCGTTGGCTGTCACGCATTTGAGTTATTTGTATCCGGCGCGTGAACAATCGTTGATGCAAGATGTGAATGCGGGTATTGGCAATGCCGGTGTCAGTGTGGTGCAAATATTGTTGCCGATTGGCTGGGTTTGGGGTGGTTGGGCGTGGTTTGGGCTAGAGTCTCATACGTTGATCCAAGTGGGTGGTAATGTACTCGGCCGTTTGCCCATTGGTACTTTGGTTTGGCCGTCGGCGTTGGCGCTCATGTGGGGAGTTCCTTTGCTGGTGTTATCCATTTTTTTGTTGAAAGCGACACCGGTTTATTATGCTCCTTCAGGGGGACGTTACGGCGGACGAGATTGGGATGCTCAGCATCTTGTGCGTTTCTGGTTGGTGTATGGGGTTATTTTTCTCATCTCTGCAGCGGCTCTGGGCGTCAGTCTTGATCACTTTAAACTGGGTTTATCCAACGAGTTGGTGATTTTGGTGACGGTAGTCAGTATTACGTTGTTGTTGCGCTATGTTCCTGGATTATCGACCCAGGAGCGCGAGCGTTATTACCGTATTTTTAGTAATCGTCAGCTGTATGTCTCTGGCCTGATGTACATGACCAGTTTTGGTTCCTTCGTTGGCTTTGCCCTGACGTTTCCACTGCTCACCTATGTGGTGTTTGGCTTTCAGCAACAATGGGTCGAGGGGGAGTGGTTACGACAGCCCAATGCGGTGTCGCCTAACATCTTGATGTATGCGTGGTTGCCGCCGTTGCTGGCAGTCTTAAGCCGTGCGCTGGGTGTGTGGATGGCGGGCCTGTTTGGTAGTTTTCGTATTACCCAAATTGCCGTTAGCGGTATGCTGTTGGCTGCCATCGGATTGTCGGTGGTATTGCATTATGCCTATCAAGCCTTGCAGCCAGAACCGTATTTCGTGGCCTACTTTCTGTTGTTTTTGTGCTTGTTTGCCATGATCGGCTTGGCCAACGGGGCGATATTCAAATCGTTTTTTCAGGTGTTCCCGCAGGGTTCTCGTACGCATTCGGTAGTGTGGATCGCGTCGGTGGCGTGTTATGGCGCCTACTATATTCCGCAGGTGTTTTCCCAGCACCTACTTACCGGCTCGCTGGATATCGCGATGCTGGGCTTTGCTATTTTTTACTTACTCAGCCTGCTTTTACATCATTTCTTTCATCGCTATGGATTGCGTTAAACGATTCCGTTACGTGTCAGGGACGATGCTCGGCACTGGTTCGATTGATTGATGTTGGTTAGGCCGATTGCTTGGCAATGAGTCGCGTTGAATACTGTTCTAAAATCCATTGCTCTAACGTGTCCACTTGCGCTTGATCGTAGTCATCGGCTGGATTTTTTTTAATGCCCATATCAGCCAGATTTAAGTGGGCATCGGCTGTGATGTCGGCCAGTTGAAGCGAGGCTTGGGCGCACTGCAATGGACAACCATCAATAACAAAAATGGCGCGACCACTACGTGCCAATTTAAGAATGGCTTTCACTCGTCCGCCAATACCGGCAATGCATGACATTTGCATGTGCTGGTGACGGTCGAGCGTCACGGCTAAACGATTTGCCAGTTGTGCCGCAGGCGAGCAGCCCGAGCAGGAAAATACCAAGGGTTTTTCAATCGTAGGTGTTGGCATTGCCATGGCTCTCATGTGGACGGTTGCCATAATGGGTGCTGCTCAGTTATGAACAGCACCGTATCCATTATTTTGCGGCTTGTTGGCTATAGAACGCGGCCAAGTCAGCAATGTCTTGATCACTCAAGTTTTTTGCCATCGGTGTCATGATGGCGGCATTGCCGCCAGTGCGTTGTCCGTCGCGATAGGCTTTCATTGCGATATCCAAATATTGAGCATGCTGCCCCGCGATTTTCGGATACATGGGCACCATGCTGTTGCCATCGGCGCCATGACAGGCTGAACACATGCCCGCTTTGCTTTTACCGGCATCGGCATTGCCGGATGCCATGACCGGCGCGCTGACAGAAAACATCAATGCACTGGCGATTAATAGTAATGATTTCATCATCTTTTCCTCAGGGTTGTGGCCTCGAATGGCCTTTTTAGGATTGGCTGATGATGACGCCGATGCTGACAAGCACCAGCAGTAACCATCCGCTAATCAGTAATCGAAAACGTCTCGGTGCGTGACGCAGCGCCATAAAATAATCGATCACACATTGTCCTTTAATCCAGGTCATGATGAAGATGATCCACGGCAGGCTTGTGTTGGATAGGGGCGTGACAGTGGACCGCCCAATCAGCCAGCCAATTAGGGTGATTCCCATCAGCATGCTCCACAGTATGGTAAGGCGGATTGTAGGCGTCATAAATACACCAAATAGAGTAGTGGAAATAACACCAGCCAAACCAAATCCACCATGTGCCAATAGCTCCCTGCACTTTCTAGGCCGGCGTGTTGATCTTCGATTTGTGGGTAGGTGCCTTGTTGGATACGCTGTCGAACGACGAACACAATGACCATGCCAAGCAGTACGTGCATGAAATGAAAAAAGGTGACGAAGTAGTACAAAAAGTAAAACGTGCCCGAACGCAAGTGATAACCCGCTTGCCATAACGAATAATATTCGATGGATTTGAACAGAACATAGACACTACCCAGAAGCAAGGTGGCGAACAATCCTTGGAGAATACGTTGAGGATAATCATGGGATTGTTCGACGGCGTAGACCAAACAGGCACTGCCCGATAACAGTGCAAACGTATTCAATAAACCGAATATCGGATGCAGTGTCTGCACTCCCGCGCGAAATGTCTCCGGTTGCTGGTGTGCAGCCAGTGCAATGCTGATCAGTAACAGCGCAAATACGGCTAGCTCGGCCATGATGAAAACCCACATGGCCAGATCGCCCGGTACTTTCTTCAAGGCGGCTGAATTGATGGCATTCATAATCGTCCCGATAGCAGCAAGTACAACTTAGGTAGAAGCCTGGGTAGTTCGGCAGCATTTCGCAGTAAGTGATATTGCTGTGCACCAAACAGATACGGCAAGTAGTCGGCGGCTTGCTGGTCGATGGTAACGCAGAACGGATGTATACCCACCTGCTTGGCAGCCAATAGTGCTTCTCGGGTATCCTCTAAACCATAACGACTTTCATAAATATCCAAATCGTTTGGCTTGCCGTCCGTCAGTAATAATAACAAGCGTTGTTCGCTGGGTTGTTCTTGCAATACCAGCGTTGCTTGGCGGATGGCGGCACCCATTCGGGTGTAATAGCCCGGCTTTAATGCCTGAATGCGGCCGTGAATGATGTCACCCCACGCATCGGCAAAGTTCTTGATGACATTAAAGCGTACATGATCACGCCGTCGCGAAGAGAAGCCGTACAGGGCAAACGCATCTTGGCTTGCGGCTAAGCCTTCTCCTAACAAGTGTAAGCTGTCTTGGATAACTTCGATCACTTGTTGCTCATTATTCGCCCACGCTTCGGTAGACAATGATAAGTCTGCCAATACTAAACACGATAAATCACGTTGCTGCGGCTGTTGTTGTGACCACAGTGCTGGCAAGCTATTGCCTTGTCCGTGATGGCGTGCGCTGCAATAGTCAACATAGTCGTTGATGTTGAGGCGAGTGCCGGTGACTTGGCGCTTACGCCAGTGCTGCTGTGGTTGGAGCGCGGCAAAGCGATCACGAATGTGTTGAGCACTTCGTTGCAAATACGCGGGTAGCGGTTGAGGTGGCACATGCGGCGTTAACATCGGAATGACACGGCAATAATGGGGTTGCAACTGCTGTCGACGATAGTCCCATTCGGGCAGTAATATCCCCTCATGCAGTGGCACGTCGTCTTCAGCGGCGCTGGGTAAATCCAAATCCAGTTTGATGCGTGATTGGCTGTTGCTGCCTTGGCGTGACAAGCTGATGCGGTCTAGGTCATCGGCTATGCGGCTGGCTTCATCGGCTTCTTCGCTGTTTTCATCTAGAGTGCGATCGAGTGGAATGTACTCTGACCATGAAAATAGGCTTTCTAATCGAAACACGATTAACCCGTCTCGGCCATCAGGGTCTTCAACAAACTCGGCGGCTTTGCGTTTGCTGGTTGGTTGTGGTGGTCGATGGCGCTGGGTTGGATGCGCTGTGGTCTCATCGTTGCTGACGTCCTCAGCGCTACGCCCGTCATTGGTAAGAATTTGTGGGTACAGCCACAATGGCACCGGCAAGGGGTCGTATTGACAGGTCGGCAGTTCGTCAACCTGACCGGGTTGTGTCAGAGCTAAGCGAATCAGTCGTTCTTGCTGGCGTTGTGTTCGATTTAATTGCGTATCAGCGGTGCGGAGCAGCAATAATGCGTTCACCAATTGCACGTAGAGTGCTTGTAATCCCGGATAGCGTATCAGTGTTTGTAGAACACGTCGTTGGTTCCAAGACAGCCAATTTTGAGGACTGGATGGATATGTTGGATCCAGACTCGCTAACGCGGTTAGCCATAAATACAAGGCTTCATTGTCGGTTTGCTGAGGAAACACATGCAGACGTGCAGGCAAGAACACTGTGTCGTGTTGGCGCCAAGCAAGGGCAAAACGCAAACCCGTCCCCGCCACTTTTTCTAACCAATGGCGTGGGCTGTTGAGGCGTTGCTCGCTGGCCGGTTTGATCTGTAATCCCGGATCTGCGCCAAGGGCACGCAGCACCATGGCTAGGCGTGAATGGTGATCTTCCAGTCGTGCCGCTGCACGAGGATAGCCGGTTTGAGCTAACCCTGTAATCCAGTTATGCCAGCGGATACCAACGGCTTCTTCCATAACGATCTCCTCGAGTGCGAACCACTTTGGAGGGTGGTTCGCTGGTAACGCGGGTTTAGCGGGGCTGTTCTAACGCCGGTGCTAAGTGATGGGTACGTTGGGCAATCACGAAACTGTAGAGATACAGCGCAATGCCTAATCCGAAGAACACACCCGAGATCAGTCGTGCCCAATATATGCTGCTAATGGCGTCTTGCGTGATCATATAGCTTAACGCGACGCCGTCGGCGGGCATGCGTTGCAGCATGACTTGCACAACACCTGCGGCCGTTAGTAGTAAAGTAATGGCCAGCATGGATAGACACATCACCCAGATGGAGAGGATTTCTACCCGTTGTGCCTGCGGACTATTGCATAAGCGACCTTTCATTTGTGGCCAGGCGTAGGAAATGATGGCCAAAACAATCATTACGTATGCACCAAAGAAGGCTAGGTGGCCATGTGCTGCCGTGATTTGTGAGCCGTGCGTATAATAGTTGACAGGCGCCAAAGTGTGTAAAAATCCCCAAACACCTGCTCCCAAAAATGCCATGATGGTACAGCCTAAAGCCCACGCGACGGCTGCTTTATTCGGGTGGTCACGGCGACGTTGTTTGATCATGCTGTAGGCAAACAACATCATCATAAAGAACGGCAGCGGTTCAATGGCTGAAAAAACGGAACCGATCCAAAGCCAATATTCGGGTGCTCCGATAAAGAAGTAATGATGGCCCGTCCCTAAAATGCCACTGATGAGTGCCATCGCAATGATCAGATACAGCCATTTTTCAACCACTTCACGATCCACACCGGTGGTTTTAATGAGGATAAAGGCCAGAATCGCACCAAGGATTAGCTCCCATACGCCTTCAACCCACAGATGCACAACCCACCACCAAAAGTACTTATCCAGCGTCAGCGAAACGGGGTTGTAGAAGGCAAACAGGAAAAACACCGCCAAACCGATCAGGCCGGTAATCAAAACCATATTGACCACCGTTTTACGGCCACGCAGAATGGTCATGCCAACATTGTATAAAAAGCCTAAGCAAACAATCACAATGCCAATTTTGGTGATGGTGGGCTGCTCTAAGAATTCACGTCCCATGGTCGGGAAATACTCGTTACCGGTGATTTTTGCTAGTACCGCATAGGGCACGGCAAGGTAGCCGATGACGGTTAACACGGCGGCCACTGCGAAAACCCAGAATAAAATCCAAGCCAGCTTGGGGCTGTAAAGTTCGCACTGGGTTTCTTCGGGTACTAAGTAATAAGTGGCGCCCATAAAACCGAATAGCAGCCACACAATCAGCGTGTTGGTGTGTACCATACGAGCTACATTAAAGGGGATTTCGGGGAATAGAAAATCCCCGACAACGTATTGCATGCCTAATACCAGTCCAAACACGATTTGAGCGATAAAGAGGATCAAGGCAAAGACAAAGTACGGTTTGGCAACCGCCTGGCTTTGGTATTTCATGATGTCATCCTTCGGTTAATAAACAAAAATGCTGCAATCTACCCTTCGATATTGGGTGGCCAATCGTTGGTGTCGATGCGCGATGTCCAAATTAAAAAATCAGCCAAGTTTTCTAGCTCTTCCTCGGTTAAATGAAATTGCGGCATTTGTCGACG
This sequence comes from Bacterioplanes sp., assembly GCA_014859445.1. Taxonomy (GTDB): domain Bacteria; phylum Pseudomonadota; class Gammaproteobacteria; order Pseudomonadales; family Oceanobacteraceae; genus Kmv21. Next base: position 11,344 of record JACUUC010000019.1, read on the forward strand.
ACCCGGCACGTTCGTCGGCATGGCGTTCATCCATGACGTGAAATACGCTTTGAATATCTCCTCGTTACCCATACCACGGCGAGGAAAGACATTGCCAAGTTCCGGTGCAAAGTAAGCGCCTTCTCCCAGTAGTGAGTGGCACCCCACGCAATTGTTGTTTTCCCAAATGGCTTTACCATTCGCCACCGATTCGGTGAGTTGGTCGCGGTTTTCCCGCTCCGGAATGGCGGTGACGGTATCGACTGTCAACCCCACAAACAGTAGGAAGAAAAAAACACTTCCACCGTAGTAGATGTTGCGGGCCATGCCCTTAGTGAAACGATCTGACATAGACTGTCCTCTTGGTTGCAAAACACCGCGACCACACCATGTGGTCATGGATAAAAACTACATACTCGGAAAATGTGCCGACACCACATCGGCAATGGCGGCCTGTGTGAGGGCATCGTCACTGAGGGGTTGTGCCAAGCACGCCATGCAGGCGTCATAGGCGGAGACGCCGCTACGCATAAAGCGTGCGGTGTGAATTAATAGTCGCGTGGACGGTGCTTCCTCTAAATCGTGTCCGCCAAGATGGCGTAAGGCGCGCCCTAAGCGGACGATGGTGCCAGCCAATTCGGCATTAACATTGGCTTCTTGTTGGACGATGAGCGTCTCTTGTTCTGCCTTGGGGTAATCAAAACTCAGTGCCACAAAACGTTGTCGAGTACTGGGTTTTAAGCCTTTCATGGCATTGCGATACCCGGGGTTATAGGACACGACCAGCATAAAACCGGGGGCTGCCTCTAACCATTCCCCCGTGGCTTCAAGCGGCAAAACACGGCGATCATCGGCCAGTGGATGCAATACCACGGTGGTATCTTTACGGGCTTCAATCACCTCATCGAGATAACAAATGGCTCCTTCGCGTACAGCACGAGTTAATGGACCATCTTGCCAGTAGGTACCTTGATGCCCAATGAGGTAGCGCCCAACTAAATCCGCTGCGGTTAAATCATCGTGGCAAGCAACCGTATACAGAGGCCGTTGTAGTTGCTGTGCCATGTATTGTACAAAGCGCGTTTTACCGCATCCGGTTGGCCCCTTAATGAGTACGGGTAGCTGGTGCTGATCGGCTTGTTGAAACAAACCGATTTCATTGTGTTGCGCTTGATAAAACAGGGGTTGTGTCTTGTGCTCGTTATCCCGTGTTGCAGCGTGGATCGCAACGGTCGCAGTCATGATGACATTCCTCATGGTTATTTGTGCCAAAAAGTAAACAATAATACTGGGGATATGCGATATGGCGCATTTGTCCACCGCGAATAATTACGCTTGATAGGTCTTTTGGGCGATCACTAATGACCATTATCAACAATCGTGCCATGTTTTAAGTTGTTGATTTTATTGGATTATATTGTTGTGTGGTGTTTTCTACCCGAATAATTATGGTGTTAAGTACCCGGAAGGGTAGCAACAACCCGTTTTCGCCAATTCTCTTGCGAAAAGTCAACTTTATTTCACAAATAGAGCGGTGTCTTATTTCAGTGTTGATATAAGTCAATTATTTCGAGCAACGACTTCTTAGTATCAATACAACACAGGAGGACGTGCTAATGCTGAATTTGAGATACCTCTCAAAGAGGAATTGGCCTAGGGTATTACTGGCCTTGTTACCCATCACTGCGTATGCCCAAGTGGCGCAGTTACCGATACAGCAGGTCAGTGCCACGGGATTACAACAGGCGCTGAATATGAGCCCTGCAGCGATCACAGTGATCGATGCTGAGCAACTCCAGCGTCAGCCGCTTATGGACTTGGCGGAGGTGTTTCGTGATGTGCCGGGGGTCACGCTGGTGGATGCGGATGTTCCTGGAATGAAGCGCATTCGTATTCGTGGTGACAGTGCTCGCCGAGTTCTTATCAAAATTGACAATCAGCCTTTGTCCGATCACACCTCGCGCGGCACCCCGTTATTGATTGATCCCAGTTGGATTGAGCGTATCGAGGTGGTGCGCGGTTCGGCCTCAGTGGTGCACGGTTCTAATGCGGCTGCCGGGGTAGTCAACATCATTACTCGACGCCCATCAGAGGGACGGCATGAGCCATCGGTCAATACGGCCTATTACGGTGCCACACAGGGTCACCGCTATGCCGCAAATGCTGTGGGTGAACATAGGGGCTGGCAGTACCGACTGAACTACAGCGAGGTTGAGCACGGTGATCGTCGGACGCCACAAGAGCGGTTACAGGATAGCGATTATCAACTGCAATCTTGGGCGATGCACCTTGCTAAGCAATGGCAGCAGCACCGACTCGGTGCGGAATACGATCAATTCAATTTAACAGCCAATACCTACGTGGGAGACACTGGACTGGATTCCATGCGCTTTCCACAACGTGACCAGCAGCGGGTTGCTCTAACCTACGACTACGATTCTCTCGTGGGGGCCTTGCAACATTGGCACGCACGTGTTTATCAGCAGCAAACCACACGGGTAATGACGACCAGCTTTCAGCCCATTCCTATTATGACCGTTGATTTGCTTGCCGATGATGACTTGCAAACAGACGGTATGCGCTTCCAAAGCGAATGGCACTGGCAAGCATCACAGCCGATGCTGTTCGGCATTGAGTGGCAGCGTGATCAGCTGCAAAGCGATAAATCAACTACGACACACAATCCTGCTCCCATGCCGACGGTGACGACTTCCTATCAGCAGGCTGAGCAAGCAACTTGGTCTGTGTTTGGCCAACAAAATTGGCAGTTGAGTTCGGATTGGAGTGTGTTTGCGGGGGCACGTTGGTATCAAATCGATTCTCAGTTGATGCGTAGCACAGAGCGTCAGCCAGGAAAAAATAAAACCACAGAGTTGGTCTCCTCATTAGGGCTTGTTTATACCGTCAATTCTGCATCCACATGGCGCGCCAATGTGGCGCAAGGCTTTTCTTACCCCAGCTTGGTGCAGCTATATAGCATGGCGAAAGCTGGCAACAGCATTGATTATGGTAATGCGTATTTGCGCCCTGAACAGATGACTACGGCAGAGCTAGGGTGGCGCTTTCAACAACGTCATTGGGATGTGGACATCACCGCTTATCACAATCAGGCCATCGATTTCATTGATCGTCAACGCATTGACTCCGCACCAGAGGAATTCACCACCACCAGTCCAGCGAACACCATTCATCGTCAGTGGGCCAACATCGATCGAGTGCGCAGTCGTGGTCTCGAGTGGCGCATTCAATGGCATGGCGACAGGATGCAACCCTATTGGCAGGGCGCTTGGCAACATCGCCGTATGGAATACGGCAATGGAGTGTCAACCAAACACAGTGGTGTGGCGCCATGGCAGTGGACATTGGCTTGGCCGGTGCAAGTCCATGATCGTTATCTCATCACATTCGAACCCACTATTCGCCATGTTGGTGAACAGACCGCGATGGATGCCACCGGCCAAAAAGAACAGGTCCGAGCGTTTACGACGATTAATCTCGGTGTGACATCACAGCCGCTACCGTCTCTCGTCATCCGTGTCATGGCGGGTAATCTGACGAATAAAACGTATCGCTATTTAACCGAGCTGACCGCGCCTCAGCGTCATATCGATGTGGATATAACTTGGTCATTTTAATTTCGTTAACGATGCAGTTTGCGGTCGCATCTGAACGGTTGCACGACTTCATAATGATGAAACAGGAGATCGACATGCGAGTACTAAAAACCCCCATAGCAACGGCCTTGGCCGTATTTGCACTCAGTGCATACGCGGTACCGAACCCCGAGCAAGCTGCCTCTGCCTACCAAGGCGAGGCGGCGGTGATGCCAGAAGGGATGCGTTTAGTGCGTAGCCCGGGCGCGCCGGATATCACAGCGAGCGATTTTGCGCGGGCCAATGAAATCTATTTTCAACGATGTGCAGGCTGTCACGGTGTGCTGCGTAAAGGTGCGACGGGTAAAGCATTAACCCCAGATATTACCTTACCGAAAGGACAGGCCTATTTAGAAGCATTGATTAATTACGGCTCTCCCGCCGGCATGCCTAACTGGGGCTCTTCGGGTGAAATGAGTGCCGAAGACATAACACTGATGGCGAGTTATTTGCAGCATGAACCACCCATGCCGCCGGAGTGGGGAATGCAGGCGATGCGTGATTCTTGGAAGGTATTGATCAAGCCAGAGGATCGTCCTACTCGGCAAATGAACCGTTTAGACTTGCCCAATCTGTTTTCGGTAACCTTACGAGATGATGGCAAAATTGCGCTGATTGACGGTAAATCGAAACGAATCGTGCAAACGATTGAAACGGGTTATGCCGTTCACATCTCTCGTATGTCAGCCTCGGGGCGTTATTTATTGGTCATTGGTCGTGATGCTCGCATCGACATGATTGACTTGTGGATGAAAGAGCCAGCTCGCGTGGCAGAAATTAAAATCGGTATAGAAGCGCGTTCGGTAGAAACCTCGAAATACGAAGGCTATGAGGACAAGTTCGCCATTGCCGGTGCGTACTGGCCTCCGCAATACGTCATTATGAATGGTGAAACGTTGGAGCCACTGCGTATCGAGTCCACTCGTGGCATGGTGGTTGGTGAGCAAGAATACCATCCAGAACCTCGAGTTGCGGCCATCATTGCCTCTCATGAGCACCCCGAGTTCATTGTGAATGTCAAAGAGACGGGAAAAGTGCTGCTGGTGAATTACGAAGACATTGAAAACTTGACGGTGACCAGCATAGGCACCGCGCCGTTTTTGCATGATGGTGGTTGGGATGTCACTCATCGCTACTTTATGACGGCGGCGAACAATTCCAACAAAATCGCCGTCATTGACTCGAAGGAGCGAAAAATGGCGGCCTTAGTCGAGGTGGGGGCCATTCCTCATCCGGGGCGTGGTGCGAACTTTACACACCCAGAATTTGGACCGGTATGGGCCACCAGTCATTTGGGTGATGACACCATTTCATTGATTGGTACGGATCCAGAGAAGCATCCAGATCATGCCTGGAAAGTGGTGGCAACATTAACCGGTCAAGGGGGCGGCTCACTGTTTGTGAAAACACACCCGAAATCGACGAATTTGTATTTGGACACGACTTTCCATCCCGATCCAAAAATCAGCCAATCGGTCGCCGTATTCGATATCAATAACTTGAACGCAGGCTATCGGGTATTGCCAATTGCGGAATGGGCCAATATCAAAGGCGGGTCACAACGTGTGGTGCAGCCAGAATACAATCGAGCGGGTGATGAGGTCTGGTTCTCTGTCTGGAACGGCCAAGATGAAACCTCTGCCATTGTGGTGGTGGATGATAAAACCTTAACCTTGAAACGAGTGATTAAAGACAAGCGCTTGATCACCCCGACGGGTAAATTCAATGTACACAATACGCAGTTTGATGTGTATTGATGGCAGCGCATTAACCCATTCATGAGTGATCGTGAGTGGGTTATTTGCTGCGTAAATACTCCGGTGTAAAGATCGCATAGATGCCCGTACCGCCTTGGTTGCGACGTTTGACGCTGAGTTCACCTTGCAGTTGCTGACTTCGTTCACGCATGATTTCCATGCCATAGTGGTGCGTTCGGTCGGGGTGTTCGTCCACGCCAATACCGTCGTCTTCAACGCTCAGTGCAACTCGCCCATCGTCATGTTGGTCTAACTGAATGACCAAGTGCTGTCCTTGGCTATGGCGAATCGCATTTTGGCAGGCCTCACGCACAATCTGTAGCAGGTGAATTTCTTCGCTGGGTGATAAGGGAATATTGATCAAGCGATAGTCCAGCTGGATGATCATGGTGGACTCTTGAGTAAACTGTTGCACCGTTTTTTGCAATGCCGATAGTAAGCCATTGCCATCAATTTTTAGGCGAAATGTGGTCAGCAACTCACGTAATTGACGATAGGCCGAGTCGAGTCCTTGCTTCAGCTCATCGGCCACATCATGGATTAGCGGCTTGTTGTCTGTTGCCAGTGCTTTGTTTAAACGACTGACCTGAATTTTCAAATAGGACAACGCCTGTGCCAATGAATCATGCAGCTCACGTGCAATGACATTACGTTCTTTCATGAGGGTGATACGACGAACTTGCTCTTCTTCGCCGCGCAAACTCAAAGCAATGGCGAGTTGATCTGCAACTGCTCGAATCAATTGCTGTTGCCATGTCTGTAAGGTGGTGCTGGCGGCAGGGCGAACAGCAATAATGCCGTAGCGCTTGTTTTCGCGCTGTAAGGCAAAATTGATTTGTGCCTCCGGGCAGGCACCGTTTGTGCTGTCTGTGTCGAGGCACTCGTGGCAATGGGTTCTGGTGCATTCTGGGTGGGTATCGCTACCGCTGATTTGTAAGTAGGGGATGTCACCATTGGTCGTGACTAAGCACAGTTCTATGTCGTCGATACCGATAATTTGGCTCAGCTCGCGCATGACCTGAGTGAAGTCGTGCGTTTTGGCTTCGTGTGCACTGATTTTTTTCGCTAGAGTGTACAGAAAGGTGAGGGTAATGTTGCTGTGAGTGAGTGCTTGGGTTTTGTCATCAACTTGTTGCTCTAGCGTGTCGTACATTTCAGAGATGGCGCGGCACATGCTATTGAACGTTTCGGCCAACAGACCAAATTCGTCGCGCTGTGGATGGCTGAGATTGCACTGAAAATTACCAATACTGATTTGTTGTGCGGTTTGGGTGAGTTCCTTTAAAGGGCGATTCACGCGAATGCGCACCCAATGCAAAATCACCACGGCCAGCAGTGTCGTGATAAAAAATGCGATGACTTGGGCTGTGCGTAAGGTTTGAATTTTTCCTTCCGCACTGAGCTGAAGGCTGTGTACGTAGTGTTGTAAGTTGGCGATGTGCTCAGCAAAAACTGGCGCCGTGATGATGTCTACATAAGGGCGCTCAGCGATGGCAAGACCCAATGCTTGCCAGCTAACGAGCGCTTGTTGGTAACAGTCGTTAATTCTAGGATGGCGGCTGACGGCCATGAGTGTGGGGTCATGCCATACCTCATCAATCTTGTTTTTTAACGCATCGGCTTTCTCGGGTTGCGTGGCGGCATAGGCCGCGTATTGGTAACTGTACATGCGCAGTGAGCCAGCTTGGTTGATCACATATGCGTCATTGTCGGCCTGATCGGATAGCCAGTAGGAGACCAGCATGGTGCTGATGGACAACAGCACAATGGTGGATAATGCAAAATTGATACGATTAACCAATGAGATGGATTTCATACACAAACACCCTGATTCATGCTGCCAGTTTAGCATGGCTATGTATTTGTACGGCAAATAATCCCTGTTATTTCAATGCTATTAAGAATAGCTGCTATTTAACCCTTATATGAGTGCGGGAATATGGAGCTACCCCACTTGTGTCTGTTGTTATTCTAAATTCGATATAAATACCTTTTTTATTTAAAAAACTTATATAAATCAGAGAGTTAAATTGCGTATATGGATACCACTATTGAGGTATTCGATCGTTATTTTTGCTGTTTTCTTGGAATTGGCTGGCCTCGTTATTCATGGGTGGATGAGTAATATGGACTTATCGATATTAAACGTCCGTCCAATCTGGACTGTACTGGGAGTTAGCGATGAGTCATCTACTCGATAAATTGCGTTTTTTTAAGGCGCGCAAAGAGCCCTTTGCGAACGATCATGGTGTGACTACTGATCAAGATCGTAGTTGGGAGAAAGGTTATCGTCAGCGTTGGCAGCATGACAAAGTGGTACGTTCGACCCATGGGGTAAACTGTACCGGTTCCTGCAGCTGGAAAATTTATGTGAAAGACGGTTTGGTCACTTGGGAGACCCAACAAACCGACTATCCGCGTACGCGTCCCGATTTACCGAATCATGAGCCTCGTGGTTGCCCGCGTGGTGCCAGTTACTCTTGGTATATTTACAGTGCCAACCGCTTGAAGTACCCAAAGGTTCGTGGCCAGTTAATGAAGTTGTGGCGCGAAGCGAAAGCCAAACACCGCGATCCTGTCACGGCGTGGGAATCCATTGTTTCCGATCCAGTCAAAGCAAAAAGCTACAAAGAGCGTCGTGGCATGGGTGGTTTTGTCCGTGCCAGTTGGGATGAGGTCAACGAGCTGATTGCCGCATCGAACGTGTACACAACAAAAGAATATGGCCCTGATCGCGTGACGGGTTTCTCGCCGATTCCTGCCATGTCGATGGTGTCGTATGCGGCGGGTGCACGATACTTATCGCTGATTGGTGGTAATTGCTTGAGCTTCTACGATTGGTACTGCGATTTGCCACCGGCTTCGCCGCAAATTTGGGGTGAGCAAACAGACGTGCCCGAGTCGGCCGACTGGTATAACTCCAATTACATTATTGTGTGGGGCTCCAACGTTCCACAAACACGCACGCCCGATGCGCACTTCTTAACCGAAGTACGTTATAAAGGGACTAAAACCTGCGTCATTACCTCGGATTATTCCGAAGCGTCTAAGTTTGGTGATACGTGGTTAGCACCGCGTCAAGGCACCGATGCGGCATTGGCGATGGCCTTTGGCCATGTCATTTTGAAAGAATTCCACGTCGATAAGCCGAGCGCGTATTTTACCGATTACGTCAAACGCACCACTGATATGCCGATGTTGGTGATGCTGGAAGAAAACGAGGGCCGTTTGAGTGGCGGTCGTTTCCTGCGTGCGGCCGATTTGGTCGATAACTTAGGTGAAGACAATAACCCAGATTGGAAAACCATTGCGCTGAACAGCGATGGCCGTTTAACCAGTCCAAACGGTGCGATTGGCTATCGTTGGGGTGAAAAAGGCAAATGGAATCTTGAGCAAAAAGATCGTAACGGCGAGCTGGATTTGACCTTGTCATTGAAAGATTACCGTGACGGTTTGGCCGAAGTGGCATTTCCCTACTTTGGTGGTGCGCCACACGAATATGAATACTTCCAACATACTGAGCACAGTGATGTTCAGCTGCGTCAAGTGCCATTTAAAACCGTTGAACTGGCATCCGGTGGTACGGCTAAAGTGGTCACGGTGTTTGACATGATGTTGGCACATTACGGTGTCGACAATGGCATTGGTGACAGCAGTCGAGCCAGCAGCTTCGATGACAATGTGCCGTACACGCCTGCTTGGCAAGAAGTCATCACCGGTGTGAATCGTGCCGATGTGATTCGTATTGCCCGCGAGTTTGCCAGCACAGCCGATAAAACGCGTGGCCGTTCCATGGTGATTGTGGGTGCTGCATTGAACCACTGGTATCACATGGACATGAACTACCGCGGCCTTATCAACATGCTGATGATGTGTGGCTGTGTCGGTCAAACCGGTGGCGGTTGGGCTCACTATGTGGGTCAAGAGAAGCTGCGTCCGCAAACTGGTTGGACGCCATTGGCCTTTGCGCTCGACTGGCAGCGCCCACCACGTCACATGAACGGCACGTCGTTCTTTTATAACCACTCCAGTCAATGGCGCTATGAAAAGTTGAATATGACCGAAGTCATTTCGCCGCTAGCCCCCAAAGAAAAATGGAATGGCAGCATCATTGACTTCAATACTCGCGCTGAACGTATGGGCTGGCTGCCATCGGCACCGCAGCTGGGTACGAACCCATTGGGATTAACCACGGCGGCCGCGAAAGCTGGCATGGATGTGAAAGACTATGTGGTTGAACAACTCAAAAGTGGCGATTTGAAGTTTGCCTGTGAGCAACCAGATAATCCGAAGAACTTCCCGCGCAATATGTTCATTTGGCGTTCTAACTTACTCGGTTCATCCGGTAAGGGTCATGAATACATGTTGAAACATTTATTGGGCACGAAACACGGCTTGCTTGGTAAAGATCTTGGTGACTTTGGTGGCCAAAAACCGCAAGACGTGGAATGGGTGGATGACGGTGCGGAAGGGAAAGTGGACTTGTGGGTCACGCTGGACTTTCGAATGTCCACCACGTGTTTGTATTCTGACATCGTCTTGCCGACAGCCACTTGGTATGAAAAAGACGATATGAATACGTCGGATATGCACCCCTTCATTCACCCACTCAGTGCGGCGATTGATCCGGTTTGGGAGGCCCGCTCTGACTGGGAAATCTTCAAAGGCATTGCGAAAGAATTTTCTCGTGTGTGTGTCGGCCACTTAGGGGTTGAAAAAGACCTAGTAACCACGCCGATGCATCACGACACACCGGCCGAGTTGGCTCAACCGTACGGCGTGAAGTCGTGGTGGAAAGGCGAATGTGACGCCATTCCAGGTAAAACCATGCCGGGCTTAACCGTAGTTGAACGCGATTATCCGAATACCTACGCGCGCTTTACGTCGGTCGGGCCATTGTTAGAAAGCATCGGTAACGGCGGCAAAGGCATTAGCTGGGATACCAAAGACGAAGTGAAACTGTTGCGTCAGTTGAACTACACCCATGCCAATGAAGGGGCAAATCAAGGCATGGCTCGATTGGATACCGCCATCGATGCCTGTGAAATGATTTTAACGCTGGCACCCGAAACCAATGGGCATGTGGCAGTGAAGGCGTGGAAAGCCTTGGGTGAGTTTACTGGCCTTGATCACACCCATCTTGCCAGACCAAAAGAAGACGAAAAAATTCGCTGGCGCGACATCGTGGCGCAACCGCGCAAAATCATTTCCTCACCCACGTGGTCGGGTTTGGAAGATGAGCATGTGTCGTATAACGCGGGTTATACCAACGTACATGAAATGATTCCGTGGCGCACCATCACTGGCCGTCAGCAGTTCTATCAGGATCATGAGTGGATGCGTGACTTTGGCGAGCAGCTGTGTTCCTACAAGCCGCCCATTAATTTGAAAACCGTTGAGCCGGTGTTGAATAAGAACCCCAATGGCAACAAAGAGATTGTCTTGAACTGGATTACTCCGCACCAAAAGTGGGGCATTCATAGTACGTACTCAGACAACTTATTAATGCTGACCTTGTCACGTGGCGGCCCAATTGTGTGGATGAGTGAGATCGATGCCAAAGCGGCTGGTATTGAAGACAACGATTGGATTGAAATTTTCAACGTCAACGGTGCCATTGCTGCCCGTGCCGTAGTGTCACAGCGTGTGCCAGAAGGGATGAGCATGATGTACCACGCACAAGAGCGCATTGTGAATGTCCCTGGTTCTGAAATGACTGGCAGTCGTGGCGGCATTCACAACTCGGTAACGCGTGCGGTGATGAAACCGACCCACATGATTGGTGGCTATGCCCAACAGTCCTATGGCTTTAACTACTACGGCACTGTCGGCTGTAACCGTGACGAGTTTGTGATCGTGCGGAAGATGAGCAAAGTCGACTGGCTGGACACTGAATAAGGTTGGAGTGAGGAATTTTTATGAAAGTTAGAGCGCAAATAGGCATGGTGCTGAACTTAGACAAGTGTATCGGTTGTCACACTTGCTCCATCACCTGCAAAAACGTCTGGACCTCTCGTGAAGGGGTGGAGTACGCCTGGTTTAATAACGTCGAAACTAAGCCAGGTATTGGTTTTCCGAAAGAGTGGGAAAACCAGCAAAAATGGAAAGGCGGCTGGCAGCGTGACGGCAGCGGTAAATTACAGTTAAAAATCGGCGGTAAGTTACGCGTGTTGGCGAACATTTTCGCCAACCCAGACTTGCCGGAAATTGACGACTACTACGAGCCATTCGATTTCGACTATCAGCATTTGCACAATGCGCCTGATAGCAAGCATCAGCCAGTGGCACGCCCACGTTCGCTGATTACCGGTAAACGCATGGAGAAAATCGAATGGGGTCCAAATTGGGAAGAAATTCTCGGTACGGAATTCGCCAAACGCAAAATCGATAAGAACTTCGATAACGTGGTGCAGAAAGACATCTACGGTCAATTTGAAAAGACCTTCATGATGTATTTGCCACGCTTGTGCGAACACTGCTTGAACCCAGCCTGTGTGGCGGCCTGTCCATCCGGTGCGATTTACAAGCGTGAAGAAGACGGCATTGTCTTGATCGACCAAGAAAAATGCCGTGGCTGGCGCATGTGTGTCTCGGCCTGCCCGTACAAAAAAATCTATTACAACTGGAAATCCGGCAAATCAGAGAAGTGTATTTTCTGCTTCCCACGGATTGAAGCTGGTCAACCCACCGTGTGTTCTGAAACGTGCGTTGGTCGTATTCGTTACTTGGGTGTGTTGTTGTACGACGCCGACAAAATTGAATCGGCGGCGAATACACCGAATGAGAAAGATTTGTACCAAGCGCAATTGGACATCTTCTTGGATCCATTCGATCCTGCGGTGATTGCAGCGGCGAAAGCCGAAGGCATTGCCGACAATTGGATAACGGCAGCCCAGCGTTCTCCCGTGTATATGATGGCGATTGATTGGAAAGTGGCTCTGCCATTGCACCCAGAATACCGCACGCTACCGATGGTGTGGTATGTGCCTCCTTTGTCACCCATTCAAACGGCGGTGGAAGCGGGTCATGTGGGGATGAATGGTGACATTCCCGATTTGAAATCGTTGCGAATCCCACTGCGCTATTTGGCCAACTTATTGACCGCTGGTGACGAAGCACCAGTTGAACGTGCGTTAGAGCGCATGATTGCGATGCGTGCCTTTAAGCGCGCGCAAAATGTTGATCAGGTGGAAGACTTGGCCGTATTGCAACAAGTGGGTTTAACCGTTCATCAAGTTGAAGAGATGTATCGCTACATGGCATTGGCCAATTACGAAGATCGCTTTGTCATTCCAACTAGCCACAAAGCGTATGCCGAAGACGCGTATGACCTGAAAAACAGCTGTGGTTTCAGTTTTGGCAATGGTTGTAGCGATGGCAATAACTCTGCCAACTTGTTCGGGGCTAGCACCAGCGGTGTGCGTCAAGTCATCCCCGTGGTCATTAAGGAGTAACGCATGGAAATTTTACGCATTTTGTCGTTGTTGTTGGACTACCCGACGCAAGAGCTGGTGGCTGTGCACAGTGAACTGCAAACCCTGGTCACCGATTCAGGGCTAACCGCAGAGCATCAAACTGCCGTGAATGACTTTATTCAGCATCGCTGTGAAGGTGATCTCATGGCGTGGCAAGAAGAGTATGACGGCTTGTTTGAGCGGGGGCGTTCTTTGTCGATGTTGTTGTTTGAGCACGTCCATGGCGAGTCGCGTGATCGCGGCCAAGCCATGGTGGATTTGAAACAACAATACCAAGACGCCGGTTTGGACATCGGGGTGAATGAATTGCCCGATTACATCCCGTTGTACTTGGAGTTTCTGTCAACCCAAGGTGTACAGAATGGCCGCTTTGGGTTGGAAGAAATTGCACCGATTATGGCGTTGTTAGCGTGTCGTTTAGAGCAGCGTGAATCGGATTATGCGGCTATTTTTCACGCACTGCTCTCGCTGTCTGAAGCACCGATCGACTTGGCGGATTTACGTTCACAAATCGATAAAGAAGCGCCAGATCACACCTCCGAGGCACTGGATAAAGTGTGGGAAGAAGAAATGGTGAGCTTCATGGCGAATGAGACCGCATCGTGTGGTGAGGGGAATCGTCCGAGTGAGCAACAACGACGTGACCAATACATCCCGTTGAATACGGAACTCTTACAAACCTCGACTAACCCAACGGTTTAAGGAGCAAGCAGATGAATCAATTGAATATGTTTGCCTTTGGCATCTATCCCTATTTGGCGATGGCGGTCATGTTTATTGCAACCTGGATTCGTTATGACCGCGAGCAGTACACGTGGAAAACCAGTTCTAGCCAGTTACTCGAAAAAAAGCAACTGCGCACCGGTAGTATCCTCTTTCATGTGGGTATTTTGGGTATTTTCTTTGGCCATTTTTTTGGCTTACTGATGCCCAAAGAAGTTTGGTACTTCTTTGGTGTCACGACCTCGATGAAACAGTTGGTGGCGATGGGTGCTGGTGGTTTGTTTGGTGTCATTTGCTTTGTCGGTTTGACCATTCTGATTCAGCGGCGTTTATTCAACCCACGTATTCGTGCCACCAGTAAGCCGATGGACATCGTTATCTTATTGTTGATCTACGCACAGCTGATTTTAGGTTTGCTGTCGATCATCGTATCAACCGGCCACTTGGACGGTGCCGAAATGGTGCGTTTGATGACCTGGGCGCAGGGCATCATGACCTTCAATGTGGCCGTTGCGGTGGACGCCATTTCTGAGGTGCATTGGATCTTTAAGTTGCACGTGGTGCTGGGCATGACGCTGTTCTTGTTGTTCCCATTCACTCGCTTGGTGCACATGCTGAGTGTGCCTTTGCAGTACATCACACGCCAGCATCAGGTGGTGCGTCAGCGTCGCTGATGGCAGCAACAGGGCATTGAGTGGCGCGTCTGCTCACTGAATGCCTGTTTCTGATTCGGAACCTTGAGAGGTCGTTATGATTCAAGTTAATTCAACCACTATCCCAGAATCGTCCATTTTAGCCGAGATGCAATATCACCCAGCGGACAGTCAGCGTGACGCCATGCTGAAGGCGGCAGAGTCGTTGATTATCAGTGAGCTACTGCGCCAGCGAGCCAGCGAATTGGGTTTGTCGGTGGCCAATAATGCCAGCTTCAGTGGCCAACAAGATTTTATTGAACAGCTGATCGAGCATGAAATCGCCATTCCGGCAGCCAGTGAGGAAGAGTGTTTGCACTATTTTGAGCAAAATCCGCATCGGTTTATGACGTCGCCGCTACTTGAGGTCAGCCATGTGTTGATCATGGCCGACCCTGAGCAAGAGAAGGAGCGGATGCAGGCATTGACGATTGCGGAATCGGTCTTGGCACAGCTGCAAACCGGCGCTGCGATTGAAGACATGGCCAAACAATATTCAGCCTGCCCATCCAGTGCCGTTGGCGGTAGCTTGGGGCAAATCAGTCGTGGTCAAACCGTACCAGAGTTTGAGCGGGTGGTGTTCAAAGCCGAGGTCGGCCTCGTGCCGCAATTAGTGGAGACCCGTTACGGTTTTCATGTGGTGTGGGTGCATCGCAAGGTGGCGGGTCAGCCTCAGCCGTATGAGGCCGTCAAAGACACGATTCAAACATACTTACACGCCAAAGTTCGGCAAAAAGCCATTGCTCAATACATCCATACCCTCATCAGTCAAGCCGAGATCGACGGTTATGACTTTGCGGTATCGACGTCTCCTTTGATGCAATAACGCATCACCATAATTCGATCGTCGGCAAGGTAGGTTGTTTTTACCCATTGTTAGGAGTACGTCATGCGACACTCAAATACCGTTTCAACGTTGATCTGTGGTATTGCCTTATCGTCCGCGAGCTGGGCCGACAGCTCATGGCAAGACACGCTGGCCAGTACGAAGCCGCTGGCTGATGTGCGTTTACGTTATGAAAGTCATGATTCAGACAATGCCTTTAAAACGGCACACGCACTGACATTACGATCTCGATTAGGGCTAGAAAGTGCCAGTGTGGCAGGCTTTACCGCGTTAGTGGAAATCGAGGATGTGCGTGCCTTGATCGATGACTATCGCCCAGAAAATAGTCCGTACGACATTGTGGCCGATCCGGTGAATACCGAGTTCAACCGTGTGCAGTTGCAATACCAAGTGGATGGTTTAACGGTGACCCTTGGTCGTCAACGCATAGTGCTGGATAACGCCCGTTTTGTTGGCAACGTTGGCTGGCGTCAAAACGAACAAACGTTCGATGCGTTGCGCGTGGCCTATCAGCTCAACGATGCTCATATACAGTACGCGTTTATCGATCAGGTCAACGACATTCTGTTTGCATCGCAGGATGTTTCCCATCACTTATTCAACGTGCGCTATGACGGCTTACCCCTTGGTCAGTTGACGGGTTATGCCTATTTGCTGAAAGACGACAACACGGATGCGAATAACAACACTGTAGGTGGTCGTTTTCATGGCAAGCACGCGGTAAAGGATGTGTCGTTGCTTTATAGCGTCGAGTTGGCTACCCAACAAACCGATGACTTCTCGGCCAATTTCATCGCGTTAGAAGGCGGTGTGCTGGTGAATGGCGTGACCTTGGCCATCGGTCATGAGCGCTTAGGCAGTGATGACGGTGAATACGGTTTTCAAACCCCGCTAGCCACTAAGCACGCCTTTAATGGCTGGGCGGATAAGTTTTTGGGCACACCAGCAGATGGCTTAACGGACACTTATCTGAAAGTGGCTGGTACGGCGGCAGGTATCCATTTACTGACGTTTTACCATGACTACAGTGCCGATAGTGGCAATGCGGATAAGGGCAGTGAAATTAATCTGCAGGCGACAAAGCGCTTTAACAAACACTACAGCGCGGGCGTGAAATACGCCAATTACCGTGCAGGTGATAGCTCGTTCGATACCGATAAAGCATGGGCTTGGGTTCAAGCAAACTTCTAATGATATAGGCGCATCACGCGATTTGTCAGATTCGAGTGGTGCGCGTTGAGGATGACAACATGGCGAGAAAAAACGCAGACATAGAACAATGGGATGTTGAAAACTCGACGTTCTGGAAGCAACAAGGTCAATCGATCGCCACACGCAATCTGTGGATTTCGATTCCAAGCCTATTAATGGGTTTTGCGGTGTGGCTAATGTGGGGCATGATTACCACGCAAATGCGCAATTTGGGCTTCGACTTTACCATTGAACAGTTGTTTTCATTAACGGCTATAGCTGGTTTATCGGGTGCGACTCTGCGCATTCCCGCGTCATTTATGATTCGGATTGCCGGTGGTCGTAATACCATCTTTTTAACCACTGCACTGTTAATGATTCCAGCATTTGGTACAGGGTATGCCCTGATGCAACCGGACACGCCATTTTGGATGTTCCAAGTACTGGCCTTGTTGTCGGGTATTGGCGGCGGTAACTTTGCGTGTTCGATGAGTAACATCAGTACGTTTTACCCCAAAAATCAGCAAGGCTATGCCTTAGGTATGAATGCTGGTTTGGGTAACTTTGGCGTGACCAGCATGCAAATTTTGATTCCACTGGTGATGACCGTCGGGATATTCGGTGCGTTAGGTGGCGATCCGAAAGCATTGGTGAACGCCAGTGGTACCTTATTGGGGCGTATTGAAGCGGGCACGGATACGTGGATTCAAAATGCCGGTTTTGTCTGGTTGTTGTTTTTAATTCCGCTGGCTTTTGCGGGCTGGTTTGGCATGAACAACTTGCGCCCAATCACGCCGAATCCGGGCTCACCGTTGGCAGCCTTCAGTAAAATCGTCGGTTTGTATGTGATTGGTTTGGTGGCGGCGGTCATTGGTATTGCGATGTTGCCAATGATTGGTATGTGGTTGGCGTTGCCATTGACGATTGTTATTACATTGCTGGCGTTAAAGCTATTACCAGGCTCGATCAAACCGAATATTCAAAAGCAGTTTGCTATTTTTAGTAATAAGCACACCTGGTCGATGACCGTGTTGTACATTTTAACCTTTGGCTCTTTTATTGGTTTTTCTGCAGCTTTACCTCTGTCGATCATGGTTATCTTTGGCAACATGATGAGCATTGGGGCTGATGGAGACATCATTCGTATTGCGAATCCCGATGCCCCCAGTGCGCTGACTTGGGCGTGGATTGGGCCATTTGTCGGTGCGTTAATTCGTCCTTTTGGTGGTTGGATTTCGGATAAGTTGGGCGGTGCGATTATTACTCAGTATATTTCGGCGGTGATGGTGGTGGCTTCGGTTGCGACGGGTTATGTGATGATGCAGGCTTATAATTCAACCGATCCGAACAGTTACTTTGCTCTCTTTATGGTGTTGTTTGTTGTGCTTTTTGCCGCCAGTGGTATTGGTAACGGCTCAACGTTCCGTAGTATCGGTGTCATCTTTGATGCGCAATTGAAAGGTCCTGTATTGGGTTGGACATCGGCGGTGGCAGCATACGGTGCCTTTATCGCGCCAAAAGTGATGGGGGCCGAAATTAAAGCAGGAACGCCGGAAATGGCCATGTATGGGTTTGCGATATTCTATGCGCTGTGCATGATTATCAATTGGTGGTTCTATTTGCGTAAAAACGTCGAAATATACAATCCATAAATAAGGTATTGAAAGAGCAGCTTCGGCTGCTTTTTTATTACCTATTTTTTATTTCTTATTGTTGTTTTACGGATCCTATTAATGTGAAAGATATTAACATACTCCATAGTGGGTAATTGGCAGGAATAGGGTGTATTTCATGTTGGCTAAATTCGGCTTAGTAGCGAGGTGATAAGGGGGTATGGGCGATAAATGTTGATATAAGTCAGTCTGTATTATCACCGTATCTTATTATTGTGTGTATTGAGCGGCTACCTTATTCGCCGTGAGTGAGGGTACTTTATGAAAATCATGTTGGCATACGATGGATCACGTAATGCGAAGTTGGCATTGGCACAAACCATCACGCTGTTCTCGGCTTTGCAGCCCACCATTAGTTTGGTTGCGGTGGCGGAGAACCCGCGCGATATCACTGAAAGCAACGAAGATCTTTTCCAGCAAGAATACGATGAGATGAAGCGTGATCTGGCGGAAGCGGTTGCCTTGTGCAATGAACAAAAGTTGGATGCGGAAAGCTTATTACTCGATGGTGATGCGCGCAAAATGCTATTGCGAGCCACCGAAAAATTACGTCCTGATATGTTGGTGATCGCGCGACACAGTCATCAGCTTGATGGTGGGTTTATCGCTCGTTCATTAACACAATTTGTGGATGAACTGGATTATATGACATTTGGTAGTGTGAGCTCGTTTTTAGCACGTCGTGCCCAATGTCCATTACTAATTTTACCCAGCCTGTAGGCGATGGTTTATCAGCCTTAAAGGGGTTCGACTATGCAAGTTGCAGCGGTTTTTCGTTTTAAAAATCCTGAAATACGTGCATTGCACTTAACGTGGATTGCATTTTTTATTACCTTTTATGTGTGGTTCAATATGGCGCCTTTGGCGTCAAGCATGCTGCGCAGTGTGGATTGGCTAACCGCCGATGATTTAAAGCTATTTGCTATTTGTAACGTGGCGTTGACTATTCCGGCTCGTATTATTGTTGGCATGGCGCTCGACCGATTTGGCCCGCGTCGAGTGTTTTCTATTTTAATGGTCGTGATGTCAATTCCTGCACTGACATTTGCCTTTGGTGACACAATGACGCAGTTGCTGGTTAGTCGGTTGGTGTTAAGTTCCATCGGTGCGAGTTTTGTGGTCGGTATTCACATGACGGCGATGTGGTTTAAACCCAAAGACATCGGTTTTGCTGAAGGCTTTTATGCCGGCTGGGGAAATTTTGGATCAGCGGCTGCGGCAATGACTCTACCGACCATTGCGATTTCAATGTACGGTGGTGAAGATGGCTGGCGTTGGGCCATTGCCCAAAGCGCGATTGTAATGGCTGCTTATGGGGTGTATTACTGGTTTGCCATCACCGATGGCCCGGCCGGTACCGTTCATCGCAAGCCACGTAAAGCCACGGCGCTGGAAGTCAGTACCTGGGGCGACATGATCAAATTGATGCTGTGGACCATTCCTTTGATTGGTGTTTTAGCCATTTTGGTTTGGCGCATTCAAGTACTGGGCTATTTGTCCGCTACTCACGCATGGATTGCTTATGGTGCGATTGTGGCCATTATTTTGTATCAGTTAGCGCAAGTGCTGATTATCAATATACCTATTCTGAAAAGAGGCGTTCCCGAGGATGACAAGTATTCATTCAACAGCGTGGCAGCATTAAACAGCACCTATTTTGCCAACTTTGGTGCTGAATTGGCCGTTGTCTCAATGCTTCCGTATTTCTTTGAGCAAACATGGGGCTTAACGGCGACAGCTGCAGGCATGATTGCAGCGTCTTTTGCCTTTGTGAATCTTGTCGCTCGCCCGATGGGGGGCATGGTGTCAGACCGCATGGGCAACCGTCGCTTTGTGATGCTTAGCTATATGTTTGGTATTGGTGTCGGATTTGCTTTGATGGGCTTGCTGAACTCATCTTGGCCATTGATCATTGCCGTTGCCATCACGATTTTTACGTCCTTTTTTGTGCAAGGGGCAGAAGGAGCGACCTTCGGTATTATCCCATCGATTAAACGTCGTTTGACGGGACAAATATCCGGCATGGCAGGTGCTTACGGCAATGTCGGGGCAGTGGTGTATTTAACCATCTACACGTTTGTGACACCGACGCAGTTTTTCTTCATCATTGCCGCTGGTGCGTTTGTTAGTTGGTTGTTGTGCCTCATGTGGTTGAAAGAACCAGAATCTGGCTTTGCCGATGAGTATTACTTGTCGTCCGTGGATCGCCAGATTGAGGCGGAACATGGCAAGTTAGGGCACTGATAGGGTGATTAGGGCGCAATAAAAAACCCCGCAAAGCGGGGTTTTTGTGTTCGGGCTTGTTAATCGCCCGAATTACTTAACCAAGGTCAACCAGTTAGGGTTGTACGGCGCTTTGCCGGTCACTTGGTCGAAGTACATGGTTTGTAGCTTCTCGGTCACTGGGCCGCGGTGGCCAGGGCCGATAACGCGTCCATCGAGTATGCGAATAGGCAATACTTCGGCGGCGGTGCCGGTGAAGAAGGCTTCATCAGCGATGTACACTTCGTCACGAGTGATGCGTTTTTCGCGCACGTCGATGCCCAACGAACGCGCCATTTCCATGATGGTACGGCGGGTAATGCCGTCGAGGCACGAGGTCAGCTCTGGGGTGTACATCACGCCGTCTTTCAGCATAAAGAAGTTTTCACCCGAACCTTCGGCCACGTAGCCTTCGTTGTCGAGCAATAAAGCTTCTTCACAGCCGCTGTCCAGTGCTTCGCGCAGCGCGAGCATGGAGTTCATGTAGTTACCGTTCGCTTTCGCCTTACACATGGTGATGTTCACATGGTGACGGGTAAAGCTGGAGGTACGGATTTTAATACCTTGTGTCTTGGCTTCTTCACCCATGTAGGCAGGCCATTCCCACGCCGCGACCATCACGTGCACTTTCAGGTTGTCGGCACGTAAGCCCATGCCTTCTGAGCCGTAAAACGCCATGGGGCGAATGTAGGCACTGTTTAGGTTATTTTCGCGCACAGCGGCACGATGGGCTTCGTTAATTTCTTCTTTGCTGTACGGGATTTTCATGTTCAGGATATGCGCCGAGTTGAACAGGCGGTCGGTGTGTTCCTGAAGACGGAAAATAGCCGCGCCTTGTTCGGTTTGATAGGCGCGCACGCCTTCAAATACGCCCATACCGTAATGCAGAGTATGCGTTAAGACGTGAACTTTCGCTTCACGCCAATCAACCAACTCGCCGTCAAGCCAGATCAGACCATCGCGGTCGGACATGGAAGGTGTCATATAAACCTCACTCAAATAATTCGTCAGTTTAACCAGAGTTTCCACAGTCGGGTCACATCGTTACGCCGCGCATCGAAGCCAAGTCGGGACTGGGTAGTTGCATCCAACAAGAGCTTTAGATTTTGTAATGCACGCCGGTGAGTTTCGGCTCGGTATGACAGGTAGATTTCCTGTAAGGTCTGACGATCTTGTGGATCCATCAGGCCGACGGTTGCAAAGGTATCCAACAACCGCATGTTGTCGGTAACTTGCAACAGTTCTGGATATTGGTGTGACCAGGCCAGAACCCCGTATTGAACCAGAAACTCGATGTCAACAATACCCCCCGCATCGTGTTTTAGGTGGAATTGCTGGCCGGTTGTATCTTTGGAGCCAAGATTATCCCTCATTTTTTGGCGCATGGCTCGTACTTCTTCGGCCAGTGCTTGGTTGTCGCGCGGTTGACTGAGAATTTGGCAGCGGATTTGCTGATATTGCTCGCTTAAGGTGGTGTCGCCACACAATACGCGCGCGCGCACCAATGCTTGATGCTCCCATGTCCAGGCGTGATTTTGCTGGTAATCGGCAAACGCTTTGAGGGAGGCGACGATCATGCCGGAGTTACCCGATGGACGTAACCGTAGGTCAACTTCGTAACAATCACCCGAACGGGTTTGCGTGGACAAAATGTGCACCATGCGTTGCCCCATGCGGGTATAAAAGACGGCATTATCAACGCGCTGTTGCCCTTGGGTTTCGCCTTGTGCATAGCCGTTGTGAATGAACACTAGGTCGAGATCGGAACTGTAGCTGAGTTCTAGTCCTCCGACTTTGCCGTAACCGACAATGATGAATTCGGGCGTGAGAACGGCATCGCCTTCCGCATTGCTGGGATGGCCGTATTTGCTGACCATGTGTTGCCAGCTGAGGTACATGACTTTTTCTAAAACGACCTCAGCCAGCCAGGTTAAGTAGTCGCTGACTTTCATTAACGTCAGTTTGTCCATGACTTCGCAGGCCGCAGCGCGCAGTTTGTGGGCATGAACAAACTGTCGCAATTGTTCCATTTGTTGCTCTAGATCGGTTTCGTCAACGCGCAATAAGCGTAGGTCTAGTTCTTCTTTCAGTTCTTGTCGTGGCGGTAAGCGATACAGGTTTTCCACCACCAGTAATTCGTCGAGCAGCAGCGGCTGGGCGGTGATGTAGCGCGCCACCCAGCTTGAGGCACCGCACAATTTGACTAATTGGGTGAGTGCTTGTGGGTTTTCGCTGAGTAACACCAAATAGGCGGTACGCCGTAATACCGCTTCGAGTAAGGGGACAATGCGTTCAAAGGTGGTGGCCGGTTGGTCGTGTTGCCAGAGCGTTTGTAACAACCTTGGCATCAGTCGATCTAAGCGCTCACGACCAATTTGTTGCATGGCATGGACGGTGCGTGATTCGCGCAACTGTCCAAGCCGCTGTTGTAAGGCATCAAATTGCTCGCAGGGATAGCTTTGTAAAAATTGCTGTTGTTCGGCCTCATCCATGTCGGCCATCCATAAATCGGTCCAGATGCTGAGGTCGTGTTCGCTGTCTTGCTCGACGTCATCGGCGACAATTTGGGCAAAATGATGGCTGACGCGTTGGCGGTGATGTGCCAGTTGTTGCTCGTACTCTTGCCAATCGGCACAGCCCAGCGCCCACGCCAAGCGACTCTGATGCAGCGTCTCTTGTGGCAGTTGTTGGGTTTGCTCATCGTTTTGCGCCTGAATGGCATGCTCGCTGTCGCGTAAAAAGAGATAGGCCTGAGCCAGTTCGTCGCAAGCGCTACTGGGCAAGTAACCTTCTGCGGCTAAAATGCTCAGTACCTTCAGTAATTCACGGGTTTGTAAGCTCTTGTCTTGTCCGCCGCGAATGAGCTGGAAGGCTTGCACAATGAACTCGACTTCGCGAATGCCTCCGGCACCGAGTTTCACATTGTCTTGCAGGCCTCGACGGCGTACCTCGGCGGTGATCATGGCTTTCATCGACCGCAATGATTCAAACGCACTGTAATCGACGTACATGCGGTAGGTGAACGGTCGTAAAATGTGCAACAGCTCTTGCCCGTATTCGTCGCGCTCGCCGGTAATCACACGCGCTTTGACCATGGCGTAGCGCTCCCAGTCGCGCCCTTGATTTTGGTAATACTCTTCGATCGAGGCAAAGTTCATCACCAATGGGCCGCTTTGCCCGTAAGGCCGTAGGCGCATGTCGGTACGAAACACGAAACCGTCGATGGTGGTGTTATCCAGCGCTTGAATGATTTTTTGTCCAAGCTTGATGAAAAACTCTTGGTTGCTAATGACTTTGGTGCCGTTGGTGTTGCCGCTTTCTGGGTAGGTAAAAATCAAGTCGATGTCTGAGCTGAGGTTCAGCTCATAGGCTCCCAGTTTGCCCATGCCCAGCACCAATAACGGTTGCACGTGACCGCTGCGCTGACCAATGGGGTCGCCATGGCGTTGTGTGAGTAGGGGTGTTAAAAAGGCGATGCTGCGGCAGACGCACTCATCGGCTAAATCGGACAGCATACGGGTTGTTTCCATCGTACCGCCTTGACGCAACAGGTCGCGCCAAATGATGTGCACCATCACGCGACGACGCAACTGGCGCAGTGCCTTGTGCCACTCATCTTCGCTCTTCGCATCGGCACTCAACTCATCCAACCACGCTTGCATTTGTGAACGCGGAATCGGCCGATTGAGTGTGTCATCACGCACAGCTTGTTGAAAGTAATCGGCTTGTTTGCTGAGAGAATCGACCACGTAATCACTGAGACACAACACGCGCTGTGCATCGGCTTGTTGTTCGCTTGAAAGCGATTGCCATAAGGATGTCCAGTCGATTTGATGGCGGGCAAAATCATCGTGGCATTGCTGTTCGATGCGCTGCCAGTGGGCATTGAGGGAGTTGGGCAACATAGCGATCTCGTGTGTACGAAGTAATAACCCTACTTTATCGGGTTCGATGTGCGCTCGCTAGCGCCAGTTGTTACATTGTGCGTGAGTGCGGATGTTGGTGGAGGATGACACGGGGGCGGTTGGTTGTAGCTGGAGGTGGTTGGAGGTGTAGGAGCGCAAAAGCGGCTGATTACAGCCGCTTTTGTTTGTTCATTTCTTGACGATACATAATCACCCCCGCAATCAACACCGCGGTGCTGACGATGGCGATGATGATGGTGGCCAAGGCGTTGATTTCTGGGCTCACCCCTAAGCGCACGCTGGAGTAAACCACCATGGGCAGGGTGGTCGAGCCTGGGCCAGACACGAAGCTGGCAATCACCAGATCATCCAACGACAGAGTAAAGGCCAGTAACCAACCCGCTAACAGCGACGGGGCAATCATCGGCAAGGTGATGGTAAAGAACACCTTGAGCGGTTTCGCGCCTAAATCGAGTGCGGCTTCTTCTATGGAGCGATCCATGTGTGCCAAGCGGCTTTGTACCACCACGGTGACGTAGGCCATCGAAAAGGTAATGTGTGCGAGCAAAATGGTGGTGAGTCCTCGACCTTGAGGCCAGCCAATCAGGTCTTCCATTGCCACAAACAGCAGCAGTAAGGATAAGCCGATAATGACTTCGGGCATCACCAAGGGTGCCGTAACCATGACCCCTAGACTTTTATGGCCACGAGATTGGCGAAAGCGTACCAGCGCCAGTGCCGCCAGTGTGCCGAGCACGATGGCCGCCGTGGCGTTCAGGGCAGCGATTTTAATGCTGGTGGCGGCGGCGTTGAGCAGCGGTTTGTTATTGAACAGCTCCACATACCATTTGGTACTAAAACCGCTCCACACAGTCACAAGACGACTCTCGTTAAAGGAGTAGATGACCAAGCTGACAATGGGCATGTATAAGAATAGATAGCCTAAGATCAGCATCACGATGAGCAAGGGATAGCGCTTTAACATAACGAACTCCTAACCCAAGTTATCGGCGGTTTTTTGTTCGTAATGACGCATCAATACAAACGGAATAATAAGCACCACCAACAGTACGGAAGCCAACGCTGAGGCCAGTGGCCAATCTTTATTGCTAAAGAATTCGGTCCACATCAGCTTACCAATCATGAGGGTGTCGGGCCCGCCCAATAAGTCGGGAATCACGAACTCGCCCATGACGGGAATAAACACCAACATGGAGCCAGCTAGAATGCCGGGCACGGATTGCGGCAAGGTGATGGTCAGAAATTGCTTCCAAGGTCGGCAGCCTAAGTCGGCGGCGGCTTCCAGTAGCGTGTTATCCAGGCGAATTAAAGTGGCGTACAGTGGCAACACCAAGAACGGCAGGTAGCTGTACACCACGCCAATGTAAACGGCAACCGGGGTGTGCAATATTTGCAATGGCTCACTGATTAAACCCATGCCCATCAGTACCTGATTGATTAAGCCGTTGTCCTTAAGTATGCCCATCCAGGCGTAAACGCGAATCAAGAACGAGGTCCAAAAAGGCAGAATGATGAGCATGAGTAGCGGCATACGCCAATGATTGGGCGCGAGTGCGATGGCGTACGCCATGGGGTAGCCAATCAACAAACAGATGAGTGTTGAAATGGCGGCGACTTTAAACGAACCCCATAAGGCGGCTAGGTAAAGTGAATCCTCCCACAGCATGAGGTAATTGCCGAAATTCAGCTGAATCAGCACCATGCCGTCTTCCACTTCGCGCACCCAGTCTAGGTAGGGCGGTTGTGCGAGAACGGCCTCCGACAAACTGATTTTGAGCACAAACAGAAACGGCAGAATAAAAAACAACGCAAGCCAAAACCACGGCGCACCGATCACCCAGACTCGACCGGGGACGCGCAACGCGGTTGGCCAAGATAAGCGTGACATCATTGGCTGAGTACTCCACAGCTGTAGGGGTTCCAGCTTAGAGCCACCTCTTGCCCCCACGTGAGTGGCTGTTCCGCCAAGGCTTGAACGTTGGATTGGGTAAATTGCACACGTTTGCCGCTGGCCAGTTCGATGTGATAAATGGACACGTCACCCAAATACGCAATTTCTTGGATGACACCGTGCAAATGA
Source organism: Bacterioplanes sp. (assembly GCA_014859445.1). Classification (GTDB taxonomy): domain Bacteria; phylum Pseudomonadota; class Gammaproteobacteria; order Pseudomonadales; family Oceanobacteraceae; genus Kmv21. The sequence continues at coordinate 37,602 of JACUUC010000019.1, forward strand.
TTGGGTTCGTCATTGCGTTGCTCGCGCACAATGATTTTTTCGGGGCGTACAGCAACGGTGATTTCCATGCCACTGAGCAGCGGTTGACTGTGGTGTACCAATAAGTCGGCGCCGGCTTCATCGCTACGAATCAGTACCATGTCGTTGTTGTGTTCGACGACATGACCATGGAACAAGTTGACCGAGCCAATGAATCCGGCGGCATAGCGGCTAATCGGAAATTCATACATGCGGCGCGGCGTATCGACTTGTTCGATTCGGCCTTCGTGCATTAAGGCAATGCGTGATGACATGGTCATGGCTTCTTCTTGGTCATGGGTGACCACGATGAAGGTGATGCCGAGGCGTTCTTGAATGTTGACCAATTCGAATTGCGTTTGCTCGCGCAGTTTTTTGTCCAATGCACCCAGCGGCTCGTCCAATAACAAGATTTTCGGGTGCTTAGCCAGTGCTCGTGCCAATGCCACGCGTTGGCGTTGGCCACCCGATAATTGGTGTGGTTTGCGGTTGGCTAATTTTTCAATCTGCACCAAGGCCATCATTTCTGACACGCGCTCACGAATATGCAGGCTCGGCATGCGGTCTTGTTTTAAGCCAAAGGCGATGTTTTGTGCCACGGTCATGTGAGGAAATAACGCATAGCTCTGAAACATCATATTGATGGGGCGTTCGTAAGGCGGTACATGAGTGACGTCTTGCCCATCAATGAAGATACGACCGCTGGTGGGGGTTTCAAAACCACCGAGCATGCGTAATAAGGTGGTTTTACCGCAACCGGATGCGCCGAGCAGCGAGAAAAATTCGCCACGATGAATGTTAAGGCTGATGTCGTCCACCGCATAGGTGTTGCCGAAGGTTTTGGTGACATTTTCGACGCGAACAATGGGCTCTTCGTCGGATGCCGCCCAAGGATTGTCATTCGGGGCGGGGCGATGTTGAGGCATGGCAATGGCTACCTGTACTAAACCAAAAGAAAAAGCCCCGCTCTGGGCGAGGCTTGGTCAGAGCGGACGACGTTTAACGACCTGTTTTAACCCGAGTCCATGTACGTGACATGTTTCGTGCTTCGGCGTTGGTTGGGGTTTTTAACACCAATAAGCGTTCGCGGGTGGCATCGGAAGGATAAATGCCGGGGTTATCACGTACTTCAGCATCCACCAATGGCGTTGCCTTGGCATTGGCATTGGCGTAGGCAACGTAATTGGAAATAGGCGCAATCACATCGGGTTGCAATAAGTAGTTTAAGAAGCGATGAGCCGCTTGTACATTGGGGGCATCGGCAGGAATCACCGCGACGTCCGTCCAGATGACAGCACCTTCACGTGGAATGACGTATTCTACGTTAACGCCACGATCGGCTTCGTTGGCACGTGCTTGCGCTTGCAGCATGTCACCTGAATAGCCATGCGCCACGCACAAATCGCCATTTGCCATGTCGTTGATGGTTTGTGAGCTGTGGAAATAACGAATATGGCTGCGCACGGCACTGACGGTTGCGGCCGCATCGGTAATGGCATTACGGCTGTAGTCGCTGGTATCGGTACCCTTATAAGCCATGGCGGCAACGAAGACTTCGATGGGATCATCCATCAATGCAACGCCACAGCTGGCTAACTGGCGAGTGATTTCTGGGTCAAACACCAAACGCCAAGTATCCAACGGCATGTCATCGCCTAGAATGGCACGAACCTTATCCACATTGTAAGCAATGCCGGTGGTACCCCACATGTAAGGCATCAGGAATTGATTGCCAGGATCGATGTCGGCCAACGACTTTAAAATACCAGGTTCAAGATTTCCCCACAGTGGCAGTTGTTCTTTGTTCAATGGCTGGTATAACTTGGCTTGAATGGCGCGGTCGGCAAACGGGCGTGCCGTTGGGAACATCAAGTCATAACCACTGCGACCCGCGAGCATTTTGGCTTCCAGCACTTCGTTGGAATCGTACACGTCATAAGTCACACGAATGCCGGTTTCTTTTTGAAAATTGGCGATGGTGTCTTCAGCGATGTAATCCGACCAATTATAAATATGCAATCGAGTATCATTCGCTTGCACAGTTTGGCTTAATAATGTGGCAGGTAATAATGCCGTTAATAACCAGCGACGGGATAAGGTGCTTAGTGTGGTCATAGGATTACTCCAAAGAAATTGGCATTAGTTTGGCAATGTTCGCGTAAAATAACAGAGAAATTGATTTATCGTAACGATCAATGAACGTTATTTCGTCATCGTCACCGATTTGCCAGATTGTTATGATTATTTTTTATTGATAATGAGATCGTATGCCCTCCGTAAAACCGCCGTCAGCGAAGAAGAAATCGAATACCACACGAGCCTCTAAGCCCGCGCCGCGCAAGCGCCCATCGAATAAGCAGTCGTCTGTTGCGCGTCGTCGCTGGTGGGCATGGCCGTTACGCATTGTCCTGCTGGGTTTGGTGATGCTGGCCGTCTTGTTGGTGTATTTGGATGCTCAGGTGCGTCATCATTTTGATGGTCGTAAATGGAACTTACCGGCCAAGGTGTATGCTCGCCCTTTGTTGCTGTATCCCGGCTTGGCGCTCAGCCCTGAACAATTGCAGGCCGAGTTGCAGTGGGCGGATTATCGCGCGCAGCGTGGAACGCCGACGCCAGGAACCTTTGAGCACAGTAACGATGTTTGGCGCATTCATCGACGTGCTGTTTCATTTTGGGATGGTGCCGAAGGGCATGCGCGAATCACTCTACAATTGTCGGATGGGGTGGTGCAGTCGTTGTGGGTTGGCTCGCAAGAGCAGCCGATGGTGCGTTTAGAGCCACAATACATTGGAGGGATTTTTCCGCAGCACAATGAAGACCGTGAGTTGGTGACCGTCGATGACGTACCGCTGGAATTGATTGCCGCGTTAATTGTCACCGAAGATAAGGCGTTTTTGCAGCATCATGGTATTTCGGTGCGGGGTATTGCACGCGCCATGTTGGCTAATGTGCAAGCCGGAGGGGTGGTGCAAGGCGGCTCAACCTTGACTCAGCAGCTGGTGAAAAATTTTTACTTGAGCAGCGATCGAACGCTGATTCGCAAAGCGCAGGAAGCCTTAATGGCGATGTTGCTTGAGTTGCATTACAGCAAAGAAGAAATTTTGCAGGCGTATTTGAATGAAGTGTATTTAGGGCAGGCAGGGCGGCGTTCAATACACGGTTTTGGCTTAGCAGCGCGATTTTATTTTGGCAAGTCGGTGGGCGAGTTGTCCACGGCCGAAATGGCAACCTTGGTCGGATTAGTAAAGGGCGCGTCGTTTTACAATCCGCGACGTAATCCTGAACGTGCCAAAGAGCGCCGGGATTTGGTGTTGTCGCTGATGGCTGCTGATGGCGTCATCAGTGAAGCGGAGCGTCGTGCTGCTCAAGCAGAGCCGTTGCTCATTGCCGATGCACAGCGGGCAGGTCAGCGAGAATATCCTGCCTTTTTGGCACTGGCCAAGCAGCAACTGCAGCAAGATTATCGGTTGCAAGATCTGCAAAACGAAGGGTTGCTGGTTTTTACCACACTCGATCCATGGCTGCAGCATTCGCTTGAAACCGCGACACAGCAGCACTTACAGTCTTTGGAAAGACACTATCCGGCTTTGCGCAATGAGCTGGAAAGTGCCGCGGTGGTGACGTCGGTTGATGGTGGTGAGATCCGCGCTATGCTGGGGTCTCGTCGAGCCGAGTTTTTTGGTTTTAACCGTGCGTTAGATGCACGTCGGCCTCTCGGTTCGTTGGTGAAGCCGGCGGTATTTTTATCGGCATTACAATCGGGACAATATCATTGGGGTTCGTTGATCAGCGATGATCCGGTAGACGTTGAAGGGGTAGCCAATGAAGTTTGGCAGCCTCGCAATTTCGATCGGCAGCACCATGGTGATGTGCCGATGGTGTCGGTATTGGCGCGTTCACTCAATGCGTCGACGGTGCGCCTAGGCATGAATGTGGGGTTGGCGCCCATCGCGACAACCATTCAAAAATTGGGGCTAACGTCATCGGTCCCGCCTTATCCATCGTTATTGTTGGGCGCAATCGATGTGTCGCCGTTCGCGGTAGCGACGTTTTATCAAACCATTGCATCGCAGGGATTTTATACGCCGCTGCGAGCCATTGAGGCAGTAGCGACCAGTGATGGACAAGTATTGTCTTCCTATGCCATGCGTGGTGAACAACGTTTTTCGGCCTCCGATATGCAATGGTTACGATACGGTTTGCAAGAGGTGGTGGAGCAAGGTACCGCGCAACGATTACGTGCCGAGATGTCAGGCAAGGTGGCGATCAAAACGGGCACCAGCGATGGTCAGCGCGATGGCTGGGTTGCGGGTTTCGATCATCAACATTTGGCGGTGATTTGGGTCGGGCGTGATGACAATAGCCCGATGCCATTTGCCGGTAGTCGAGCTGCGCTGCCCATCTGGCAGGAATTGTATCGGCGTATTGGTGTTGAGCCATTGCCCGAATTCATCGACATGAGTTGGTTACCAGTGGGCGGTGATGGGCAAATCTATGCCGCAGGGTGTTCCGGAACCGTGTATCCTTTCCCGCTATTGCGTACGCCCAGCACACAAGGGTGTCGTAGCACGCAACCATCGTCAGAGGAGAAAAAACGCTCATGGTTCGATTGGCTCTTTTAGTGGTTGTGGTTGGCTTGTCAGCCTGTTCATCAACACCAACGCAAGGCCCTACGGTGTCGCCTCAAGCCAGTGTTGAACGCGAACAACTGACCTTGACGGCCATTGACGAAGGTCAGCACCACCCAGCGGTGGCGGTGTATTTTCGTCAAGCCGAAGACGCACGGTTGCGCGGTCGATTGCGTCAATCAATGACGTATCTGGATCAGGCGCGACAAATTCAGCCGCGCAATCCAGACATTTTATACCGTCAAGCATGGGTGAGTGTGCAAATGGGGGATGCGGTTCAGGCCGAACATTTGCTGTTGCGTGCTAAAGTATTTGCGCAAGGGAACGGCACGTTACTGCGCCGCTTGGATTTGTTGTTGGCGGAAAGTTATGCGCTACAAGGGCGCGCGCAGGAATCGGCCTTGGCTCGCCAGCGCGCGTCGGGTTTGCGTCCGTAAGCTAGGCTCGAAACTGCTGCAATAAACCGCGCAAATCATTCGCCATGGCGATGAGTCGGCCGGAGTCAGTTTCTGTGGTTTGACTTTGCAGGGACGTATCTTCACTGATTTCTCGAATCACCACCAGGTTCTGACTGACTTCGGCAATGGCTTGGTTTTGTTGCTGCATGGCGTGCGCAATGTTTTGGCTCATTCGAGCAATCTCGTCCATCGCATCACGCATGTGGATTAAATCATCGCTACTGCTAATGATTTGAGCAACGCTTTGTTTGGCTCCGTGCTGGCTGGTGGTCATGGCGTTTACGGCCGCCGATGCCCCTTTTTGCAAACGCTCAATCATCTGCTGAATCTCTTCAGTGCTATTTTGCGTACGCGAAGCCAACGTGCGAACTTCATCAGCGACGACAGCAAATCCTCGACCCTGCTCGCCCGCTCGTGCCGCCTCAATGGCCGCATTGAGGGCCAGTAAATTCGTTTGTTCGGCAATACTCTGAATGACGGCTAATACCGAACCGATGGCATTACTTTCTTCATTGAGTTGATGAATGACACGACTTGCCCCTTCAATGTCGGTCGCCAGTTGTTCGATATCACGGCGGCTACCGCTGATGTTTTTCTCACTGCGCAAGGTAATGTCATTGGCCTCTGTGGCACGCGTAGCGGCGTCATTAACCAATTGCTGAATATCGCGCATAGAAACCGTCATTTCTTGCGTGGCACTGGCAATGCTGTCGGTTTCTAGGTGTTGCTGTTGGGCGCCGAGATTCATAGCACTGGTTGCTTGCGCAAAGGATTGTCCTAATGCATGAAGTTGTTCGGAGGTATGGGTGGCTTGTTTTACCAAGGATTGCATGGTGTCGAAGAAGTCATTAAAAGAGCGAGTAAAGCGTCCTTCCGGTTGCTCAATGCGAAAGGTTAAATCGACATCGCCTTCTTGCGCAATGTGTTGACCAATTTCAGCGAGCTCAATGTTTTGTTGGAACTCGTTCCAGCTTTTACGGGCAAGATAAACCAATGCGGCGGTTTCAACGACGACAAACAGAGCGTGCAATAACACGATGTTAATACCCGTTCTTGATTCAAATACCCAAACATTGACGCCACTTTCTTGTAAATAATTAAACAACAAGTGATGTACCGCAATGACGGCTGCCGCGACTAAAATGGGCAACGTATCGCGGTAATAGAGTAGCAATGCCAAGAGTGCAAAGATGCTGAAGTGCATCTCAATCAGTCCGTGTGCTTGGTGGATATGTAAGCCGGAAAATACCATCAACGAGGCGCCATAAGCCATTCGCGATAGACGGCTGGCTGGCGACATTTGACTAATAAAATACGGAATGAGAACGGCCGGTAAGCCAATCATCAAGGCCGCCATCCATGTGTCGTACCAAAACGCAAGCAATAGCGACACAACCAATAAAGCGCAGGTGACGCCTAAAAAGAAGCGATCGGCCTGACGATAAAATTCGTCACGTAGTGAGCTCATAGTAGACTTGCCTCAATCGGTTTGGGTAGGTGACAACATTAACTAGGCGTTTTCACGAGTCACCACGTGTTGGTACGACAAATCGCATTATTGTCTGTATGTGAATAGATAAATAGTAGTAGGAAACATAACAATAACAAGACACTGCTGCTGATTGCGCTGGTGACGGTTAGCGCCGTGACGATGAGCCAAGCGCAGGACAATAATAAGGCTCGCAAACGCGATTGCTGTTTGGGCTGAAGCCAAAACAAGCAAAAAATGCCGACACCGAGCACCATCAGCACCAGCAATAAGGTATCTAACACGTTATTACTGCGACACAACTCAAACACCACACACCAAGCGAGCAAGACTCGGCCCCAAATCATGCGTGACCAATCGTAGCCAAGGTGCGTGGCCAGTGCGACAGACAACAGCAGGGGTAGGGCTGCGTACAAGCTCAATTGTTCCAGTAACAACTGTGAGGAATGTAGAGCGTTGTTTGGCCAAGGAGCCAGTACGGCATAAATGGCACTGATCAGCGCAGCGGCAAAGCGTGCCGCTGCGGCACCCGACCATTCGCTGATCGGGCGATTAAACCACAGCAGCGTCGTGCTGATGCAAAGCAGCAGCAGTGACGTTAGCCAAATCATAAGGTGGCCATCACGCGATCAGCGGCCGCAATGGTATCTAATATGTCTTGTTCGCTGTGGGCGATGGACATAAATCCAGCTTCAAAAGAGGACGGTGCTAAATACACGCCTTCTTTTAACATGCCATGGAAGAAACGATTGAAACGCTCACCATCGCAATGATCAGCAACGTCGCGGAAGGTTTGGATGCGTTTGAGCTCTGTAAAGAAGAACCCAAACATAGAACCCGCACTGTTGTGCGTAAAGGGAATGCCATGCGCATCGGCTGCCGCTTGTAAGCCATTCAGCAACAGTTGTACGCGCGCCGTTAGCTGATCGTAGAAGCCCGGTTTTTGAATCGCTTGCAACATGGCTAACCCTGCCGCCATAGCCAGCGGGTTACCGGATAGCGTTCCTGCTTGGTATACCGGCCCCAGTGGCGCTAAATATTCCATGATGTCTCGACGACCACCAAACGCTCCGACCGGTAAGCCACCACCAATGACCTTACCTAAGCACGTCATATCTGGCACGATACCGTAATATTCTTGCGCGCCACCCAGTGCCGCACGAAAACCGCTCATGACTTCATCAAAAATCAACACAATGCCGTGTACGGTGCATAATTCGCGAAGACCTTGTAAAAACGATTTTTCGGGGGGGATGCAGTTCATGTTGCCAGCAACCGGTTCGATGATGACGCAGGCAATCTGGTCACCGATTTGGGCAAAGCATTCTTTGACGCTATCGAGATTGTTGTAATCAAGGGTAATGGTGTTTTCGGCCACGGCTGCCGGCACGCCCGGTGAGGTGGGTACGCCCAGTGTCAGCATGCCAGAACCTGCCTTCACCAGCAGTGAGTCGGCATGACCATGATAGCAGCCTTCAAATTTCACCAGTTTGTCACGACCGGTAAAGCCACGTGCTAAACGAATGGCGCTCATGGTGGCTTCGGTGCCGGAATTCACCATGCGTACCATGTCCATGGACGGAATGAGCTTGCATACTTCTTCGGCCATGGTGATTTCAATGTGCGTTGGGGCGCCGAAGCTCAGGCCCTTGTCCATGCGCGCACGAACGGCATCAAGAATCTCGTCGGCACTGTGGCCAAGAATCATCGGCCCCCAGCTGCCAACGTAGTCGATGTAGCGATTGCCATCGGCGTCAAATACGTAAGCGCCTTTGGCATGGTCGAAAAAGATGGGCGTACCACCCACGCCTTTAAACGCTCGAACCGGTGAGTTAACGCCGCCTGGAATGTGCTTTTGTGCTGCGGCAAATAGGGCTTCAGATTGAGTAATGGAGTAGCTCATACAAGTCTCTTGTTAGGCGTTAAAAGGGTTTGACGACCACTAAAATCACGATGGCGATTAATAGCAGTACCGGAATTTCATTGAACCAGCGGTAAAATACGTGGCTGCGTTGATTGTTATCGTCTCGGAAAATCACTAAAAGGTGCCCACAGTAAAAGTGATAGGCAATCAGCACGGCGACCAAGGTCAGCTTTGCGTGCATCCAGGCGGCCGAAAAATAGTAATTCGGATTGATCGTCAGTAAGGCTACGCCTAAGACGACGACCACAATCATCGAGGGCGTCATGATGCCACGATACAGTTTGCGTTCCATGATTTTGAAACGCGCTTGCGATATAGCGTCGTCACTGCTGGCATGATACACAAACAAGCGAGGGAGATAAAAAATCGCCGCAAACCACGTAACAATGGCAATGATGTGAAAGGCTTTCAACCAAAGATAATACGCGCTGACATCCATCGAAGAAAACATGATGTGATCTCGCTATGAGTAAGTGGGACGAAATAATCGATCGACATTATACATGCCTTTGTCTGCGTGCTACTGCATTCGGTTCAAATATTCTTGATCGAGGGTGTACTCGCATTTTGTCTGTGCGCGACTACACTCTAAAGCCAACTCTTTGTTACACTGAGGTTCTTTGAGCGTCCTGTGTACGCTCTATTTTTATCACACGTGAAACGAATTCAAGTGATGGCCTAAGCGACGAGGTGTTTTGTGGTTAAAGTAGGAATTGTGGGTGGTACGGGGTATACCGGCGTTGAGTTGTTACGCATCCTAGTGAATCACCCCGATGTGGAACTGTCGGTCATTACATCGCGCAGCGAAGAAGGCGTTCGTGTTGATGATATGTTCCCGAATTTACGCGGGCATACCGATTTGTGTTTTACCGTTCCCGATGCGGCAACGCTGGGTGCGTGTGATGTGGTTTTCTTTGCGACGCCACATGGGGTCGCTCATGCTCTAGCGGGTGATGTCTTGGCCGCCGGTGCTAAGGTCATCGATTTATCAGCCGATTTCCGTTTGCAAGATGCGCAAGAATGGGCCACTTGGTATGGTCAACCACACGGTGCCCCCGATTTATTACCTCAGGCTGTTTATGGTTTGCCCGAAGTGAATCGTGACGCCATTCGCCAAGCGCAATTGATCGCGGTGCCTGGCTGTTATCCGACAGCGGTGCAGTTGGGTTTGTTACCCTTGCTAGAAAATAACTTACTGCCCGAACAAATGCTCATTGCCGATTGTAAGTCGGGTGTGTCGGGTGCGGGTCGTGGTGCTAGTGTGGGTTCGTTGCTGTGTGAAAGCAGTGAGTCAATGATGGCGTATGCGGTCAAAGGCCACCGTCACTTGCCTGAAATTCGTCAGGGTTTGGTGCGTGCTGCCGGACGCGATGTAGCACTGACTTTTGTACCGCATTTAACACCGATGATTCGTGGTATTCATGCGACGTTATATGCGCAAGCTCCTGGTTTGGCGGCGGATCTACAAGCCTTGTACGAACAGCGTTATGCCGATGAGCCCTTTGTTGATGTGATGCCGGCGGGTAGTCATCCTGCTACTCGTAGCGTGAAGGGCAGTAATATGTGCCGTATTGCCGTGCATCAGCACGCTCACACAGGTCAAATCATTGTGCTCTCCGTCATTGATAATCTGGTGAAAGGTGCATCTGGTCAGGCCGTGCAAAATATGAATATCGCATTTGGTTTGGCGGAAGACACTGGCTTGCGCCAAGTCGCTTTATTACCATAGCCCCGACGACTGAATAAAGGATGTATAACGTATGGCCGTAGTGAAAGGCAGTCAGCAAGAGCACTTAGTGATCACGCAATATCGTCCCTGGCAAAAAGCGCGCCGTGCCTTGTTTGTGTTGCTGATGTTGGCATTGGTCGGTGGTGGCGGTTACTTTGTCGGTTGGTATGACAGTTGGACATCCACCTCTCGTCTTTCGGCTGAGCGCGATCAACTACTGCAGGAGCTGCATCGTGCCGAACGCACGATCAGTACTTTGACGCAGCGAGTGGGCATTCTCGAAAAAGGCGGTGAAGTGGACCGGCAGGCAACCGAAGGTATTCGACAAACCGTGGTTGAATTAAAAGCGCAAATTTCTTCGCTTGAAGAAGAAGTCGCTTTTTATAAAGGCATTATGGCACCAAGCTCGAGCGATATGGGCTTGCGTGTGAGTAAAATTGATTTAACGGCACAAGAAAGCGGAGCCGTTCGATACTCTATCATGTTGACTCAGGTTGCTGATAATTCCAGTTTCATCGCAGGCTTGGCGGCGGTGAACTTTGTCGGTATGCGGAATGGCGAGCGTGTTATGTTACCGCTTCGCGATTTAGATCGTGGGGTTGATGAGTTGGGCGTGCGCTTCCGCTTTCGCTATTTTCAAGAAATCAGCGGTGAACTCGTGGTTCCTGAGGATTTTGTGCCCGAACAGGTTCAGGTCGTTTTGCAGTCGACAGGCAGCAAGGCGCAGCGTGTTGAAAAGTCCGTAGAGTGGCTACAGTAATAAGGATTCATTTATGTTTAACAGCAATAAAGATAAGGGTGCGAATACGCACTATGACACGCTCATTTCATCGAAAACTGAAATTACGGGTGATGTGAAATTCACTGGCGGATTACACATCGATGGTGTGGTAAAAGGCAATGTATTAGCCGATGCAGGTACCGGTGCCGTGGTTCGCGTCAGTGACAAGGGGCGTATTGAAGGTGAAATACATGCCCCTAATGTCATCATTAATGGCCAAGTAACGGGCAATGTTCATGCCAGTGATTACATCGAGCTGGCAAAAAAAGCACAAGTCAGTGGCGACGTCTATTACCACATGATGGAAATGGTACTTGGTGCTGAAGTAAACGGTAAATTGCATCACCAGGCGAAAGGTCAAGTCAGTGAGTCGGCAAAGAACAAGGTGGTGACGGGACAATCCGAAGATAAAGTTGACTAAATTACTCGGAAAAACCGATAATCGTTTTTTCTTTGCAATTTGGTAGTGTTATGAGTGCAGTACAGCAAGCCATACCGTTTGAGTTGACCGCTGCAGCGGAAGCGAAAATACGCGAACTGTTGCTGGACGAAGCGGATGAGGCATTATGTTTGCGGGTGTTTGTCACCGGTGGTGGATGCTCAGGTTTCCAGTATGGGTTCACATTTGATGATGAGCCTGCCGAGGATGACATCTTTATCGAAAAAGAGGGAGTTCGCGTGTTGGTGGACTCACTCAGTTACGGTTATTTGGTTGGCAGCGTGCTGGATTATCAAGAGGGGCTCGAAGGTTCTCGTTTTGCGGTGGAGAACCCGAGCGCGACATCCACTTGTGGTTGTGGTTCATCGTTTTCTATTTAGAAGGTACCGATATGCGTTATTGGCTGCACGTTGTCCTTTTCTTTTGTGCAATGAACGTTGCCGTGGCAAATTCTGTGGATGTGGTGGTGAATACATCGATGGCGAGTCAAACCGCCAACGACCAATGGCAAGGATTGGTCACATTGCATACGGCCGACGAGTTGCTGCAATTGTTAACTCGTGCGGAGCAGTTTTTTGCCGAAGCATCTAACGACAAACCATTGCAGCCGGTAGTGATTGTTCTTCATGGCGATGAAATTGGATTGTTTAAGCGCAGTCAATATCAGGCGAACAAAGACCTAGTCGATTTGGCGGCGCGCCTCGAAGCCTTCGATGTGGTTGATCTGAAAGTGTGCGAGCACTGGCTGGCAAGTCAGAAAATTGAGCCACAATGGTTGCCTGCTTTTTTGCAAACCGTGCCTAACGGCGCACAAGAAGTGACTCGATTACAGCAAGCGGGCTACGCCAGTTTTTAAGCGTACCATCCGCCAAGCACTCTCCCACCCTGCGCGCCGGTCACACTACTGGCGTTGCCAAATTGGTTATCCACACGCTGTTTCGCTAGCCAAGCGAAGGCCATGGCCTCCATCCAGTGAGGATGAATGCCCATCGCCTGGCTACTGGCTATGGAGTGATTGGGCAAGAGCACTTGCAGTCGTTGCATCAAATAGTTGTTATCGACTCCGCCACCACAGACATAGAGCATGCCATCTGGATGGCCATGCTGTTGAATTGCTTGAGCCACCGACATGGCTGTGAATTCGGCGAGCGTCGCTAGAATGTCGAGCGTTGAATAGTGGTCGGGAATGAGTAGCAACTCGAGGCTAAATAGTTCTCTCCCTGTGCTCTTCGGTGGACGCTGTTGAAAGTAAGGGTGACTCATCCACTGTTTGAGTAGGTCGTGTTGAATACGTCCCTGACGAGCTAACTTGCCCTCATCATCGTACGCTTGCTGCCAATGACGATGACACCAATCATCCATTAGGGCATTACCTGGCCCAGTATCAAAGCCAAGCAGAGAGGAGCCGAGTACGGTTAGGTTTGCTATGCCGCCCAAGTTCAGTAGCATCACATCGCAGTCTGACGGGTGCTGGTTAACGCAGTACTGATGGAAGGCCGGTACCAGTGGTGCCCCTTCTCCTCCGGCTGCGATGTCTCGGCGGCGAAAATCGGCAATACAAGGGATGCCTGTCTTTTCAGCAATTAAGCTTGGGTCGTTGATTTGCCAACTGTAGCCATCTGGTTGTGGTTTGTGACGAATAGTATGCCCATGACAGCCAATCGCCTGCACAGAACTGGCGTTGATTTGATTGCGTTGCAGGAGTTGGTTGCAAGCTTCGGCGGCCAGTAATGACACTGTTTTCTCACACATCATTAATGAATCAATGGCGACTTTCTCAGCAGTGGCTAAGTATTTGAGATTATGTCGGAGTGCGTTGCTGTAGGGTAAGCACAGTGCATCGATTAGATGCATTGAGCCGCTGTCATCAAACTGAACAAGGGCGGCATCCATGCCGTCTGCACTGGTGCCTGACATCAGCCCAATGAATACGCTCATTCGTCAATGCTCACGAGGGCCGTGGAATCGACACTGGCGCTATTGAGCCAGTCTATTAAATGCGTGGCATGTTGGGTAAATGTGTCTTTTTCTTGATTGGGGAGTGCGCTTGCTTTGGGCAGGGCAACTCGTAAGGAATCGCGGTGGACACCATCAACGAGAAACTCATAATGCAAATGTGGGCCAGTGGCCAAGCCGGTACTGCCAACGTAACCAATGATTTGCCCCTGTTTGACGTTGCGTCCAACACGGGTGTTGCGGTGAAAGCGGCTCATGTGGGCGTACAGCGTTTGATAGCGACTGCCATGCTGAATAATAACGGTATTGCCATAGCCTCCTTTTGAGCCGGCATGAACAATACGGCCATCGCCAGTGGATTTAATCGGTGTACCCGTCGGGGCAGCATAGTCGGTGCCGCGATGGGCGCGAATGGTATTGAGCACAGGGTGGCGGCGATTGGGATTGAAGCGTGAGCTAATTCGAGCGGCATCGATCGGATTACGAAGAAACTCTTTGCGCATACTCGCGCCTTCTGGGGTGAAGTAGTTACTTATTCCTTTGCTGTCTTCGTAACGAATCGCCGTAATTTCTCGCCCGCGATTAATGAATCGTGCAATTAAAATATTGCCGTTGCCGATCTTCTCGCCATCAAGAAACACTTCTTCGTAAATGATACTGAAAGAATCGCCGTCACGGATATCTTGCGCGAAATCGATATCCCAGCCAAACAGTCCAGCCATTTCAATCAAAATGGACTCAGGGATGTCGGCACGAGCACCATCCAGAAATAGTGAGTTATTAATGGTGACATGAGCCACTCGTGGCAAATGATCGGCGTCACGCTCAACCAATTGGTAGGCTAATTGGCCCTCATCATTGCGCTCAAACGCGTGTTGAGCCAATGGCGACAATTGAATGCGAAAATGCTGAATACGATTGTCATTCGACACCACCCATTCTATCCGTTGGCCAGGTTGCAAGCGAATGGCCTCTCTTGGGGCAATGTTGGCAATTTCGAGTACGTCTGCGGCGCGCAGTCCATTTCGAGAAAATAGCGTTGATAGACTGTCGCCACTGTTGACGGTGGAATGCTGCCAGTTAAGTTCTGGCACCTCAGGAGGCAAGGGCGCGGATTCCGGTATGTCAATGGTATAACGCACCGGTGTCGACATGCTGTCCGGTGAGGATGGCCAGAGTGCGACAGCACATAAGCCGACACTCACTGTCACGATACCGACCAAATGCACCTTGGGAAAATCACCAATACGATCCAGCAACCACATAAATAAAACTCAAATGACAATATAAAAGGCGCCAGTGTAACGAAAATAACGGCAAAATGCCCAGTCCCCTTGATTTTGCAACTTGATCAGGTATGTTCACTGGTTTTTATCATAGACAACATTGAGTGCATTATGACGGCAGCATTAATACAAGATCTTAAAGCGCGTGGTTTAATTAACCAAATGACAGCCGATGAAGAGTTGCTAACGCATCTTCAGGCTGAGCCGCGCACGTTGTATTGTGGCTTCGACCCAACCGCCGACAGTTTGCACCTTGGTCACCTAGTACCGCTTTTGGTCTTGACTCGATTTCAGCAGGCTGGGCATAAGCCCATTGCTTTAGTAGGAGGAGCAACGGGTTTAATCGGTGACCCCAGCTTTAAAGCCGCGGAGCGACAACTAAATACGGCCGACATCGTCGCTGGTTGGGCGGATAAAATTAAGCAACAGGTTAGCCAGTTTATCCAGTTTGACGGGGTGGATAATCCTGCGATCGTCGTCAACAATCTGGATTGGGCTGGCAATATGAATGTCTTGGACTTCCTACGCGATGTCGGTAAGTACTTCTCCGTCAATGCCATGATCAATAAAGAGTCGGTTCAGCAACGATTGAATCGTGATGGTGCCGGCATTTCGTTTACCGAGTTTTCGTACGCGCTATTGCAAGGAATGGACTTTGCCGAGCTCAATCGTCACTACAGCTGTACCTTGCAAGTGGGTGGCAGTGATCAATGGGGCAATATTGTCGGTGGCATCGATTTAACTCGTCGCCAAAATCAACAGCAAGCATACGGATTAACCGTTCCTTTGGTGACGAAATCGGATGGGACGAAATTTGGTAAAACCGAGTCGGGTGCGGTTTGGTTGGATCCGGCTAAAACATCACCTTACAGCTTTTATCAGTTTTGGATGAATACGGCTGACGCCGACGTGTACAAGTTTCTGCGATTCTTTACTTTCTTAAGCATCGACGCCATTCAAGAGATTGAAGATCATGATGCGCAAATTCAAGGGCGTAAAACGGCACAGGCGATATTGGCTGACGAAGTCACTCGTCTCGTTCATGGTGACGGGGCGCTGCAGTCAGCCAAGCGCATTACTGAGGCACTGTTCGCAGGAGATATTAGCCAGTTGAGCGAACATGAACTTGAGCAACTGAAGCTGGATGGATTGCCCAGTAGTGATTTACTATCTACGGATCTCGACGGCAAGCCGCTAACTACGCTATTCAGTGAGCACGGAATGGCAAAAGCCGGGCGAGAGGTGATGGATGCCCTTGGCCGAGGTGCGGTGATGGTGAATGGTCATGCGTTAACCAAGGACGATAACATGAATGCTATGTCAATTTTTGCATCAAGCAGCGCGCTATATGGCCGCTTCTTCTTGGTCAAACTGGGTAAGAAAAAGCATCACTTATTTGAAATGACAAAAAGTTGAAAAAAGCGTTGACGCGAAAAGTAAGATCTCTATAATGCGCCGCTCTTGAGTTGATTTGCCAACACAACGGCGGCGAAAAAATTAAAGAAAACAAAGGGTTGACAGTAAAGTTAAGCACTTTATAATGCGCCCGCTCTTAACGACAACGGCCTAGCCGAAAAGAAGTTAAGAAAATGGTTGACATGAAAAACGAAACGTTTAGAATGCGCAGCCCGCTTCGAGATAAAAAGAAGCGACGTTCTTTAACAATGTATTTAGACAATTATGTGTGGGTACTTACTGAGGTGTTCTGAAGACAGAAGACTTTCAAGTAAGAACTCGTCGATAATT
>JACUUC010000020.1 GCA_014859445.1 Bacterioplanes sp.
TACGTACGGTTCTGTAAGAGGGATGAGGCGGCAACGCCTCACCCTACTTGATATTGTGCTCTGCACGCCTGCAAATGCCCGCTGGGCTGGCTGCTAGGCGCTCGTCGCGGTATAGTAAACGCTGTCTCAATAAGGCGTGCCATGGTACGTCGATCATGAATTTTCTGGGAGGTATGGGCTATTAATAACGCGCCTTTTCAAGCGTCACCCGCATTATTGCAACGCGTTGTTGTGCTGCTCTTGGTCTCTGTATCGCTGATGTGGCTTGACTACCGATGGTCTTGGTTGCAGCCGGTGCGCTATTACACGGGGTATGTGTTGTTGCCTGCGCAGCAAATGTCGTTGTTTCCATCGATCATTGCCAATTGGTTTGGTGAATCCGCGGCTTCGCGCCAACAATTGATTCACGAAAATAAACAACTGCAAGCGCACAATTTGATTTTGGAGGTGAAAGCACAGCGTTTGGCATCACTCGAAACTGAAAATATTGAGTTGCGCGAACTGTTAAGTGCCTCTGAGCAGGTCGGTGATCGTGTGTTGGTGGCCGCGATTACGGCGATTCATCCCGATCCGTACAGCCGACAGATTTTGATCAATCGAGGTGGGCAAGACGATGTGTTTATTGGTCAGCCGGTTTTGGATGCTTATGGCCTGCTAGGGCAGGTGGTTGATGTATTGCCACAAACCAGCCGCGTGTTGATGATTGCCGATGCCAACCATGCTATTCCGGTGCAGATTAATCGCAATGGTGTTCGTGCCATTGCCGTGGGTACGGGGGCTTTGGATCAGCTGGAGTTGATTTATGTGCCCAATACCACGGACATCATCGTGGGTGATTTGTTGGTCAGTTCGGGGCTAGGTGGGCGTTATCCGAGCGGCTATCCGGTGGCGAAGGTGACGCAAGTGACCAACGTGCCTGGTGAGCAGTTTGCTACTGTCTATGCCGAGCCGAGCGCGCAGCTCGATCGCAGCCGTCATTTATTATTGGTCTTTAACGAGCGTGCTGGTCAAGTTCCGCCTGCATCCATTTGGCAGGGGGCAAAATGAACATAGCGGGAGTCTTGTTGGTCGCGACGGCGACGTTTATCGCATTTACGCTAGAGCATTTGCCGCTGCCGGAGATGCTGTTTTGGTTTCAGCCTAACTGGGTGTTACTACTGGCGACCCTGTTGGTTGTGCAAGCGCCTAAGTCGTTTGGTTTGTGGATTGCCTTGCCATTGGGTCTCATGCTGGATGTGGAGCGTGCAACCCTCTTAGGCTTGCATGTGGCGTTACTGGTGATTCACGTGGCACTGTTGCAAGCCTTGTATCGTCGCTTGCTGCGTTACCACACCATTCAGCAAGCCGGCATTGTGTTTTTATTGGTGGTATTGCATCAGATGTTGAGTTATTGGCTGACGTGGTTGGTGCAAGGCTATGCCGTGCCCGTGGTGATTTGGACGCCGGCCTTTGTGTCCGCGTTACTGTGGCTATGGTTGTCTGGCCTTGCTTACGCCGTTCGCCGCGGGTTGCACGTGTCATGATTATTTTGGCCTCGGCGTCTCCGCGTCGTCAGCAGTTATTGCATCAAATTGGCGTGCCTCATGAGGTGCTGCCTGCCAATGTGGATGAAACACCGTTGTGCGGTGAGTTGCCTTGCGATTACGTTCAACGCGTCGCCAACAGTAAGGCGTTGGCGGTGTTCACACAGTGTTCCGCAGCAACGGTGCTGGCCGCCGACACGACGGTGGTGGTGGATGGGCAGATTTTGGGTAAGCCAGAGGATGCCGATCACGCCCGACGTATGCTGGCGCAATTGTCTGGGCGTTGTCATCAGGTGATGACGGCGTTGTCGTTGGTGCGAGGAGGGCATTCTCAGCCGGAGTATCAGCAGGTGCGGGTGACTACGGATGTCACATTTGCCGTGTTGTCGGCCACAACCATTGATCGTTACATGCTGACGTCGGAACCGTTTGGTAAAGCAGGCGGCTATGCCATCCAAGGTTTTGCCGCGGCCTTTGTGCAAGCCGTGCACGGTAGTTACAGCAATGTGGTGGGTTTGCCGCTGGCCGAAACGGCCGACTGTTTGCAGCGTTGGCAGATTCCAATTTGGCAAGAGATCCTGTGTTAAATGCACGATCGTTAATGTGAGTATGAGTGCCATGAACGCAGAATTATTAATGAACATTACCCCCACAGAAACGCGAGTGGCGGTTGTTGAAAACGGTGTATTGCAAGAAATTGCCATCGAGCGCGCGAATCATCGCGGCTTGGTCGGCAATATTTATAAAGGCAAGATTGTGCGTGTGTTACCCGGCATGCAGGCGGCGTTTGTGGATATCGGTTTGGATCGTGCCGCGTTTATTCATGCCGGCGAAATCGGTGATGACAATCAAACGCCCATCAACCAGTTGGTGCATGAGGGTCAGTCGCTGGTGGTGCAAGTCACCAAAGACCCTTTGGGGACCAAAGGGGCACGTTTAACCACTCAATTAGCCATTCCATCGCGCTATTTGGTGTATATGCCCGGTCAGGATCACATCGGTATTTCGCAACGTATTGATGACGATGGTGAGCGTGAGCGACTAAAGAATTTGGTCATGCACTGCATGGCCGAAGAGGGACTTACCGGTGAGGCCGGATTCATTTTACGCACCGCTGCGGAAGGGGTTGGCGAAGATGAAATCATGGCAGACACGCGTTATTTGCGACGCTTGTGGCGTAAGCTGGAAGAGCGTATCAGTGAGCAAAAGCCGCCCAGCTTGGTGTATGACGAGTTGCCTTTGTCATTGCGGGCGCTGCGTGATTACGCACGCCCAGAAATCGCTAAAATCCTGATCGATTCGCGTGAGAATTTCACTAAAATTGAGCAGTTTGTGCAGCAATACGTTCCAGAAGTGCTCGATCGCATTGAGTATTATCCGGGGCCTCGACCTATTTTTGAGCTGTACAGCGTAGAAGAAGAAATTCAACGTGCGCTCGAGCGCAAAGTGCCGTTGAAGTCGGGTGGTTATTTGGTGATTGATCAAACAGAAGCCATGACCACCATTGATGTGAACACGGGAGGTTACGTTGGTCGCCGTAATCTGGAAGAAACCATCTTTAAAACCAACCTTGAAGCGGCAACGGCCATCGGTCGTCAACTGCGTTTGCGCAACTTAGGCGGTATCATCATTCTTGATTTCATCGACATGATGGATGTCGAACATCAGCGTCAAGTGCTGCGGATGTTGGAGAAAGTGCTGGAAAAAGACCATGCGAAAACCAAAATCAGTGGCGTGTCGGAACTCGGTTTGGTGGAAATGACGCGTAAGCGCACCCGCGAGAGCTTGGAACACATGTTGATGGAGCCATGTCACACCTGTGGTGGGCGTGGTTCGGTCAAAACCGCCGAAACGGTATGTTATGAAATCTTTCGCGAAATCTTACGAGAAGAACGTGAATATCAAGCTGGAACGTATTTGGTTCTGGCCAGCCAAGCCGTTGTCGATCGTTTTCTGGATGAGGACAGCCATGGCTTAGCCGATTTGGAAGCCTTTATCGGCAAAACCATTAAGCTGCAAGTCGAAACCAATTATGGACAAGATGAATACGACATTGTTTTGCAATAACGGCCAGCAACGGCGCATGGCTAAGGTGAGTTGCTGATGTCTTGGTGGCGCGGGTTGTGGACGCAAATTTGGCTAACGCTGGTGGTGGGTCTGGTGTGTCTAGCCTTGTTCGCTAGTTTGGGTCGGCAACTGATGCCATTGGTTGAAACCTATCAAGATGAGTTGACCGAGTTTCTTGCTGAGCAGCTGGGGCAACCGGTTTCTTTAGCGCAGTTGCAAGGAAGTTGGCGCTTTTTATCGCCGGTTGTCACCTTGCATGAATTGAATATCGGCCCCGAGAATGAGGGTGTGTTTGTTCAACAACTGCAAGCCGAGTTGGATATCAGTGCATCGGTATTTTACCGACAGCCTGTCTTTAAGCGCATTGAGGTCGAAGGATTGCACGCCACCGTCGTCCAGCGGTCAGAGTTTGAGTGGCAGCTGGCCGAAGGCTGGGTGGTGAATGCGACAGCGAACGAACGTGCAGCTGAGTCCAAACAGCCAGCGCTTGTACGACCAGCTTGGCTCGATTGGTTGGAATTACAGCAAGCGATTGTCATGAGTCACTGGCAAATACATCATCAATCGCTGACACATACCGAGCATTTGTACTTAACGCAGCTGACGTTACAAAACCGTGGCGATCACCGTGCGTTTGATGGTGCTGTGGCTTGGGGGCGAGAAGAGCTGTCGCACATTCGTTTGAAGGCCCATATGCAAGGGCCTATTTGGCCTTGGCAAGAACAAAGTGGCGATGTGTATTTGCAAGTCGATCAGCAAGATTGGACTCGCTGGATTCCCGACGCGATCGCTGGTCATTTATCCATTCCTTCTTTTCAGGCGGGTGTTGAAGCCTGGTTGGATATTCGCCAGGGCGATCTGAATGGTGTGTACCTTGAGGCGTTGGTGCCCGAATTTCGTATGCACAGCATTGATCAGGCGCTGGTATTAACGCAAGGGCATTTGTTGTTAGAGGGGCGACGCCGTACCGATGATTGGCATGTGCGCTTGATTCCGGCTTTTAAAGAAAGCTTACCTTTTGCCGAGGTACGCCTCAGTGCCATTGCATTGCAGCCCGATGCGGAAGCTCTTGAGAAAGGATGGCAGATTGGCATTCCTAATGTCGATTTAGCGCGAATCAGTCAATTTATTCTGGATCATCAATTGTTGGCTGAGCAGTACTTGGCCTATTTGCAGGGGTTGGCATTGCAAGGCCAGGCCAGCGATGTGCGTTTATCGCTGTTGCCGACGGCCAAGGATGACCGTGCGAAAATGGATTTGCGGGCAGAAATTCATCAGGCCAGTAGCCAAGACTATCTCGGTATTCCAGCCATTTCGGCGCAACGTGCACTGCTGCATTTGCAGCCGTTGCGTGGGCGAGTGGATATTCCGTCACAAGCATTGGATTTGCACCTAACGGATTTGTATCGCGATGGCTGGTCATTCGAGCAAGCCAGTGGTCAAGTGTACTGGGCTATTCAGCCCGATTTTTATCAGCTTCGTTTGCATAATTTCAAAGCGCGGTTGGATGAGAGTCGGGTGACGGTCGATTTTGCTATGCGCATTCCCGAAAGCGACACCGATATCGAACCCAATATGAGCTTGTTACTGGGGCTCGATCGAGCGCCGATGGCGATGCACCAGCAATGGGTGCCGTATATTTTGGATGAAGAAATTCTGGATTGGCTCGACAGTGCCTTGGTGGCGGGGCAGCTGAGTAATGCCACGTTCTTGCTGAATGGTCATTTGGATCAGCCATTGGCGGAGAATGCCAGTACGGTTCAGCTGTATCTGGATTTTGATCATGCTGACTTTCAGTATTTAGAAGAATGGCCTCTGATCACGAAGGCCAGTGGTCGTTTGTTGTTGGATTCACCTAATTTGGATGCATGGGTAGAGCGTGCGACCACACTCGGCGGGCAATTAGAAGAGCATTCGACACGCATACGCTTACGTGACAGCGAGCAAGGAACGAACGTGTCGGTGGTCGGAAAAATCATGGGTGACAGTCAAGAAGCGCTCGCTTACTTCACGCAAACACCGTTACAGGATGTGGTTGAGAATGCCTTTGATGAATGGCAAGCCAGCGGCCCTATGCAGGCGAGTTTTTCGTTACACGTGCCGCTCAGTGCGGAAGAGATCGAGCCTCGGGTGTTGCTGGATGCGCAATTGCATGGCGTGGATGTTGCCTTGACGGATTTGGACGTTCGTTTCCATTCCGTGCAGGGCGGTTTGCGTTTTGATAGCGAGAAAGGGTTGTCTGCACGTGAACTCATCGGGTCGACGTTTGAGGGGGATTTTCGTGCCGAGATTGAGTCGGTGCTACATGCTGACGGGTACGATCTTAAGCTCAGTGCCGATGGGCGTGCCCAGTGGTCTGCGATTAAGGCATGGAACCCTCTGTTTTTGCTAGACCCGATTCGTGGCCATCTCGACTATGACGCGCAATTATGGGTGCGATCGGACGCCAGAGGAGGGGTGCAGTTAACACTCCATTCGGATTTGCTTGGCACCCACATCGATTTGCCTGCGCCATTGGGAAAAACGCTGGATCAGTCACAAGATCTGATGGTGACGTTAGAGCCAAAGCACGATTTGCGTTTTGCGGTTCAGTACGGACGTGTATTGAACGCGGTGATGGCGCTGAATGCCGATGGCCTAGATCGTGGGCAGGTGTATTTGGGTGAGGGACGTGCTTTTTTGCCAAGCGATGTGGGTGTTCAGGTTCGGGGTGCTTGGCAGGAAACGCTTGATGGTGAGGCTTGGTGGGATACTTGGTTGTATTTGAGTGCATTACTGGATGACGAAGCGGC
Source organism: Bacterioplanes sp. (assembly GCA_014859445.1). GTDB lineage: Bacteria > Pseudomonadota > Gammaproteobacteria > Pseudomonadales > Oceanobacteraceae > Kmv21. The sequence continues at coordinate 6,383 of JACUUC010000020.1, forward strand.
TCAGGCGTCATTAGCAGGCACGCATGAGGTTGACGACGATCATAATCCTCTGCGTTCGGTGGATATCCGTGTTGCCAATATCGACTTATGGGGAATTCCGAGTGGTTTAGCGCACATCCGCGCTCAGCAAGACTGGAATGAATGGCGTATTCAGGTCGATAGCCCATTGGCGAGTGGCAACATCACGCTGCTGCCAACTGATGATCCAATACAGGCCAACATGACGTACATTCATTTCCCCCAGACAATGGATGACCCGGCTGAATTGGCGGCGCATCATGGTCGTGCTCCAGACCCGCTGGCGGCGATGGTGCCAAATGAGTTGCCGGCGGTGGCATTGCAAGTGGATGAGGTGTTTATTGGTGGTTACAACCTAGGTCGCTGGCAGGTTTCCAGTGTGCCAGTGGCGGATGGCTTGCAAGTCACTATTCATGACAGTGACATGCGGGGTATGCGCGTGGTGGGTGACATGGACTGGTGGTTGCGTGATGGGCAACACATTACTCGCTTGGATACCTTGCAATTGTCCAGTCGCAATTTGGGCGCGGTTCAGCGTGCGTTCCGGATGGAACCGCTCATTGAAGGGCGCGACATGCGGGCGTCGTTGCAGCTCGAATGGCAGGGTTCGCCGTTGTCGTTTAATACCGAGTCATTAAGTGGTTTGTCGGTGTTGCGTATCGAGAATGGCACGATGGTGACGGATGGTGCTGGCGCGCTGAAAGCGTTTGGTGCGTTGAATTTCAGTTCGATTTCGCGGCGTTTGAAACTGGATTTTTCGGACTTGTACGAAACCGGCGTCGCGTTTGATCTGTTGCGTGGTCGGGCGCGAATCGAACAGGGGCAATTAACGCTGAGAGAGCCCTTGTTGGTTGACGGCCCAGGAGGTAAGTTCTTGTTGTCTGGACGATCCAATCTCAATGATACGACGCTGGATATGAAACTGGCGGTTACCTTTCCCGTGTCGTCTACATTGCCTTTGGTGGCGATTATCGCGGGTATGGCTCCGCCAGTGGCGGCGTCGATTTATGTCACGGAAAAGTTAATCGGTGATGAAATTTCGCGCTTTACCAGTGCCAGCTATGTGTTAAAGGGAACGTGGCAAGAGCCAGAGTTACGCTTAAATCAGGCGTTTGATAATCAAGTCGATGGCCGCCAGCGTCGTAGTTTCAGTCAGCGTGTATTGAGTATTTTTGGTGGTGGTAGAGAATGAGTCGTGTTGCCGTCATTCAGCTTACCAGTGAGTCGGATATTGAGTCGAATTGTGCTCATATCGATCGTCTGCTGGCTCAGGCTAGTGCGCAGGGTGCGCAATTGGCATTGTTGCCAGAAATGCTGTTTACGCTCGATAAACAGTTCTATCGGCAGTTGGCCGCTGAGCCATGTTGGCTCGAGCGCCTAGCGCAGTGGGCGCGCACGCATCAGCTGTGGTTAGTCGCGGGTGCGGTGCCTCAGCCCAGTCCAGATGGTGATGCCCGTGTACGTTCTGCCAGTTTGGTATTCAATACCGATGGCGACTGCGTGGCTCGTTACGACAAGGTGCATTTGTTTGATGTCGATGTCGCCGATGAGCAAGGGCGCTATCGTGAGTCGGAGCAGTTTTCGCCCGGTGATGAATGGGTGGTGGTGGATACGCCTGTTGGGCGATTGGGTTTGGCCATTTGTTTTGATGTGCGCTTTCCGCATGTGTTTCAGCGTTTGCGAGCCGCCGGTGCGGAGCTCATCTCATTACCCGCTGCGTTTACCTATCACACCGGAGAAGCCCATTGGCAGGTGTTGTTACGAGCCCGTGCCATCGAACAGCAATGCTATGTGTTGGCGGCCAATCAGTGCGGTTGGCACGATGAGCGTCGGCAAACGTGGGGGCATTCGCAGATTGTGGATCCTTGGGGCCGGGTACTGATTGAGTTAGCGCACGAGCCTGGTGTGGCCTTGGCTGAGATTGATTTAACGGAGCTGCATGCGCTGCGCCAGCGCATGCCTTTACAAGCCCGTTTGTTGGATTAAAGCAGCAGCCATAGCGCATAGCAGAGTTGAACGCCGGCCAAGGCGAATAGCCCAGCCAGAACATCATCAATCATAATGCCGAAGCCGCCGTGTACATGGCGATCGAGCCAGCGAATGGGCCACGGTTTGAGTATGTCGAAAAAGCGAAACAACGCAAAGCCAAGCAGAATCCAAAACCAACCACTGGGCAGTAGCCAGTAGGTCAGCCAGAGCCCGACCCATTCATCCCACACAATGCCGCCATGATCGTGTACGCCCATGTCACGCGACGTGCGGTCGCACAACCATACGCCGACCACAAAAGCGATCACTAACACACTGCTGTATAGCCACAATGGCAGATCTTGTAACAACAGCCACCATACGGGAATGGCGGCCAAGGTGCCAAAGGTTCCGGGCGCTTTGCGGGCCAGTCCAGAACCAAGTCCGAAGGCCAGTAAATGAATGGGGTTGCGCATATTGGCAGGGCGTTGAGTGGCAGTCACAGGCATTCCTTATAAGGTATCAATTGGGTCTATGTCGATGTGCCAACGCACTTTTCGGCTGGTCGGATGGGTCGCCAAAAAGCGCACTAACACTTCCGCGCTTTGATGCAAACTGGGACGATCATTGGCGTACAGTTGCAGTTGATGGCGATAGCGACCAGCACGTCGTTCCATAATAGCAGGGAATGGGCCGAGTAAGTTGATGCGGGCACCATGGCCTTGTTGTTGTAGCCATTGCTGTAAATGGCTGCGGCTGTCATGCAGCAGTTGTTGCGCGAGTGTGCGATCGTCGCATTCGCTGCGCAGTAACGCCATACGACTGAACGGTGGCAGTTGTTGCTGTTGGCGTTCTCGTAATAATTCCAATGCTAGGGCGTGATAACCATGAGTCAGCAAGGTATTCAATTGCGGATGATCGGCGTACAAGGTTTGTATCCAGACTTCGCCGGGGTTTTCTGCCCGTCCGGCGCGACCAGCGACTTGGTGAATGAGTTGAGCCGTGTGTTCCATGCCGCGAAAATCGCTGCTGAACAAGCCTGCGTCGGCATCCAGTACGACGACCAGCGTGACATCGGGAAAATGATGCCCCTTCGCCAGCATTTGCGTTCCCACTAAAATGCACGGGCCTTCGTTATGAATAGTATGAAACAAGGTATCGAAGGCGTCTTTATTGCGAACGCTGTCGCGATCGACGCGATGAATGGTGTCTTCTGGAAATAACTCCGTTAAATGTTGCACAACACGCTCAGTGCCTTGCCCAATAGGGTCGATTTCATGGCTGCCGCATTGTGGACACTGACTCGGAATGGCTTGTTGAAAGTCGCAGTGATGGCAGTGCAAATGTGGCGGAAACTGATGCAGTGTCATGCGTGCATCGCAATGGTTGCATTCCGCCATCCACCCGCAGTGCCGACACGCCATGAGCGGGGCAAATCCGCGACGATTCAAAAAGACCAAGACTTGTTTCCCTTGGCTGAGGTGTTGCTGCATTTTGGCTAAGATGGGCTTGGCAAAGCCGTGAATCAGTGGCTGATGCAAAATGCTGTGTAAGGTCATGGCGGGTGGTTTTGCCAGCCCCGCGCGCTGGGTCAGCTTTATGTGTGTATAACGTCCGCTCAGGGCATTATGCAATGTTTCAAGGGACGGTGTCGCCGAGCCCAACACAACCGGAATGGCGCGCTTCTGCGCGCGTACTAAGGCAAAATCGCGGGCCGAGTAGCGTAGGCCATCTTGTTGTTTGAACGAGCTGTCGTGCTCTTCGTCGATGATGATCAGACCCAAGTCGGGCATGGGGGTGAAAACCGCCGAACGCGTGCCAATGACAATACGTGCTAGCCCTTCTCCTGCCTGACGCCATCCTTGTAATCGTTCGCGATCATTCAAACCAGAATGCAGTAAGGTGACTGGCACATCGAAACGCGCTCGAAAGCGTTGTGCGGTTTGCGGCGTCAAACCAATCTCGGGCACCAGCACCAACACTTGTTGTTGGCGCTGCAACGCGGCCTCGATGACGCGTAAATACACTTCGGTTTTGCCCGAACCAGTGATGCCTTCCAGTAAACAGGGATGAAATTGGCCCAATTGAGAACGCAATGTGTCTACGGCGTGTTGTTGTTCTGAATTCAGAGTATGTACGGTTGGGTCGGCCACTGCCCGTAAGGGCGCGGGCAGTGTTTGTCGCTCTGCGATTAAACCCAGTTGCGCCAGCTTGCGGCATTGCGCCAGAGAGAAACCCGCTTGCGTTAAGTCACTGTGTCGGAAGCGATCTTGTTGAGCAAACAATTGCCATAGTTGTTGCTGTTTGGCGCCTTTTAATAACACGTCCGCTACCTGATTGGCATCCACTTGTCGCTGCCAAACGCGCTCATCCACATCGGTTAGACGACAACCTCGACGCAGCATGGCCGGTAACATGTGATCAAACACTTCGCCGAGACTGTGGTGGTAATAATGCGCCAACCAATGACATAAGGCGATGCTTTCGCTACTTAATACCGGCGTGTGATCAAGTCGATCGAGAATGGGGCGTAGCTTGTCGTGAGCAATGTCGGTGTGCTCTCGCGTGCCGAGCACCACTCCGATTAAGAGTTGTCGACCAAATTCGACGCGCACACGTTGTCCGGCTTGGTAGTGGTGGCGTGACTCCCCCGCTTTGGCTAAATAGTCAAAGGTACGTTGTAACGGTACGGGTAATGCGATGTTAATAACAAAAAAGCTCATGAAAAGACTTGCTGCAATGGGTGGCTCTGGTATTATGCGCCTCCTTATTGCCCATGCAAGGGCAGTGTTAAGCAATCAGTAACGCGGTGCTGACTTCAGAGAAGCAGTGGCGGCGTGAAGAACCTTGAGGTGTTTCATGAAAAACGGCATTCATCCGGAGTACGCTGAACTGCAAGCTACCTGTTCTTGCGGTAACGTGGTTACTACCCGTTCTACCAAGCCTGGTACTATGTATTTAGACGTATGTTCCGCTTGTCACCCATTCTATACGGGCAAGCAGAAAGTTGTAGATACCGGCGGTCGTATCGATAAATTTCAAAAGCGCTTCGGTGGCTTCAAGAAATAAGATTGATCGACACGACAAAAACCCGCTTCGGCGGGTTTTTTTGTGGCTTTTTTGTGATGTTAGTTGCGCTAAGAGGTTGATCATCTAGGCGGAGTCGGGTTTACTCAAGTGTGATACGTTTGACTAAGGCAATATGCGACATGGCGAAAGCAGAAGCAGAAGAGTCCCTTACCGAAGGGCAGCGTTTAGAATTACTTGAAAAACAAATGGAAACCAACCGTCTGATGATGATGGTGTTGGCGGTGTTGGCCTTGATTGGCTTGTCGGTTGGCTTAACCATGGCGGTGGTGAAGTTGTTTGAGCCTAGCGTCACCTATGCTGACAGTCGGGACATTAAACGCATCGAGGCCGATCTGGCGCAAGTCATCGAAGCGGCCAATCAGTTTCAGCTGGATGCGGAACGCTATCGAGAACTGCTCGATAGCAGTCATGCGACCGCTTTTCAGCGCACGCTGTTGGAGCAAGAGCGTAATTATCAATTGCATTTAACGGCGCTGAAAGACGGCATGCGAGACTTAGCGCGTATGGTTCCGGGGTCGCGTACTTGGCTCGACATGTACAACGAACAAATGGATACGGCGTTGCGCATCAGTCGTCAACGTCAAGAACGGCTAGAGGCATTGCAAACCAATGCCTTGCCTTCTCCGACAGCGGTGCCGTTACCGCGCATTGTCAATTAAGCAATTAACCGCGGTGATCGGCCACAAATGGATTACTGCGGCGCTCCGCGCCAAATGTTGAGTTTGGGCCATGGCCGCAAATAAACTCAATGTCATCACCTAATGGGAACAGTTTGCCACGGATGGAGTCGATCAATTGTTGGTGGTTGCCTTGCGGAAAATCGGTACGGCCAATCGAACCATTGAAGAGCACATCGCCCACTAAGGCTAAGCGATCGTCAGGGCTGTAGAACACCACGTGTCCTGGCGTGTGCCCAGGTGTATGAATCACTTGCAGGGTGGTGTTGCCAATGGTGACGGTATCGCCATCGACTAACCAACGGTCTGGCGTAAACACCTCGACATTGGGGAAGCCGAACATGGCCGATTGCTTGGGTAGGCCTTCAATCCAGAACAAATCGCCTTTATGTGGCCCTTCGATGGGCAGTTGTAAACGCCGTGCTAAATCGGCCGTGCCACCGGCATGGTCGATGTGCGCATGAGTTAATAAGATTTTTTTGGCGGTGACCTGTAAGGCTTCGATTTGCGCCATGATGCGATCCACTTCGCCACCGGGATCAACAATCGCGGCTTCGCGCGTTTCTTCACACACCAATAGGGTGCAGTTTTGCGCAAACGGTGTGACTGGAATTTTTTGTGCGAGTAACGACATAACAATTCTCAATAAGCTCGGTGCGCCGAAGCGCACCGTTGGCCAGTGGTTAATAGGCAATCACGTTCGGTGTGAGTGATTGGTATTGTGGCATAGTCATGCCGATGTTGGCATAAACATAGGTCGGATCTGCCACCCAAAAATCACGACCCTGATGACGAATTTTATCGCCGTTGATGGACTTGGGTAATGCCACTGCCGTGGCGATGTGGCCAGGGTAATCCAAAATGACGACGTCCAATTGCAACAGCTCACGAACGAGCCAAGCAAATAGCGCGGCTCGATCTTCGCAATCCGAATAGGGATAGTGCAGTGTTTCCAGTGGAAACAAATAGTTTTCGCGGCCAAATTGTTGATCGTCGGTTTGGTATTCAAAGGCCGTTTGGACAAAACGCAACAGTCGATTGACGGCCGCTTCGGTTTCCAATCCGGCTAGCCAAGGACGCATTTGTTGTAGCAGCGGTTGAGCAACACTCGGATCGAGATCGGCACGAAAATACTTAGGTAAATCCATTTGTGGATATTGATTTAAGTAATCCACCGCCGCTTTCGGGTAGTCAATGGTGAGCGTCATCGTTTGCCCATTGTCTTGAAAGCTGAGCTGGCGTTGCATTCGCTTACCTGAGGCGTGAAATACGCCCGCATCGGTGAAATTCAACGCTTGCTGAGCGTTTTCGTGCTGTTCGTCGTACGTATACACACGGCCACTTAAGGTGCGATTGTCGTGTAGATTTAGAGCGTAGTAGGTGCGCTGTTGTAAGCGGAAAAACGTGGTTCCGTACAAGGTTTGCTCAGAGGGCATGAGCAAATGAATATGGTCGTTATAGGCAAGGCGCGCATCATAGCCACTTTTTACCAATAAGAACCAATTGGTGAGCGTACGACTGTTGTGGTCTCGATGCAGTGAGCGACTAAATTGATCGACAAGTAATGCCATGGCCCAGTCGTTTAATGTCAGTGCTTGTTGAATATCGCGCAAGGTTTTTAGGGTGGCACTGTGATTCGTCGTGGCTAGCGATTGCCAATAATTCGCGATGTTGTCGCCATTCGGGCGACCTCGGTACACAGTGACCATCTTGCGATCGTACGGAATGGTCAAGTCATGACCGTAAAATGTCAGCTTTACTTGGCTCAAATTGCGGTCAATGCTTGGCGTGGGTACCGTCGGTGGAGGCGGTGTCTGCTCTGGCCGTGTCTCGGGTTCAGGTGTTGGTTCTGGGATAGGTGCTGGCTCGGGCTTTGGCTCGGGCGCTTGCGGAATAACGACGGGTTTGGGCTCTGGGTCAAGCTTACGTTCGGGCTCTAATTCTACTTCACGCCATTGTTGCTTCAGAAAGTCCATAAAGGCTTTGTCGTTGGCGTCCAAATAAGCTTGAAATTGGCCCTGAGTTTGTGCGCGCCAACGTTGAAATTCATCTGGTTGGGCGACGCCGCTGCTACTGATGAGTAGCAGCGTGAGCAACGTCATTGCGCGACGAATAAGGTAAGAGTGCGACATACGATTGTCCTATTTTTGTTCCATAAAAAAGCCGGCAAACGCCGGCTTCTTATCACGCATCATCGATCGGCAAGCGACGATTAACGACGCGCTGAAATTTCGCTAGCCAGCTCGTCAAATGACTTTTCGGCTTGGAATTTTTGCCATAAGGCGCGTTCGTTGTTCATTGAGGTTTTCAGCGCTTGTTCCGCCAGTTGGTTAACGGTGTCTGCATCTAGGCCGACTAACACCACCATGCCGCCTGATGGTGTTGGCATTTGACGGATGATTTTAGAACCCACGAGTGTTTCATTGGTGATTTGACGTGTAACGGAGGTGTTGACCAAGTCAACGGTTTCCGAGTCACCAACGCCCGTGGTTTCGGCGTATTGTTTCACCATGTTTTCTACTTCAACACGCATGGTTTGTGCCAACTCAACGCGAGCTGCCGTGGCGGCCATTTGACGCATAAAGTTCGGGCCTGCGCCCGATTTGTCGGCATAGCCAACGGCGGTGAGATCCACACCATCAACTGGTGCACCACATACCCATTCTGGTGCGGCTTGACCAGAGCCATCGGCAAAGACACAGCTGGCAACGGGGGCTGGTGCTGGCTTTGAGGCGCAACCAATTAAGGCAACAGCCGCCGCAGCAGCAAATAATAGGCGAATGTTCATCATCATCTCCTTGAAAGACGTATTAGATAAAGCCTGAGAATAGCGAATGGTCTGGTAAATTACCACTGCCAATGATGGGCGATTGTGAAACACGTTTAGTGCTGGTGACCACCCACGCCATGAGCGTGTTTATGAGCCACTTCTTCAGCCGTTGCCGCGCGTACATCCAAAATATCGACCTCAAAGCGTAAGGTCTTGCCAGCAAGAGGATGGTTGGTATCAACATCCGCCATAAAACGCCCCACTTTGATGACGGTCACTTGGCGCATGCCTTGTTCGGTTTGGAGCCAAGCGGGCATGCCTGCACGCCATTGCTTCGCGCCTTGTAAGTGTTTGACGGGCACGCGTTGTTGAGCGTCAGGGCGTGGCATGCCATAGGCTTGCTCTGGGGAAAGCACGATGCTGACATGAGAGCCTGCTTCGTGCCCTGTAATGGCATTTTCGAAGCCCGCTATCATATTGTTGTGGCCATGCAGGTAGAGCACAGGTTCGGTTTTTTCGGTGCTTTCGATCAGTGTCTCGGCTTCATCAAACAGCGAATAATGCAATTGAACAACGGTATTGGCAGCGATTTGCATGGTTAACTCTCGTAGCAGGAATCAAAGGGTGGCAGTATCGCCAGCCAAGCGTTGCAAGGCAAGCCTAGGACGACACCCTTGATAATTGAAAACAGTGACCCAATATCGTTTGTTCAGACAGCATTGATTAGGACACATCCATGACAACGATTGTATCGGTTCGCCGGGGCGAGCAAGTGGTGATTGGCGGTGACGGCCAAGTTTCATTAGGTAATACCGTCATGAAAGGCAATGCGCGCAAGGTGCGTCGGTTATACAACGGTCAGGTGCTGGCTGGTTTTGCGGGTGCCACGGCGGATGCGTTTACGCTATTCGAAAAATTTGAAGCTCAGCTGCAAAAGCACAATGGTCAATTAACGCGTGCCGCGGTTGAATTGGCGAAAGAGTGGCGCTCGGATCGGGCATTGCGCAAACTCGAAGCGATCTTGGCCGTTGCCGACCATACCGCCTCTTTAATCATCACCGGTAATGGCGATGTGTTACAGCCCGAAGATGACCTAATCGGTGTTGGCTCAGGCGGTAATTATGCGTTAGCGGCAGCGCGAGCACTCCTGCAAAATACGGAGTTAAGTGCTGAGGAAATCGTTCAGAAAAGCCTGACTATTGCCGGTGATATTTGTGTTTTCACCAATCAGAACGTGACCATAGAAACCCTTTCTCAGGGAGAAACCGCATGACTCAAATGACCCCTCGTGAAATCGTTCATGAATTAGATCAACACATCATCGGCCAGCATAATGCTAAGCGTGCGGTGGCCATCGCGCTGCGTAATCGCTGGCGTCGGATGCAGTTGCGAGACGATTTGCGCGACGAAGTGACACCGAAAAACATTCTCATGATCGGCCCTACTGGTGTCGGTAAAACCGAAATTGCACGACGTTTGGCGAAATTGGCTCAGGCTCCTTTTATTAAAGTGGAAGCGACCAAGTTCACCGAAGTCGGTTATGTGGGCAAAGATGTTGAGTCCATCGTTCGTGATCTGGTTGAAACCGGCGTGAAAATGATGCGTGAACTGGCGATGGCGAAAGTGCAACATCGTGCGGCCGATGCAGCCGAGGAGCGTATCTTAGACGCGTTGCTGCCGCCAGCGCGTACCAATACCTCTTGGGATACGACAACCGAACCACAACCCACAACGGACAGCTCTACTCGCCAAATTTTTCGTAAGAAACTGCGTGAAGGCGATTTAGACGATAAAGAAATCGAAATTGATGTGGCACAAGTCAGTGTCGGTGTGGAAATTATGGCACCGCCTGGTATGGAAGAAATGACCAGTCAGTTACAGAATATGTTTTCTAATTTGGGTGGCGAGCGCAAAACCAAGCGTAAGTTAAAAATCAAGGACGCCTTAAAGCAGTTGCGAGATGAAGAAGCGGCGAATTTGCTGAACATGGATGAAGTGAAGGCGCAGGCGCTGGAGTTGGTTGAACAGAATGGCATTGTGTTTATCGACGAGATCGATAAGGTCGCTAAGCGACAGGAAAGTGGCTCAGGTGGTGACGTGTCACGTGAAGGGGTGCAGCGCGATTTGTTACCCTTGATCGAAGGCTGCACCGTGAGCACCAAATACGGCATGATCAAAACCGATCATATTTTGTTCATTGCCTCGGGCGCTTTCCATTTGGCCAAGCCGTCGGATTTGATTCCAGAGTTGCAAGGCCGTTTACCGATTCGCGTGGAGTTGGAAGCGCTAACGCCAAACGATTTTGAACGCATTTTGACCGAACCAAATGCGTCCTTAACGGTTCAGTATCAAGCCTTGATGGCCACCGAAGGCTTGCACATTGAATTTGAACAATCGGCGGTTCAACGGCTTGCGCAGCTTGCCTATGAAGTCAATGAAAGCACCGAGAACATTGGTGCACGCCGTTTGCACACCATCATGGAGCGTTTGTTGGAGAAAATATCCTTTGAAGCAACGGATCTGACTCAGCCAATCACCATTGATGCCGCGTATGTGGATGAACAGCTCAGTGCCTTGGTGAAAGATCAGGACTTAAGCCAGTTTATTTTGTAAACGTACGGATTCTCCGCACAAAAAAAGCCCCGCCGTTGATTGAACGGCGGGGCTTTTTTGTGGCTGTGATGGTTACGCTTAAACGCGGAAACGCTGTACCAACTGTTGCAGCTCGCTGCTGCATTGCAACAGCGCCTTATTGATTTGGTCGGCTTCGTGCATGGTGTCGGTAATGGTGTTGGAGGAATCAGCAATGTGCGTGATATTGCCGGTGACTTCATTGGCAACGGCACTTTGTTGTTCCACCGCGCTGGCGATGTTCATGTTCATGTCGGTGATGGTGGCAACGGCGTGGCTAATGTTGCGGATCGCATCGGCGGCCTTTTCCGCCATGTCGGAGGTAGCACGCGAGTTGTTGACGCTTTCTTCCATCGCCGTCACCGCATTGCCTGCTTGTTGTTGCAGGCGAGTAATCATATTGTCGATTTCAGCAGTGGATTGCTGCGTACGTGATGCTAGGGTGCGTACTTCGTCGGCCACCACGGCAAACCCTCGTCCTTGCTCTCCGGCTCTCGCGGCCTCAATGGCGGCGTTCAGAGCCAATAAATTGGTTTGCTCGGCAATGCCCCGAATAACATCGAGAACGGAGCCAATCGCATCGGATTCGCTGTGCAAATTTTGAATCACGGTTTGCGATGATTGAATCACCGTCACTAAGTCGGCGATGCGTTGTTGGGTTTCTTCCATGATCTTTAGGCCATGGCGACTGTTTTTGTCGGCGTCATTGGCGGATTCGGAGGCACTTTGTGCGTGTGAGGCGACTTCCTGAATGGTCTGGCTCATTTCGCTGGCACCGGTGGCCGCCATCTCACTTTGCTGGCGTTGATCGTCGGTTAATTGGCGCGTTGCTGTGCTGGTATTTTGAATTTGCTCAGAGTGTTCAGTTACTCGCAGAGTGGTTTGTTGAACATCGTTGATGATGCCTTGTAGCTGTTCAATAAAACGATTGAAATGATGAGCAATGTACGACAGCTCATCACGACCATTGGTCGGTAGGCGTTGGGTCAAATTCGCGTCACCACCGGCAATGTTTTTCATGGCATCGCCGAGTTGTTGTAGTGGCTGACGAATGGTGTGCAGTGTCACCACAACGGCACCAGCCACGATGGCAATCAGTATCAATGTGCCGATGATTTGACGAGTCAGTATCGTTTTGAAGGCTTCTTCAACATCGTCGGTATAGACGCCACTGCCTAACACCCAGTCCCAAGGTTGATGCAAGCGTACGAAGCTGATTTTATCCACCGGCTGGTCAAACCCGGGTTTTGGCCATTGATAGTGAACATAGCCACCGGAGCGGTGTTCTTGAGCGGTGCCAACGATGGCGCGAAACAAATAAACGCCATTGGGATCTTGAAAGTCGCGCATATTACGACCGTCTAGCGATGGATTGGCAGCGTGCATGATCAGGTCAGCCTTGCTGTTATTGATCCAAAAATACTCATCGTCATCGTAACGAATTGCGCGAATGGCATTCAATGCACGTTCTTGCGCTTCGGCACGTGGCATGCCTTGTTGCTCGCGTTGATGATAGTACTGGATCAGGCTGTATACGCCATCCACCACATAGCGAACGGATTCTTGTTTTGCAGCGTACAATTGCTGATGCTGATGCACCGTGTTTTGGATTTGGAGGAATAAAATAGCACCCAGGGCCAATCCCAGAATTGCCCAAAGGCGAACATTGATCGTGAAGTTGCGTAAGTAACTCATGAGCCGCTCTCATCCTTAAAATGTGCCGTTTTTTTTGTGTCAGCGCCAACAGTTAGGCAAGGTGTTACGATTCAGTATAGTGTATACTTTCAAAAGTGCCCGAGATGGGTGTAACGGTATTGTAAGTCAGTGATTCCAACCGCTATTAACGTGAACAAACAGCAACGCAGTGTTGAACTGCATTACAAAGACGGCGTTTTTACCCTGTCATTTGAGTTTTTGCGTGTGTTTTCGCCCTCCGCCGAAGTGCGAGGTCACGGTACTGGCAATGGTGTTTTGCAATACGGGAAAAAAGACGTAGGTCTATTACGAATGGAACCTGCGGGTAACTATGCCCTGAAACTGGTGTTTGATGACGGCCACGATTCGGGCTTATACGATTGGTCGTATTTGCGTCACTTATGTGTGAATCAACAGACGCTATGGCAAGAGTATTTACAACAACTGCAAGCGGCAGGACAGTCGCGCAGTACTCACGTGATCAACTTTAAAGCGCTGTGATTGCCGCTCCCACCGATTTTTATGCCACGTTCGTGTTGCGATCCATCAGGGACGAGCCTCAATCACACCCAAAGAACATATCGATAATAATAGGAGCCGTACAATGACGGATTCCAAGCCGACAGCCTGGGTCGATCCCAACGCTGCGCTCGAAGCAGAAAAATACGAAAACCCAGTAGCTAGCCGTGAAGCACTACTGAATTTATTAGAAACAACCGGCCATCCCTTGTCTCATGAGGATGTGTGCGCGGCGTTGCAAGAAACCGATGAAGATCGTATCGAGGCGTTACGTCGCCGTCTGATTGCCATGGCGCGCGATGGTCAATTAATCAGTAATCGTCGTAATCAGTACTTGCCGCTGAAAAAAGCCGATCTCGTCACGGGCACTGTGATGGGTCATCGTGATGGCTTTGGTTTTGTCTTGCGTGATGACAGTGACGACGTCTTTTTGTCCAATCGACAAATGAGCAAAGTGTTTCATGGCGATAAAGTCAGCGTGCAAATCATGGGGCTTGATCGTCGTGGTCGTCCAGAAGGCAAGATTGTGGATGTGCTGGAACGCAACACACAACAAATCGTGGGTCGTTATTTCGACCAATCCGGTGTCGGTGTGGTGCAATCGGACAATAAGCGCATTATTCATGAAATCATCATTCCACCCGATGCCCGTGGTGGCGCCGAACATGGCCAGTTTGTGGTGGTTAACATCACTCAACAGCCGCGCTCCGGTGGTTTACCGATCGGTGAAGTGGTGGATGTTCTTGGTGAGCACTTGGCGCCTGGTATGGAAATCGATGTCGCCATTCGCAGTCATAACATTCCCAACGAATGGCCTGCCTCGCTGTTGAGTGAAGTCGAGCATCTACCGGATCAAGTGGCATCACATGACAAACAGCAGCGCATCGATTTGCGTCACTTGCCGTTTGTCACCATTGATGGCGAAGACGCCAAAGATTTTGACGATGCCGTGTACTGCGAACCCAACCCCGCAAATGGTGGCTGGCGTTTGTATGTGGCCATCGCGGATGTGTCGCATTACGTCGGTGTAAAATCTGCACTCGATCAAGAAGCCTACAGTCGCGGTAACTCGGTGTATTTCCCTGAGTGCGTGATTCCGATGTTGCCGGAAAAACTGTCCAATGGCTTGTGCTCACTGAACCCAGAAGTGGATCGCTTAGTGCTGGTCTGTGAGATGAGCATTGCCGCGAATGGCCAAATTTCCGGCTATCGCTTTATGGAAGGCATTATTTACTCCCACGCTCGCCTGACCTACAACAAGGTTTGGCAAATGTTGGAGCAGCCAGTCACGGCCGATGGCGAAGCGTGGCGTGAGCACTACCAGACGGTGGTGCCTCATATCGAGCAATTGCATCAGTTGTATAAAACGTTGCGTGGTCGTCGTGAAGAGCGTGGTGCGATGGATTTCGATTCGATCGAAACGCGTATCGTGTTCGACGCGCAACGCAAAATCCAAGAAATTGTACCCGTGCAACGCAACGAAGCGCACATGCTGATCGAAGAATGCATGTTGGCCGCCAACGTGTGTGCAGCGGATTTTTTCCAGCGCTACAAGTTACCGGCCTTATACCGTGTACATAACGGCCCAAGTGCCGAGAAACTGGAAAATTTACACAGTTTCTTAGCGGAAGTCGGATTGAATTTGCCGAATGGTAAAGACCCTGCACCGAAAGATTATCAAACCTTGTTGCAGCACATTACCAATCGCCCCGATGCACACTTGATTCAAACAGTGATGCTGCGTTCATTAAGTCAGGCTAAGTATCAACCAGACAATCAAGGGCATTTTGGTTTGGCGTATCAGGCGTACACGCATTTTACGTCTCCCATTCGTCGTTACCCAGATTTGCTGGTGCATCGCGGTATTCGCCGTGTCATTCGTAGCAACATGGATTGTGCTCATGTGTTGCGTGCCGACGGAGCCCCCGAATTACGTGTGGCGCAAATCTATCCGTATGACGAAGCGGCCTTGGTCGTCATTGGTGAACATTGTTCCATGACGGAGCGTCGTGCGGACGATGCGACACGTGACGTCGTCGATTTCTTGAAGTGCGAATACGTGCAAGAAAAAATCGGCGAAGACTTCGAGGGTGTGATCACCGCCGTAACAGGCTTTGGTTTGTTTGTTGAATTAGCCAATGTGTACGTGGAAGGCTTAATTCATATCAGTAGCCTAGCCAATGATTACTACCAATTTGATCCCGTCAAACATCGTTTAGTTGGTGAGCGTACGCGCCGTACCTTCCGCTTAGGCGATAAAGTGTGGGTGCGCGTCGTGGCCGTCAATTTGGATGATCGCAAAGTCGATTTTGAGTTGGCGACAGCGCCGAATCGACAAGGTAAAGACGCGCTTCCAACCCCTGCGCGCTTACCCCGTCGTCGCTCGCAAAATGACAAAACGGCCGAAGTGATTCAGCCCGGTCGTCGCGCCAAAGAAGATGACGGTGCCGCGCGTAAAAAAGGGCCTAGCCGCAGTAAACGCGGTGGTCAGCGCAGAAAACCGACGAAGAAGCGTTAAGGTCTTATATGAAGCTTGAAGCCGTATACGGTTTGCATGCAGTGACCACACTGCTGCAACGCAGCCCAGAACACATTGTGGAGTTGTGGGTACAAAAAGGGCGTGTGGATCAGCGCATGCAAGCAGTGCTAGAGCTGGCTCTGGCACAAGGCTTGGATGTTCGTGAGGCCGATAAAGGCCTGATGAATCAAAAAGTCGACGGTAATCATCAGGGGATTGTGGCGTTTCGTAAGCCGCTTCCGGGTCTGTCAGAAAAGCACTTACCGGATTTGCTGGATGGCATTGCTGGCCCAGCGTTTTTGTTGATTCTTGATGGCGTCACCGATCCGCATAATCTGGGTGCGTGTTTACGCACCGCCGATGCGGCCGGTGTTCACATTGTGATTGCCCCTAAAAACAAATCAGCGCCGTTGAATGCAACCGTGGCCAAAGTCGCGTGCGGTGCCGCCGAAGCGGTGCCGTATATTCAAGTCACCAACCTAGCGCGCACCATGAAAGAGCTGCAAGAACGCGGCATTTGGATAGTGGGTACCGCAGGTGAAGCCGATCAAACGGTTTACCAACAAAGCCTGACGGGGCCGCTGGCCTTGGTGATGGGCGCGGAAGGCAACGGTTTGCGCCGTTTGACGCGTGAGCATTGCGATTACTTGATTAATATTCCCATGGCGGGCGAAGTCAGCTCGGTCAACGTATCGGTGGCGACGGGCATTTGCTTGTTTGAAGCGGTACGCCAACGACAAAACACCTAACCTTGTGGCCGCAACGGCTGTTTGTAGGAGGGGGCCATGCCCCGATACCCTGCCTTAGGCAGGGTAAAGCCAGTCACAGCAAACACCCTTGTCGCGGGCATGGCCCACTCCTACACGAACAGATCTGCCTACTTCAGTTATAGCAATTAACTATCACTCTGTTTGAAAAAACCAATTTAACTAATCATTCAATATTTCTTACTATGACCTTGTTCCCAATACACAACGAATGGAGCAAGACCATGATCAATACAGAAATCAAACCGTTCAGCGCAACCGCTTTTAAACAAGGTGAGTTTGTTAACATCACGGAAGCGGATGTGAAAGGTAAGTGGGCGGTGTTCTTCTTTTATCCAGCCGATTTTACGTTTGTCTGCCCAACGGAATTAGGTGACTTGGCTGACAAGTACGAAGAACTGCAAAAGCTGGGAGTTGAAGTGTTCTCAGTCTCGACCGACACGCATTTCTGCCACAAAGCTTGGCACGACAGTTCAGAGACCATTGGCAAGATCAATTACTACATGGTCGGTGACCAAACAGGTGCGATCACCAACAACTTTGGTGTGATGCGCGAAGGTCAAGGTTTGGCGGATCGTGCCACGTTCTTGGTTGATCCTGAAGGCGTTATTCAAGCCATGGAAATCACCGCAGAAGGTATTGGCCGTGATGCGGATGATTTGATGCGCAAAGTGAAAGCGGCTCAGTATGTTGCTTCTCACCCAGGTGAAGTGTGTCCAGCGAAGTGGAAAGAGGGTGAGGCGACGTTGGCACCGTCTCTCGATCTGGTCGGCAAAATCTAATTTGGCTGCCCCTGCGGACGGATTGCTTTGTTGCGGTTTTCGTTCGGCCCGGCGCCTACCAGGTGGTATGGCTTGGGCTCTCACTTAAACCGCGCCGCGCACTCCATTCCACAGGCTTTGCCAAATCGCTAGATCCAATCGCAATACCCGGCTCCGTGTTTCGGAGCCGTTTTAAACAATTCAATCGGACGGTATTTCCATGCTTGATGCAAATATGAAACAACAATTAGGCACCTACCTGAACAATCTGCGTAATCCGATTGAGCTGATGGTGTCTGTTAATGATTCACCCAAGTCGAAAGAGTTGGAAGAACTGGCGCAGGAAATTGCGCAGTTGAATGACCAAATTTCTCTGAGTACGACCCGCGATCTTATTGATGGCCGTGCTCCGGTGATGACCATTGCCAAAGCCGGTAGTGACGCCCGAGTGGCCTTTGCTGGTGTGCCGATGGGTCACGAATTTACCTCGCTGGTGCTGGCGCTATTGCAGGCGGGCAGTCATCCATCGAAAGAAGATGCGGCGTTGCAGGAGCAGGCGAAATCTCTGACCCGTGCGCTGAATTTTGAAGTCTATGTGTCGCTGTCGTGCCACAACTGCCCCGATGTCGTTCAGGCGGTGAATTTAATGGCGGCACTGAATCCGAATGTGAAAGCCACCATGATTGATGGCGGTGTATTTCCGGATGAGGTGAAAGCCCGCAACATTATGGCTGTGCCTGCGCTGTACCTGAATGGTGAGCCGTTGGCGAACGGTAAAATGACGCTGGCAGAAATCCTTAATAAAGTGGATGACGACGCCGATGCCAAAGCCGCTGCGGCTCTGGCGGATAAAAAGCCCTTTGATGTGCTGGTTGTCGGTGGTGGCCCAGCGGGTGCGTCGGCGGCGATTTATGCTGCACGTAAAGGCATTCGCACCGGTATTGTGGCGGAACGGTTTGGCGGCCAGGTGGCGGATACCGTCGGTATCGAAAACTTTATTTCGGTGCAGTACACCGAAGGCCCGAAGCTGGTGGCGCAACTGGAAGAACACGTTAAAGAATACGACGTGGACATTATGAAGGCGCAGCAAGCTGTGGCACTGCGCAAAACCGACGCCGGTTTAACCGAAGTGGAATTGGCCAATGGGGCGGTTTTGGCGAGTAAATCGGTGATTCTCGCCACCGGTGCCCGCTGGCGCGAGATGAACGTGCCGGGAGAGCAAGAATACAAAGCCAAAGGTGTGTGTTTCTGCCCGCACTGTGACGGCCCGCTGTTCAAAGGCAAAAAAGTCGCGGTGATTGGTGGTGGCAACTCGGGTATCGAAGCGGCCATTGATCTGGCCGGTATCGTAGAACATGTGACCGTACTGGAATTTTCCGACACGCTGCGCGCCGATGCCGTGTTGGTGAAAAAAGCCGAGTCGATGAGCAACATCAATATCATCAACATGGCCATGACCACCGAAGTACTCGGTGATGGTGAACGGGTAACGGGTATTCGTTATACCGATCGTCGCACCGATGAAACGCATGTGATCGAACTGGCCGGTATTTTTGTGCAGATCGGTTTGGTGCCAAACAGCGAATTTTTGCGCGACACGTTGGCATTAACGGATCGTGGTGAAATTGTGATTGATGGGCACGGCGCAACATCCATGCCGGGTGTGTTTGCGGCGGGTGATGTGACGAACACACCGTACAAACAGATCATTATTTCCATGGGCTCCGGCGCGACGGCCGCGCTCGGTGCCTTTGATCACTTGATTCGCTCGTAAGCAACCGTATTTCCGCAGCACCCAAGTCCCTGCAGGAAACTTTCCGGCCCGGCGGTAATGATTACCAAGGGGCCGGTTTTTTTTGCATCGGATATTGTCTTGTCGTCACCGGTAGCGTTGCGTTTATTTGGTTGTGTTATGGTATAACGCTTGCGATTTTCATGTCATACCGCTGTTTAATATGACGCCTTCAAACATCATCCCCCCCAAGGAGGACGCTACGGTGCCTGATATTGTCGTTATGTTTTTTTTACTGGGCTTGTTGGCCGGTCTGGTGCGATCCGATTTATCGGTGCCTAAGGCTGCTTACGATACGTTAAGCCTGTTGTTGATGTTGACCATCGGTTTAAAAGGGGGCATGGCGCTTCATGGTGCATTGACTTGGACGTTATTACTGGAACTGCTGGCTATTGCCGCTCTTGGTGCCGTCATTCCCTTGTTGTTGATACCGGTGTTGCGTTTTGCTACGGGCACCAATTGGGCCAACAGCGCGAGCTTGGCCGCGCATTATGGTTCGGTCAGTGCGGGTACCTTCGCCGTGGTACTGGCGTATGTGGAAACGCAGCAGCTGGAAATCGGTGCGCAGGTCACTCTGTATTTGGTGATGCTGGAGTTACCAGCGATTTTGGTCGCCTTGATGCTGTTTCGTAAACTCAGCCAAGAGCGCGATGATGCTTCCAGTCGCAGTGCCTTTTGGCACGAAACTTTTACTAATCGTGGGGTGATTTTGCTGGTGGGTGGGGTCATTATTGGTTGGATGTACGGTGCGCAAGAAGGGGCTTCGGTGACGGAGCTGTATACCAACGCATTTAAAGGCATTTTGGCCATTTTCTTGTTGGAAATGGGGTTGACGGCGGCCAGTACATTACGTCCGATTCCGTGGCAGCAGTGGCGTTTGCTGATGTTTGCGGTGTTGGCACCGATCTTTCTGTCCTTGCTGGGTATGGCTGCGGGTTTGGCGCTAGGCTTACCCATTGGGTCTGTGGTGGTGCTGGCCACCTTGATTGCCAGTGCGTCTTATATCGCGGCACCGGCAGCCATTCGTACTGCTATCCCGCAGGCGGATATTGGTTTGGCGATGCTGTTATCGTTGGGGATTACCTTTCCATTTAACGTCATTGTGGGTATTCCGCTGTACCATCGTTTGGCGGAAATGTTGATTTGATCATCGCTTGCACAGCATCTTTGCTGAAAAACCGTTTGGTGAATGGGTGCTTTCACGTATCCTTAGCCAAATTCGTGATTCGGGGATAAATAGTGCAAAACTTGGTGCGAGGGGTATTAACGTTTCAACAAGACGTGTACCCCGAGAAAAAAGACTTATTTGGTACTTTAGCGGGCGGGCAAAACCCGCGCATTTTATTCATCACCTGCTCCGATTCCCGCATTGACCCAAATATGGTAACGGGATCGCATCCGGGCGATTTGTTCATCTGCCGTAATGCCGGCAATATCATTCCTCCTCATAGCAATGAAACCGGTGGTATGACGGCGTCAATTGAATACGCGGTCGCTGTGCTGGGCGTGCGTCATATCATTGTGTGTGGTCACACTGATTGCGGTGCGGTGAAAGGTGCCTTAAATGTGGATGCGTTAAAAGGCTTGCCGCACGTGAAGGAGTGGCTTGGTCATTGCCGATCGGCCATGGAAATTGTCCGTGAGCGTCATGATATCGAGACGGGTTCTTGCTTGGACGAGTGTCATTTGGACGAAGCCATTGAAGAAAACGTGTTGCAGCAAGTGCAGCATTTGCGCACGCATCCGATTGTGGCCGCTAAGTTGGCGACTCACAAAGTCCAGATTCATGGCTGGGTGTACGACATTGAGTCGGGTCGCATTCGTTGTTGTGGCCATTTATCGGAGCAATTTACCGATTTTAACGACCATTATGCCGATGTGATTGCTTCGCTGTGATGCGGTGCCCTGCGCTGTGATAAAGCGCGCAGGGCGAAGGCATCAGGCGCTGTAGCGTTGACGCAAGTATTCAAACACCGCGCGAATGCCCATGGCTTCACCGCCAATAGGACGGCCGGGCAATTTACGGCGGTTCCATGCCATCACGTCGAAATGTACCCACGGTGTTTGCTCAACAAAGTGTTGCAAATACAGTGCGGCGGTAATAGCACCACCAAACGGTGACGGTACGGAATTGACTAAATCAGCAACGTCACTTTTCAGCATGTCGTTGTAAGGTTGGTGCAAGGGTAATGGCCAAACCGGATCAGAAACGCGTTCACCGAATTGCATCAATTCCGCCGCTAGGGTGGGTTGATTGGTGAAGAACCCCGGTAATTCTGTTCCCAGCGCCACACGGCAGGCGCCTGTCAGCGTGGCAAAATCAATGATTAATTCCGGTTGTTGGTTGACGGCTTCGGTCAGAGCGTCACACAAAACTAAGCGCCCTTCGGCATCGGTATTGTCGATTTCAACCGTCAGCCCTTTGCGGGTTGGCAGTACATCACCAGGACGGAACGCATCGCCGCTAACGGCGTTTTCCACCGCAGCAATGATTACTCGTAAGCGAATCGGCAGTTGATTGGCCATGATCAAATGCGCCAAACCAAGCACTTGAGCAGCGCCGCCCATGTCTTTTTTCATGTGGCGCATGGCTTCGCCGGGTTTGAGGTTTAAGCCGCCACTGTCAAAACAAACGCCTTTGCCAACCAAGGTGATTTGAGGGTGTTGCTCTTTGCCCCAGGTTAGGTCGATTAAGCAGGGAGCGTTACGACTGGCACGACCAACGGCGTGAATCATAGGGTAGTTATTGCGCAGTAAGTCATCGCCAATGATTTCTTTGACATGAGCATGGTGTTCGTGAGCGAGCTCACGTGTCGCTTGTGCTAACTGCTCGGGCATCATATCGGAGGCCGGTGTATTGATCAGGTCACGCACCAACTGTGTTGCACGAATCAAGTGAGTTGCTTGCTCGATCACCTCGGCGTTGTTGAGATCGAGCGTGGCTTGAGCGGCTTTGGATTTCTTATAACGATCAAAGCGGTAGGCACCGGCTCCCCATGCAAAGGCGATTGCGATGAGTTGGTTGTGATCCGTGATGTTATCGATTTGATAACGTCCTGCGGGCAGTAAATTGGCTAGCTCGCCACAGGCAAAGTAATCCGACAATGAATCGCACACAAACACGGCACGATGAATTTCGCCCAGCTCATTAGGAATGAGGCATAAGCCTGCTTTTTCAGTAAAGCCGGTTTGGCGCATCCACTGCTGTTGCACATTCGGCTGTTCAGCGAGCCAATCGGTGAGTTGTGACGATTCGAGAAGAGTAAGGGGAATGCCCCCTTGCTTGAGGGTAAACACAGTGGCGCACCTTGCTGACAATGGAAAACGCCCAGTATAGAAGGAGTCGCACAGAAGCGCGACTCCCATCATGGCGTTAGCGCGTCGTCAGTGCTTTGCTACCGTCTAAATACAGCTGACCGTTGCTGCGTACGCGTTCGGTATCCAAGGATTCGGAGCCCAAATGCACCTCTTCTAGCTGCTCCTGCAAGGTTTCAATGCTGCTGGCGATGCGTTCTAGGGCAACTTCAAGGGTGTAGGTTAATTCGTGAATGGTGTGCATGGTTGTCGGAGTCAACTCGCCCTGTAATACACGATTTAGGTGGGCATTATGGCTATATATGTTTTGTAAGGCTTGCTCAAGGTTTTCAGAGGGCAGTCCCTTGAAGTGATCGGGGCGATCGTCACTGGCTAAGGCGTGGCTGGTCAGAGTCAATAATGCCGTGGTGGTAATGATGTTGAGCAATGAGCGCATGGAGTTGTCCTCTAAGAGATTGCTTTTCATGTAAATGAGAATCGATAGCAATTTAGCATTGTCCATCCTGAAAGGCAAAGGACATGAGCACACTCTGTGCAGTTGAGGCATGAATGAGGTGTTATTAGGGTGATTGATGCCAATTCGTTCGAGTTGGGCGAGTTTCTGTGTATCAATTTGTTCAACTCAATTTACCCTTGTCGTCCTTTCTGGTAATCTGCCCTCCCATCTTTAGTGAAGGTTCTCGACCTTCCGAATTGCATTCTTTTCTTACTTTGCGGACCTTCTATGACACGTTTTATCTTCGTCACAGGTGGTGTTGTTTCTTCATTGGGGAAAGGCATCGCTTCAGCATCGTTGGCGGCCATCTTGGAAGCCCGTGGCCTTAAGGTCACCATGCTAAAGCTTGATCCTTACATCAATGTTGATCCTGGCACCATGAGCCCATTTCAGCACGGCGAGGTTTTTGTGACCGAAGATGGTGCCGAAACCGATTTGGATTTGGGCCACTACGAGCGTTTTATTCGTACCACCATGTCGCGCCGTAATAATTTCACGACGGGTCGTATTTATACCGACGTATTGGCGAAAGAGCGTCGTGGCGACTATTTGGGCGGTACGGTACAAGTCATTCCGCACATCACCGATGAAATCAAGCGTCGTGTGTTTGAAGGTGCCGAAGGCGCCGATGTAGCACTGGTGGAAATTGGTGGTACGGTCGGGGATATCGAATCTCAGCCTTTCCTTGAAGCCGTGCGCCAAATGAAAGTCGAATTGGGCTCTAAGCGCGCCTTGTCATTGCATTTGACCTTGGTGCCTTACATTGCCACCGCAGGCGAAACCAAAACCAAGCCGACTCAGCACTCGGTTAAAGAAATGCGTACCATTGGTTTGCAGCCTGATGTATTAATTTGCCGCTCGGATCATAAAATCGAAGCCTCGGCTTTGCGCAAAATTGCGTTGTTCACCAACGTCGAAGAGCGTGCTGTCATTCCTTTGGAAGACGCCGATACCATCTACAAAATTCCGCGCATGCTGCACGATGCCGGTCTGGATGATTTGATCGTTGAAAAGTTCGACTTAGTCTGTACCGAAGCCGATCTGAGTGAGTGGGATGCTGTGGCCGATGCCAAATTGAATCCTGAGAAAACCGTCACCATTGCGATGGTGGGTAAGTACATGGACTTGTTGGATGCCTACAAGTCATTGATCGAAGCCATCGATCATGCCGGTATCAAGCACCGCGCGAAAGTGGCTATTCGTTACATTGATGCCGAAAACATTGAGCGCAAAGGCACTGATGTGCTGGCCGATGTGGATGCCATTTTGGTTCCTGGTGGTTTTGGTAACCGGGGTGTGGAAGGCAAGATTCGTACGGTTCAGTATGCCCGCGAAAACAAAATTCCATTCCTGGGTATTTGTTTGGGTATGCAGTCTGCCGTCATCGAGTTTGCCCGCAATGTGGTTGGCTGGACGGATGCGCATTCAACGGAATTCAATCCTCGTACACAGCATCCGGTGGTCGGTTTGATTACTGAGTGGATTGATGCCAGTGGCCAAACCGAAGTGCGCTCGGCGCAATCGGACTTGGGCGGTACCATGCGTTTGGGTGCACAAGAGTGCTTGTTGTTGGATCAATCAACCACCGCCAAAGCCTACGGAAAAACCACGATTTTAGAGCGTCATCGTCACCGTTACGAAGTCAACGCGACCATGATTGCGGAACTAGAGCAGGCTGGGTTGCGCATTGCCGGACGTTCCATTGATGGGGACTTGGTCGAAGTTGTGGAAGTGATTGACCATCCTTGGTTTGTCGGTTGTCAGTTCCACCCCGAATTTACGTCAACGCCGCGTGATGGACATGGTTTGTTCACCGCCTTCATCGGCGCCGCTTTTGAATATAAAAACGCTTAAATTTAGCCACCGCATTGTTTGGAGACAACCATGGCGAACATCATTGATATTAAAGCCCGCGAAGTACTGGATTCTCGCGGCAATCCGACCATTGAAGCCGATGTGCTGTTAGAGGGTGGGTTTTTCGGTACTGCATGCGCTCCTAGCGGTGCTTCAACCGGTACGCGTGAAGCATTGGAATTACGTGATGGCGACAAATCGCGTTATTTGGGTAAGGGCGTACTGAATGCCGTTGCCAACGTCAATGGCCCAATCAAGCAAGCCTTGTTGGGGATGGATGCGACGGATCAGCGCGCATTAGATAATGCCATGCTGGCCTTAGACGGTACTGATAACAAAGCCAAATTGGGTGCCAATGCCATTTTGGCCGTATCGTTGGCGGCGGCCAAAGCGGCTGCACAAGCAAAAGGCGTTGAGCTGTATGTTCACATTGCCGATATCAACGGTACTCCAGGTCAATACTCCATGCCAGTACCTATGATGAACATCATCAATGGTGGTGAGCACGCCGACAATAACGTCGATATTCAAGAGTTCATGGTGCAGCCTGTCGGTGCGCCGACGTTCGCTGAAGCGTTACGTTGCGGTGCTGAAATTTTCCATGCCTTGAAGAAGGTATTGAGTAAGCAAGGTTTGAATACCGCCGTGGGTGATGAGGGTGGTTTTGCGCCGAATTTAGCGTCTAACGCGGATGCGTTGGTGGCCATTAAAGTGGCTGTGGCGGATGCTGGTTACGAGTTGGGTACTAACGTCACTTTGGCATTGGATTGTGCGGCCTCTGAGTTCTACAAAGACGGCAAGTACGATTTGAAAGGCGAAGGTAAGGTGTTCACTTCTGAACAGTTTTCAGACTATCTGGCTGAGCTGTGCGATCAATACCCGATCGTGTCCATCGAAGACGGTCAAGACGAGTCCGATTGGGCCGGTTGGAAATACCAAACAGAAAAACTGGGCGCCAAAGTACAGCTGGTCGGTGATGACTTGTTCGTGACCAATACCAAAATCCTGAAAGAAGGCATTGAGAAAGACATCGCCAATTCGATTTTGATTAAGTTCAATCAAATCGGTTCGTTGTCGGAAACGCTTGATGCCATCAAAATGGCAAAAGATGCCGGTTACACGGCGGTTATTTCACATCGCTCTGGCGAAACAGAAGACAGCACCATTGCTGACTTAGCCGTGGGTACCGCAGCGGGTCAAATCAAAACGGGCTCTTTGTGCCGTAGTGATCGTGTGGCTAAGTACAATCGCTTGTTGCGTATCGAAGAGCAACTGGGTGCCAACGCACCGTATAAAGGCCGTTCTGAGATCAAAGGGCAGTAATTGCCCGAGTGAGTGCCGTTAGGTATTCGTTCATCGAGCCCGAATGCGTTGCAATAGCAGGCGTTCGGGCTTTTGCATTTTTTGCTAAGGACAATGTGATGAGAGTTTCTCGTGCACACATCGCTGCAGGCATCGCTTTGTTGTTATTGTTGATGCTGCAATACGGTATTTGGTGGGGAGAGTATGGTGTACTCGCCAAACGTGGTGTGCAGCAGCAAACGGAACAATTGCGGCAAACGAATCAGATCGTGTTGCGTGAAAATCGCAGTTTATCCGCCGAAGTGCATGACTTACGCCGTGGACATCAGTTGCTCGAAGAAAGAGCGCGTGAAGATTTGGGCTTAGTTCGTGAAGGGGAAACCTTGTTTTTGTTTTATGACCGAGGTCAAGTGCCCCGATGACTCAGTTTTGGCCTATCGTTCCCGCTGCGGGTGTCGGAGCTCGTATGCAAGCGGATCGTCCCAAGCAATATTTGCCATTGGCTGGGCAGGCGCTAATGGATCACACATTGCGAACCTTGCTTACGTATCCGCGTGTTACACGGCTGGTGTTGGTGTTGTCTGAACAGGACCCTTATATTGAGCAAAGCCAGTTCGCACACGATGAACGAGTCATCCGTGCCGTGGGTGGTGATGAACGAGTGCACTCCGTATTGAATGGGTTGCAGTCTATTGCCGCGCTGGCGGATGATGAGGATTGGGTGTTAGTGCACGATGTGGCCCGGCCGTGTTTAACGCATAGTGATCTCGATGGTTTGATTTCTGCGGTCATCAATCAGTCGCCACAATCGGGCGGATTACTGGCAACGCCGACACGCGATACCATGAAGCGAGGCGCGCTAACGGCAGAGGGTTTAGTCACGGTTCAGCAAACGGTGGCAAGAGAGCAGCTTTGGCATGCACTGACGCCACAAATGTTTCGCTATGGTTTGTTGAAACAAGCGCTACAAGAGGCGTTGGCGAATGGTTTGGCGATCACGGATGAGTCATCTGCGATGGAAGCCATGGGATATCAGCCTTTGTTAGTTGAGGGCAGAGCCGACAACATTAAAGTAACGCGTCCCGCCGACTTGGTTTTGGCAGGGCGCTTTTTATCGGATAGGAATGAGACGTCTTCATGCGAATAGGACATGGTTTTGATGTGCATGCGTTTGGTCCTGGCAATGCCATCACACTCGGCGGGGTACAAATCCCATTTACGCATGGCTTGGTTGCTCATTCGGATGGCGATGTGGCGTTGCATGCGTTAGCCGATGCCATGCTCGGTGCAGCGGCACTGGGTGATATCGGTCAACACTTTCCGGATACCGATGATGCGTATGCTGGAGCCGACAGCCGCGTCTTATTGCGCCATGTGCTGAGTTTGGTGCAAGAACAAGGCTATCGTGTTGGTAACGCTGATATTACGCTGATTGCGCAAGCGCCCAAGATGGCTCCCCACATTGTGGCCATGCGTGAGCGCATCGCCATGGATTTGCAGGTGTCGTTGAATGACATCAATGTGAAAGCGACCACGACGGAACAGTTAGGTTATATCGGTCGCAAAGAAGGCATTGCCGTGCATGCGGTTGTGTTATTACTCCCCTTAATGGAACGGTCAATATGAGTGCGTTACCGCAGTGGCCGTGTGCCTATCCCCAGCCTGATGTTCGTGCGTTATTAAAACAGCAACAAAATGATTTTTGTGTGAATGAGATTCCACTCGGTTTGCCTCAGGGTGACGGCGAACACGTTTGGCTGGATGTCGAAAAACGCGGAGCGAATACCGCATGGATTGCTGGCCGCATTGCGCAACTGGCCGGCGTCGCTGACATGGATGTGGGGTATGCGGGGTTAAAAGATCGTCATGCCATTACGCGACAGTGGTTCAGTGTGTACTTACCCAAAGGAGAGACTCCGGATTTCAGTCAACTCAATGACCATGAAATGACGGTGTTCAGTCAGCAACGACACAGCAAAAAATTGCGCCGGGGCGATTTACTGGGCAATCGTTTTGTTATCCGCTTACGGCAGGTCACGATGGCCGATGCAGAAGCCTATCAGCAATTGCAGCACAATCTGGCTGCTGTCCAGCAGCATGGGGTACCCAATTATTTTGGTGAACAGCGCTTTGGGCACGATGGCGGTAACATTGAAGCGGGTCGTGCCATGTTGGCGGGTGAAACGCGAGTACGTAATCGGCAGAAGAAAAGTATTTACTTATCGGCTGTGCGTTCCTTGATTTTTAACGATGTGGTGGCTGCTCGTATTCAGGCCGGTTTGTGGGGACAGACCATGGACGGTGATGTGATGGTACATGAGCAAGCAACAGGCCCCTTATGGGGACGCGGGCGATTAACCAGTCGTGATGAAACCTTACAATTGGAAACCGGCGTTGCGGCACGCTATGCCGAGATGTGTGATGGTTTAGAGCATGCTGGGCTTCAGCAAGAGCGTCGAGCGTTGGCTGCCTTGCCCAGTCATTTCCAGTGGCATTGGTTGCTGCATGGCGATGATCAACAACGACAAGCGCAGTTAAATGCAACAGAGCAAGAGCACGTGCATGATCTAGAGCTGAGCTTTTCTCTGGCTTCTGGGTACTATGCCACGTCCATTATTCGAGAATTAATGCACGTTGAAGAGCGAGTGCCTGCGTCATGAATCTGATGTTGTCTAATGACGATGGTATCTATGCCATCGGTTTACGTACCTTGGCCGATCACTTAGCCCAAGCTGGGCATTCGTTGAGCATTGTTGCTCCGGATCGTGATCGCAGTGGTGCCAGTAACTCGTTAACGCTTGATCGACCTTTGCACCCAACGTGGTTGGATGAGCATCGAGTCAGTGTCAATGGTACACCGACTGACTGCGTGCATTTGGGTATGAATACGTTTTTTGCGGATCGTTGTCAGCAGGTGATTTCAGGCATCAATGCCGGAGCCAACTTGGGCGACGATGTGTTGTATTCCGGTACGGTCGCCGCGGCGATGGAAGGTCGATTTTTGACGTATGTCCCCATTGCCATTTCATTGGTGGGTAAGCAACACTTTGCCACGGCTGCGCAAGTGCTGTTGACCTTATTACCCCAATTACAGCAACTGACGTTACCAGCCAACAGCTTGTTGAATATCAATGTGCCCGATGTGCCGTTTGCGGATTTGCAAGGTTATGAGGTAACGCGCTTAGGGCATCGTCAAAAGTCGGATAATCCGGTACAAACCATCAACCCGCGTGGCAAAGAAGGGTACTGGATCTCAGCGGCGGGTGCCGTGGCCGATGCGGGACCTGGTACCGATTTTTATGCCATTGAGCAGGGGCGGGTCTCCATCACCCCCATTCAAATGGACATGACTTTGCACTCGAGTTTAGCGACGGTGTGCGAAGCGCTTAATTTGGCATAGGACGACACAGTGAACGATCATCATTTAGCCGGAATTGGTATGACGTCTCAGCGTACGCGCAATCGTCTTGTGCAGCGTTTGCGCGATGCGGGTATTAAAGATGAGCGTGTGCTCGATGTCATGGCGCAAACACCGCGCCATCTTTTTATTGATGAAGCGTTAGCGCATCGTGCTTATGAAGACACGGCACTCCCCATTGGGCATGGTCAAACCATCAGTCAGCCGTATACGGTCGCAAAAATGACTGAGATTCTATTGGCTGGTGGCAAGCCTCTTGGGCGCGTGTTGGAAGTGGGAACGGGTTCCGGTTATCAAAGTGCGATTCTCAGTCCATTGGTTGAGCGGTTGTTTAGCGTGGAGCGCATCGCACCGTTGCAACAGCGTGCTCAGCAGCGGCTGCAAACGCTGGGGTTGCGTAACGTTCGTTGCCAATTGTCGGATGGTACTTGGGGATGGCCCGAACAAGGGCCTTATGATGGCATTTTGGCGGCGGCTGCACCCGAGCAAGTACCACAATCCTTGTTGGATCAATTAGCCGATGGGGGGCGTCTGGTCATGCCTGTTGGTGGCAATGAGCAACGATTGGTGTTGATTGTGCGGCATGGCGAGTATTTTTCAAGAAAACAACTGGAAACAGTTCGTTTTGTGCCTTTCTTATCGGGCGTGCAACGTTAACGCTCTTAAAGTCATTTTTGCCAATAAATAGGCATACGCTACGGTATTGATTACGGATGAAATCCATTACGTTGTTTTTGAAAGGTATCGCCATGGGCGCGGCCGATGTGGTTCCCGGTGTATCCGGTGGAACCATTGCATTTATTACGGGGATCTATCAAGAATTGCTGGATTCCATTCAGCGCATTAATGTACACGCACTGCGTGTGCTTTGGCAGCAAGGGCCTAAGGCCGCTTGGCAGGCCATTAATGGCGGTTTCTTATTAACGTTAGGCACAGGCATCTTGTTTGCGTTGTTTTCGCTTGCGCGGATCCTGCATTACCTCTTACTGCATCATCCCGTATTCCTGTGGGCATTTTTCTTTGGTCTCATTCTCGCATCCTGTTGGCACATGGTACGAACAATACCGCATTGGCAACGGTCACAATACTTGGCGCTTATTTTTGGTGCCGCGGTGGCGGCCAGCATCAGTTTGTTGGCACCGACATCGATTGAAGCCACTCCTTGGATTATTTTCTTTGCTGGCAGTATTGCGATTTGTGCCATGATTTTACCCGGTATATCAGGCAGTTTTATCTTGTTGTTGATGGGGCTGTATGAACCGATACTGGGTGCTGTTAAACAGTTGGATTTGTCGGTGCTGATGATATTTGCCACCGGTGCGGTATTGGGGTTGATGGTATTTTCACGACTGCTGAGTTGGCTGCTAGACCATTATCGGGCCACTATGCTGGCATTGTTAACTGGCTTTATGGCCGGTTCATTGGTTAAGGTGTGGCCGTGGAAAGAAACAGTGCAATATCGATTAAACAGCAGTGGCCATGAAGTGCCTTGGCTGCAAATCAATCAGTGGCCATCAGTACAAGATGGAGCGGCATTAGGGTTCGCTTTGTTGTTGATGTTGGTGGGCGCTGGAACGGTGCTGCTCTTAGAACGATGGGCCCATGTTGACAATCGTGCCGCCGAATAACAGAAAAAACGCTATACCATAAAGTGCAAAGCGCAAGTTACATTACTCACATTTTTGTTATTAAATCGTTTTTTCGAGTAGTTATGCGCAAATCTGATAGAAAGTCAGACTTTTTTAAGAATATTTAGGAATAAAAACCCAATAAATACTACAGATTTAGAATATTGATATTTCTCTAAACAGCCGTCAAATAATGGCGAGTGTTGGGTGTCAAAAAACAAACACGAGCAAATCTTCATGAAAGTCATTGGCATTGTCGTATTAGTCACAATAGTTACATCGATAACTGGCTGCTTATCGAGTCGAGAATTCATCTCAGTTGAAGAAAAGTTCAGTGAACAGCGTTTGGCGTCAGGAATTCATCGTGTTGAACGTGGAGATACCTTGTACTCAATTGCTTGGCGCTATGGTGTAGACTTCCAACAGTTAGCGAGTGCTAACTCCATCTCTTCGCCTTATACCATATATCCAGGACAGGAAATTGACGTTTCCAATACACGGCGTCCTCCTGCGAGGGTGGCCAGCAATCGTGTCGAAAAACCGTCAACGGTGACGGCTAGCCCCGTCATAGCGGCAACCCAGCCTAAACCTGTGCCCGTAGTCGCGCCCGTCACGGTGACGACTCAGGCCGCAGATGACTGGATTTGGCCGGTAAACGGTCGTTTGATTGGTCGTTTTTCGACCAGGTCGCCCATCAATAAGGGGATTGATATCGCTGCGCCTTTGGGGGAATCTGTAATGGCAGCAGCATCCGGCACGGTGGTCTATGCCGGACAGGGGCTGAGGGGTTATGGAAATCTCGTGATTGTGAAACACAACGACACTTACCTAAGCGCCTATGCCCATTGCAGCCGTATTTTGGTGAGCGAACAAGACGATGTTAAAGCTGGCCAGAAAATTGCCGAGATAGGATCTACAGGCACTGATCGAGTGATGCTTCATTTTGAAATACGTCAAAACGGTCAGCCAGTCGATCCACTCAAGTATTTACCTGAACCGTCAGGTTAACGCGGATAACAATAATCTCATTACTCTTCGCCGACCGTGTGGCAGGAGAGTGATTGCAAAGGGCGGGAAACACTATGGCACTACAACAAAAAGAAATGCGTGAAGACGACGTCTTTGATCCGGCCGATGAATTGAATTTGATTGAAGATGAGCAAAATGATGACGATCAGGTCGTCATTGACGATACCTTTGCGACAGACTCATCGTACAAGGCACTCGATGCCACGCAAATGTATCTAAAAGAGATTGGTTTCTCGCCTTTATTGTCTGCCGAAGAAGAAGTGTACTATTCTCGTCTCGCCCGAAAAGGTGATGAGATGGGTCGCCGCCGCATGATTGAAAGCAATTTGCGTTTGGTGGTGAAAATTTCACGTCGATACATCAATCGTGGTTTGTCTTTGTTGGATTTGATCGAAGAAGGCAACTTGGGCTTGATTCGCGCCGTTGAGAAATTCGATCCAGAGCGCGGCTTCCGTTTTTCAACGTATGCCACCTGGTGGATTCGTCAAACCATTGAACGTGCCATCATGAATCAAACACGTACCATTCGCTTACCCATTCATGTGGTGAAAGAACTGAATGTGTATTTGCGGGCGGGTCGTGAATTGGCTCAAAAACTGGATCACGAGCCAAGTGCTGAAGAAATTGCTGCGTTGTTGGAAAAACCCGTCGATGACGTTAAGCGTATGTTGAAATTGAATGAGCGAGTCACATCGATCGATACGCCACTGGGTGTGGGTGCCGATAAATCCATTTTGGATACCATTGCCGACGAGCGTTCGGGCGACCCCAGTGATGAATTGCAAAACGATGATATCCAGAACAGTCTCGATCATTGGGTCGCTGAGCTGCCAGAGAAGCAGCGTGAGGTATTGTCCCGTCGTTTTGGCTTGCGCGGTTATGAAACGAGCACGCTTGAAGACGTGGGTCGTGAAATTGGCTTAACACGTGAACGTGTACGGCAAATTCAAGTTGAAGCATTGAAACGCTTGCGTGACATTATGGAAAAGCAAGGCTTGAACGCAGAGACTTTGTTTGGGGAAAGTTAATGACGCTTCAGGTTCTATTGAACCGCATAAAAAAACCGTCAATGTGACGGTTTTTTTATGCCGGTAGATCGTATCGCCTTCTGAGTTCTGGCGTTGACAGAGCCCCTCAGAGTTTCGACAAGCAAGCGCTGCGATCAGCGCTCTAGGTATTGCAGTTTATCAGGCACGCCATCCCACTCCGCCGCATCGGGTAGCGGGTCTTTTTGTTCGGAAATGTTGGGCCATACTTCCGCCAATTCGGCATTCAGTTCAATGTATTTTTCTTGTCCGGCGGGCACTTCGTCTTCCGAGAAAATGGCCTCGGCAGGACACTCTGGCTCACACAGGGCGCAATCAATACACTCGTCTGGATGAATGACCAAGAAATTTGGGCCTTCATAGAAGCAATCGACTGGGCAGACTTCTACGCAATCGGTGTACTTACATTTCACGCAGTTATCAGTTACGACGAACGTCATGCGTTGAGTCTCCTAAGCTAATCAGCGATTCTTAAAATAATCGGCAATTCTAGGTAGCCTGAGGCATAACCGCAAGCACTGAACTAGAAATAAGCGTTATAGTCTGCTTACTATTGGTTCTAAAAATCACAACATTTATAACAATGTCTTTAGCTCATACAGCAAATTGAGTGCATCGCGTGGGCTAAGGGCGTCAGGATCAATGTCCAACAAACGTTCTTCCAGAGCGGAAGGTAGGCCGCCAAAAAGGTCATTTTGTTGAGGTGCTTGCTGCGCTGCTACCGATGCGGACGGCATGGGTAACGCGTGCCCCTGTCCTTGCCCTTGGCGTTCGAGTTGGCGCAGCTGATGTTTCGCTTGTTCGATGACTTGGGCGGGTACCCCAGCCAGTTGCGCCACCTGTAAGCCATAGCTTTGGTTGGCAGGTCCTTGTTCTACTGAGTGTAAAAAGATGATTTGCTCATTGTGTTCCGTGGCTTTCAGATGCACGTTAATGACGTTATCGTGACGCTCAGGTAATGCGGTCATTTCAAAATAGTGTGTGGCAAATAATGTGTAAGCTCGGACTTGCTCGGCAAGATGGGCGGCACTGGCCCATGCGAGAGAGAGTCCATCAAAGGTACTGGTGCCACGACCTACTTCATCCATCAGTACCAAGCTCTGGGACGTGGCATTATGCAGAATATTGGCCGTTTCGGTCATTTCTACCATAAACGTTGACCGACCACCGGCCACATCATCGGCCGACCCCATACGGGTAAAGATACGATCAATTGGGCCGAGCTCACAGCGACTGGCGGGTACGTAACTGCCAATGTGAGCCAGCAGTGCAATGACCGCGACTTGGCGCATATAGGTTGATTTACCGCCCATGTTCGGGCCGGTAATAATGTGAATACGTTGTTGTTGGTCGAGTCGTGTGCTGTTGGCGACAAATGGTTCAGTAATCAATTGCTCAACAACGGGATGGCGACCGTCTTCAATAACGATGCGTTCATCATTGATGAGTGTGGGGGCTTGGAAGCGCAAAGTTTCGGCACGCTCAGCAAGGTTGACCAGCACGTCCAATTCCGATAATGCCGCCGCGCAAATTTGTAAGTTAGGCAGTGGCACGGCCATGTCGTGTAGCAGCTGTTCGTAGAGATGTTTTTCTCGACTTAATGCACGACTTTTGGCGCTAAGGGCTTTGTCTTCAAAGGTCTTTAATTCGGGCGTAATAAAACGTTCCGCGTTTTTCAGCGTTTGGCGGCGAATGTATTCCGTTGGCGCTTGCTCGGCTTGAGCTTTACTGATTTCGATGTAATAACCATGCACACGATTGTAGCCTACTTTTAATGTACTCAGGCCGGTACGCTCTTTTTCTTGTTGTTCGAGGCGAACCAAGTAATCGCCAGCATTTTCACTCAACTCTCGCAAGTCATCTAATTCGGAATCGTAGCCAGGGGCAATGACACCGCCCTCGCGAATCAGTACCGGAGGGTTGTCAATAATGGCGGCTTGTAAGCGCTGAACCCAATCTGGGAATGCATCAATGCGTTGTAGCAACGCTCCGGCAAGCGTGCCGTCGATGGTCTGAAGTTGTTGTCGAATACTGGGTACAACCGTCAAGGCATCACGCAGGCGCGCAAGATCGCGCGGACGTGCGGACCCAAGTGCCACGCGAGACAGGATGCGTTCGATGTCGCCCACTTGACGAAGATCGGTATGCAAGGCTTCCCAAGCATAATGTTGTATGAGTTGAGCAATGAAAACATGCCGCTGTTGTAACAATGCGTGGCTGCGTATGGGACGATTCAACCAGCGTTTAAGCAGTCGACTGCCCATGGCCGTGGCGGTTTTATCCATAATCCAGGCCAATGTATGCTGGCTGTCACCTTTTTGATTGGTGTCGATCTCTAGGTTACGACGAGAGGCTGGGTCAATAATGATGGCATCGGATGCTTGCTCCACCGTTAAGGCTCGGACATGCGGTAGCGCGGTACGCTGAGTATCTTGCGCATAATGCAACAGTGCGCCGGCCGCACAAATGGCCGTATTCATGGTGTGACAACCAAACCCTCGTAAATCACGCGTCTGTAATTGCTGCGTTAATAACCGTTGTGAGGTGTCATGATCAAAATGCCACGGGGCAAGGCGCTTAGTACCTGCGCGTTGTTGCAATGCCTCGGGGAGGCTCTGGTCATCGCTGCTGAGTAATTCTACGGGTTGAAATCGTTCTACTTCGGCCAGTACATTGGCCTCACCATCCACTTCCATCACACTAAAGCGCCCACTACTGATATCCAGTACGGCTAAGCCAAAGCGCTGTTGTTGACGATAAATACTGAGGAGTAAATTATCCCGCTGTTCATCCAATAAGGCTTCATCGGTAATCGTGCCCGGAGTGATCACGCGCATGACTTTGCGCGCTACGGGGCCTTTGCTGGTGGCGGGGTCACCGATTTGTTCGGCAATAGCAACCGAAACACCTTGCTTTACCAATTTGGCGATGTAGTTTTCTGCGGCATGATAGGGAATGCCAGCCATTGGGATTGGCTCCCCACCGCTATGGCCGCGTGCGGTCAGTGTGATGTCCAATAGCTGTGCCGCACGTTTGGCGTCGTTATAAAACAGCTCATAAAAGTCGCCCATGCGATAAAACAGCAACGTATCGGAAAACTCCGCTTTGATTGTCAAATACTGTTGCATCATCGGTGTGTGTTGGCGGGTGTCCTGACTCATGAGAGATCCTGATGGGGTACAAAAAGGCGACGTTAATGACGTTTGGCATTGTAGGGATTCGCGTCGATCACGTCCAACAACAGAGTGTCATCGTGACTCTTTGCCAATGGACGTTACGGGTGTAAGGTAAATCGGACAATCAATGTTGAGGACATGGTATGACTCCTGAATTACAACCGATCATTACGGCCTTGGCGGATATTCTACAAGGTCGCAATTGGCGTGTGGTGACCGCTGAATCCTGCACCGGGGGAGGAATTGCCAATGCCATGACTGACTTAGCGGGTAGCTCAGCGTGGTTTGAATGTGGATTTGTCACCTACTCCAATGAAGCCAAAGTTCGCTACTTGGGTGTGCCTATCACGATTATTGAGCAGCACGGCGCGGTGAGCGAAGCAACGGTGCGTGCGATGGTCATTGGCGCCGTGAATAACAGTTTGGGTGATGTGGCGGTGGCGGTCAGTGGCATTGCCGGGCCTGGAGGAGGTTCAAGTGACAAACCGGTTGGTACGGTTTGGTTTGCTTGGGGGACCGCAGAGCATCAAATCGTGGAATGCTGTCATTTTCCGGGTGGGCGTCAGCAGGTGCGTGCTTTGGCGGTAGCTCATGGCATACAGGGGTTATGTCGATTTTTGGCTTGTTAACGGTGGAGGCCAAGCTGCGCATGGTATTTTGTAAAATAGGGTTGGCGATCGAAATAACTTATGCTTAAATACTGGTTAAATTTACAGTGTTTTCGTATGAGTGGATAGCCACCTTCGTACACACGTTGAAACACAGCAGCAACCCAAAAGGATAAAGCGATGGACGCAAATAAGCAAAAAGCACTTGATGCCGCGTTAACTCAAATTGAGCGCCAGTTTGGTAAAGGCGCCATCATGAAAATGGGCGAGCAGCCTCGCGAAGCCATTCCGGCCATCTCTACTGGCTCTTTGGGATTGGATGTTGCTTTGGGTATTGGTGGTTTACCCATGGGTCGCATTGTTGAAATTTATGGCCCTGAAAGCTCGGGTAAAACAACGCTGTGTTTATCGGCGATGGCGCAAGCCCAAAAAATGGGTAAAACCGTTGCCATTATTGATGCTGAGCATGCGCTTGATCCGCTGTACGCTGAAAAGCTGGGTATTGATTTGGACAGTTTGCTGGTATCGCAACCGGATACGGGCGAGCAAGCGTTAGAAATATGTGACAGCTTGGTACGTTCTGGTGCGGTGGATGTCATTGTCGTGGATTCTGTGGCGGCTTTGGTTCCTAAGGCGGAAATCGAAGGTGAGATGGGCGATAGCCATGTGGGGTTGCAGGCACGTTTAATGTCTCAGGCGCTACGAAAAATCACTGGCAATGTTAAAAATGCGAATTGTTTGGTGATCTTCATTAACCAAATTCGTATGAAAATTGGTGTGATGTTTGGAAGCCCTGAAACGACCACGGGTGGCAACGCACTGAAATTTTATGCTTCTGTGCGTTTGGACATTCGTCGTATCGGCTCGGTGAAGCAGGGCGATGAAGTGATTGGTAATGAGACACGCGTCAAAGTGGTGAAAAACAAAGTATCGCCGCCATTCAAACAAGCCGAATTCCAGATTATGTATGGTCAGGGCATTTACCACATGGGTGAAGTGATCGACTTGGGTGTGAAGTGCAACTTAGTTGATAAGTCGGGTGCTTGGTATAGCTATAAGGGCGATAAAATTGGGCAAGGCAAGGCAAATGCGGCGCAATACTTGAGTGAACATCCTGAAATGGCGGCTGAGATTGAAGCCGGTATTCGAGGTCAGTTATTGGCCGCGCAGGTAACGGCCAAAGCGGGTGATACGGCGGTTGCGAAGGAAGATGATGAGCTGGCCGACTTCTAACAAAGCGCTCAGTGCCAATGAGTTGCGGCGTGCAGCCATCGATTTGTTGGCACGTCGCGACTATTCTCGCTACGAATTGTGGCAGAAGCTGTCTGTAAAGGCCGTTGATGCTAACGAACTCGAACACGTGCTAGATGATTTGAGTGAGCGTCAGTGGCAGTCTGACGCACGCTTTGCCCGCCTTTTTCTGTCCAGTTCCCAACAGCGAGGTCATGGTCCGCTGCGCATTCAGCAGGGTATGCGGCAAAAAGGCATTGCCAGTGCCGAGATAGACGTTGCGTTTGCTGAAGCCGATGTCGATTGGTGTGCTTTAGCGATGCGCGTTGTGCAAAAAAAAGCCGCAACCTTGCCTGACTTGAATCAGAAATCACGAGAGAAATTGTATCGTTTTTTAGCGAGTCGGGGCTTTGATGGCGAACACATTCGCGTAGCGATGACATCACTTTCCGAGTCGGAATAAGTCATCATCCTGTCTAAACTGACATTTCTTGTTCTTCTTACTCTGTGTCGCCTCAGTCTATTGACCTGACTGACCTGCCTTACGATGATCATTGATTAATAATAACGAGATTAATTGCCTACAAATTGTGCGCCTACGTGACAGTTGTGGTCGATTCGTTTGCATCATACAGGGGAGTTTATGGGCTCAGCGGGTCAGGTAGATTCCGAGCTTGTGCAGCATTTGCTGTCGTTTTGGGATTGTCGAGGCATCGAGGTGGAACCTTTGTGTCAATATCTCGGGATAGAATCGGGTGTTATTTTGCCGCGCTGGTTTTGTACCACGACGGTGGCTGAGGTGTTGGAACGAGCAACACTATTAAGCAATGATCCTTTATTACCATTGCATACGGGTGTGTATTTAGCAGGCTGTGACCTGCCTTTGGTACGTTTGTTGTCGTTAGGGCAGTCGCTTTCCGTGAGCATGCCACTCGCTTTGCAAGCGTGCGCCATGAGTAGTGGCAGTGCCAAATACCATATTGAAACCACGTCTGCGGAAATTCAGATACATGTCCAATCAATGGGCTCGGCCAATAATGCGCACTGTGCCGCCCATTTGATGGCACTGGCGCTGTTGCTAACCGCTTGTCGTCAACAGATCAGTCGCATGGTGTGGCAAGACTTTTCGCTGTCTGTGGCAAGCGAAGAGGCTTTGCCAGCCATCCGCATAAACGAATGTTTGGATGTTCCTGTGCAACGAAATGGACATTGGTGTTTGTCTATTCGTATGCCAGCGTGGCTGTATGCTCACGAAGATCGCCCACAAGCCAATTTTGATCTGATGTGGCGTCAGCTGCAGCGTCATTATAAAAAAATGCATGATTACGAACGTTTGCAGGCCGAGTTACAGCATGTCATTGAGCAAGGTCTGTTGCATCGACAGCTCTCGCAAGAATGGGTGGCGGCCGAATTAGGCATCAATATTCGGAATCTGCAACGACGCTTGAAAGCGTTGGGTACTACCTATCAGGCTTTGCTTGATCGTGCCCGCCGAGATATGGCGTTGAACCTCATTGAGCAAACGGAGTTGTCGTTGGCGGATATATCCTTCGCGGTTGGCTATACCGAGCCCAGCGCTTTTTATAAGGCCTTTAAGCGCTGGACAGAGCAAACTCCCGGGGACTATCGTCAACGTTTGTTTAATGTAGCTTCAGTCGCGGCCGAATAACCTTATTAATGTGACCAACCAGAGACAGTAATAGGGTGTGCCAATAGCCATGCAGCGCAATTTGGTGCATACGATAGAGTGACACGTACACCAACCGAGCAAGGCGGCCCTCAATCATCATTGAGCCGCTAGTGAGGTTGCCCATGAGGCTCCCCACGGTGCTGTAGCGACTGAGCGACACCAATGAGCCTTTGTCGCGAAACACAAACGCGGGTAGCGGTTTGCCTTGATGCCGAGCTTTTAGCACTTTGAGTAAGTGGTTGGCTTGTTGGTGAGCGACTTGTGCGCGAGGTGGTACCGCTTTGCCATCGGCTTGCAATAAACAGGCAACATCACCAAATGCAAAAATGGATTCGTCTTCGGTTTGTAGGTGATCATTAATCAGTATTTGATTGCTGCGATTGGTGGCCAACCCCAATGTACCAACAAAATCAGGCGCCTTCACACCGGCCGCCCATACTTTCAAGCGTGCCGGTATGGTACGGCCATCCTTCGTTTGGAAACCATGCGCATCGACACCTGTGATTAAGGTGTTCGTGCATACTTGAACGCCCAGATGTTCGAGTTCATGCTGGGCGGATGCGGATAGGCGTGGTGGTAGCGCCGGTAAAATACGATCTCCCGCTTCAATCAAAGAAACCTTTAAATTGGCTGGTGTCAGTTTTTTAAGCCCATAACTGACCAGTACTTCGGCCGTGTTGTATAGCTCGGCCGACAATTCCACCCCAGTCGCACCCGCCCCGACGATGGCGATTTCGAGATCTTGTGGTTCGTTTGTATTGGCGTTGGCGCGTAAAAACTCATTGAGTAGGGTTTGGTGGAAACGTTCGGCCTGTTTGCGGCTGTCTAGGAAGATGCAATGTTCCTTTGCGCCTGGTGTACCAAAGTCGTTGGTGACGCTACCGATGG
This sequence comes from Bacterioplanes sp., assembly GCA_014859445.1. Taxonomy (GTDB): domain Bacteria; phylum Pseudomonadota; class Gammaproteobacteria; order Pseudomonadales; family Oceanobacteraceae; genus Kmv21. The sequence continues at coordinate 47,269 of JACUUC010000020.1, forward strand.
CAATGACCAGCACATCGTAATCGACACGACGTTCTGGCACGATCACGTCATTATTTTCATCGGTGATAGGGGCGAGCAACACGTGTTTGCGTTCTCGATCAAGCCCTGACATTCGACCCAGCTGAAAATTGAAACCATGAACTTTACCATGGGCGCGGTAGTTCAATTCATCAATACCACCGTCCAGCGCGCCTGTGGCGACTTCGTGCAGCAAGGGTTTCCAGAGATGAGTTGGGTTGGCATCAATCAGCTCAATCTGAGCTTTTTGATGGCGGCCTAAATGGCGACCAAGTTGTGTGGCGAGTTCCAAGCCGCCTGCACCACCGCCAACAATGACGATTCGTTGCATGCCCTTACTCCTACAAAGCGAAAAATTGTGCGCATTATACGACCTATGGCCTAGACGCATAGGCTTTCGCACAAGAATCTTAGAATTAGTCGGCAGTCAGCGGCAACAACCCCAATAATAGGGCAATACCAAGCAGAATAATGACGATGCTGGTGATGATGAGGGGGCGTGTTATGTACGTCGGCAGTGCTAGCCAACGCTGATGCCAGTGTAAAAAGCGAATGTGTGCGAAGGGGCCAATGGCCAAATGCAGCATGATGAGTGCTGTAGCACCCACCATGAGTAATAAAAATAAACCCGCCATGCTCAGTGTTACCGAGATAAAGATTCCAGCATAGAGTGACACGCCTGTTGATTCAATGCTTCTTCGGCGCTGTAAACGGTTAACTCGATGCATTGGTGCAAAAGCTGCTGGATCCGTTTGTTGTATTTAATGGCATCCAAACGTAGCAGGGCTTGGGCGAATTCTTTGTAGACGACTGGCAATTGATCTTCGAGTGACAAGGCGAGTTCAAACGCATCAATGGCACGCGATTCCGTGGCACCATAGGTCATGCGCCCAACCCAAGAGCCTACGCGCTCGACGACGCCAGCATAAATGCCGCCTAATGTTGCCGGGTACATCATATTATTTGGGTAGCGAGTCTGCAGGTCTTGTAATGTGTCGCGTGCACGACTGACCAGGCCGCTATTGGTCGCGGCGCTGGTGCTGAGCAGTTCCAATGTGCGTGCGTGGGCGTAAGTGAGACCAAATTGCGCGAACGCATAATCAGGGACAAGAGGGAGCAGTGCTTCTGATTGCTGAGCCACTTCACGAAAAATACGTAATTTTTCATCCTGGTCGGTTTCAACCAGCGCGGTATGCATCAATCGCGCATACAGACCTGGAATGCTACCGGCAATACCTAATTGCATGCCCAGTTCATAGGCGGGCAAAAAATCACCTTCAAAATGCAATCGCCAGACTTGCTGTAACGCCAGTAGTAAGGGTTCTGCATTGCCCTGTGCGTAGGCTTGAAGTGCGGGGTGAGCGTCTGCAGATTGCGCTTGCTGCACCAATGTATGAGCCAGTGTGGGATAACGTTCTAGCAGACGTTCGTATTCTGTTTGATCCGGAAAAGGTAAGTGTGTACCACGCGCCAACAGCGGCCAATACTCGCGTAAACGATCTCCTTGATAGTCGAAGGTCATCGATTTGGATGGATTGACTTGACTAGCATGGGCTGGAAACGCCACAACAACTAAGCAAAAAATAACAAAGAGAAAGGGCATAGATCGACAATCCACAAGAGATGATTGCCGATTATAACCCGTCACTTGTTACAAAGCCTGTTCGATCCGGCCAATTTCGTTGGCAGGGTGCTTAGTTAAACGCGTTGCCAGGTTTAAGGCCGATCAATTTTAGTATTTTTGCCAGTGGGCAGAATCCAGTGAAGGCCGCTTGCAGCATATTGAAGCCAACAAACGCCGTAAAGAATAACCAATACACATGGTGTACTTGAGAAAGTACCACGCTCAATACGATAAAACAGCCAGCGATGGCAAAGACAAGGCGGTCAATGTTCATAGGTAATCTCCGAGATGGATTAGAATATTCTAATATAGTTATATTGTTGGTGAGGTTAGTCAAGCGCTTTTTGTAAAACGTGCAGACAATACTCGGAGTCTTCGCCGCAAACCGCTATACTGCCTTTTTTACAATCAGCTTCCGGATAAGCGCAGACGTATGAAAAGCTCAGAAATTCGCCAAAAATTCCTCGACTTTTTTGCCTCCAAAGGGCACGAGGTGGTGGCCTCCAGCCCCCTGATTCCTGGTAATGATCCTACTTTATTATTCACTAATGCTGGCATGGTGCAGTTTAAAGAGCTGTTTCTCGGGCTAGAGCAGCGTAGCTATACGCGTGCAACGTCGTCGCAGCGATGTGTTCGTGCCGGTGGTAAGCACAATGACTTAGAAAACGTGGGTTACACCGCTCGCCACCATACGTTTTTTGAAATGCTGGGTAACTTCAGTTTTGGTGACTATTTTAAGCAAGATGCCATTCAATTCGCGTGGGAATTTCTCACATCGCCTCAATGGTTAAACTTGCCACAAGACAAGTTGATGGTGACTGTCTACGCGGATGATGATGAAGCCTACGACTTATGGCGTGATACGGTCGGTGTGCCAGCGGATAAAATTGTACGCATTGGCGACAACAAAGGGGAAAAGTTCGCCTCGGATAATTTCTGGCAAATGGGCGATACCGGCCCCTGCGGCCCGTGCACCGAGATTTTCTACGACCATGGCGAGCACATTTGGGGTGGGCCGCCAGGATCACCCGAAGAAGACGGCGATCGCTTTATTGAGATCTGGAATAACGTTTTCATGCAATTTGAACGTAAAGCCAATGGCGACATGATTCCGTTGCCGAAACCATCGGTGGATACCGGCATGGGATTGGAACGGATTTCTGCCATCATGCAAGGCGTACACAGCAACTATGAAATTGATTTATTTCAAGCGTTATTGGGTGCCGCGGCGACCGTGACGGGCTGTGCGGACTTTGACAATAAGTCATTGCGTGTGATTGCGGATCACATTCGTTCGACCAGTTTTTTGATTGTTGACGGAGTTTTGCCATCCAATGAAGGGCGCGGTTATGTCTTGCGCCGCATCATTCGACGTGCCGTGCGCCACGGTCATATGTTGGGAGCGCCTGTTGGTTTCTTCCATAAAATTGTGCCTGCATTGGTTGCTGAGATGGGCGATGCATACCCCGAGTTGCATACCTTGCAGGCGCACGTAGAAAAAGTGCTGCGCCTAGAAGAAGAACAATTCGCTAAAACATTGGACAAAGGGATGGCCATTTTGAACGAGGCCATCGCCTCGATGGACGGCGACACCATTGCCGGTGAAACGGCCTTTAAACTCTATGATACTTATGGCTTTCCATTGGATTTGACGGCCGATGTGGCACGCGAACGTCAGCTGCAAGTGGATGAGGCGGGCTTTAATCTCGCGATGGACAAACAGCGCGAAACGGCGCGTGCGGCGGGTAACTTTGCCAGCCAATACGGCGAAGGGCTGAAGATTGACGGTGAAACCGCATTTGTGGGTTATCAGCAGCTTAGCAATGACGGCGAAATTAACGCCCTATTTAACGAAGCAGGCGAGGCCGTTACGCAGCTTGAGGCCGGTGATGTTGGCGTTGTCGTGTTGGCTGAAACGGCTTTTTATGCAGAAAGCGGCGGTCAGGCTGGCGATACGGGCTTCTTACAAGGCCCTGGTGTGGTTTTTCAGGTGAAAGACACGCGCAAAGAGGGTAAAAATCATTTGCACCAAGGGGTGCTGGTGGAAGGCCGAGTACAGGTTGGGCAGTCGTTAACGGCGCAGGTGGATGCCGAAAAACGCCACAGTACGGCATTGCACCATTCCGCAACACACTTATTGCATGCGGCATTGCGTGATGTGCTGGGTGATCATGTGATGCAAAAAGGTTCATTGGTAACCTACGATAAATTGCGTTTTGACTTCTCGCATCTCGAAGCCGTATCGCCCGAAGAACTGGTACGAATTGAAACCTTGGTGAACGCGCACATTCGCGCGAATACAGAGGTGACGACGCGTTTAATGAACATTGATGACGCCAAAGCGTCCGGTGCGATGGCGTTGTTCGGTGAAAAATACGACGAGCAAGTGCGTGTTTTGAGCATGGGCATGGATCAATTCTCGATCGAATTGTGTGGTGGTACTCATGCGCAACGCACAGGCGATATCGGACTGTTAAAAATCAGCAGTGAGAGCGGTATTGCGGCCGGTATTCGTCGTATCGAGGCCGTTGTGGGTCAGTACGCACTGGATTACATTGCCCAGCAAGAGCAGGCGTTGCAAGCCATTGCTCGACATCTGAAAGGCTCGAAAGACAATGCGCTGGAAAAGGTCGAGCAACTCATGGCGCGCAGTCGTCAGCTTGAGAAAGACTTGGATGCGGCGAAAGCAAAATTAGCCAGCAGTGCGGGCAGTGATTTGGCGACTCAAGCAAAAACACTGCATGGCGTTTCTGTCTTGGCCGCACAGCTTGATGGTGCTGATGTAGCCGCATTGCGTACCACCATGGATCAGTTGAAAAACAAGTTGGGTAGCGCGGTTATTTTGTTGGCAAGCCACGTCGATGGCAAAGTGACTTTATTGGCTGGTGTTACGAAAGACTTGCTGGATCGTGCGAAAGCGGGCGATGCCGTTAAAGTGTGTGCACCGTATGTGGATGGTCGCGGCGGCGGTAAGCCAGATATGGCTCAGGCTGGCGGACAAAAACCGGAAGGCATTGTTGATGCGCTCAACGCATTCGAACAATGGGCACAAACGACCCTAGGCTGAGGCACTCTGATACCACGGTGATGATTACGACCATCGCCGTGGTCATTATTCATTTTCTCATCTTTCTTGTTGGCAGCAATTGTTGTTTAATTAGCGCCCACTTCAATCAGTCATTCGATAAGACATCATGGCGTTATACGTACAGAAATATGGCGGTACATCAGTAGGTACCGTAGAACGCATCGAGCATGTCGCCGATAAAGTGAAATCCTTCCATGATGCAGGTCATCAGGTAGTGGTCGCTGTATCTGCCATGAGCGGTGAAACCAACCGTCTGATCGCGTTGGCCAAAGGCATTTGTGACGAGCCGTCTCCGCGTGAGATGGATGTTCTGGTGTCGACCGGCGAGCAGGTAACCATTGCACTACTGGCAATGGCATTACAAAAACGCGGCGTCAATGCACGTTCTTATACCGGCTGGCAGGTCGGTATTAAAACCGATAATGCGTTCATGAAAGCCCGTATCGAAGACATTGATACGGCGGCCATGCGTGAGCATTTGGATGCCGGTGGCGTTGTTATTGTTGCAGGCTTTCAAGGCATTGATGACAACAACAACATCACGACACTGGGGCGTGGTGGTTCAGATACCACCGGTGTTGCCTTAGCGGCGGCGTTAGGTGCAGATGAATGTCAAATTTATACCGATGTTGATGGTGTCTACACGACCGATCCGCGTGTTGTTCCGGCGGCACGACGCATGGAGCAAGTGACCTTTGAAGAAATGTTAGAAATGGCCAGTTTAGGCTCGAAGGTATTGCAGATCCGCTCGGTAGAATTTGCTGGTAAATACAAAGTCCCCCTCCGTGTGCTTTCTTCCATGACAGAAGGCAACGGTACCCTGATTACGATGGAGGAGAACAGCTCCGTGGAAAATCCCGTTATCTCTGGAATTGCCTTTAACCGTGACGAAGCCAAAGTGACCGTGAAAGGTGTGCCTGATATCCCAGGTGTGGCGTCGAAAATTTTAGTACCGATTAGCGATGCGAATATCGAAGTTGATATGATTGTGCAAAACGTTTCTGACGATGGCACAACCGATTTCACCTTTACTGTTCATCGTAATGACTACAAAAAGGCGCTCGACGTATTACGCACCACGGCGCAAGAGTTAAATGCGCGTAACGTGACGGGCACCGATGATATTTGTAAAGTGTCTATGGTGGGTGTGGGTATGCGCTCGCATGCCGGTGTGGCGAGTAAAATGTTCAAAACCTTAGCGGATGAAAACATCAACATTCAAGCCATCACAACCTCAGAGATTAAAATTTCAGTTGTGATTGATGAGAAGTATCTCGAACTGGCCGTGCGTGCATTGCATACCGCGTTTGGTTTGGATGCGGAATAAAACAGATCGTTCGAATCTGTCACAAGAAGAGGGGCTTCCCTCTTCTGTCATAACAAAATATTCTCAATAAATCGGGAAACTTCTCGCGTTTTTGACTACCTTAATGAAGGCAGGACGCGAGAGGATAAAACGATGCAGTACCCTCAAGCACCCAAAATGAAAGCAAGGTTAGGAGACCATTATGCTGATTTTAACCCGTCGTGTTGGCGAAACCCTTATGGTTGGTGACGAAGTAACTGTCACTGTACTTGGCGTGAAAGGCAATCAAGTTCGTATTGGTGTGAATGCACCGAAGGAAGTAGCCGTCCATCGTGAAGAGATTTATCAGCGCATTCAGCGAGAAAAAGAAGGCGATGACGACGTTGGTAATTACTAACTTCTTAATTTAATTAAATTTTTCCTTTGATTTTGCGCGGAACGTGGTATTATGCGCGCCGTGACATGGAGAGATGGCCGAGTGGCTGAAGGCGCACCCCTGCTAAGGGTGTATAGGTTTATACCCTATCGAGGGTTCGAATCCCTCTCTCTCCGCCACGTTCAACTGCGCAAGCAGTCGCGAATGATAGAGATTGACACTGGTTGTTAACTCCCTATAATCCGCACCCCACGATGCGCGCTCGTAGCTCAGCTGGATAGAGTACCTGGCTACGAACCAGGCGGTCG
>JACUUC010000003.1 GCA_014859445.1 Bacterioplanes sp.
TTGCGGGCTTATGCCGATGCTGGTGAAAACTGGCAGTTATTCAGACCTTCCTTAGCAACATCCAATCCATATTATTCCAATAACATCAACAATCATTTCCGTAAAACTCATCTAGTGTTCATACTGATAAGCCGCTATAAATCCATCCTACTGTGAACTTCAGCAATACCCTTTGAGCACGAGACAAGGTAACACCTTGTCACATGATTCAAAAAGCCAGAAACACGACAAACGTCATGAGATACTCGTCGTTAATGAGAAATCGGTTACTATGCTGCGTCCCCTGATCACACTATCGTTAATTCAGTCGCCCATGAGTGAGAACACAATGAGTCTACTACAACGAATTCCAACACAAACTGCTGCCGCAGCGTGCGGTGTCTTACTGCTACTGAGCGGCTGTAGCCAATCCAGTGACACCGAAGCAGGCTTCGGCCAAATGCCACCTTCTAGTGTTGAAACACTCACTCTCAGTAAACAAACTCTGGATTTAACCGACTCCTTGCCCGGACGTATTTCAGCCATTCGTACGGCAGAAATACGTCCCCAAGTCAGTGGCATCATTCTGCGTCGCTATTTCACCGAAGGCGCAACCGTCAGTGCCGGTGACAAACTGTATCAAATCGACCCCACCTTGTATCAGGCGGCATTGGCCAGTGCTGAAGCCCAATTGGCCGTTGCCGAGGCCAATGCCTACGCGGCGCAGCTCAAGGCACAGCGCTACCGCCAGCTGTCTCAAACCGCCGCCGTCAGCGCTCAAGAACTGGATGAGTCCGAAGCCGCAGCCAAACAAACCCAAGCTCAGGTTGCGGCTGCCAAAGCGGCCGTGCGCAGTGCTCGCATCAATTTAAGCCACACTGAAATCACGGCACCGATTGATGGCGTCATTGGTCGTTCCAACATCACCGAAGGCGCATTAGTGTCGGCTCAGCAGGCCAATGCCTTAGCCACCATTCGCCAACTATCACCGGTTTATGTGGATATTCAACGTCCCGCTGCCGCCGTCATGCGCATGCGCACCCAACCGTTAGCGCGTACCGTGACGCTTGAACTGGACGATGGCAGCGACTACCCCGAAGTCGGCGAGTTGCAGTTTTCCGACATCAGTGTTGACCAGAGTACCGGTACCGTGAATGTGCGCGCACAATTCGATAATGCCGATGGTTTTCTACTGCCGGGCATGTTTGTTCGCACCCAAGTACCCAGTGCTCGTCTCGAACACGCGATTTTAGTCCCACAGCAAGCCATTACTCGTCAATCCAGCGCCATTGCATCGGCGCTCGTGGTGAATGCCGACAACATTGTGGAATATCGTGTGGTGGATGTGAATCGTGCCATTGGTAACCAATGGTTGATTAAACACGGATTAGAAGAAGGCGAGCGCATCATCGTCAGCGGTTTGCAAAAAGTACAACCGGGCGCGACGGTCAACCCGCAAGATGTCACTGAGACATTCTTGCCCACGCAACCGCAATAAGGAGCCGTAATCCTCATGGCTAATTTTTTCATTGACCGCCCCATTTTTGCGTGGGTCATCGCGATATTGATCATGCTCGCTGGCGTGATGTCCTTATCGACTTTACCGGTACAGCAATACCCGTCTATTGCTCCACCCGCCATCAACATTTCAGCGGTGTATCTGGGTGCCTCGGCACAAACCATTGAAGAAAGCGTCACTCAAGTGATCGAGCAAAACATGACTGGCCTCGATAACCTGCTGTATATGTCCTCACAAAGCAGCAGCGCCGGCAGTGCGACCGTTTCACTGACTTTTGCACCAGGTACCAATCCAGACATCGCACAAGTGCAAGTACAAAACAAACTGGCGCTGGCTGAAGCGTTACTGCCCATGGAAGTACGACAATTGGGCGTTAACGTCACCAAAGCATCGTCCTCATTTTTGATGGTGGTCGGCTTAGTCTCGGGCGATGGCAGCATGAACCGCAACGACCTAGCCGATTACGCCAACAGTCAATTGAAAGAAACGCTGTCACGGACACCCGGTGTGGGCGAAGTACGCGTGTTTGGCTCGCAATACGCCATGCGAATTTGGTTACAACCCGACCGTCTAACCGCCTTTGGCTTAACCCCGTTGGAAGTTCGTGCGGCCATTGCCGAACAAAACAGTCAATTTGCCAGCGGCCAATTGGGCGGATTACCCGCGGTGGAAGGTCAGCAATTAAACACCACCATCATTGCCCAAACACGTTTAGAAAATACCGAGCAGTTTGAAAACATTTTACTGACCGTAAACCCAGACGGCTCGCAAGTGCGGCTAAAAGACGTTGCCCGTATAGAGCTGGGTGCCGAAAACTACTCCGTTGACAGTCGCTACAATGGCAAACCCGCTTCCGGCATGGCCATTCAATTAGCACCTGGCGCCAACGCCCTAGACACCGCCACCGCCGTACGAGAGCGCATCAGCCAACTCGAACCCTTCTTCCCGCGAGGCATCGACGTGGTCTATCCCTTTGATACCACGCCCTTTGTCAAACAATCCATCGAGTCGGTGGTGTACACCATTTTAGAAGCCATCGTTTTGGTGTTCTTGGTGATGTACCTCTTTTTAGGCAACCTTCGTGCCACCATCATTCCAACCATTGCCATCCCTGTGGTGTTGCTGGGGACATTTGCCAGCATGTCACTATTTGGCTACAGCATTAACACCCTCACTATGTTCGGTATGGTCTTGGTGATTGGCTTATTGGTGGATGACGCCATTGTGGTGGTCGAAAACGTTGAACGCGTAATGGACGAAGATGGCTTACCACCACGCGAAGCCACGCGTAAATCCATGGGACAAATTACCGGCGCGCTCATCGGCATTGCCTTAGTCATGTCGGCTGTCTTTGTTCCTATGGCCTTTATGAGTGGCTCAACCGGTGCCATTTATCGTCAATTCTCACTCACCATCGTCTCCGCCATGCTGCTGTCGGTACTGGTGGCGTTGATTTTAACGCCAGCACTTTGTGCCACACTGTTAAAGCCCATTCACAAAGGCGAGCTGGAGCATCAACCTGGCTTCTTTGGTTGGTTTAACCGCGCGTTTCACAAAGCCACCAACGGCTACGTGCACACCGCACGCGCCAGCTTATCGCGACCCGTTCGCATGATCGTCATTTACGGTGGCTTGATTCTGGTGATGGGGTATTTATTTGTCCAGCTGCCGAAGTCTTTCTTACCGGAAGAGGATCAAGGCGTATTGATTACCTTGGTGCAATTGCCACAAGGCGCTACCTTAGATCGCACCATGGACGCCATGGCCGACATGGAAGCGCACTTCGCCAACGAGCCCGATGTTGAATCGGTTTTCACCGTGGGTGGTTTTAGCTTTGCCGGGCAAGGTCAAAACATGGGTATTGCCTTCATTAAATTGAAAGACTGGAGTGAGCGCAAAAATCCAGAACAATCCGCAGCCGCCATTGTAGGGCGTGCCTGGATGGGATTAGGACAAATCAAAGACGCCATGATGTTCCCCATTAACCTGCCGCCCATTCCTGAACTCGGTACTGCCTCCGGCTTTGACGTCATGCTGCAAGACCGCAATAACTTGGGGCATGAGAAAATGATGAACATCCGTAACCAATTACTCGGCATGGCCGCACAAGACCCGCGCTTGGCGCAAGTGCGTCCGAATGGCATGGCAGACGAACCCATCTTCCGCATCGACATTGATTACGAAAAAGTGAAGTCGTTAGGCATCAACATCAGCGATGTCAATGCCACACTGGCAACCGCGTGGGGTGGATCGTACGTCAATGACTTCCTTGACCGTGGCCGCGTGAAACGCGTGTACGTACAAGGCGATGCGCCCTACCGCATGCTGCCCAGTGACATTGAGCATTGGCACGTACGCAACCGCCAAGGTGACATGGTTCCCTTCAGTGCCTTCACACGCTCAAGCTGGGACTTTGGTTCGCCGCGATTAGAACGATACAACGGCATCAAATCATTGAACTTACAAGGCCAAGCCGCACCCGGTTACAGCACCGGCGACGCCATGCAAGCCATTGAAGACTTAGTCTCACGTCTCCCCGATGGGGTGGGCATTGAATGGACAGGCATGTCACTGCAAGAACGCATGGCAGGCTCGCAAGCACCCTTACTGTATGCCTTGTCGATTCTGGTCGTGTTCTTGTGTTTGGCCGCGTTGTACGAAAGTTGGTCAGTGCCCTTTGCGGTCATCCTGATTGTGCCACTGGGTATTTTAGGAGCCCTGATTGCCGCGAATCTCCGTGGACTGAATAACGATGTGTACTTTCAAGTCGCGCTACTCACCACCATTGGTTTAGCCGCTCGAAATGCCATTTTGATTGTTGAATTCGCCAAAGCACTGGTTGAACAAGGCAAAGGCTTGATGGATGCCACGCTTGAAGCTGCACGCATGCGCTTACGCCCCATCATCATGACCTCACTGGCCTTCTCTTTCGGTGTGTTGCCTATGGCCATCAGCACCGGAGCAGGTGCCATGAGCCGTCAAGCCATTGGTACCGGTGTCATGGGCGGTATTCTGGCGGCGACCTTCTTAGCGATCTTCTTCGTACCCTTGTTTTATGTGCTGGTCATGAAACTCTCTGGGCATAAAGACCCGGAACCGAGCACGACAGAACCTCACTAAACTCACAGACTTTTGACGAAAAAACCGTGTGCGCCAAGGACGGCGCACTCGAGTCGTTAGAGATCTATTCACGGCGTGTTGTGCGCATGACGAGGCCGAAGGACGTTTCAGAACGTTAACCGGTTGATTAGATGGCCTCAGGTTCTAACGCCTGCACCATCAACTGCAACGACTGTTGACCGCGAAACTCATTCACAGACAACTGAAACGCCACCGACACCGTTTGAACATTGGCATTCGGCCACCGTGCTAAATCCACATTAAACCAAATCGCATCCAGCATCAGTTGGCTGCCCTGCGGCTGCAATACCATCTTCAAATGACGCTCACCCACCAATCGCTGCTGCAACAACACAAACTGCCCCGAAAACACCGGCTCAGGAAAATGTTGCCCCCACGGCCCTGCCCAACGCAACTGCTCCGCCAACGCCATACTATACTCATCAACCGACAGCGCACCGTCCGTCTCCAAGCGTTGCTGTAACTGATTGTCACTCAGCAATCCACGACACACCGCATCAAAGCGCTGTTCAAACTCCGCAAAGCCATCAGCCACCAAGGTCAAACCCGCCGCCATCGCATGACCACCGAACTTCACAATCAAATCCGGCGACTGCTTCGCCACCAAATCCAATGCATCACGAATATGCAATCCCGGAATCGAACGCGCCGATCCCTTTAACTCGCCATTCTCACCCCGAGCAAACGCCACCACCGGACGATGCACCTTCTCTTTAATGCGCGACGCCAAAATCCCAATCACGCCCTGATGCCAATCGGCCTGAAACAAACTGACCCCCACCGGCACCGATTGCCAATTCATACGCTGCAAATGCACCAATGCCTGCTCTTGCATACCCTGCTCAATGTCTCGTCGCGCACGATTCAAATCATCCAACTCATGAGCCAAGGTCAACGCGCTATGTGGGTCCTCTGTCAGCAAACACTCGATGCCATGCGACATATCATCCAACCGCCCTGCGGCATTTAATCGAGGCCCCACAGCAAAACCAAAATCCGCCGCCACAATCCGCTCAGGATCACGCCCCGCCACCTGCAACAAGGCACGAATACCGGGCTGACAATGGCCTGCACGAATGCGACGCAACCCCTGCTCCACCAAAATCCGATTGTTGTGATCCAACGGCACCACATCCGCCACCGTCGCCAACGCCACCAAATCGAGAAACTGCGCCATGTTCGGGGCCTGAGCGGTCGACAATAGCCCGTCTTGCAACAACCGCGCTCGCAACGCCAGCATCAAATAAAACACCACCGTACAACCACAGGCCGCCTTCGATGGAAACGCACACACAGGCTGATTCGGATTCACAATTGCCGCCGCATCGGGGAGCACCTCGGCCGCCAAATGATGATCCGTCACCAACACCGGAATACCCGCCTCATTCGCCGCCGCAACACCGGCCACCGAGGCAATGCCGTTATCCACCGTCATGATCAAATCGGGCTGCCGCTCGCGGGCAACCGCCACCAATTCGGGCGACAAGCCATAGCCAAAATCGAATCGATTGGGCACCAAGTAATCCACCTGAGTCGCCCCTAACGCCCGTAAGGCACGTATCGCTAATGCGGTACTGGTGGCACCATCCACATCAAAGTCACCCACCACCAGTAGGCGTTTTCCTTCTAGTACCACAGGCAACAACAAGGCAACAGCACGGTCAATATCATGCAATGTGTGATACGGCAGCAGCGCACCTAAGCCCAGGTTTAACTCAGCCTCTGTGCGTATGCCACGACCCGCATAAATACGTGCCAACACAGGTGGTAAACTTGATAACTCGGCAACAATCGGTGCTTCTCGCTGCACAATGCGAACCATGACACTCTCCTCTTTTTTCAAGCGCGCACTTTACCATGTCGCTACACCATCAACACCCACCTTCAACACCCGCCATCGACACCCGTTTACTCCGCAGGCCGAACACGTAAAAAGCGCGCAAAGCGCGGCAAACCCGTCGAGGTATAACCCGTATAGCGAAACGTCACACGCGTTCCCAGCGCGGGCGGTTGTTCACGCATGGCCTGCGTCAAACCAGAGCCCAATGCCAATTCACGACCATCCTCCAAACGTACAACCAGTGCTCCCACCAAGCCCTGCGCCTGACCAGAACCTGGGCGATATCCGATAACCTCTCCGTCCATGTCGTGTTCAATTTTGTACTTTAAAAGATCGGGGCTGCGCCCAACACGATGACGAGCATTGGCACGATGCAGCATCACGCCTTCCGCTCCTTCAAATTCCAAAGCCTGTAACCAAGCGTGTAAGGCATCATGGTCCACAAAACGTCGCTGCGGTACGGCAACCACCCAAGGCTGATTCAACTGCGCAACGGTATATTGCAGGTGCTGTAAGCGCGCATGAAACACGTCGTGCGCATTCGGCATATCAAATACTCGATACTGCATCGACTGCCATGCACTGTCGCTCAGAGCATCCTGACGACGCAACAAAGCACTGGTTTCATCGAAACGCTCTCGTCCTAACCATAATTCACCGTCCATGACCTCGGCTGGCCAGCCTTGCGTAAACCAATCGGGAGTTGGAATGATGCGCCCAGAACGTGAGCGCAGCTGCTTGCCATCCCAATAACCACGAACTCCGTCGTACTTTTCACTGACCCAATACGCAGCCACGTCGACCCCTTCCCTATACTGAGTGGCGAGCATGATGGGAGGAGGCAGCACGCCGGGTTCCGTATGCGCCGCATGGCCGAACAGCAAGGCCATGACCCCCAACGCATTGAGTAACCGCGCAAGTAATCGTGCAAAATAGCCACATTGTCTTCGTGCTAGCGCTGCTGCATTCATCCCTATCCTCGACTGTGGTAGTGTAGATAGGCTTTACTGAACCAAGATTGCACAGCAAGCTCCACGGTTACTCACGCGTTTCGTACTTTTTTATGAATGTTTTTTATGAGTGAGACGGTTTCATGCGCTATTTATTAGGACTGGGCAGTAACATTGCGCCCTTACAGCATCTGGCCAGTGCTAGGCAGGCTTTGACCCAACAGGGTGAATTATTAGCAACATCACCCACCGTAGAAACCACGCCGGTTGGCGAGGGGTTCTCAGACGGTTTTTACAATCAATTATTGGTCATCGAAACGGATTTGGTGGCGCCCTTATTAAAACAACGCTTGCAACGCATTGAAGAACAACTCGGACGTGAGCCGAAAACACCCGCACGCAAGCACCGAGATCGCCCCATTGATATTGATATTCTTGCACCACTGTCCGACGTCAACGATGCCTACCACATCGAACTCGAAGACAGCTATTACGCCACCGTACAACAACAGTGGCGCAATGAATTAGACCGTACTCCGCTTACAGTGACAGAAACGTCTGATCATAACGATTAGCCACAAAACGACCACCATCGACGCGCATCACAGTACCGGTCACCGCAGGCGAGGTGTGTAAGTACTCACAGGCTTGCACAATCGCGTCATAACCCAGTTCATGAGGAATCAGCGACTGCGACAACACTTTTTGTCGATAGGCATCGTCGTGTTCGGGTAAAAACTGAATGGGGCCGGGCTGAATCACATTCACTCGCACCTTACCCGCTAACCGTTGTGCCATACTCAACGACCAGTTTTGCAAGGCCGCTTTCGACGCACAATACACTGCAAAGCGCTGATTGGGGATATCCGCATAAATGTCACTGATAGCGGTCATCGCGGCATGCGGAGCCCATGGCATGGCCTCCACCAGCAACGCCGGCGCCAGCACATGCACATGAAAGTGCCGATCAAAATGCACACTCAGATCATCGGCCTTATTGTCCGGCACAAAACACGACGCGTTATGAATAAAGCGATCAACCGGCCCTAACGCATTCACCTCATTGGCTAAGCGCTGAACCGACGCAGGGTCGGCCAAGTCCGCTTGCAAACAGATCAGATTAGGGTGCGGATCCAACTCACAATGACTGTGATAATGGGCAATCACGCGATGCCCTTGCGCCAATCCGAACTCGGCTAACACCTTGCCTAAACGTCGTCCCGCACCGGTAATAAAAAGAGTTTGTTGCATGCTTGGCCTCACACATAATGAACACAAAGTGGGTGTCGATAGCCGCCTACAGTAACGGCTTTATCGACACACGCCAAGCACACAACGGCGCTGTTAAGGATGCGGCAACAACTGCAGGGTCGGTTGAAAGTGTGCCTGTCGCTGCTGCGCATCATGAAACGGCAAGGTACGATTTTCCATCGACAACCACAGGTCAATTCCATCATCGTAATGAGGCGAAGCCGGATTGCCCGATTGCCCACCGGCCACCACCAATTGCAACGGTTCGTCTTGGCTAAAATCGACAATCAAACGCATAGCAGGAATGTTCCAAACGCGGTAATCCTTACCCAAATCATGACCCGCCACGTTCAATGTGTTGCGATTACCACCGGCCGGATACGGACCACGATCGGTATAGCGTGCAAGGGCATCCACGACATGGCCTTTAATACCCGGAATGTGCGGCCGCAAGTGCGTCGTTTCTGTTTGCCAGTGATAGGTTAATAACTGCCCCCACTGCCAAACCTGATCATCCGTGCCTAAACGACGCTGCAAATACGGCCATGTGGTTTGCAAGGCACGTACCACGATATCAGCCACACCTTCCTGATTTTCGGTGGTCACGTCATTCCAAAACGGCGCGTCCGCGCCGCGCAAAATATGATCTTGGTACGCCGAATAAGCACGACCATTCAAGGCCATCAACTGAGTCCATAACGCACCGTCATCCGGCCCGAGTTCATCCAGAAAAATAGCTCGAATCAAATGGTGCTCAAACGCCCCCCAGACCGCCGCTGCACGAGAATCCTCCGCCATGTGGCCATCAAAGGCTTGCAGCACAGCCAAGGTTGTTAATGCCCAGCTGCGTTCTTGCTCACTCAACGCCGCCATTGAGGCCGTTAATGCATCCGTATCAGCAAACAGCGCCTGCTGTGCCTTAGCTACAAACAGATCGACACGATCAGCCTGCATTGCTTGCATAAAAGCCAAATCATGATCGTCACGACTCGCCAACATCTGCGCTAATCGTTCATAACGCTCTGGATAATACCAAGAGCTGGTCAAGGTCGGTGTGTAATCCGCCGCTACCGTACGATGATTCCCCGTACCCAACCAGCCTTGTTGCGGATTACGCTCTCGCGGTAACGACTCACCACCCCAAACGCCTTGCCACTCGTATTCTCCCGTCCAACCAGGGCTTGGAAAATGTCCGCTGCCCTTGGCACGCCGCGGATATTGCCCCGTCACCTGCCACGCCATCTCGGTAGCGGTACCGTAAATCACATTCAAGTGAATAAAACCGACCTCATTCAACACCCGCTCGGCCTCATCCATGGTTTTTGCCTGTCCCAACTGAAAAAAGGCATCAATGGTGTTATCGGGGTAGGTCGCCGTCCAACTTAACGCCAAACCAAAACGCGATGCCGTTTCTGGAGGGACGATGGGGTGTTTGTTGCTGGCCAATAACGCCGAATTCAATAAGGGGCCATGACGCGTAGTTTGTACCGTCAATTCTCGATCGGGCTGACCTTTCACACGAATCACTTCGGTGCGCTCGGCAACCGGATACCAGGCATCTTGATAGAGGTACTCCGTCACGCCATCGCGTTCACGCAATTGCTCTAAGAAGACATCTTGGGTATCCGCCATCACCATGGTTTCACCCCACGCAATATGACCGTTATAACCCGCCACCAGCGCCGGAATGCCCGGCAAGGTAATCCCCACACCGGAATATTCAGGGCTTTGAACTTGCATTAACGTCCAGGTCGACGGCTGCGATAACAACAGGTGCGTGTCATTGGCAATGATGGTCGCTTGATTCGCTGTATGACTGGCCTGAACGCCCCAGTTATTGGAGGCGGCAATGCCTTGACCCGTGAGGTGTTTCATTTTTTCCGCAACTTGCTGCCATGCCTGCACATCCGCTTGCACACGACTCAAATCCACATCGGCCAACTTAGCCGCTTCAGCAAAGTCGATGGCTTCATCCGGATAAATGGGGGCCAACCACGCTGCCTTTTCCCAACCGAGTTGCCCCGCCAATTGCAGAAACGCCAATTCCTCATGCAGGTTAAAACCCACGCCCAAATTCAACAGCACAAACAGACCAATGGTGTTGTGCGGTTGCCATGCTTCAGGCTGATAATCATTCAGCACCAATTCGAGCGGTAAGTGGCCTCGGTGCTGTTCGATAAACGCATTCACACCCGCACTGAATTGCGTCAAATACCCTTTCATGTCATCCGATAACGCGAGGTAGCGCTCATCAATAATTTGAGGAACGCCCAGTGTGCGCATGTACACATCCAGATCGATGGCGACCTCTCCGGCCATCTCAGACAATCGGCCACGCGCGAGTAAATTCATCGACACCATTTGCGCTAACCGATCTTGTGCCATCACATAACCGATGGCATAGGTTAAATCGTGCAGTGATTCGGCTTCGATCAACGGCACACCGTACTCATCTCGGGCCACCTGAACCGGTGCCTGCAAGCCGGGCAACACCAAGGTATCCGATACCACCGACGCATGGCGCTTAGCGACCCAATCGAACATCCAACTGCACCCACTGAGGGAAACACTGAAAAGCAGTACCAGTGCTAGCAAACTACTGCGTTTAAACCACGAATTCTTATTATTGTTCATGTCAATCTCATTGCTGTTACATCACAGACTCCGGCAACAAGTACCATCGTCCAACCACGAGCGAGTATGCAGAAAGGCCTAAATAAACAACAGGGACTTTCTCGCCAAAACGTACCTTGCGCTTCTAAGCGATTACGTTACCCTTAGTCACCCATGATTCATCGCCCCATTAACCCATCGAGGTGTCATTATGAGCTTGCACGAATTACCCCTTAACCAGCCTGCCCCATTATTCAGCACCCAAAATCAACGCGCCGAGACGGTCGCGCTGAGTGATTTTATCGGCAAAAAAGTCGTCCTGTATTTTTATCCCAAAGCCATGACCCCCGGCTGCACCACACAAGCTTGTGGCTTGCGTGATAGCCAAGCTGAATTGGCCGAGGTCAATGCCATTGCACTGGGTATCAGCCCCGATGCCCCCGAAAAACTGCAACGCTTTATCGACAAATACGATCTCAACTTCGATTTATTGTCCGATGAAGATCACGCCATTGCCGATCAATACGGCGTATGGGGACCAAAGAAATTCATGGGCAAAGAATACGACGGCATTCATCGCGTTACTTTCATTATCGATGAGCAAGGTGTTTTGCGTCACGTCATGGCCAAAGTCAAAACCAAGACACACCATGACGATGTGCTAGCAGTGCTAAAATCGCTGTAAAATTTTCTTATCTTTTCGATGCGCTGGCCGATAGTAACAGCATGAAAACACTGTTGATTGTTTGTCTTAGTTTATTGGCCAGCCACATGGCTCACGCCCACCGTTACCTAGGTTGCGGGGCGGGCGTGCATCAAACCCATTGGCAGGGCATTGACAATCGCTTACAGCGTGGGGCGGAACGCTATGCCATCGTACAGTGTCAGCTTGAACAGCAACCACTGCCAGATAACCGCCAGTGGTTTTACGCTTACCCCAACGTACAATGGCAGCAAGCGCAACCCACCGAACTGTCACGCTCTGGCTGGGATGCCAATCATCAAACCATTGACCTTCAACTCCCACTCTATCGCCAGCGTGGTCACAGCGCGTATTGGCAAGGTATTTGGCACGAACAACACACCGAATTGGGTGATCAGCTGCAAGCCAGTCTGACTGTCCGTTCAGGTCAGCCTCCCAGCAGTAACGCCCAAGCGGTGTTGGTTCGCCAGAGACAACGTGACATCGGTATCGGCGTGGACTTACGGCACTGGCAAGTTCCAGTGAATCAATTGCAACTGCGTTATCGACAAGTACAACAGCCGGTTGCCTATCAATGGATCACAGCGAACGAAACTGCACGCTGGTTTGGTAACAGTGAACGTGAGCTTTGGTTGTTACACATTGGCCACCAAGCCGAAGGCATTGGTTGGCGCTGGCCGTGGCACATCAGCCTCGGTTATGGTGAGCATGAGGTTGATCAACGACCAGCGGGAAGTTCGAGTCGAGACGCTCGTATGAGCCACCAACAGATAACGGTGCAAGTCGCTGCCGACTATCGGCATCGTTTCACACGCCGTTGGCACGGCCGCGTACAAGGCATCATCCAAGGTGAATACGGGTTGTACGATAGCGTCACGGCCGGTGCGCAAATACGCAATGATTACGGCGTTCAATACACTTTATTGGCTTCGTTGGAGTGGCGAAACTGAGTCTATCAGCAGTGCGCTTATGAACCCTGGCCTTATGAACGCTGAGCCTGTGAACGGTAAGTCTGAGGGCTGCAACCCTGCCAACGTCGAAAGGCGCGGGTAAAACCGCTGCTTTCCGCAAAGCCCAACTGCTCACCGATGTCCGTCATGGAGCAGTCCGTTTCTGCCAACAACTGCAACGCGCGGCGATGACGCTCTTCATTCAACAATTGCTGAAAACTGGTGCCTTGTTCATTGAGTTTACGCTGTAACGAGCGACCACTGATGTGCAGCTGACGGGCAAAATCGTCTCGCTCTAGCGCCAACGAGTCACTATCGCGCAGCCATTGAATCAAGCGCGTAACATCATCGGATTGGTTTAGTAACGCCAATTGATCTTCCAGCATGCGTTCATGCATCGCGGCCAAATGCTCATCACCCAACGCTAACGGCTCTTGCATCAGTTCGGCGGCAAAAACAAGTGCATTGCGGTCGGCATCAAACACCACGGGGCATGCAAAAATACGCTGATACTGACTGACATCCGCGGGGGCAGAATGCTCACATTCAACGCGCAGCAAGGGCACACGACGACACGCTAGCCAGTTGGCAAAACTGCGTAACAACACCAACACCGCATCCACCTGATGACGGCTAAAATTCAACGCTTGCGGTTCATAACAAATGGCCGCTTCATCGCCGTCATGCTGCAAAAAGTAACGTCCGCCTTCGCTTAACAAACGACTGTAGCGGATGGATTTTTCAAAGGCAGCGCCCAAATTGTCACTGTGCAATAAGATCAACGCAAATAACTGAAAGTGACTGGGCTTCACCCATTCACCCATGCGCAAACCAAAGTCGTTGTTATTGGCCAACCGTTCAGCCACACGCCATAAACGCAAGGTTTCGGTCAAACTGATGCGCGCGTGGTTGTTCTGCAACCGCTCTGGCGCCAGCTGCGCTTCGTGCAATAACTCGTCCGTTGCTACCCCCTGCTGCTCGGCCGCCAACAGCAGTGCTTTAATCCACAATACCGATACGGTTTTCTCATCCGTCGACTGACGGACGCGGGTACGACTGTGGTTATCTGTCATGTTCGTATTGCTCATGCATCGATTAGGGTTATTTTTGTTGTCATGGTATTGATTAGGGCGGCCAACTGGCTCCCAAAAACAAGCGACTGTCTTGCGTGGATAAGCACATCCTCAACAAATGCAGTACAGTAACGGTGTCACAATAACGATAATAGGACAACGCTATGAGCAAGAAAACCGCCGATCAATGGTTTGCCGAATACGGTGAAAGCCATCAAAACCGCACCAATAAACTCATTCATTGGGTGTGTGTCCCTTTAATTTTTGTCGTCATCATGGGCTTGTTATGGTCCATTCCTGTACCCAGTGTCATGGCATCCATTCCTTACCTAAACTGGGCAACCTTGTCAGCCATTGTGGTATTGGGATTTTACTGGCGGTTATCCACCAGTTTGGCCGTTGGCTTAACCCTATTTACCCTAGCCACCTACGCGTTACTCGCATGGTATGAACAACAAGCGGGCTGGCCTGCACTCTGGTTAACGTCCACCATTGGCTTTGTGGTGTTGTGGATTGGTCAATTCGTTGGTCATCATATCGAAGGCAAAAAACCCTCCTTCTTCAAAGACATTCAGTTTCTCTTGATTGGTCCTGCGTGGTTAATGGGCTTTATTTACCGTACATTGGGTATTCCTTACCGTTAAGGAGCCTCGGCCGGAAATGACCGCAAGGGTGGCACGAATAACTCGTTGCAACCCGCTTGCGACATCGTATAGTCCAGCTTCTAGAACTACTTTGACAATAAAAAGGAAAACAACATGACTCAAGCCTATTGGTGCGTACTCATTGCCGCATTGCTGCCCTACGTCTTCACCGGCCTCGCCAAAATTGGTGGTCGTCGTTACAACAACTATTCACCACGTGAATTTTTAGAGAAACAAGAAGGCTATCGCAAGCGTGCCCATTGGACACAATTGAACAGCTTTGAAGCGTTTCCTGCATTTGCAGCCGCTGTCATTATCGCGCACTTAGTGGGTGGCGATCAGGCAACCATTAACCTCTATGCCATGGCCTTTATTGGTTTCCGTATTCTGTACGGCGTACTGTATTTGGCCAACCTTGCCGCCTTGCGCACATTGGCATGGATGGGTGGTTTGGCGTGTGTGATTCTGCTCTTTACCGTCGGTGCCTAAAACGCCATAAGGCACAAACAAAAAAACGGTCACATTGCTGTGACCGTTTTTTTATGGCTGCGCTCACGAATGAGCGCAAGACGCTGGGCAGCGTTTACATCATGCCCATACCGCCCATGCCACCCATATCTGGCATAGCCGCGGCCTCTTTAGGCAATTCAGCGACCATGACTTCGGTAGTGATCATTAAGCCAGCAACCGACGCGGCGGCTTGCAATGACGTACGAGTCACTTTGGCAGGATCCAAAATACCCATCTCGATCATGTCGCCGTATTCACCGGTTGCGGCGTTAAAGCCAAAGGAGCCTGAACCCGCTTTCACTTTATCCACCACCACCGAACCTTCGGCACCCGCGTTGGCCGCGATTTGACGAATCGGTGCTTCCATCGCGCGCAATGCCAAAGCAATACCCACGTTTTGATCTTCGTTGTCACCTTGCACGGTCACTTGCGTCAGTGCGCGAACCAACGCCACACCACCACCAGCAACCACACCTTCTTCAACGGCTGCACGAGTGGCATGCAGAGCATCGTCAACGCGATCTTTCTTCTCTTTCATTTCCACTTCAGAGCCAGCACCCACTTTGATCACGGCAACACCACCGGCCAACTTAGCCACACGCTCTTGCAGTTTTTCTTTGTCGTAATCCGAGGTAGAGGCTTCCATTTCCGCACGAATTTGCTCAACACGTGCTTTCACATCGGCTTCGTTACCAGCGCCATCCACAATGATGGTATTTTCTTTGCTCACCACGACTTTCTTCGCGGTACCCAACATATCCAACGTGGTGGTTTCCAGTGACATGCCGACTTCTTCAGCAATCACCTGACCGCCCGTCAATACGGCAATGTCTTGCAGCATGGCTTTACGACGATCACCGAAACCAGGGGCTTTTACCGCGGCCACTTTAAACGTACCACGCAGGTTGTTAACAACCAGAGTCGCCAACGCTTGACCTTCAACGTCTTCAGCAACGATCAATAATGGACGGCCTGACTTAGCAACGCCTTCCAACACTGGAATCAACTCTTGCAAGTTGTCGATTTTCTTTTCTACCAACAAAATCAGCGGGTGCTCTAACTCCACCTGCATTTTTTCTTGGTTGGTGATGAAGTACGGTGACAAGAAGCCACGATCGAACTGCATACCTTCAACCACTTCCAACTCGTCGTTCAGGCCTTTGCCTTCTTCAACGGTGATCACGCCTTCTTTACCAACACGTTCCATGGCTTCTGCAATGATACGACCAACGGTCTCATCACTGTTCGCAGAAATGGTACCCACTTGGGCAATAGCTTTGGTGTCGATGCAAGGTTGTGCTTGCGCTTTAATGGCTTCAACAACCGCCGCAGTCGCTTTATCGATACCACGCTTCAAATCCATTGGGTTCATACCCGCCGCAACGGATTTCAAACCTTCGTTGACAATGGCTTGAGCCAATACGGTCGCCGTAGTTGTACCGTCACCCGCTTGATCGTTCGCTTGTGAAGCCACTTCCTTCACCATTTGTGCGCCCATGTTTTCGAATTTGTTTTCCAATTCGATTTCACGCGCCACCGATACACCGTCTTTGGTGATAGTCGGTGCACCAAATGACTTTTCCAATACCACGTTACGACCTTTAGGGCCCAACGTGACTTTGACGGCATTCGCCAAAATGTTCACGCCGTTCAACATCAACTGACGGCCATCGTTACCAAATTTCACTTCTTTAGCAGACATTCTTCTTTCCTCAAAAAACAAGATTCAACACAGTACGTAAGAAAAAACAGTACCTTGGTAGAAAGAGTTACGACTCCAATACGCCGTAGATATCGCTTTCGTTTAGCAGCAGCAATTCTTCACCATCGACTTTGATGGTGTTAGAACCCGAGTATTTACCGAATACCACGGTGTCACCTACGCTAACGGCCAGTGGTTGAACTTTGCCATCGTTCAAAACGCGACCAGTACCGACAGCAACCACTTCACCTTGATTTGGCTTTTCAGTGGCAGAACCTGGCAACAAGATACCGCCAGCAGTGGTTTGCTCTTCTTCCTTGCGACGCACAACGACGCGATCGTGTAAAGGACGGATTTTCATTTGAAGCTATCTCCAATGTTAAAAGCACTATTGCTAAGCTCTAGTTTGGCAGTAGTCATCCACCACCTGTCTAGAATTTGTGTATTGTTAAAGTTGGGTCGGCGTGCTGAATTTCAACACCCTTACGCAAAAAAAATTCTATCGTTCGCGACGAAATTCGCCATCAATCACATCGCCGTCTTGAGTGCCACCGTGTTCACGACGCTCAATCTTCATCGGGTCAATCACCTCAGCGCCGTAAACTTCACGCTCAGTGCGCACCACCATTGACACAGGACGCCATTTTTTGATGGCTGCTTCGGCCAAGGCTATGCGCAATACAGGGATCAGTAACGCAAACCCAAAAGCATCGGTAATAAAGCCTGGGGCAATCAGCAACGCACCCGCCAGAGCCAACATCACCCCTTCGGCAATTTCACGAGCAGGGACGGTACCCTCACGAATGCGTTCATTAGCACGCAATAAGGTGGCGAATCCTTGCCAACGAATTAACTGCACCCCCACTAAGGCGGTTAAACCAATCAACGCAATGGTCCACAACGCACCAATCTCACCGCCGACTTGAATCAGCACGGCCAACTCCAGCAACGGCAAAACAATCAACAAAATGAATAGAGGCACAAGCATCTCCTAACGTTCTCTTACTCTGTCAATGGGGGTGGTTTAGGAAAAATCAACAACCCATCTAAAAAAGCCACCCGCGAAAACAAAACAGGGCCGGCAAAGCCGACCCTGTTTTGAGGCGCATCTCAATTAACGCATAGGTGGCATACCACCGGGGCCGCCCATACCGCCCATGCCACCGGCACCGCCCATTGCGCGCATCATTTTTTGCATGCCGCCCTTGCCAGAGACTTTTTTCATCATCTTCTGCATGGTCTTGTGCTGCTTAAGTACGCGATTCACATCTTGAATCTGCGTGCCAGAACCGGCTGCAATGCGCTTTTTACGGGAGCCGTTGATTTTATCCGGAAAACGACGTTCATCACGTGTCATCGAATGAATCACCGCCTCCATCTGTTTGAATTGACCCTCTGCGGCCGTCGTCTGCTTTGCCATTGCACCCAAATTCCCCATGCCAGGCAATTTATCGAGCATCGATGTTAAGCCACCCATTTTCTTCATTTGCTGAATCTGATCCAAAAAGTCTTCTAAATCGAAGCCCTTACCTTTTTGAATTTTCTTCGCCAGTTGGTCGGCTTTGCTTTTATCAATGGTGCGCTCTGCTTCTTCGATCAGGGTGAGAATGTCACCCATATCCAAAATACGAGACGCAACACGATCAGGATGGAAAGGCTCTAAGGCATCGACCTTTTCACCCATCCCCATAAACTTAATCGGTTTACCGGTAATATGGCGCACCGACAAGGCCGCCCCACCACGTGCATCACCATCGGCCTTGGTTAAGATCACACCCGTTAACGGCAAGGCCTCATTGAAGGCTCGTGCCGTATTGGCCGCATCTTGACCTGTCATGGCATCCACCACAAACAGGGTTTCGATTGGATTGATGCCCGCATGCAATGCCTTGATTTCCGCCATCATCTCGTCGTCGATGGCTAAACGACCAGCGGTATCCACCAACAACACATCGGCCGAGGCTTTTTTTGCCGCATCAATGGCGGCATGGGCGATATCAAGCGGTTTTTGATCAATGGACGATGGAAAGAAAATGGCACCGACGGCATCGGCCAAGGTTTCTAACTGCTTAATCGCCGCCGGACGATACACGTCGGCCGACACCACCATGACGCGTTTTTTCTCACGCTCGATCAAATATTTGGCTAACTTACCCACCGAGGTGGTTTTACCCGCCCCCTGCAAACCCGCCATCAAAATAACGGCTGGCGGCTGTGCGGCCAAATTCAACTTTTCGTTGGCATCGCCCATCACGGCTTGCAGCTCGTCATGTACGATCTTTAAAAACACCTGCCCAGGATTCAGGCTTTTCAGCACCTCGGTGCCAATGGCGCGCTGCTTTACTTGTTCAGTAAACGCTTTCACCACCGGCAAGGCCACATCGGCCTCTAACAACGCCATGCGCACTTCGCGCACGGTATCTTTGATATTGTCTTCTGTTAATTTGGCCTGACCCGTAATGCTTTTTAACGCACTGCTTAGGCGGTCGGTAAGACTCTGAAACATAGCGATAGACTCGAACCCGAAAAAATGTAGCGCCTAGTATAGCGGTAGCAGCCAAGGAAACCCAAGCGCAAACAACCCGTTGCAGCAAACGACCTTTTACCAATCGCTGGCTTATGCGACACTCTGCCCATTGCAGAGGATGATGTATGACAGGAATAGTAATCGCGATCATAGCCAGCGTTTTTTATCTCAGCGCGGCCTTTCGACAATGGCAAACGGTCACGGGGAAACAGCCACCAAACCGTGGTTTTGTGCTGCTAGCAACCATGCTGGGTACGCTGGCTCACTTAGCGTTTTTTGGCACCAACATGCTCAGCGGTCCTTATATTAATTTTGCATTCTTGCAAGTCGGCTCACTCATTGCGTGGGTTGTTGTGCTGTTGTTGTTGTTTGCCAGCTGGCGCAAACCCATCGACAACTTGTTGATTGGCACACTACCCATGGCGTCGGCCGTCATATTATTGGCCGCCAGCTCCAATCAATACATACCATTAAAGAGTCTCAGCTACGGCTTAACTTGGCACATTTTAATGGCCATTTTGGCCTACAGTATTTTTATTATTGCCAGTGTTCAGGCGGTTTTGGTCGCACTGCAAAATCACTTTTTGAAACGTCACCAAACGCGTGGGCTGTTGCAAGCCTTACCCCCGCTACAAACCATGGACGCCTTACTGTTTCAAATGATTTGGCTTGGTATGGTTTTGCTTACCACCGCCTTTATGGTGGGTTTTCCATTCGTATCCGACCTACTCGAACAAAAGTTGCTGCACAAAGTCGTGTTTGCTTGTATCGGCTGGTTGGTATTTGCAGGCTTATTAATTGGCCGTTACCGCTCTGGTTGGCGAGGTGTCACGGCCAGTCGCTGGACTCTCACCGGCATGGCATTTTTAGTCTTGTCGTATTTTGGTTCGCGCATGGTGTTACAACTGATGGGCGCTGAATAAGCGCCCATACATTGACATCTTAACTTGGCCGGATGCGACTATAACCAAAGAACCAATAGCTGAGCAGACGACAGGTAAAATACACGACAAACCCGGCGAATACCGTATCACTTAAGAAGTGTCCTCCTTGCATGATGCGCACAACACTCATGACCACACCGGCACCGATGCCCCACCACAACCATGCTCGACGACGAAAAATCCAAGCCAACGACATAAAGAAAAATGCCATTGCCGCATGACCACTAACAAAGGATGCACAGCTACGCGGACAGGCCTCATTGATAACAAAAGCCGGAGTAAATTGGCCACGCCCATCAAATTCAGCAACCGCCCGCGGACGTTCTCGATCAAAAGTCGGTTTAAACACATTGTGTACCAGTAAGCCCGGACCGATAAGCAAGACCAGCAATAAAAACAACCAAGGCCTACGCAATGTTGGTGACATCCCACCACGGAAAAACGATGTCAATAAGGTCAACAACATGAGTGGCAACAAAAAATGAGGCAGATAGCGAAACAGCCAATAAATCGATTCATTAATGGGGTGTTTGCCATACGTCCATGTTTGCAATTGCGCATCATAGAAGAGTGCACTGAACCACAAATCGAGTTGCGGCCAGAGCACAAACAGCACCGCAAGCAGAAGACACAACAACCAATCAGCGTGTTTCGAGACAAAGGCCATACACAGGTTACTCCATACAAATGAACACGCAGTCTACCGAAATACCGTCCTAACACAATCAGCAAGCCAACATTGCTTCTGCTTTAGGCTACGGGTATGGTAAACGCCATCATTTTCTTAACTAGCATGGCAAACTCATTCGCAAGGAACCCACCGTGCTCTCTCCTTGGCAACCTAAATCCTTGTTCATATTCTTCACCAATTGGTTGTTATTTTGGCTATTACTACGCTATCTCCCCTTTGAGCCCAGTATCAATCAAGGCATCAGTTTATTGGTGCTGATCGCCATTTTCTGGTTCACCGAAGTCATCCATGTCAGCATTACGGCCTTATTAGTTCCGCTATTAGCCGCCACGTTAGGCATATTTGATAGCATCACCGCACTGTCCAGTTTTGCCGACCCCATTATCTTTTTATTTTTAGGCGGTTTTGCTTTGGCCGCAGCCTTACGTGTGCAAGGGCTGGATCAGCGTATGGCACAATCCTTATTGTCGCTCGCTGGCGGGCATTTAGGACGCGCACTCATCTTAATTTTTATCGTCTCTGCGGTGCTGTCGATGTGGATCAGCAACACCGCCACCACGGCGATGATGCTGCCCTTAGTGTTAGGAATTTTACAAAAACTCCATCCCGAAAAACACCAAAACACCACCGTATTTGCACTACTCGGCATCGCCTACTGCGCCAGCATTGGCGGTATTGCTACCCTCGTTGGTAGTCCGCCCAATGCCATCGCCGCGTCTCATACCGGCTTAAGTTTCAGCGAATGGATGCGCATGGCCTTGCCACTCACCTTACTGCTGTTGCCAATCGCCATCGGGCTGTTGTACTGGCGCTTAAAACCCAACCTCAACGACACTGTCATCATGGATGCCGGCGCCATTGAATGGCGAGCAAGCCAAATCATCACTCTGATCATCTTTTTTGCAACCGTATTCGGCTGGGTATTCAGTAGCCCATTGGCGCAAGCATTAGGCGGAATTAGCCATATCGATACCTGGGTTGCCATCATGGCACTGATTACCCTGACGGTCAGTGGCGTAACCGATTGGAAAAGCATCGAACGCAATACCGACTGGAGTGTTCTCATGCTATTTGGCGGCGGCCTATGTTTGAGCGCGGTGCTAAGCCAAACCGGAACCAGTGCCTTTTTGGCAGGCTACATCACTCAATGGTTAACGAACGCTTCGTTGTTTTGGACATTGCTTGGCATCACCACCTTTGTGGTGGTATTAACCGGATTTGCCAGCAATACCGCCAGTGCCGCCTTGCTGATCCCGCTGTTCATGGCCATTGCCGAAAGCATGTCACTCAACCCCGTCATGATGGCCAGTATCATTGCCATTGCCGCCTCGTGTGCCTTCATGCTACCCGTTGCCACCCCGCCCAACGCCATTGTGTATGGCAGTGGCTATGTGCCACAAAAGGACATGCTGCGCACGGGGTTTTGGCTCAGTGTGGTCTGTATTTTGGTCATAAGCGCCTACGCCCTACTCTTTTGGGCGTAGCATCGTGTTCCAACATAAGCAGCCGCCCAACCGCAAGCAACCTTAAAAAAACCGCGACAAGGATAAAGAAAATACGGTACGCTATTATTGTTATGTTATAACAAATAATTCGTAGTGAGACACCGTGATGAACAACACCCCCGATCAACGCCTACCAGTGACCGTTTTATCCGGTTTTCTGGGCGCAGGTAAAACCACTCTGTTA
The DNA here is from genome assembly GCA_014859445.1 of Bacterioplanes sp. GTDB lineage: Bacteria > Pseudomonadota > Gammaproteobacteria > Pseudomonadales > Oceanobacteraceae > Kmv21. Next base: position 22,727 of record JACUUC010000003.1, read on the forward strand.
AATCATCTGCTCACCAATCGCGAACAACGCCGTATTGCCGTGATCGTGAATGACATGAGCGAAGTCAACATCGACGCCGCCTTTGTCCAAGACGAAGTGCAGCTCAATCGTGCCGATGAAAAACTCATCGAAATGAGCAACGGCTGTATTTGCTGCACGCTGCGCGAAGATTTGCTGATTGAAGTGCGCAAACTGGCTGAATCCGGTCGTTTTGACTACCTCGTCATCGAGTCCACCGGCATCGCCGAACCCTTACCCGTCGCCGAGACCTTTACCTTCACCGACGAACAGGGCGTGAGCCTGTCCGACATCGCTCGTCTCGACACCATGGTCACCGTGGTCGATGCCGTGAACTTTTTAAACGACTTTGACGAAGCGCGCAGCCTGCAAGAGACCGAAGAGTCCCTCGGCGAAGACGACCACCGCAGCGTGGCGGACTTACTCATCGATCAAATCGAGTTTTGCGACAAACTGCTGATCAGCAAAACCGACCTCATTAATGAAGAACAGCTGCAACGCCTACAGGCGATTTTACGCAGCCTCAATGCCGATGCCGAAATCATCCCTATGGCCAAAGGCCAAATCGAATTGGCGCGCATCTTAAATACCCACAGCTTCGACTTTGAGCGTGCCGCACAAGCACCGGGTTGGCTGAAAGAGCTGCGTGGCGAACACACGCCCGAAACCGAAGAATACGGCATCAACAGCTTTGTCTATCGTGCTCGCCGTCCGTTTCACCCACAAAAATTTTGGGATTTTCTGCACCAAGACTGGCGTGAAGGCAAATTGATACGCTCCAAAGGCTACTTTTGGCTGGCGACACGCCCCCACTTTGCCGCGCAATGGAGCCAAGCAGGCGGCATTGCACATTACGGCTTTGCAGGCATGTTTTGGAAAGTCATACCGGAAGAACGCTGGCCTCAAGATGAAGAGTCACTGGCGTACATTCGAGAAAAATGGCAAGAACCCTTTGGCGACATGCGTCAAGAACTGGTGTTCATCGGCCAAGGCTTAAACCAAGCTCACATTGAACAACAGCTCGATGACTGCCTACTGAATGACGACGAATTACTGGCCGGTAAAACCACTTGGCAAACCTTGCCCGATCCGTTTCCGGCATGGGAGGACGCATGAGTATCGCTCACGTTCACATGGGAGACGACTGGCAAGCCTTAGCCAGTATTTACCAACCCAACATCAATGGCAGCGTGGCACAAAACATGATGCCACTACTCGGTGACAGTGCTGCACTGAATGAAGCCATACAGCGCCTGCAAACCACTATCCATTCGCCGGATATTCGCTTGCACTGTGCTCTCGATGATCTGCCTCAAGCACTCATTGATGCGTTACCAACCGGCAATGGCATGGCCGAATTGGCACGCGCCATACACACCATCAGCGATGCCTTTTGCATCCTGTTTGAGTGCGATTCGGTGGCATTGCGGTTATCGCGTTTGAACAAAGCCATGTGTCCCAAATTTCACGTCGACCACATCCCGGTGCGCTTAATTTGGACGCTGGCCGGCCCCGGTACCGAGTGGCTGAGTGAAGACAACGCTGATCGCAGCCAACTGGGCACACCGGGCGATGCGTGCCTTTGCCCCGGCGCCATACAGCAATTACAAGCCGGTGACATTGCCCTGATGAAAGGCGAAGGTTGGGAAGGCAACGAAGGCTTTGGTTTTATCCATCGTTCACCTGCAGTGAGCAGCCCCGAACCGCGCTTAGTACTCACCCTCGACCTTGCCTGATTGGCACCGCGCAACACCGAGAACCCTTACTTTTTACAGGGCTGAAAAGTGAAAAATAGGGGTTCTCATTCAAAAAGTTATAATATAACATAGCATTCAACTCGGATATGGCATCCACCCGTTCAACGACATCAGGTATTCATCATGAACACATCTCGTACTCACTTTCCGGCTAAATCGCTGCTGGTCTTGGCGATTAGTGGCGCCTTGGTCGCGTGTGGCGGCAGTAGCAGCAGTAAAAAAGACGAACACGATCATCAACACGATCATGATGACCATGCAGGCCGTTTACTGTTCTCTGTCAACAATAACGACACCTTGTTTGTGTACGACGAAGCCGAAAATGAGTTTGACGATATTGGTCGTGTCACTGACAAGGCAGCAACCTTGGTATTAGCGGATAACGGCCTGAGCGCGGCGGTATTAGCGGGAACTTCACTGAATATTGTTTTCTCTGGTTTGCATGACGATGAACACGATCATGACGAAGAACACGGTCATGACGACGAACACGATCATGATGAAGAACACGATCATGATGAAGAACACGGTCATGATGAAGAACACGATCATGATGAAGAACACGATCATGATGAAGAACACGATCATGACAACGAACACGATCACGCCGAACTGCTAGCCATCACACTAGATTCAGTAACCAAAGTCATTGCCACACGCGGTCATTTTTCAGCACTCAGCAACGGTGCCACGCAACTGCTCAATAGCGACGACATCGAAAATCCAATGTTGGCTTTTGAAACAGCCATCACGACACCCGCTAGCCAAACGTACCCTGGCATCGTATTGGATGCAGAACACCGTGTGTTCTTCGCGGATAATAATGCGTATGTGTATGACGGCATGGATGAAGAAGCCACGCTCGCTTGTGCAAACCCAACTCACCATGCCGAAGCCGGTGAGCTGACCGTTATAAACTGTGGCGGTACCGCCAAATACGTTGTGCTCGAAGCCCACGGTAATCATCACCACATTTACACGGGCGATGTAGCAGATCTTTCTGCCACCAACCTAACCAACCTGACCAGCAATGGTCATGACATCGTGGCATGGACCAGCAGCAACGCATGGATCATTGCGATGGATGAGCATGATGACAGCCACACACATGACATGGTAAGCATACAAGCGGCGAATGACTCGTTAACGGTTGAAGCCAGTGCATTAACATTGCCTGCACTAAATGATGCAAGTATTTGTCAGGCGGCCTTTGCCACTGAGGATAAAGACACCTTGGGCGTACTGACCAGCAATGGCCGTTTGCACCTAATCAACGTGGAAGACGATAAGAAAAATCGTACCCTGGAGCTAGACAACACCAACACCGACTGCAACTCATGGCATTTGGCCGCAGGTGCGGAAGCGTTTTTGGTTGCTAACACCGTTGAATCAAAACTGTATTTGATCGACGCTCACGATGGTCCGTATCACATTCACAGCCGCATCAACGATAGCCGCATCAGCGAATTAGCTCACATGGTGTACATGCATGTGTCTCATGACGACCACGATGACCATGACCATGACGATCACAGCGGCCACGACCACTAAGATCGGCTACTGCTTTAAGTGGTAATCCAGTAAACTCCGGGCCAGTATTCACTGGCCCTTCGCCGTTGTAGGTTTTTTATGTTTTCGCTTGCCTTTATTCGCCCGTCAAAACAGCCATTGTTGTTCGGCCTGTGCGCGCTGCCTATGCTGTCCGTTGCGCATACCGTCGATTTGGATACCGTCGTGGTCAGTAGTGCGGGGCAGAACTCCGTGTACGACGTTGCGCAACCGGTCAATGTACTGGGCAAAGACGCCATTGATGCCAACCCCGGCACGACGTTGGGTACGTTGCTGAACAACACACCGGGGATTGCCAACGCCGCTTTCGGTGCGGGCGTGGGTCGTCCGGTAATTCGTGGCATGAGCGGCAGCCGTGTGAAAATACTGGTCAACGGTAGTGACAGTGCCGATGTGTCGGCCATGAGTTCCGATCACGCGCCCATGGTCGAAACATCGAGCGCTGAACAAGTGGAAGTCATTTATGGTCCAGCAACGCTGATGTACGGCGGTAGCGCCATTGGCGGTGTCGTGAACGTGATTGATCGTCGCATTCATGAATTGCCCGACGACGGCATACGTGGCGAAGTGGTGTACAAAGGCAGCAGCAATGACAAAGGCTACAATACCAATGCCTTGCTGGATATGGGACATGGCAACTGGACATTGCACCTTGATGGGTTCAAACGCGATACCGCCGATTATGCCAGTGGCGAACGTGGGCGCGTGCCTGCCAATGCCAATCGTGGCCGCATTGCCAACAGCGACAGCAGCGCGCAAGGCGGCGCCATTGCCCTCAGTTGGGCCGATGGCGTGAATGGTTTTATTGGCGGCAGCATCAGCACCCTCGATTACGACTACGGTGTGCCCAATCTGAACAACGACGGTTATCGGGTGATTCCCAAGCAAGTGCGTTACGACCTAAAAGGCGCTTGGCGTCCCGACCCTAGCAGGGCTTGGGGCTGGTTAGAAGAATGGCGCACCGAGCTATCCTTTAATGATTATGAACACGCCGAAACCGAACCGGGCATGGACGTGGGCTTTTTCGACCAAGAAAGCTGGGAGTTGAGAAGCGTATTGCGTCACGCACCCATCGGTCGCTGGCAAGGCACCGTTGGGATTCAAGCGAAGTACAACACCCTTGGGCTGTGCCACAGCCATGACGGCTGCGACGGCGTGCCAAACTACAGCAATACCAATTGGGATGGCTCTAAAGGCACCAATCTTGACTTAATAAATGGCTATTTATTTTCTCACGACACACCCATGCCCCTCACCGAGACACAACAACTCGGGCTTTTTGTGGTGCAACAACGTGACTGGCAACAAGGCACATTAGAGTTAGGCGCACGCTTTGATCAAGTAACCATTCAATCCGATCCAACTCCCATTCGCGTTGCGTATCGCCAGCAACGGGATTATTACGACGACGTGACCTTTACGCCCATGACCTTATCGGCAGCGGGCACATGGATTTTGTCCGAGCAACAACGCCTTGGATTAAGTCTTGCTCGCGTGCAACGCGCTCCCGAAGCCACCGAGCTGTTCTGGAATGGCGATCACCATGCCACGTTTTCCTTCCAACTCGACAACCCCGACCTCGATCTCGAAACCGCCTACACTTTGGATGTGAACTGGCTCTATCAAGGGCAACACGATCAACTGCGCGTCGCACTGTTTTATTACCGCTTTCAAGATTACATTTACAACGACATGAAAGGTTTTACAGACCCTTTTGGTCATGGATCAGATGTCTACCGCCACGAACAAGCCGATGCGCGCTTTCGGGGCGCGGAATTCAGCTGGCAACACGACTTTAGCGACCGTTGGCACCTAGACCTCACAGCCGATGTGGTGCAAGCGGAAAAAACCAATGGCGATTCACTACCGCGCACACCACCCGCCAGCGTATTACTGGCCATGAACTACGAATGGAACCGTTGGGATGCACGCATCGAAAGTAAATGGGTCGATGCACAAAATGCCACAGCCGAAAACGAACAAGCCAGCCAAGGCCATACGTTACTGAATGCACGCATTGCTTATCAACAGCGGTTTGCTCACAGTGATTTGATGCTGGCATTGGCCATCGACAACATCACCGATGAATACGCCATTAACCATGTGTCGTACCTAAAATACGCTGCACCCATGCCCGGTCGTAATGTACTATTGAGCACACGCTGGCGTTTTTAACGCCGTGACGGTTGCCTAACTAGAGACACACGATGACAACCCCATCTTCAACAGACCGGTCAGGCTGGTCTGTTTTTGCTATTTTTTTACGTTTAGGCCTGACCTCTTTCGGTGGACCGATCGCACACTTGGCCTATTTTCGTGAGGAATTTGTTAGCCGCCGCCAGTGGCTCAGCGAACAAGGTTATGCCGATCTCGTGGCCCTTTGCCAATTTTTACCAGGGCCTGCCAGTAGCCAAGTCGGTATTGCCATCGGCTTTCATCAAGCCGGATATCGAGGGGCGCTGGCCGCCTGGCTGGGTTTCACCTTACCCTCCGCCCTTGCGCTAATCGCCTTTGCCATCGGCATTAGCCACTATGCCGACAGCCTTGCCAGTGGTGTTTTTCAGGGTTTAAAAATTGTGGCCGTGGCCGTGGTCGCACAAGCCGTATGGGGAATGGGCAAAACACTGTGCCCAGATACACCTAGGCAATCTCTGATGCTCGTTGCCAGCGTGGTGGTCTTGCTACTGCCTAATACATGGACTCAAGTGGCGGTGCTTCTTGGCGCGGGCGTCATTGGCTGGCTCTGGTTTCAACCCACACCCCGTCAAGACAACTCAGTTTATCTCGGATCACGGCGTGCAGGAGCAACGTGGCTGGGTCTATTTTTTCTGTTATTGATTGCGCTACCCATTGCCGCCACCCTCTTTCCGAGTAGTACATTGGCGGTGTTCGACAGTTTTTATCGTGCCGGTTCATTGGTATTCGGTGGTGGTCATGTGGTGTTGCCGCTACTGCAGGCGGATGTCATGCACAACAACTGGGTGGACAGCGATGTGTTTTTAGCCGGTTATGGTGCAACCCAAGCCGTACCCGGCCCACTCTTTACCTTTTCAGCATTTTTAGGCGCTTCCATGGACGCGTTTTCATCGCCTTGGCTGGGTGGTATGCTGGCATTAATCGCCATTTTCATTCCGTCTTTTTTGTTGATATTGGGCGCACTGCCCTTTTGGGAGTCGCTGCGCCAACAGCGACCAACACAAGCGGCACTGATGGGCGTTAATGCCGCCGTGGTTGGCGTGTTACTCGCCGCACTCTATGACCCCGTTTGGACCAGCGCCATGCACAGTGCCAAGGACATGGCACTCGGCTTACTGGCTTTCTCTGCCCTGATGTTTTGGCGTATACCGCCGTGGGGTGTGGTGATTGCGTGTGCCGTCATCGGTGGGGTGTGGTTGTAGAAAACCACGCCCTCACTAAAACCGACGACTGAACCGACGTCGATACTCCGTTGGCGTTAGTCCGGTTTTTTTGCGAAACAAACGGCGAAACGAACTGGCGTCTTCATAGCCTACGTCGTTCATCACCACATCCACGGTGCGTTCTGTTTCTTCCAATAATTTTTGTGCCGCCTCAATGCGAATCGACTGCACATAGGTATTGGGCGGCATATCCAAAGCGGCGTTAAAACGACGAATCAAGGTACGCTTCGACACACTGAAACGATCCGCTAACGCTTCCACCGTAAACACATCGGCATAATGGCTTTCTAGCCACGCTTGCACCTGCTTAATCAAATCGTCTTTGTGTGGTTTTGCCAAACGCATCAACGAATACGACAATTGGCTGTCTCGACGATAATCAATCACAAACGCTTTCGCCGTTTGAATGGCGGCATCAAAGCCCACATGGCGTTCAATCATGTGCAGCCCCAAATCAAACCACGCCAACCCACCCCCAGCGCAATAAATATGATCGTCGCGCGTTATTAACTGATCGGCTTTTAAATCCACATCGGGGTATTGCTGCTCAAAACGTTCTTTAAAGCCCCAGTGAGTCGTGGCACTGCGACCACGTAAAATACCGGCTTCGGCCAATAAAAAATTACCGGTGCAGTTACCGGCAATGGTCCAACCTGCGCGATCGGCGCGCTGCAATAAGGACAGTAAGGCGTCATTGTCACGCAGCACCTCATCAATATGACCACCGATGGTGGGCACAATGATGGCATCCACGTGGTCGATGTCGTCGTAACTCAAATGCGCGCCCAACTGCAGGCCATTGATGCAACGAATGGGTTGACCATCGGGGCTGGCGATGCGCACATGAAAATGCCGTTCGACGGCATCGCCTTGGATTTGATTCCAAGTAACGCCAGCTAGGGCAAACAAATCCACCACGCCGGTAATGGCCGATGCCAGAGAGCGGTCGAATCCAATCACGATAATATTCAGCATAATTGTCACTTATGGCTTTAAGTGTGGCTATATTGACGATTAACCCACGGCATGACAACCCTGATACTGGTCATAAGAGTCATTTAATTGCCCTTTGGAGTGTCCTCGTGTCAAAACTGATCAGTGTGAAAGACCTCGAATTTTTGCTGTACTCGGTATTTGATGCCGAGCAACTCACGCAAACACCGCATTATGCCGACCACGACCGCACCACGTTCGATGGTATTTTGACTACCTCCGCACGCATTGCCGAAACGTACTTTGCGTCACACAACAGCAAGGCGGATGAGCACGAACCGCAATTTGACGGTAAAACCGTGACCACCATTCCGGAAGTGAAAGAGGCTTGGCAGCATTTTGCCCAGTCTGGCTTACTCAATGCGCGTCATACCTATGAAGACGGCGGCATGCAGTTACCGTCATTGATTCACATGGCAGCGAACGCGTTTTTCATGTCGGCCAATCCATCCACCGCCGGTTATCCGTTTTTAACCAGCGCGGCCGCCAACGTCATTCATGCGTTTGGCAATGACGAACAAAAGTCGACGTTTTTACCTCCGATGTTCGATGGCCGTTTTGCTGGCACCATGGCGCTGACAGAACCGGATGTGGGTTCATCACTGGGCGACTTAACCACCAAAGCGATTCCCGCTGCCGATGGCACGTACCGGATCAAAGGCCAGAAAATGTACATTTCTGGCGGCGACCAAGACATTACCGACAACATTGTGCATTTGGTGCTGGCGCGTATTGAAGGCGCCGAAAAAGGCGTGAAAGGCATTTCGCTGTTTATTGTGCCGAAATTCCTCACCAATCCCGATGGCACACTGGCCGAGCGCAACGACGTGCAACTGGCTGGTTTGCTGCACAAAATGGGCTACCGTGGTACCACCTCAACCGTACTGAGTTTTGGCGAGCAGGATCACTGCGTCGGCTATTTAATCGGCGAAGCTGGCCGTGGTCTGATGTACATGTTCAAAATGATGAACGAAGCGCGTATTGGTGTGGGCTTGGGTGCCGCCATGATTGGTTACCGTGGTTACCTGGAATCGCTCGATTACGCCCGCAACCGGCCTCAAGGACGTGCACCGGCAGAAAAAGATCCGCACAGCAAACCGCTGAACATCGTTGAACACGCCGATGTGAAGCGCATGTTGTTGGCACAAAAATCCTATGTGGAAAGTTCGCTGGCACTCTGTTTACTGGCGGCCCGTCTGGTCGATGAACAAGAAGCCAGCACCGATGCGCAGCAGCGCGAAGACAGCGGCATGCTGCTGGATTTAATCACACCGGTGGTGAAATCGTTTCCGTCGTTTTATGGCCCTCGCGCCAATGATTTGGCCATTCAGGTCTTAGGCGGCTCTGGCTATACACGCGAATATCCGGTGGAACAATGCTACCGCGACAACCGTCTGAATCCGATTCACGAAGGCACACACGGCATTCAGTCGTTGGATTTATTGGGCCGGAAATTGTGGCAGCACAATGGCAAGGGCCTGAAATTATTAATGGCGCGCATTCACGCCACCCTCGCTTCCGCCAGTCAGAAAACTGAGCTGGCAACACTCGTGGGCGAATATCAAGCCAACCTAAAAACCGTACAGGAAACCACCTTATTATTAGGCGGCGCATTGCAAAAAGGTCAGGTCACAGAGGCATTAGCCAATTCAGCCTTGTATCTGGATATGATGGGCAAAACCATCATTGGCTGGCTGTGGCTGGAAATGGCCGACAAAGCGCTGAATACCTTTGCTGACTCTAACGCCGAAGATGATCAGGCGTTTTTAGCCGGTAAGTTACAAGCAGCGCAGTATTTTATTCGTTGGGAATTACCCGAAGTACAGCATCAAGCGCGCCTGCTGCAAGGCCTTGATCGCACGTGCTTGGATATGCAGGCGAATTGGTTCTAATGACGAGCGTTGCTCGGTGATGCTTTGATATCGCTCGGCCGTGTTTTAACGGTACTTTGACATCGCTCGGCCGTGTTTTAACGGTGCTTTGACATCGCTCGGTGATACGATGACGTGTTGCTGGAGTCGATTCACGAACACGCCGTAAACCCATCCATGGGGGCTCGAGTGCCACATCCATGTGGCACACGGTTCGTTCATCGACCACCAGCAACGTCAGCTCACCGTTTCAATACCATCGAGCTATTTCAATAACAACGAGCGATGTCTGCAAAACAGCGTAAAGCAGCAATACCGCGCCATGATTCTCAGAGCTGACCGTGTGCGCCAAGGATGGCGCACTCGAACCTCCACGGAAGGATTCACGGCGAGTCAGCGAGTGAAACAAGGCAACGTGTTGATGGGCTCTAGCAAATTCAACATGGCAAGCGAGCGATGTCTGCAAAACAGCATAAAGCAGCAACACCGCGCCATGATTCACAGAGCTGACCGTGTGCGCCAAGGATGGCGCACTCGAGCCTCCATGGAAGGATTCACGGCGAGTCAGCGAGTGAAACAGGGCAACGTGTTGATGCGCTCTAGCAAATTCAACATGGCAACGTGTTGATGCCATCTATAAAAAACAAACAGGTATTCACATGAACGAAAAAATACTGATCGAAAGCAGCGACCATATTCTGACCATTACCTTTAATCGGCCAGAAAAAATGAACGCCCTCGACCCAGAGAGCTTTTACCTACTGGCACAAGCACTGCACCGCTTACAACACGACAATACCTTACGCGTCGGTATCATCCAAGCCAACGGCGAACACTTTACCGCCGGACTGGAACTGGAAAAATGGGCACCCATTTTTGCTAAGGGTAAAATGCCAGAACTCCCCGCAGAACACCTAGACCCCTACGGCATCAGCGGTGAACTACTCACCAAGCCCCTAATCATCGCCGCACAAGGCATTTGCTACACCTCCGGCCTAGAACTGCTTCTCAATACCGACATTCGTCTTGCGACCGCCGAAACACGCTTCGCACAACTGGAAGTCAAACGCGGAATCTACCCTTGCGGCGGTGGCACCGTGCGGCTGCCAGAAGAAATCGGTTGGACACGAGCGCAACGATACTTACTCACCGGTGATGAATTTACCGGACAACAAGCGTATGAATGGGGCATGATTACCGAATTATGCAGCGCCGACACCTTACAAAACCGTGCTCGTGAATTGGCACTGCGCATTGTCTCCGCCGCACCGCTCGGCGTGCAGGCCGCGTTGAAATCCTCCAAAACCGCACGCCTGCACGGTGACACTGCGGCATTAACGCACGTGTTTGACGACATGCCAGCGGTAATGCGCAGCGACGATGCCATGGAAGGTGTAAAATCCTTTATGGAACGGCGCGCAGCGGTCTTTACAGGACGTTAATCCGATACTACATCGCCTCAGGAAAATCAGGCGCATCACCCAAGTCGGGGGTCAGCGGGTTATCTGGCTCGTTATCCCCCCATTGACTGGCCAAATAATCGTGAATGGCCGCGTCGATTTTGTCCTGCATACCGGCCAGCCCTTGATTACCGAATAAACGATTAAACTCAAAAACGTACGGATGATGCCCCACCATGGCAATATCAAAACCACCATGATCAATCCCCAACCCCAGCGCTAACTTTTCCACCAACGCACACGCTTCCGGCGGCAAAATACCCGTTTCAATCTGCCCGCCTTTGGCCACGTTATTATAAAAGCCCTGCTCCGCTTGAATACGCCAGTAGCCACCGATAATGCGGTTACCCACCCACACGATGCGCAAATCACGATCAATGGGCAAATACTCTTGCGCATAAATCACGGGCGTCTGTGCCAAAAGACCCAAAAAAAGCACAAATATCACTATTGATAAAACTATATTTCATTCACGACCTATACTGAAACAAACCAGCGATACGATACCGGCTTTTGCAGAGCGGAGTGCTTATGAAGTCCCTACAGTCCCTACCCTTACGCAGCAAACTGTTTGCCATTACGTTAACCGCCATCTTATTGTTGGCCGCCGTGTTAACTTGGCGCAGTTATCAAGGCATTACCCAGCTAAGTAACGACATTGCCGCACAAAGCACCGATAATTTAACGCGCGCAGCGGTGCAACAGCTGCAAACCGAAACCCATGCCTACGGCGAACAAATCAGTAATTACCTGAACGCGGCATATCGCATTCCGTTAACCATTGCCGCGATCATCAGCGACTCCATGCAGAACACCTACACCAGCATGTTGCGCGAACAAGTCAGCGAAATGCTCGGCTCCGCACTCAAAGCCAACACCGACATCAGCTCCAGCTATGCCCAGTTTGAGGCCAATGGTTACGATGGGCTTGATGCCGAGTTCATTGCATCGGGCTTAATTCATAGCTCAGAAAGTCGAGGCAGCTTAGAAATTTACTGGGTACGTGACGATGACGGCAGCCTTAGCCAAATCAAAGTAGACGACCCTGATGAAAAATACTTTGATGCCCGTAACGAATTTGGTATCCGTGAATCGGAATGGTATTTGTGTGGCCGTGACAAGAAAGTACCTTGCCTCATGGAGCCCTACTTATACGAAATTCGCCCCGGTGAAAACCAACTAATGACCAGCCTCACCGTGCCCATCCTGTCCAATGGACAATTCAAAGGCCTAACGGGTGTGGATGTGAATTTGCCCGTCTTCCAACAACTGACCAAACAGCTCAGTGCGAACTTGTATCAAGGAGCCGCCAAGGTCACCTTGCTAAGTGAAATGGGATTGATTGTGGCTTCCAGTCACTATCAAGAGCACACTGCCCGCCCCATTACCGAAGCCCGTCCTCAACATGGTACTCGCCTGCATCAGCTGCACCAACAAAATGGCCTATGGATCAGTGACGACACCATTCATGTTGCTCGCGCCATCAGCATACCCGCAGCAAACAGTACATGGTCACTCATCATCGAATTACCGCTGAATGTCGCGCTGGCCGATTTAGCCGCACTGACCGAACTCATTGATGGTGAACAAAACTCCGTCTTAGCCAGTCAATTACTGCTTGCCGTCATTCTTGCCGCCATGGCCATGGGCGTCATTACCTTATTAATTCGCTCCATCACCGAGCCGCTGCACACCTTAAACAAGCAGGTACAGCAACTGTCCAGTGCCGAAGGCGACTTGTCACAGCGTTTGCAACTGGATACCCATGCGGAATTGATCGAACTCAGCCAAGGCTTTAATCGCTTCTTAACCAAGTTACGCGATCTGGTCATGAGCTTAAAAGACGTTAGCCAAGGCGTGCGTGAACGTTCTAACGAAAACTTGGGTATCAGTCAGCAAACCCGCCAAGGCACAGACGCTCAGCAACACGAAATGGATAATGTCGTGACCGCCACGCAAGAAATGTCGGCCACCGCACAAGAAGTGGCACGCATCGCTTCCGACGTTGCAGTCAAAACCAAAGACATGCACGGCAACATTCGTCAGTCGCAGCAACACTTATCGGGTTCGGTTGACACCGTGCTCGAACTCAGCAGTAACATGCAAACCGCCAGCGAGTCCATCAGCAAAGTGTCTGAACGCTCCGAAGACATCAACCGCATTTTAGTCGTGATTCGTGGCATTGCCGAACAAACCAACCTGTTGGCACTGAACGCGGCCATCGAAGCGGCTCGAGCAGGCGAACAAGGCCGTGGTTTTGCCGTCGTTGCCGACGAGGTACGTACGCTTGCCTCGAAAACCCAAGAGTCCACCGAAGAAATCAACAGCATGATTGGCAGCTTGCAAGACGAAGTCAAAGCCGCGGTCTCCATCATTGACGACGGCAGCAAAAAAGCCGAATCGGCCATGGAATCGACACGATCCGCGCACTCATCATTGCACGAAGTGGTGCAAGCCATCAGTGAAATTTCCGACCACATCGACCAAGTGGCAACGGCCGCCGAAGAGCAAAGCAGCGTCAGTGAAGACATCACCCGTAACCTAACAGTGATCGGTGATGCCACCAATCATCTGGCCGAGCTGGCCCAGCAAGCCAGCGGTAGTAGCCATCACGTGAACGAACAACTGGATCAACTGGATCGTCAACTGGGGCAGCTACGAACCTAACAAGTAGGCATCGAACAAGCCCATCAACTCATACCAGCAGCGTCTTACTCAGAAAGACGGACACAAAAAAGGGGAATCAACGATTCCCCTTTTCTTTTCTTTTCTTTTCTTTGCTTCGCCGATCCGTTACTTAATCAGCAAACGCGATCAACCGCTTATTCCGCTTCAATACCCACCAACATCCACGGTGAACCATCAACGGTTAAATCACGCTCTAAGTGCCATACGTCGTAGATACCGTCTTCCGACTTTTCCAGCGCATCACGACATAAACCACGGAACAACAAACTGATTTCAGCGACCTCACCTTGACGACCTGCCGCCACGATTTCTGCCGATAACGACACCACCTCGGTTTGTGGTGGCACCATTAATCGGTTGCGTTGCTGCTCTAAGGCATCACACAAGGCTGGGCTGACGTAATCACGAATGACCGTCATGTCGCCATCGTTCCATGCGTGCTGCAAGGTGCGGTAATGCGCCAACGCCCCCTCAACAAAGGCATCGGCATCAAACCCTTCAGGTAAATTAATCGCGCTGGCATGACTGGAAAGCGGCGATGCATCAAACCCCTCAGGTAAATTAACCGCACTACCGGATGATACCGAGGCAGATGACGAAAAAGGCGCTGACGACTGACGCGACTGCACACCGTCAGGCATACCCGCATACGCTGGTGCTTGTGAAGCGCGCAGTCGGCGAAACAGCCAAATGCCGCCACCCACAATCACCAACAACAGCAGGATATCCATGAACTGAATCCCCTCAAATGCGCCGCTGCCTAGCAGGTAGGCAAACATGCCACCGACCAACAAACCACCCAGCATACCGCCCATCATGCCCGTACGGCCTGGTTGTGCGGCGTTCTGCCCTTGCTGATTTTGCTGCTGGCTCTGTTGTTGGTCTTGCTGTCGCTGACGCTGCTCCGGTGCATTACGCTGTTGTGCCGGTGTGGCTTTTTTGCCAAAACCACCACCGCCACCTAAACGACGAGCATCCGCCTCGGCAACCCAACCCACGGTGAGTAACACCGCCAGTGTCATGGTAAACAATGATTTCATGCAATATTCCTCAATATTAAAGAACACGCATACCGGGCTGAGCGCCTTCGTGCGGTTCCAACAACCATAAATCGGCACCACCCGGCCCTGCGGCCAGGACCATGCCTTCGGATACACCAAATTTCATCTTACGCGGTGCCAAATTCGCCACCACCACCGTCAACTTACCTTGCAAATCTTGCGGCGCGTAGGCCGCTTTAATACCGGAAAACACGTTGCGCGTTTCGTTATTGCCAATGTCCAACGTCAATTGCAGCAGTTTCTCTGCACCTTCAACGTGCTCGGCACGCACAATACGAGCAATGCGCAAATCGACTTTGGCAAAGTCCGCAAACTCAATGGTGTCGGCAATTACTTCCGTGCCGTCTTCGCGCAATTCGGGGCCTTTGTTTTTGCTTTTCGCGGGTTTGTCTTTCACCGCGGCCACCTTTGTCGTACTGGCCGCAGCGGCCGGAGCCGCCAAACCGGTTTCCTTCGCCAACTCAGACTGGGTTTCTTGTAAAATGGCTTCCACTTTACTCAACTCGGCACGGGCTAACATGGGCGTAAAACCGTCAATAGCATGACCCAGCAAAATCGTTTTACGTGAATCCCACGCCAAATCATCCAGCTTCATAAAGGCTTGGGTTTTCGCCGCTAATTCTGGCAATACCGGCGCTAAGTAAGTCATCAACTGACGGAAACAGTTCAATGCCACCGAACACACCGCCAACACCTCGGCTTCGCGTCCGGGTTCTTTGTTCATCGCCCACGGCGCTTTTAACTGAATGTACTCATTGGCTCGATCCGCCAACGCCATGATTTCTTTCATGGCACGCCCAAATTCACGCTTTTCGTACAACTCGGCAATCACATCACCACGATCAATAAAGGCTTGCACCATCTCGGGCTCGGCGCACTCGGCACTTAATACCCCACCGCCTTTCACCACAAAATTCGCGGTACGGCTGGCAATGTTCACCAGTTTATTCACCAAATCCGCATTCACACGCTGGACAAAATCTTCCAAATTCAGATCAAAGTCATCCACACTGCTGCCCAGCTTGGCGGCAAAGTAATAGCGCAGATACGACGGGTTTAAATGATTCAAAAACGTGCGCGCCTTAATAAAGGTGCCGCGTGATTTCGACATCTTCGCACCATTTACCGTCACAAACCCATGCGCATTCACCGCCGTTGGGGTACGGAAACCCGCTGCCGATAACATGGATGGCCAAAACAACGCATGGAAATTAATGATGTCTTTACCGATGAAGTGATACACCTCGGCGTTCGAGTCAGGGCGCCAGTACTCATCAAAATCGAGGTCATCACGGCGATCACACAAATACTTAAAACTGGCCATGTAACCGATAGGCGCATCCAGCCACACATAGAAGAACTTACCCGGCGCATCCGGAATTTCAAAACCAAAATACGGCGCATCGCGCGAGATATCCCACTCTTGCAGGCCCGAGTCCAACCACTCGGCTAACTTATTCGCGACCTCTTCTTGCAAGGTGCCCGACCGTGTCCACTCTTGTAAAAACGCCTGAAAATCGGGCAGTTTGAAAAAGTAATGCTCCGATTCTTTTTCAATTGGTGTCGCACCGGAAATCACCGAATACGGGTTCACCAAATCGGCCGGTGTATAGGTCGCGCCACAGGCTTCGCAGTTGTCGCCGTATTGATCGCCTGCGCCACACTTAGGGCATTCGCCCTTAATGTAACGATCGGCCAAAAATAACGACTTTACCGGATCGTATAATTGCTTGATGCGGCGCACGGCAATGTGACCTTTATCGCGGCAGGCGGTGTAAATGTACTCTGCCAATTCGCGGTTTTCATCACTGTGCGTGCTGTGAAAATGATCAAACGCAATATGAAACGCAGCAAAATCCGCCTCGTGTTCGGCCTTCACATTGGCAATGAGTTGTTCTGGGGTAATGCCTTCTTTTTCGGCACGCAGCATGATGGCGGTGCCGTGGGCATCATCGGCGCACACATAGGTGCATTGATGACCACGGGATTTTTGAAAACGCACCCAAATATCGGTTTGGATGTATTCCAGCAAATGGCCAAGGTGAATAGAGCCATTGGCATAAGGCAAGGCACTGGTGACTAAGATTTTACGAGCGTTCGATTCGGTCATGACAATTCGCTACGGTGGCTCAACATAAAGGAGCGCCATTGTAGCGACTAATGGTAACGCCTTACAAATCGGATAACGGTTCGTAACCTGGCACCAGACTGAACTTCGCTGTACGCACCATATTGTCTTTGATCTGCATGATTTCGACACGGTACTGGCCAATCAACAAACACACGGGGGCGTCGGGAATATGCTCTAACGACTCCACAATCAAACCACTGATCGACTTAGGCCCATCGGTCGGTAGATCCCACACCAACGCCTTATTCACATCACGAATGAAGGCTGTGCCATCGACAATGTAACTGCCGTCCTCTTGAGGATGCACATCAGGCGAATTCGAGGTAGACACATCCGTCGTAAACTCACCGACAATTTCTTCCAAAATGTCTTCCAGCGTACAAATACCTTGAATATCACCGTACTCATCCACCACCAAGGCGATGCGACGTTGATTTTTCTGGAAATTAAATAACTGCGTATGCAGAGGAGTACTTTCCGGAATAAAGTAAGGCTCGCGACAATGCTGTTCAATGCCCTGACGAATGCTGTCTTTGCTGTTTTCCGCCATGGTCAAAAAGCGACTGACATTACGCGTGTGCAACACACCAATCACGTCATTGATGTCATTGCGATACACCGGCAAACGCGTGTGCTGCGTGGTGCGTAACTGCTGCAAAATGTCATCCACCTCATCGTCCAAGTCAATGCCAATGACTTCGTTACGCGGAATCATGATGTCATTCACCGTCATGTGCTCTAAGTCGAGAATACTCAACAGCATCAGCTTATGACGCTTTGGAATCATGCCACCCGCTTCGCGCACCACCGAGCGTAATTCCTCGGTACTCAAATTGTCTGGCACCGCATTGTTTACATCGACACGAATCAAGCGCAACAACGCATTGGCAATGGTGTTCACAAACCAGACAAAGGGATACAGCGCCCACTGCAAAAACTGCAACACGGGCGCCGCCGGAAAGGCAATTTTTTCGGGGCGCAGTGCCGCCAAGGTTTTTGGCGTCAGCTCGGCAAAAATCAACACCACCAAGGTGAACAATACCGTATTCACTAGCACCGCCAAATCGGGATTATCCGGCCATAAGCGCTGACTGATGATGGTGGCTAACGCCGCTGCCGCAAAGTTAACCAAGTTATTGCCCGTAAGGATCGTACCGATCAACCGATCGGGTTTATCCATTAACGCCGCCGCACGCATCGCACCTTTATGCTTATTTTTCGCCATGTGCCGCAATCGGTAGCGGTTCAACGACATCATGCCGGTTTCCGAACTGGAAAAGAATGCCGAAATCACAATCAAAACGGCCAAAATAGAAAACAGAACACTCAATGGAATGTCGTTCAAGACACAACCCTAACCTAACCAGAAAGACGTCATGATAGGCGTTGGCGTCGCCCTGTCAATCGGCAGCCACTTCGGCCGCCGCACTTCGGCACTGCACAATGACGACGTTCGGTGTAGAATGCGGCCTTTTCTAATCTCACTATTCGCCTTTGTTTACGCCGTTCGGGAGCTACCATGGATTTACGTCAACACCAAGACACCTTGTTTCGTACCGTGCAATTCGCGCTCGACGAAGACATCGGCAGCGGCGACATCACGGCACAACTGATTCCGGCCAACGAACGTGCCAAAGCACGCATCATCTCACGCGAACGGGCCATCGTTGCTGGAACGGCATGGGTCAATGAAGTGTTTCGTCAGCTCGACCCCACCGTGCAGATCACCTGGCGAGTGAGCGATGGTCAATGGGTACGCCCCAATCAAGTCTTATTTGAACTGAGCGGCCCAGCTCGCTCGTTATTAACCGGCGAACGCTGCGCCTTAAACTTTTTGCAAACCCTATCCGGCACCGCCACTGTTTGTCGTCACTATGCCGACCACGTGCAAGGCACCGGCGTAAAATTACTCGATACACGCAAAACCCTACCCGGCCTACGCATCGCACAAAAATACGCCGTACACGTCGGCGGCTGCTACAACCACCGCATTGGCTTGTACGACGCCTTTTTAATTAAAGAAAACCACATCATGGCCGCCGGTGGCATTGCCGCCGCCGTACAACAAGCACAACACATTGCGCCCGGCAAACCCATCGAAGTCGAAGTCGAAACCGAACAACAGCTCGATCAAGCCATCGACGCTGGAGCACACATTATTATGCTCGACAACTTCAGCCCCAGCCGTATGCGTGAAGCTGTGCATCACACCCGCGCGCGCCAACCGCAAGTTAAGCTGGAAGCCTCGGGCAACATCACCAACACCACCTTGCGCCCCTACGCCGAAACCGGCGTGGATTACATCTCGATTGGCGCACTCACAAAAGATTGCAAAGCCATCGACCTGTCGATGCGGTTGGTGTAATGCCTCACGTCACCTTCAAGACTTAGACGACGATGGCCAATTTTTTGCCACAACGTGCACTTTTTTCACCACTAAAGTGACCTTTTTTGTCACTTTAGTGAGCTTTGATCACACATTCACCAGCAGTAATGCGACACAAGTCATACTTTACTAAAAAACCCAAAATCAAGGACTTGCACACCCCTAAGAAGCTTGGCACACTGCCTTCACTGTCGTAATGACACGGCGAAGCGGCTTCACCGCTTTACCCCATAATTAGAATCTCGCATGCGAGTGGAGAAAGACTATGACAAACCAAAAAGGTTTTAGCTTAATTGAATTGATGATCGTGATCGCGATCATCGGTATTTTGGCTTCTGTGGCGGTGCCACAGTATCAAGACTATGTATTACGTACCGATGCAACTAACTCCTTAGCAGTTGCACGCCCATTGCAATTGGCTGTGGGTGAATATGCCGCTCGCTTCTCTGAGTTACCAGGCGATTGGGATGATTTAACGGGCTATACTGGTATTAATGATGACCCAGAATCTCACTCTGCCGGCAATATCGCAGAAATTGATTTGTCTGATGATGACTTAGCTGTTTTAACACTAACATTTAAAGGTACTGGTGATGGTGTTCCAGCTAAACTAGCTGGTAAAACATACGAGTTAGTACCTGAAATTAACGACAATGGTGTTGTTACTTGGTCTACTAGCACAAGCAACGTAACTAATGATGATAGCCTGCCCGAACTACCTATCAAGTACTTGCCACGTACTAAGTAAGACTGCAGGACTGTAAAAAACCGACCTTCGGGTCGGTTTTTTTATGCCCGTTTTCTGCTTACCATCAAATTCATGGGCTTTTTTTGCAGGCCATCGCACAGTTTCCCCGCCTCTTGCTAGCGCTCATCGCGCCCCTCTGGTATGTTGCCTTATCATAATAAACACCGTTAGGAATCGTGATCATGGCGTTATTGACTGGCCTACCGCGCCGCTTGGTGGAGCAGCAATTACTGAGTGCGCAACAAGCGCAAGAACTCCTTGAACAAGCGCGCCAGAATAAGCAGCATTTTGTCGCTGCCGCCGTGGCCGCCGGAAAAGTGAAAGCACGCCCGTTGGCCATGCTGGCCGCCGAAGAATTTGGCCTGCCTTTACTGGATTTGGCCAGCTTCGATTTGGAATTACTCGAGACCGAATTAGTCAGCCGCGAATTGATTGAAAAGCACCGGGTATTGCCGTTATTTAAGCGCGGTAATCGCTTGTACGTGGCACAAAGTGACCCCTCGGCCATGCTGGCCATCGACGAAATCAAATTCAACACCGGCATGACGGTGGAATCGGTGTTGGTCGAAGAAGACAAACTGCACAGCGCCGTTGACCGATTTTTGAATGCCAGCGACACGTCAATGGGGGATTTGGGCGGTGAATTAGACGACATCGACCTAGAAGACCCCGACGCCAAAGAAAAACAAGCCGCGAAAGAGGCCGAAACCGACAGCGGTGATGACGCGCCCATTGTCCGTTTCATTAACAAAATGCTGCTCGACGCCGTCAAAGAAGGCGCGTCGGATTTGCATTTCGAGCCGTACGAAAAACGCTATCGCGTGCGTTACCGCACCGACGGTATTTTGCATGAGGTATCCAGCCCGCCCATTAACTTGGCCGGTAAGATTGCCGCGCGGTTAAAGGTGATGTCGAAAATGGACATTTCTGAGCGTCGCTTACCGCAAGATGGCCGCATCAAAATGAAACTGTCGAAAAACAAAGCCATCGACTTTCGCGTGAACACCTTGCCGACACTGTGGGGCGAAAAGGTGGTGTTGCGGATTCTGGATTCGTCCTCAGCCCAGCTCGGTATCGACATGCTGGGTTACGAGCCCGACCAAAAAGACTTGTACATGGCCGCGTTGGCGAAACCACAAGGCATGATTTTGGTGACGGGGCCAACGGGCTCTGGCAAAACCGTGTCGCTGTACACGGGTTTGAACATTCTGAACGTGGAAGGCACCAACATTTCCACCGCCGAAGATCCGGTTGAAATCAATCTCGAAGGCATCAACCAAGTGAACGTGAATGCTCGGGTTGGATTGGACTTTGCCTCAGCCCTTCGTTCGTTTTTACGTCAAGATCCTGATGTTGTCATGGTCGGTGAGATTCGAGACCTCGAAACCGCCTCCATCGCCATCAAAGCCGCACAAACGGGCCACTTGGTGTTATCCACCTTGCACACCAACAGCGCCGCCGAAACCCTCACGCGCTTGGCCAACATGGGCGTGCCTGCCTTTAACATTGCCACGTCCGTGAGCTTGATCATTGCTCAGCGCTTGGCTCGACGGTTATGCTCTAAATGCAAACAACCGGCGGATGTGCCAGAACAGGCGTTGTTAGACGCTGGTTTCAGCCAAGAACAATTGGCCACGGCCGAAATTTACCAACCGGTGGGTTGCGAACAGTGCAATGGCGGTTATAAAGGTCGCGTGGGTATCTACGAAGTCGTTAAAATGACGGATTCGATCTCGCGTATTATCATGGCCGGTGGTAACTCCATCGAAATCGCCGACTGTGCCCGCAAAGAAGGTTTTAACAGCTTGCGTACCTCGGCGTTACAAAAAGTGGCCCAAGGTGTGACCAGTTTGGCCGAAGCCAACCGCGTAACCACGGATTAACCGCGTGCGACACACAACGCAGCGCAAAGGATGAAGAATAGTTATGGCAAAAAAAGACAATAAGGTCGCCTTTGTTTGGGAAGGCACCAATCGACGTGGCCAGTCCATCAAAGGGGAATTGATGGGGCAAAACGCGGCGATGGTCAAAGCGCAATTGCGCAAGCAAGGCGTGACACCGAAAAAAGTCAAAAAGGTGGCGCAGCCCTTGTTTGGGCTGGGTGGCAAGTCGGGTAAAAAGATCAAATCGCAAGACATCACCTTTTTTACTCGCCAAATGGCCACCATGATCAAAGCCGGTGTGCCCTTGGTGCAGTCGTTTGATATTGTCGCCGATGGCGTCGATAACCCAACCATGAAAGAACTGGTGTATGAAATTCGCGACACAGTCTCCGCCGGTAACGATTTTGCCTCGGCGCTCAAACAGCACCCCGAATATTTCGATGAGCTGACCTGCAATTTGGTGGAATCGGGCGAGCAAGCAGGTGCGTTGGAATCCATGCTCGACAAGGTGGCCGTTTACAAAGAAAAAACCGAAGCACTGCGCGCCAAGATCAAAAAAGCATTGATGTACCCAGCCATTACCTTAATCATTGCGTTTATTGTCACCGTGCTACTATTGGTCAAAGTGGTACCCACTTTCCAAGACATGTTCAACAACTTTGGCGCTGAATTGCCCGGGCCAACCCAATTTGTGGTGATGCTCTCGGAAGTGGCGCAAGCTTATTATCTGCATGCCTTTGCCTTGCTCATTATCGCCGGGGTCGGTTTTACGCAAGCGCTAAAACGCTCGAAAGCCTTTAGTAACGGCTTTGAACGCTTCACCTTAAAAGTACCCGTGTTTGGTGATTTGATTCGTAAAGCTGCCGTGGCTCGTTATGCCCGCGTACTATCCACCACGTTTGCTGCTGGCGTGCCCTTAGTCGAAGCGCTCGATTCGGTGGCCGGTGCAGTGGGCAATGTGGTGTATAAAGACGCGGTACTACGAATTCGCGACGAAGTATCGCAAGGTCAACAAATGCACTTTGCCATGCGCTCCACCGGCGTATTCCCCAATATGGTGGTGCAAATGACCAGTATTGGTGAAGAATCCGGTGCGCTGGATGCCATGCTCGACAAAGCCGCTACGTATTTTGAAGAAGAAGTCGATAACGCAGTTGAAAGCATGACGGCGATGTTAGAGCCTATGGTCATGGCCTTTTTAGGGGTGGTTATTGGTGGTTTGATCGTCGCCATGTACTTGCCGATCTTCATGATGGGGGACGTGGTTTAATGCAAACCCTGTCCTATTTGGGGAGCGAGCTTTGGCTGTCTGTTCTGACGGTTCTGATTATCAGCCTCTTGGTCGGCAGTTTTTTGAACGTGCTCATTTTGCGTTTGCCGATCATGATGTTTCGTCAGTGGCAACGCGATTGCGCTACCCTGCCCGAGTCGTTACCCGACCATCCGGCGCTGAAGCAGCCCGATCAGCCCTACAACTTGTTCAAACCCGATTCTCATTGCCCTCAGTGCCATGCGCCGGTACGGGCTTGGCAGAATATTCCCATCATCAGTTGGTTGTTGCTGAAAGGTCGTTGTGCGGCCTGTGGCACAGGCATTGGCGTACGTTACCCCATCGTCGAGTTGGTCACCGCCTTGTGCAGTGTGACCTTGTTGTGGGTGTTTCCGTGGGGTTGGGAGCTGGCCGCCATGTTGATCTTTACGTGGCTTCTGATCAGCTTAACCGTGATTGATATTGACCATCAGCTGCTGCCCGACCAACTCACCTTTGCCTTGTTGTGGCTCGGGCTGTTGGTGAATAGCCAAGGGCTATTTGTGTCGTTACACGACGCGGTGTACGGTGCGGTCGTGGGTTATGGCGCGCTGTGGTCGGTGTTTTGGCTGTTTAAACTGGCCACCGGCAAGGATGGCATGGGGTATGGCGATTTTAAACTGCTGGCCGCACTGGGTGCTTGGCTCGGCGTGCAAGCCTTACCCATGATTATTTTGCTGTCGTCCGTGGTGGGTGCCGTAGTCGGCATTTTGGGTATTTTGATATTGGGTCGTGATAAAAATATTCCGATACCCTTTGGCCCCTATCTGGCCGCCGCAGGTTGGATTGCCGCCTTGTGGGGCAATGACATCAGTGCTTGGTATTTTGCCCATTGGGCTTGGTAAACACAATATTCGCTAAGGGTGGTGCATGAGTCGGTGGGTATTGGGATTAACAGGGGGCATTGGCAGTGGTAAAACCGCCGCCAGCAACTGGTTTGCACAGCGAGGATTGGTCGTGGTCGATGCCGATGTGGTCGCGCGTGAGGTAGTGCAACCGCAGCAACCGGCATGGTGTGCCATACGCGACCGTTACGGCGCCGACGCCTTGCTGGATGACGGCCAACTGAATCGTCCGTGGTTGCGCACGAAGGTGTTTGCCGATGCGGCCGAACGAGTCTGGTTAGAGCAACAAACCCACCCGGCCATTCGTGATGCGATTGTACAGCAATTGCAACGCGCCCAATCGCTGTATGCGGTGCTGGTGTCGCCGCTGCTGTTTGAAAGCCAACAAGTGCAGTTAGTACAGCGGGTACTGGTGATTGATGTGGATGAAACCACGCAACTGCAACGTGCCAGTGCGCGTGATGGCAACGACGAAGAACAAATCAAACGCATTATCCAGGCGCAAATGCCGCGTGCGGAACGCTGTGCCCGCGCCGATGATGTGGTGAATAACGAAGGTGATCTCGCTCATCTGCAACAGCAACTACACGCCCTGCACACGCGTTATGTGCCGTTGGCGCAACCCTCATCGAGAACGCTATGAAAGTACAATGCCCTACCTGCCAAAAAGACGTGGAGTGGATTGCCAGCAACGTCGATCGCCCTTTTTGCAGCGCCCGCTGCCGCTTGATTGATTTAGGCGAATGGGCCAGCGGCAATCACGCCATTCCTGGCCCCAGTCTGGATGAAGCGCTGATGTCGGAGCAGCATCCAGAACTCGAACAAACGCCACCGACGCATCATTAATGCCTTCCAAACAATGAATACGTCAGCGTTGCCTAGTGCGACATTCTGTCACTAGGCAGTCTGTTGCGGTTAGTCTATCCTTGCGAGCATATACCCCTTTGGAGATAGACGCATGATGTTGTCCTTTCGATCGGCATTCACCTTGACGGTCTGCATCGCCTTACCGTATGCGCCCATGGCGCATTCCACGAACCACAATCACTCAAGCCCTGATCACTCAAGCCCTGATCACTCAAACCACGACAGTGCGGCACACCATCATGCCAGCACCATGACCGTCACGAATGCCAAAGTTCGCCAGCCGATTCCTGGTCGCACGATGAGTGCGGCGTTTATGCAAATCAGTAACCAAAGCCAACAGGACATCGAATTGGTCAGCGCCCGTGCGGATTGGAGTGAGCGCATCGAAATTCATACACACTTGCACGAAAATGGCGTGATGAAGATGCGTGAAATCGAGTCATTGCCCATTGCTGCTGGCAGCAGTGTGACCTTACAACCCGGTGGTTTGCACCTGATGCTGTTCGGTTTATCGCCCAATTTGTCAACCCGCTTACCGCTGGAGTTGTGTTTTAGCGATCAGCACTGCATCACGATAGAGGCCGAGCTGTACGACCCGCGCTGAGTCAACCAAACGACTGGGTACGTCTTACCAAAAAGCCGCACTCATTGAGGGCGGCTTTTTTAGTTGCACGGCGGGTTGATACGCCGGTTTATTTATTCTTGTTGCGTTGTTTACGCGCTTTTTCGAGTTTGGTTTTACGAATATTGGCGGTACGCTCAACGGCTTCGGCGCGGCGGCGACTGCTGTGACGCACTTCCTTCTCACGCTCGGCAAACGGGTTTTCGCCTTGACGGAATTCCAAACGGATGGGCGTGCCTTTAATGTCCAACACACGCCGATAGGTATTGGCCAAGTAACGGCGATAATCTTCGGGCAGTTCGCGCGTTAAATTGCCATGCACCACAATAATCGGTGGGTTAGACCCACCTTGGTGCGCATAACGCAATTTCGGACGACGATTGCGAATAATAGGGGGCTGATGGCTGGCCACGCAGTCTTCGAGAATACGGGTGAGCATGTTGGTTGACCACTTCGCCATGGCCGACTGATACGCTTGATCAACCGACTCGTACAAATGCCCGACGCCGGTTCCGTGCAAGGCTGAAATAAAGTGCATTTCAGCAAAGGTTAAAAAGTCGAAACGACGGTCGATTTCATCTTTCACGCGCTGCTTTTCATGCGCTTCCATACCATCCCATTTATTGATGGCGATGACTAGGGCACGTCCCGAATTCAGAATAAAGCTGAGCATGTGCAAGTCTTGCTCGACAATGCCGGTGCGCGCATCGAGCACCAAAATACACACATGGCAATCTTGGATGGCTTGCAAAGTTTTGATGATGGAAAACTTTTCGGCCGCTTCGGTGATGTTTTTACGTCGACGAATACCGGCCGTATCAATCAAGGTGTAATCTTGTCCGTGACGCTCGTACGGGATGTAAATACTGTCGCGTGTGGTCCCCGCTTCATCGTAAACGACGACGCGTTCTTCACCCAAAAAGCGGTTGATTAACGTCGATTTACCCACATTCGGGCGGCCCACTACGGCAATTTTGATGCCTTTGACATCCAACTGCTCATGACTAACCTCAGTGTCAGCGTCGTCTTCTTCATACACGTACACATTGTTATCAACGGGATCTGGCTCTGGGCGTGGTGCCGCTATGTCCATCACGTAGTCAATCAGGGTATTGATACCACGATTGTGTGCCGCCGCAATCGGAATGGCTTCGCCCATGCCCATTTCGAAAAACTCGGCCAACACCACATCGGGGTTACGACCGTCGATTTTGTTCGCGATGAGATACGCTTCTTTGTTATTGCGGCGCAAGTACTCGGCAATCATGCGATCACCAGCGGTGATACCGGCACCGGCATCCACCATAAAGAACACGATGTCGGCTTCATTCATGGCTTGATAGCTTTGTTGCGCCATCGCCTCGTCAATGCCTTCTTCTTGACCGCTGATGCCACCGGTATCAATGACAATGAACGGGCGATCGCCGACTTTGCCTTCGCCGTACTTACGATCGCGTGTTAAACCCGCAATTTCGGCCACCAATGC
Source organism: Bacterioplanes sp. (assembly GCA_014859445.1). Classification (GTDB taxonomy): domain Bacteria; phylum Pseudomonadota; class Gammaproteobacteria; order Pseudomonadales; family Oceanobacteraceae; genus Kmv21. Next base: position 49,840 of record JACUUC010000003.1, read on the forward strand.
ATCACGACTTTTCGTTAGACGGTTAAATAACGTTGATTTTCCGACATTCGGACGACCAACAAGAGCAATAACAGGAACCATGGGTATTAACCGCCTTCAATCGTTCAACAAGTAAGATCCGCGCCATTAACCGCGTGGATGCAAAGAGAGTAATAATAATTCGCCGTGATTGGTGTAAACCAACACGCCTTGCTCAGTCGCTACCATACGACTGCGCACGCCAAAGTCACGACCACGCAACGCGCGCCAATTGGTGGCTTCGGTTTGATTGGGATAGCTCACATGAATCGGTTTGGGACGAATCAACAGCCGTCCAACCAAATCACCATCCACTTGACGCAGTAAATGCACATAGCCTTCACGATCAGCAACGGCAAGATAACCATCAATGGCCGTCACAGGGCCCACATGTCGACCTTGTAACGCCGTTTGCTGCCATTGACTGGCGCCATTCATCAAGTCATACGCACGAATTCGACTGTCATCCAGCGTCAGATACAGACTGCCCAGTGCAATCTCGGGGGCCGAATAACTGGAACCGGCTTCTTGCCAACGTACGTCACCATTTAAGCCGATGGCGGCCACATTGCCATGATAACTGGCGGCGTAAATCATGCCGTTATGCCATAACGGCGTGCCGTCGATATCGACCAATCGCTCTAATTCCGAACGGCCGTCGGCCGTTGCTAGGCGCACATCCCAACGAGGAATACCCAACACTTTATCAAGCGCCAAAACGCGACCCGTCGCAAATCCGGCAATCACAAATTGATCCAGCACCAAGGGGGCGGAAGTACCACGCAAGGTTAAAATCGGCATGGCGTTTTCGTACGTCCATGCTTGACGGCCATCACGGCGCTCAAAGGCGGTGATGCGACCATCCACGGTTTGTACAAACACGCGACGACGATCAACACCGACGGGAGCAATCGCTTCTGAGGTCAATCGAGCGGACCATTGATGGCTACCATCCTCAGCAGACAATGCGTGCAACTGACCATCTAAGGTGGTGACAAATAACTCGCCATTGTCATGAGTAATACCGCCGGTGATTGGCACCGACAATCGCTGACGCCACTGTGTACGGCCATTCGTTAACGACAGCGCATAGACGCTACCATCCACCGATACGGCGTAGACCGTTTGCTCGACCACGGCCAATTCAATACGGTTGTAAGCATCCCCTGGCCCCTCGCCCAATTGCGTTCGCCACGCGACGTTCAAATCCACGCTGTTTTTCAACGGCGCTAAAGAGGAATTCGTCACATTGGCGTCATCACCCTCTGTTGAGCTGGGCTGACTGGCGCAACCCACCAACAAGAAAAGTGATATTGCAGCAATTAGGCGCAGTAACATTACGCTTCTCCGGTCGATACAAGGTGATCAATTTTACGTTGCAACACTTGTGCGCTCGCACCGCTTTCTTGAGCAGCCGTCAAAGCACGAGTGTACGCAGCAAGCGCCGAGACGGTATCGCCTTGTAACCAATACGCATCGCCCTTAATGGTCTCAAACTGAACCAAAAACGCCCCATCAACGTTACCCGATAACGTCACCAAGGCCGCGTCGTATTGTTCCGTTTGAACTTGTAACGTGGCTAAGCGCGCACGCGCACTGTGTACAATCGCGGGTTGTTTGCTACTACCGATCAATTGTTGTAATTGCTCAATGGCCGCCGTGTAATCACCCGCATCAGCCGCAAAACGCGCACTGAATAACTGACCAAAATCGCCATAAACGGTATCGTTAAAGTCGGTTATTAATTGTTCGGCCAACGCTTGTGCTTGCACACGACTGGCATCGGTTTGCGCACTGAGTGGTTGCGCCACCGTATCAATCAGTTGCGAATAAACCATGGACGCGGCTTCGCCTTTGGCTTGTTTATTGTCTTGGTAGCCGTTCCAACCAAACCAACCACCGGTAACCAACACCAAGGTGACGACTAAGCCAGTACCATTTTTCTGCCACCAGTTTTTAATGGCTTCGACTTGTTCTTCTTCGGTTCTCATATCCGTCATTTGCCTTTCCCCGCAAAATGCCTATTGTTTTGTTATGAATACAGTTGTTCGTTCAGCCACGCAGCGACATCCGCTTGCGCTAAAGTCACTTGTTCGCCATCCACACGCAAATCTTTGATCACGATTGTACCTGCACTGAGTTCACTGTCACCTAATATCAGAGCAAACCGTGCACCACTCTTGTCGGCTTTTTTCAGCTGACTTTTGAAGCTACCGCCACCACAGTGAGTTAGCACACGCAAACCCAGCGCCTCATCACGCAACTGATTGGCAAGCAATAACGCCGCTTGATCGGTGCCATCACCCACCGCACACAAATACACATCCACGGTGTGTAATACCGCTGATGGAATGCGCTCAAGCGTTTCTAATAATAACACCAGGCGTTCAACACCCATGGCAAAGCCTACCGCCGGTGTGGGTTTGCCACCCAACTGCTCAACCAAACCATCGTAACGTCCACCGGCACAAACCGTACCTTGTGCACCCAGTTTGTCGGTGACCCACTCGAATACGGTTTTGCAATAATAATCGAGGCCACGCACTAAGCGCTGGTTGATTTCATACGACACGCCAGCGGCATCCAATATCGAACGCAAACGCGCAAAATGCTCGCGACTGTCGTCATCGAGATAATCGTGCAACTGGGGCGCATTCGCCAAAATGGCTTGTGTATTCGCGTCTTTACTGTCCAGCACACGCAGTGGGTTGCTGTGCAAACGGCGCTGACTGTCTTCATCCAATTGATCAAGATGCTGCGTTAAATACTCGACCAACGCATCACGATAGCGCGCACGGGCGTCATTGCTACCCAAAGTATTCAGTTGCAAGGTCACGGCATCGGTTAAACCCAACATCGCCCACAAACGAGCGGTCAATAAAATGACTTCGGCATCAATGTCGGCACTGGCAATACCAAAGGTTTCGACCCCGATTTGATGGAATTGGCGGTATCGGCCTTTTTGCGGGCGCTCGTGGCGAAACATGGGGCCGGTATACCACAAACGCTGAGTTTGATTGTACAGCAACCCATGCTCTTCACAGGCACGGACACAGCTGGCGGTGCCTTCTGGACGCAAGGTCAAACTGTCGCCATTGCGATCCTCAAAGGTGTACATTTCCTTTTCGACGATATCGGTGACTTCACCAATGGATCGTTTAAACAACGCCGTTTGCTCAACAATGGGCATACGAATTTCGTCGTAGCCAAACGAAGCCAGAACTTCTTTTACCGTGCCTTCCAAGTATTGCCACACTGGGCTTTGCTCGGGAAGGAGGTCGTTCATGCCACGAATGGCCTGAATTTTCTTACTCATAACGAAGACGATTTCCTAACAATGATTAGTCACTGACGATGACGTTTTGACGCTGTGCATCCAAGTCGGCTGCCCGTTGACGAATTAACCGTTCCAAGTCGTCAACTAAATGGTCATTACTGAGTTTTTCGGCGGGTTTGCCATCGATGTACACCAAATTCGGTTGGCCACCGGTTAACCCCAAATCCACCTCTTTGGCTTCGCCGGGGCCATTCACAACGCAGCCAATGACGGCCACATCCATGGGAGTGCGAATGTCTTCAACACGTTGCTCCAGCTCATTCATGGTTTTGATCACGTCAAAGTTTTGCCGTGAGCAGCTCGGACAAGCAATAAAGTTAATGCCACGCGAGCGCAGCTTTAATGACTTCAGCATGTCCCAGCCCACTTTGACTTCTTCCACTGGATCGGCCGCCAATGAAACACGCACGGTATCACCAATGCCATCCCACAACAGCAAACCCAAACCAATGGACGATTTCACGGTACCACTGCGTAAACCACCCGCTTCCGTAATCCCCAAGTGCAATGGCTGTTCAATTTGACTGGCAATTTTGCGATAGGCCGCGACCGTCATAAAGATGTCCGAGGCTTTTAAACTCAATTTGAAATCGGGAAAATTCAAACGATCTAAGATGTCGATATGACGCATGGCCGATTCAACCAGCGCATCGGGCGTGGGTTCACCGTATTTCTTTTGCAAATCTTTTTCCAATGACCCAGCATTCACGCCAATACGAATGGGAATACCATGATGGCGAGCGGCATCCACCACCGCGCGGACACGATCTTCACGACCAATATTGCCGGGGTTGATACGCAAACAATCCACCCCCAACTCCGCTACCCGCAACGCAATTTTGTAGTCAAAGTGAATATCGGCAACCAGTGGAATCGTTACTTGTTGGCGAATTTTGCCAAAGGCCTCAGCGGCATCCATGCTTGGCACCGACACCCGCACAATATCGGCACCGGCCTCTTGTACTCGTTGAATTTGTGCCACTGTGGCCGCCACATCGGTGGTTTCGGTGTTGGTCATGGTTTGAATGGCAATCGGGGCATCGCCACCCACCGCGACATCACCCACCCAAATTTTACGGCTTACACGACGTTGAATGGGGTTCACAAAGTGCATATTACTGCCCACCTGTTAACGATTGTTGGTACAAACGGTATTCTTCGGTATGAGAAAACTCTTGTTTCAATTGCGACCCGAAACGAATCGAGCGTGGCGTATCTTGTGCAATGGCAGCCAATTTAATACCCAACCACAAACTGTGCGCGTTGTGACGAGTTTGTTGACGCTCGGCAAGACGGTCGAAACGATCAAAATAGCGCTGCGACTCTTCGTATTGCTGCAACTCAAACAACAAGGTAGATACATTCACCAGCGCTTCGACATTAAATGGCGCAAGACGCAGGGCTTCTAGGTAGGTTTCTACTGCTTGGCTTTCGCGCTCTTGACGATAGTAAACCATCGCCAACTCATTGTAGGCCGTGACTCTTCGATCGTAATATCGATCACCTGCCGCGGTGTTCAGGTGTCGCTCTGCATTGCTGAATTGACCCAGCTGGCTGTATGCACGACCAATGTGATGGTGTGCTGGCGTGTAACGACGATCCGCCCGCAGGGCACGCTGATGATACTCCACCGCCAGATCGGGTTCGCCCTCGGCTTGCCACACCAAGCCCATGGCATCGTTTGCTGGCGCGCTACGCTCGTTAATTTCCAACGCTCGCTGCAGGCGCTGACGTGCTAAGTCGGGACGACCTTTTTGTAAATAACCCAAACCCAAATTGGTGTAATTCTCGACACTTTTTTCAGGTGAGGCTTTTTTCGTAAAACTGCTTTCCGTGGTGGTGACACACCCCGATAGCGTGATCAAACTGGTGAGTATGACAATGGTCGTTAGTCGTTGCAGTAACACAGTCGGCTCCTTGTCAGATGGCGCTCGGCGCATCGGACTCGTCTATTTGAACAGCATTGATATAGCGCGCACTGCGACGAGTGCGATCTTCCACACGACCAACCAGTTGCCCACAAGCGGCATCAATGTCATCGCCACGCGTTGTGCGAATGGTCACGATATGACCTTGTTCAATCAGGTGATCGCGAAAGCGATAAACGCGATTATTGCTGGGGCGCTTGTAGCCCGAATTGGGGAATGGATTAAAGGGAATCAAGTTAATTTTACAAGGCACTTGTTTCATCAATTGCGCCAATTCAATGGCGTGTTCCATGTCGTCGTTTACACCATCAATCAAGGTATATTCGATGGTGGCTTTGCGACGATCGGGTAACTTGGCCAAATAACGATTGGTGGCTGCAATCAGCTCTTTGATCGGGTATTTTTTATTCAGCGGCACCAGTTGATTACGCAAAGCGTCATTCGGTGCGTGCAACGAAATGGCTAACGACACATCCGTCACATCACCCAATTTATCGATCATGGGCACCACACCCGAGGTACTCAATGTCACTCGGCGCTTGGACAAGCCATAGGCGTTATCGTCCATCATCAGGTGAATGGCATCCACCACGTTATCGAAATTCAATAACGGTTCCCCCATGCCCATTAGAACGACATTGGTGATTTTCCGTTCGCGCCGCTCGCCCGGTTCATGAAAACTCATGGCCGCGACAAATACCTGCCCGATGATTTCGGACACGGTCAAATCTCGGTTAAATCCTTGTTTGCCCGTTGAACAGAAACTGCAATCCAACGAACAGCCAATTTGTGAGCTGATACACAAGGTGCCACGCTCTTTTTCCGGAATGTACACGGTTTCAATGGAACTACCGCCTGGCATGCGCATTACCCACTTTTGTGTGCCATCGGTCGACACATCGTGGTACACCACCTCCGGTAGCGTAATCTCTGAAACTTCCGCTAACTTTTCACGCAATCCTTTACTCATGTTGGTCATCTTCGAAAAATCCGATTCACCCAACTGATGGATCCATTTCAGCATTTGCTGCGCACGGAACTTCTTTTCGCCGATATCGGCAAAAAAGGCTTCCATTTTGGCGGGGGACAAACCCAACAGATTGATTTTTGGGGTGGCGTCAGACATCGGATAACCTTGAATAAAAACAAGCAAACAGGGGATCAAGCTGGGGATGCTACGCACCCCCGAAGGCACTTAGCGTGCGCAGATTTCTTCCGCAGCGAAGAAGTATGCAATTTCACGAGCAGCCGATTCCGCAGAATCCGAACCGTGAACGGCATTGGCATCAATGCTTTCTGCGAAATCCGCACGGATAGTGCCAGCTGCCGCTTCTTTCGGGTTAGTTGCACCCATCAATTCGCGGTTTTTAGCGATGGCGTTTTCGCCTTCTAATACTTGCACAACCACAGGACCAGAGGTCATGAAAGAAACCAAGTCTTTGAAGAAAGGACGCTCTTTGTGCTCTGCGTAAAAACCACCGGCTTTTTCGTCATCCAATTTGACCATTTTAGCGGCAACCACTTGCAAACCGGCTTTTTCAAAACGAGAAACAATTTCACCGATTACATTTTTTGCAACAGCGTCTGGTTTTACGATAGACAGAGTACGTTCAACAGCCATTTTAAGCTCCAATTAATTAAACAATAGGGTTCATAGAATAAAACCCGCGAATTATACGCAGGTTTTGACGAAAGGTGTACGCTACGGCGTACGATACTTTTTTCGCGAATCAGTTCCGCCGCAACCCCGTGACAACCCGTGTCACTTCTTGGATGGCAAACTCGACGTCTTCCGCTTGGGTAAATCGCCCCAACGAAAAACGCAAACCGGCATGAGCTAGGTCGTCACTGCGTCCAAGTGCTTTCAGCACATACGAGGGTGCCACCGTGGCAGAGTTGCAAGCCGACCCCGAAGACACCGCAACTTTGGCTAATGATGCCAATAAAATTTCACCGTCGACGCCTGCAAAGCTCACATTCAAATGATGACCCACCCGCCGTTGCAAGTGGCCATTGAGATACACACCACCCAAGGCTTGCAAGCCTTGCCATAACTGATCACGCAAGGCCGTAATTCGCGTTTGTTCAGCGTGTTCTTGTTGCGCCAATTCGGCTGCTAAACCAAAACCCACTAACTGGTGCGTGGCTAATGTGCCCGAACGCAAGCCCCGCTCATGGCCACCACCGTGCATTTGCGCAACCAGACGATGTTGTTGTTCACGCTTAACATACAAAGCACCCACGCCCTTTGGGCCGTACACTTTATGGGCAGAGAGTGAAACCAAATCGGCCTGCCATTGCGCTACATTCACCGTCACTTTACCCAACGCTTGTGCGGCATCCACATGCAACAAGGCATCGTGTTTGGATAGCAAGGCACCGATCGCGGCGATATCGGTGATGGTTCCTAATTCGTTATTCACGGCCATCAGGCTGACCAAGCAGGTATGCGGTTGCAGCGCGGCCTGCACCTGCTCGACGTGAATTAAACCATCGGCGTCGGGGGCTAGGTAGGTGACATCAACACCGGCTTTCTGCACAACGGCGCAGGTATCCAAGACGGCCTTGTGTTCAATGGTCGAGGTAATAATGTGCAGCGGAGCATGGGCATCCTGCTGGCGACAGGCTTCCACCACCCCTTTAATCGCCAAGTTGTTGCTTTCGGTCGCGCCCGATGTCCAAACAATTTGTCGCGCATCGGCGTGAATTGCGTCGGCCACTTGCCGTCGCGCTTGCTCAACAGCCTGTTCCGCTTGCCAACCATACCGATGCGAACGTGATGCCGGATTGCCAAAATTACCGGTTTGCGTCAAACACCCCATCATGGCGTCGGCAACGCGTGCATCCACCGGGGTCGTGGCGGCATAATCAAAATACACAGGAGTCATGTCTGTTTTCACACTATGATCGTTTCGATGGATTATTGCACAGCTTGGTCATCAGCGTAGGTCGGTATACGCTTGCGCGTTTGTTCGTCTTGGCGCTCAGCGGTTAAACGAATCTCTTGTCGTTGAATCAAGCTGTGCAACGAAATATTGCTTAAAAAATCATGAATTTGATCGCTTAGATCGAGCCATAAATGATGGGTCAAACATTTTTCCCCATTCTGGCAATCACCCACGCGCTGACAGCGAGTGGCATCCATAGATTCATTCACGGCTTCGATAATTTCTGCCGTTTGAATCTCATCGGCACCGCGACTCAGCCGATAGCCGCCACCAGGCCCACGCACACTGGCCACCAAACCATTTCGGCGGAGCTTGGCGAACAGTTGCTCCAGATACGACAAGGAAATACCTTGCCGACCCGAAATGTCATTTAGGCTAACTGGGCCTTTCTCGGCATGTATCGCTAAATCCAACATCGCGGTAACGGCATATCGACCTTTGGTGGTGAGACGCATGTGATGACTCCTAGTGTGTTCTTGCGCATTATGCTAATAGCTGACTGTTTTAGTCAACTTTAGTCGACAACGGCACATCGTCGCCAGCCGCCGCTTTTGCTTCACGCTCACTCAAGCTCACAAAGGCCTCTTGCTCCAATTCGGGCAATGCATCATCACAACTGTGATCACCCAGTTTGTGTAATGCCGTGCACATGGACTCGATTTTACGATCCACGGCGTGCATGTGATCCATCAAATTACTAATAGAACGCGCAATAGGATCTGGCATATCATCGGTCATACCATAGGCATCAAAACCAATTTTTGCCGCAATTTCACGACGACGATCTTCATCTTGGGTCGAACTTTTACGCACAATACGACCCGGAATACCAATTACGGTAACGCCCTCAGGCACCTCTTTTGTCACCACCGCATTGGAACCGACGCGCGCATGATCGCCAATGGTGATGGGCCCCAAGACCTTCGCTCCGGCACCCACGACCACCGAATTGCCGAGTGTTGGGTGACGCTTGCCTTTGTTCCAACTGGTGCCACCCAAGGTAACACCATGATACAAGGTACAGTCGTCGCCAATTTCCGCCGTTTCGCCGATCACCACACCCATGCCGTGATCAATAAAAAAGCGCCGACCGATGGTAGCACCTGGGTGAATCTCGATACCCGTAAACCAACGACTCATGGTCGATAGCCAGCGTGCCAGCCACTTAAAGCCTTTGCACCACAACCAATGTGCGATGCGATAATGAATGATGGCATGCAACCCTGGATATGTGGTGACGACCTCAAAAGTGTTGCGTGCCGCTGGATCGCGCTCAAAGACACAAGCGATGTCTTCACGCAGTTGTTTGATCATGCTGTTCATCCCCATTCGGTGCTTGAGTGGAATCGCTCACAACACCTTGCGTGTGTTGACGCTGTACCGTGGCTAAAATACCACGCAATATGTTGACTTCGGTTGTATCGAGTGCGGCTCGTTGAAACAGTCGACGCAATCGCGACATCAGTTGCTTAGGTGTATTGGGGTCGAGAAAGCCAATATCAAGGAGCGTTTGTTCCAAATGCAACATCATGCCATTGACATCGCCATGACTGGCCAAAGGATGATCCCATTCCACCCCCCAAGGCTGATCCATCGTACCGGTTGCATCGTCGCCGGGGGTTGCTAAAGCCAGTGCGGCCAAACGCATTTCATAACTGATTAACTGTATCGCTTGCGCCACATTCAACGAGGAAAAATTCTCATCCGTTGGGATATGAACATGGGCATGACACAAATGTAACTCTTCGTTGGTCAAACCGCGTGATTCACGGCCAAACACCACCGCAATTCGATTCCCTTGAGGCGCAATCGCCGCCGCTTTTGCTGCACACTGACGCGGCGTCAGTAATGGCCAAGGAATATGACGACTGCGAGCGCTGGTGCCAACCACCCAATGACAATCCGCAATGGCTTCTTCGAGGGTATCGACAATGACGGCATTGTGCAAAATTTCATCGGCACGGGACGCACGCTGAATGGCCTCGTCATCGATACAGGCAATGGGATCCACTAAGGTTAATTGCGCTAAACCCATGTTTTTCATGGCACGCGCCGCCGCACCAATATTGCCAGAATGGGTGGTATTCACCATCACGATACGAATGTCAGCAAGCATAAAAGGCAGCCAGTTAGATTACGGGGTGCGAAGTGTAGCGCAAAACCCCTCGCTGCTGGTACAATCCGCCCCCACTTTGTTCTTTAAGAGATAGCGAATCCTATGCAACCAATGGTAAATTTGGCGTTGCGCGCTGCGCGCAATGCTGGCCAAGATCTGGTCCGTCGACTCGATCGCTTCGACGCTTACAAAAGCACCGATCAGGAAAAGGCCAAGTTTATCGCCGACTGCACAATCGGTTTGGAAAAAGGCATCATTTTTGAGCTGAAAAAGTCACTGCCAGAAAACAATTTTTCCGGACGTGAAACTGGCCAATATCATCACAACGACAAACAGCCCACATGGCAAATTTGCGTCATCGATGACATTGATAACTTTCGCGTAGGCATTCCCTCTTATGCCATCATCATCACCTGTCTCAATCAAGGCAAGGCCGAACATGCGGTCGTGGTCAATCCGTTAAATGGCGATGAGTTTTATGCCACACGGGGTCGCGGTGCCTATTTAAACAACCGCCGTATTCGTTGTGGCAACATCAATACCCTGTCCGATGCCTTAGTGGGCTACACGCAACCCGCCTCATTCAATGAAAAGGCACTCGAGCAACGAGAGCGCATTCAAAAGTTAATGGCAACCGCATTTGATTTACGCAATATTGGCTCTGCGGTTCTGTCGATGGCTTATGTGGCCGCTGACCGTTTTCACGCCGCCGTTTTGAGCAATGTGGATGATATGTCGATTCAGGCCGGTAGTCTGATTGCTTCTGAAGCGGGTTGTTTAATCGCCGATGTCAACGGCAAACCAACATTCTCATCACCCGCGAATTTGGTGGTCACTAACCCTCGATTACTGAAGGCGTTGATCGCTCGCGACTAGCACACCCTGACCAATCCCCTCACCCGAAGTAAGCCGTCGCTGCCTTCGGGTGCAGAGCAATAAAACGCCCCTATACCCACATACCCAGCTGACGCAAACGGTAACAACTGCGTGGATTGCAATAAATCGTCACGGGCCGTGCTCTGTCACCGCTCATGATGATATACAAATCGGTAAAATCTGGGCTGGAATCAATAAAGGTCGCATTGTAGATGTGACCCGAGGCGAGTCCTTCCAAGGAGATGGACGTCGCATCGGACTGCAATAAAGTCGCTAACAGGAAGGCACCGATCAGAGATAAGTTCATACGTCTCTCCTTGATCCGTACGGACTACAAAAGTAGTCGTAAGGTCGTTATCGTTTTTATCTGCTTTCAGTATAGCCGACAAATTCACCCTGTTAGGTTAAGTTCTCAGAAAACGGAGAAGATCCCCACGTTATTCAGTGAGTCGAGCGTTTTAAGGAAACCAATAACTCGGCTTCACCGCGCGCCATGCCGCAACTCTCTACCAAATCATCGGCCGTCGCACCTAGACTGATTAAGCGGCTGGCCTGTTCAAATACATCGTCATCCACGTTGGGCAATGCAACGTTGCGTTGTACCTGCTGCAACTTTGCCTCCAGCTCTTTGATTCGTCGTCCCATACCTATGGTACTTTTACTCAACGATTGCTGGGCTTGCTGCAGCTGTGCGTTATGCGATTCGAGCATGGAGATGTCTTGCTGATGCCTGCGTCGCAAAGAACGCAATGTCCACCATAGCGCAGCACAAACCAACAGCAATACCACATTGCTGATGGCCAATACCGTCAACCAGCCGAACGATAACAACGACATACTTACAACCCTTGAATTTCCGACCATTCTTCATCGGACATGAGCTTTTCTAAATCCACCAAAATAAGCAGCTCGTCATTTTTGTGACATACACCCTGAATGAATTTAGCACTTTCCTCATTGCCGACATTCGGCGTCGTCTCTATCTCAGACTGACGCAAATACACCACTTCGGCCACGGCATCGACCAAAATACCCACAACTTGATTCTCTGCTTCGATAATCACGATGCGAGTCTGATCGGTTGTGTCCGATGTCGCTAACCCGAAGCGCTGGCGCGTATCGATCACCGTCACCACATTACCACGTAAGTTGATGATGCCCAGAACATACTGCGGTGCACCAGGAACTGGAGCGATTTCGCTGTAACGCAACACTTCTTGCACTTGCATTACGTTGATACCGTACGTTTCATTCTCTAAACGAAAAGTCACCCATTGCAAAACGGGATCTTCCATTCCTTTATTACCGGTAATCGTTGACATAAAACATCCTCACAAAGAAAGGCTTTGGCCTGACTGCGTCAAAAAACATGACATACTTACACTAACTATAGAAGACAGCACACACTGTACCAGTTAATTTCCAAACTTTTTTGTTAACGCTTCACACGCCGATGTTGCTCAAGCATTCGCAACATACCGCTGACGTCAATCAAGGCACACATCTCAGAGATCACCGTACCGGCCAACCAAGGCCGCTTACTGCCTTCGCCACGCCATTTGATGGAGTCATGCTTTAACGTCATGGTGTCGCATATTTCTTGACAAGCCAATGCCCAAGGGGATCGATCGAGTTGAATAATATAGCGATAGCCTTGATCAGCCAACAGCGCCCCCCGCTCAGGCATAATCAATCGCGCACTATCAACAATGGTCAAGGTATCGGTTTCACTTTGCCAAACGCCAAGCGACCATTTTGCCTGTCCAAATAGAGGAGTCACATCGTCATTGGCATTAAAAACGCCACCAAGCATGGGTAAAGGCAACGCCAATTTCAAACCGGCTACTTTAAAAATCAAGCATTCGACACCGGCCGATGCCTGCCAATTGATACGAGCTTGCTCAGATGCCATGGCATCCAATTCGGTTTCCGATAACACCGCTATCTCGGGTTCCGCAAGCTCAGGCTCAACAATCACCGGTGGCGCAATGGTCGTAGCGGCGGGCTCTGTCATCGTGACAGCAGGAGAGACTGGCTCCGTCGCCACAGGAATATCAGCCGGTAGAATGCTTGGCATCGGTTCTCGCAGCGCAACCGGTTTTGCCATTATCGACGTATCCACTGTCCGCTGAACAGGCGTGAGATTTTTCTCTGCCATGATCGTCTGATCGGACTGTGATGCAACAGACAGCTCCGTAGCCGTTACCAGCAAGTCATTCAAATAGTCTTGCAGTACGTCATCAACTGGGCTGGTTAATGATGACTTTGCGGTTAACGTCATAAGCTAACCTCCGCATGTGTGCCGAATTGGTTGTTATGCTGCATCATCTGCTTGCTCCAACTCGACCAATAAGTGCCGATAGGCACGCACTCCTCGCCCCTGTGCATCCAATTGATGAGGAAATACACCCTCATGACTGGCATCTCGCAAACGCGTATCCACCGGAATCGCCTCTTTCCATAACGATTCAGGATACAACTGCCGCATTTCTTTCAATGTAGTGAGTGACGCCGTAGTGCGTCGATCAAACAACGTAGGAACAATCATAAAGGGCAATTGACGGTTTTGCGAACGCATCACCATACGTAACGTATGCACCATTCGCTCAAGCCCCTTTAAGGCCAAATGTTCCGTTTGCGTTGGTATGACTAAGCGTCGACAAGCGGCCAAGGCATTCACCAATAACACGCCTAAAATAGGGGGCGTATCCAACAAAACGTAGTCGTAGTCGTCCCACAATTGCGCCAAGCTGCGTGCCAACACCAACCCCATCCCCTCTTGCCCACTCACCTGACGCTCTAGCGTCGCTAACGATGTGGTGGCTGGTAACAAGTGCACACTAGTCAATGACGTCGGTTTGATAACCGATTGAACAAACGCTTTATCTTTATACCGCTGTTCAAAAAACAAATGATACAGACTGCGCTCTAAACGATCGGGATCTTGTTTGAAATAACTGGTTAATGAGCCATGCGGATCGAGGTCAACCAGCAGCACACGCTGACCCTGCTCCGCTAATAATCCGCCGAGGGTCACGACACTGGTGGTCTTTCCGACACCACCCTTCTGATTAGCAATGGACCAGATTCGCACGGCAATCACCTTAAAAACCATTAATGTGCCACAATCTTTCGTGGCCGTTTCTTCTTCAGCAGCAAACCCTATCAATGTAAGCAAAAATCGAACCAGCAATGACATTTTGGCTGAATGTCAGGTTACCTTGACCAACCTGTCATGGCCTGACTGCCGACCATATGCAGCACCACCCGTCGATTTTGTGCTCGACTTTGCTCATCATCACCCATTTGCAGCGGTTGATGGTACGAAAAACCCGATGCCGCAAGCCGCTGCGGTGCCACACCTTCAGCAATTAAGGCCTGTACGACAGCGGACGCTCGCAATGCTGAAATATCCCAATTCGACAATGCCCCACGAGTCGGGGTGTCATCGCTGTGCCCTTGCACATTGATCGGCCATGGCTGCTGGCGAATCGTTTCCGCTATTTGCCGCAATAGCGGCAAGGCTTCAACGTTCAGTTGCGTTTGACCTCGAGCAAACAACACATCGGCGGCAAGCGACACCGTCACCCAGTCTTCTTCTCCATCTATGTGTATATCGTCCGCCCGCTCGATAAGTTGAGGGATTTGTTGCAATTCACGCAACATGGGCAGTAAACCATTGTTTTGCAGTAACGGACTGATGGGGGACTCTTCAACTAAGGATTGAGATGGATTGGCCGAAAAATGTTGTTCAATGCGATCGCGAATCACATCGCCTGTCGCTGTATCCACCTGTTGCAACGCATACAGCATAATAAAAAAAGCACAGAGCAAGGTCATGTAGTCGGCGTAAGACACCAACCAACGGTGTTCTCCCCCACGCTTGGATTTCACAGTGAAATTCCTTGCATGCGAAAACGCAGCACCATAGGGTTCACCTCTTGGCGCAAACTGACAATTCCAACCAACATGGCTTGATAATAACGTCGACGCAAGGCCAATATCTGGCGCAACCGATTGGCTAATGGAATAACCACCACATTGGCCGCTGCAACACCATAAAAGGTTGCCACAAAAGCGGTGGCAATACCTGCGGCTAAGGCATCGGGGTCTTTAATACTCGATAAGACCTGCATCAACCCCAACACCGCACCAACAATGCCCAACGTCGGTAAGTAACTGGCCAATTGATCGAGGTGATCAAGCAACTCGTTATCTCGAGCATCTCGAGTTGCCAACTCTAACTCGATGGTTTCTAACAAATGCGTTTGATCATAACCATCGGTCAACATGGTTAATGCCCGCTGCACAACGGGATCGGTTTCCAAGGTAGCCAGCTTTTCAAGCGCCAAAACACCATCGCGTCGCTGAGCATTCGCACAGGCTGTTAACTTAGCGATCAAGCCATCGAGATTCAAATTGGGCGGCGCAATCAACCAAGAGAGAAGATGAGACAACGGCTTGATATGCGACAAAGGCATTTGTGCTAAGGTCGCCAATATCGACCCTACCATGACAATTAGAATGGCCGGGCCATTCCACAGCAACGCTAAGTGACCCCCTTCTAACGTGAAGCCAAACAAAATCGCCACGATGGCAAGCGCACAAAGAGCCAGCCCCCAGCGATCCATCAACTGACTTCCGTAACCAGACGTGGCGCAATGTCTTTAAGCGACAGCACTTCGTCACTCAATCCTTCTTTAATCACCGACATCGGCATGCCAAAAATAACACAGCTTTCTTCATCTTGAGCCCAAACCGTGGCGCCAGATTGTTTCAACAAGCGCGCTCCTTCGCGGCCATCTGCCCCCATACCCGTGAGAATAATCGCTAAGGTATTCCGTCCATAGTGTTTTGCCGCAGAAGCAAAAGCGATATCCACACAGGGTCGATAGTTCACGCGCTCATCGCTTTCACGAATATGAATAGATCCCCCTAAGCGCTTATCGACCATTAATTGCATACCACCAGGCGCGACATACACATGACCTGATTCGATTCGATCACCATCGACCGCTTCGGTGACGGTGAGCGGACTCAAATTATTCAGTCGTTCAGCGAAGGACTTAGTAAATGACCCCGGCATGTGCTGCACAATAATGATGGGCGTCTTAAACCCAGCAGGAATCCCTTTGAAGAGTGTTTGCAATGCGGCTGGGCCGCCTGTGGACGTGCCGATCACGATCAGTTCGGTACGTGATAATTGCCCTTTGACCGCCGGTCGCGCTGCGACCTGAGGCATCACTCGTGACTGCTTACGCGCAACCGCTGCGATTTTATCAGTAAGAGCACGCTTAATCTGTACCGCATCTTTTGCAATTTGATCAAAGTTTTTCGGCAAAAAATCAACTGCACCAGCATCCAGCGAGTCGAGAGTGACACGAGCACCTTCGAAGGTGAGCGAGGAGAACATCAACACAGGAACAGGACGAGACGCCATAATGTGACGTACCGCCGTAATGCCATCCATTACCGGCATTTCATAATCCATGGTGATGACATCGGGTTGCAATGACTCATTCATCTCAATGGCTTCACGACCATTCGAGGCAACACCGACAACTTCCATCCGACCATCGCCATTAATGATGTCAGATACCCGGCGTCGAAAAAAGCCGGAATCGTCCACCACCAATACTCGAATACTCATAAAAACCATTATCCTTTTGCGTTAAGCCCTGTACTGATATGCCGCTTGGCATATCGCGCTAACATACTAGGAACATCTAAAATCAAGGCAATACGACCATCACCGGTAATGGTTGCACCGGACATGCCTGGCGTGCCATGCAGCATGCGACCCAGTGGCTTAATGACCACTTCTTCTTGGCCCACTAATTGGTCTACGACAAAACCCACTCGTTTCGTACCGACAGATACCACCACCACATGGGCGGACTCTTCTGCGCCGTCGGTACGGACATAATTTTTAACCAACCAACGCTTTAAATGGAATAACGGGATGGCCTTATCACGAACAACCACGACTTCTTGCCCATCAACGATATTGGTTTGGGTCAAATCCAGATGGAAAATTTCGTTGACACTGGCCAGAGGGAACGCGAACGCTTGGTCTTTCAACATCACCATTAAGGTCGGCATAATCGCTAACGTCAACGGCACCTTAATGCGAATGCTGGTGCCCACATTCATTTGCGATTCAATCTGAATGGAGCCATTGAGCTGTGCGATTTTGGTTTTCACCACGTCCATACCAACACCGCGGCCCGATACATCGGATATTTGCTCTTTGGTGGAAAAGCCTGCAGCAAAAATCAAATTAAAACATTCGTTCTCAGTCAAGCGATCAGCCACATCTTGATCCATGATGCCTTTTTCAACGGCCTTGCGACGCAATACTTCCGCGTCCATACCGGCACCATCATCTTGAATCACCAGTAAGATATGATCACCTTCTTGCTCGGCGGATAGAATAACGGTTCCAACCCGTGGTTTTCCGTTCGCCTCTCGAATATCGGGCATCTCAACGCCGTGATCGACGGAATTGCGCACCAAGTGAACCAATGGATCAGCCAGTGCTTCGACGAGGTTCTTATCCAAGTCGGTTTCTTCGCCACGCAATTCAAGATTAATTTCTTTCTTCAATTGACGTGCCAAATCGCGAACAACCCGAGGGAACCGACCAAATACCTTTTTGATCGGTTGCATACGTGTTTTCATCACGGCCGATTGCAAATCGCCGGTCACGACATCCAAATTCGAAACCGCTTTCGCCATGGCTTCGTCGTTGCTATCGGAACCCAAACGCACCAGTCGATTGCGCACTAAAACCAGCTCGCCCACCATATTCATGATGTCATCCAAGCGTTTGGTATCAACTCGAACCGTCGCCTCTGTGGCAGCGGGCGCTTCTGCTGGCGGTGCTTTGGCAGCAACCGGTGCGGGAGATTTAGCCGGTGCCGCATCCGGTTTGGCGGTGCTGGCAGCCTTGGCTGCCGGGGCAGGTGTTGACGCTGGTTTGGCAGGCACTGGGGTTGCCGGTGGCGTTACAGGCTCTGCGGCCTTGGTTACCGATGCCTCATCGGCAACCGAGTTTGCCACGCTATCAGTCGACGCTTCTGCGGCGCTGTGCTTGCCTTTGCCGTGCAATCGGTCCAGTAATTCTTCAAATTCCGAGTCCGTAATGATGTCATCACCACCCGTAGACACGTCGGCGGAAGGCGCAACCTCTACGTTTGCAGTCACCGGTTCAGCGGCTTCTTTTGCGGCGGTGGCATGCTTTCCTTTACCGTGTAACTGGTCCAGCAAAGCTTCAAATTCTTCATCGGTGATTTCATCATCATCCGATCCAGCAGAGGCCGACAGTGCAGCAGGCTCCGGGGCTGGCGAACTCGCTAGCGCAGCATCACCGGAGGCGGCGCTTGGCTCGTCTAAGGCATCCAATAAACGTTCAAACTCGTCATCGGTAATATCACCCGATGCTTCGTCTGAAGCGGCCGCAACAGACTCTACGATGACCGCCGGTTCCGGCTCCGATGCCACGGGTAATTCAGCAGCAGCGTTTCCTTCGTCGGCACTGGCTGGCTGAGCTAGCTGATGCAATCGTTCAATAATCTCAGGATCAGCATCATTCGGTGCCGCCCCAGAGCGCACACTATCAAACATCTCATTGACGGCATCCAGCGCTTGCAAGACAACGTCCATTAAGTCGGAGTCGACATGGCGTTGACCATTGCGCAAGGTATCGAATACGTTTTCGGCAGCATGGCAGCAGTCAACCAGCGGGTTTAACTGCAAAAATCCAGCGCCCCCTTTTACCGTATGGAATCCACGAAAGATTGCGTTGAGCAAATCTTTATCGTCAGGACGCTGCTCTAGGTCGACTAATTGTTCGGAGAGTAGTTCGAGAATCTCACCCGCTTCAATTAAGAAGTCTTGGAGGATCTCTTCATCTGCTTCGAAACTCATCCGTTAGCTCCTTTAAAAACCAAGGCTGGAAAGTAGGTCATCGACATCATCCTGACTACTGACTACATTTTCGCTGGATGTATCAATTTGCGGCCCTTCCGCTGCAATATCACCACCGTCCAGGGGCTTAGCATCCACCGTTGTTGTTATATCATCGTGCTGAATACCGGTTATGGCATCGACATGACCCGCCATAGCAACCAAATTCACTAAGCGATTTTCAACATCACGAATAAGTACCGCGACTTTTTGTATGACTTGTCCGGTTAAATCTTGGAAGTCTTGCGCCAACATCACCTCGGATAATTGGCCTTGCAGCTGTTTTGAGTGGTTGGCACTGGTTTGCAAAAATTGCTGTATTGAACGGGATAATTGACGAAACTCTTCCGGCTTGAGCTCTTTATTCAAAAATCGTTGCCAATCGGCGGATAACTGAGTGGCCTGTTGACCAACCTCTTCAGCTAACGGCATGCTGGCATCGACTAGATCCATGGTGCGATTGGCTGATTTTGCGGTCATCTCAACGACATAGGTTAACTTGTCATTGACATGCTCGATATCAGAACCGGCACCGACCGTATCAACATTGAGATTCTTAATGGATTCGTGCAGCGCACGCGTCAACTTACCAATTTCTTGATATAACGTACGATCGCGAATGCTGTTCAAGTCATTAACCAAGGCAACCGCGCTACCCAGTTGTCCATTTTCCAGTTCCTTCAGCATATTCTCAGCAAGAGAACGAATCTCATCGCCGATAACTTGCATATTTTCTGCTGGACTGATCTGGGCCATCGTTTACTTCCTTAATTAGCCTTCGACGCGTTCAAAGATTTTATCAATCTTCTCTTTCAACACAGCCGCCGTGAATGGCTTAACCACATAACCATTAACGCCTGCTTGCGCAGCAGCAACAATTTGATCTCGTTTTGCTTCCGCCGTTACCATGAGTACCGGAAGCGATTTTAAACGCTCGTCAGCACGCACATTTTTCAGCAAATCAAGACCCGTCATACCTGGCATGTTCCAGTCCGTTACCAGAAAGTCGAAGTCACCATTTTTCAGCATGGGTAATGCCGTGGTGCCATCATCGGCTTCTTGGGTATTGGTGAAACCCAGATCCCGTAGCAGATTCTTTACGATCCGTCTCATTGTCGAAAAATCATCAACAATTAGGATTTTCATATTTTTGTCCAAAACGACCTCCACTAGTCGACTTTGCTATTCCAGTCGTCACTAAACTTAGTGTAGACACAGTTACCGCATTATCCAGCAACTCGGTGTAAATCCGTCAGGGAAAGGTACACCAGCCAACGACTTGCATTCACATTAATGAGTATAGCTATCCTATTCATCTACAACAGGAAATTTGTTCCGATAATAGTTGATGCGACAAAGTAAGGGTATCTAACTCAGGTTATCGACCAATTATAAACATTCTCTAGGGCGGACTGAAATTAAAGTCATCCCGCCACGACATGATCTGGCAACCAACCACCAAGGCGTGCTCGTAATCGATGCGCCGCCTGACCATGCAATTGACTCACCCGCGATTCGCTAACACCCAATACCGCACCGATTTCTTTTAGATTCAGTTCTTCGTCATAATACAAAGCGAGAATCAACTGCTCACGTTCAGGCAAGCCGCGTATGGCGTCTGCAAGGTGCTGTTGGAACGAGGCTCGCTCGATACCTTGCTGGGGGTTTTGGCTGTCATCATCAAAGCAATCACCACTGTCGTTGCTATCAATCAATTCTTCATAACTGAATAAACGGCAACTGGCGCTGTCTTGCAAAATGTCGTGATACTCTTGGGGACTCATTCCCAAAAACTCGGCCACCTCACGATCGTCTGCATCCCGACCTTTTTCGCTTTCAATCTGTTTAATGGCATCGGTAATGCGTCGCGAATTGCGATGCACGGAGCGAGGCGCCCAATCGCCTCGACGAACTTCATCAAGCATTGCACCACGAATGCGAATGCCTGCGTACGTTTCAAAACTTGCCCCTTTGCTGCCATCGTACTTTCTCGAAGACTCAAGCAAGCCAATCATGCCGGCTTGAATAAGGTCGTCCAGTTGTACGCTATCGGGCAAACGCGCCAACAAATGATGGGCGATACGCTTCACCAAACCAGCGTGCTCACGAATTAAATCGTCAGCATTATGAATTTGAACATCTGAATACACGCCGCATGTGTCCTATGTCGATTTCAATCAGGCTTCTGCATCTTGTACGAGTCGATCAACAAAAAACTCCAGGTGCCCACGAGGCGACGAGGGCAAAGGCCAAGCGTCTACTTTTTTTGCCAGCGCACGAAACGCCGTAGCTGCTTTAGAACGAGGATACGCCTCAATGACGGCTTTCTGACGCTGCACCGCTCGCTTGAGCGCATCGTCTTGCGGAATCGCGCCAGCGTATTGCATGGCCACATCCAAAAATCGATCCGTCACTTTACTCAGCTTAGCAAACAATGCGCTGCCTTCCTGAGGGGTTCTCACCATATTGGCGACGATGCGAAAGCGGAATAACCCATAATCTCGATTGAGTAATTTAATTTGTGCATACGCATCGGTAATCGACGTTGGCTCGTCGGTGACCACCATCAACACCTCTTGTGCCGCACGAACAAAACTCAACACGGTATCGGAAATACCCGCTGCGGTATCCACAATGAGCACATCCATATCATCACCAATATCGCTAAAGGCTTGAATCAATCCGGCATGTTCCAAACTGTTCAGCTGCGACAATTTTTGCGTGCCCGAAGAGGCTGGCACAATACGAATACCGCCTGGTCCTTTGACCATGATGTCTTTTAAATCACATTCGCCTTGCAAGACATTTTCAATGGTTTTGTTGGAGCTAATTCCCAATAAAATATCGATGTTCGCCAAACCCAAATCGGCATCCAACAACACCACGCGACGTCCCATCTCGGCCAATGCGATACCAAGATTAACCGAGACGTTACTCTTACCCACGCCGCCTTTACCACCGGTGACTGCAATCACTTGTACAGGATGCTTCGCCATGTTGTGTTCTTCTCCTAATTACTCTTGGCTCATTGATTGGCCACACTCATTGCATCGGCGGCTTGCCAACGTGTTCTTGCCATACGCGCCATTTGTTCTGCTAATTTCACCAACTTCTCCGCTTGCGGAAAATGAATATCATCTGGAATATGTGGACCATCGGTCACTAACGTCAGCGGCAACTTAGCCAACGCGGCCACACTCATGGCGGGCCCCAAACAAAAACATTCATCCAGCTTCGTCAACACACAACCGCTCAAGCCTAGCGATTTAAAATGCTCATAGTTTTCTTGCAAACAACGCCCCTGACTGGTGAGTGGCAACGCCAACAATTTGGTCACTGGGTATTTGCATTCCTTAAGCATAGTCAATTGTGCGGGAAAATGTGGATCTCGACTGGCCAATCCCGCACTGTCGATCAATACCAACTGACACTGCCGCGTTTTTTCAAGCAAACCGTCGAGGTCGCCATCTTGCGGCGCACGATACCATTTTACCCCCAATAAGCGAGCAATGGTTTTTAACTGATCATGCGCGGCAACACGATAATTATCGAGGGTAATCAAGGCGACCGATTCAGCCCCGTGATGCATGACAAATTGCGCGGCCAGCTTACCAATCGTGGTGGTTTTACCAGCACCGGTAGGACCAACCAACGCATAGCGACCACCACGATTCAGAATATCGTTCGCAGCAACGGGCAAATCGTTCGCAATCATCGTCAGTGCTTGTTGCCACGACTGTTCCAAAGGCGCCGAGGCATCAACATGACTGGCAATTCGATCCGCCCATACAGGCTCTAACCCCATGTCCTGACAGCGTTGCCATAATTGTGATTGCTGCCATGTCAGAGGTCGTGATGAGTTCCACGCACTGCCCTGATGACTGACCAGCCAATTTTTTAGCTCGCGCAGCTCGCCACTCACCTGATCAAGACTGCGATCGTAACCCATCTTTTCATCGGCGCGGGCAGCGTGGTTTTGTCGTTCTTGACGCGCACTGGCCAGTTCGGCCACCGCCGCTTTCTTGCGTGCCGAATCCGCAGACGTCGTATTGGTCGTCATTGATGCCGTTCGAGTTCGCTGTTGACGCGCCTCTGTTTTTGCGACTTCCAGCTCACGTTGCAAATGCAACTGACGCTCCACCTCTTGCTGAGCTTGCTGGTTATCGCTGTGATAATCCAGTGCGGCAACCACTTCAAAGCCTTGATCCAGCTTTTTAGTGGACAGAATCACGGCGTCAGGTCCTAGCTCTTGCGAGACAAGACGCAGAGCTTGTTGCATATTGGCAGCATTAAAGCGTTTCACTTTCATGATTCGTTACCCTTACTGTTTGCCGCCCACACTGGCGACGATGGTAATACTTTTGTTGTCGGGTATCTCTTGATACGCCAACACATGCAATTGTTCGATGCTGTTTCGTACAAACTGAGCCATACTGCCGCGCAACTGACTGGTTACTAACAATACCGCTGGATGGCCTGCCATCTCTTGAGCCTGTACCGCTTCGGCCAACGATCGTTGTAAGTTATCTGCCATCGCAGGCTCTAACACCAAACCGTACTGAGCCGCGTGCGCACTCTGTTGTAATGTCTTAAGCAATAACTGTTCCAAACTTGGATCCAGTGTTAAAACGGGCAATTCAGCCTGATTTCCGTAGATGTTCTGGACAATCATGCGACTGAGCGACAATCGCGCTGCCGAGGTTAAAGCGGCAATATCTTGACTCCCACCCGATAAATTCGCCAAAGATTCGGCGATTGATCGCAAATCACGAATGGGCACATGCTCACGCAGCAGATTTTGCAGAACCGACAACAACTGACTGATGCTGATGGTGTTCGGCACTAACTCTTCGGCCAACTTGGGCGATTGCTTCGCCAACATATCGAGCAACTGCTGGACGTCTTCATGGCCTAACAACTCATGCGCATGTCGTTGTAATTTCTGATTTAGGTGGGTTGCCACCACTGTACTGGCGTCCACCACGGTATAACCAAGCGTCTGTGCCTTGTCTTTTAAGGACGCATCAATCCAGTAAGCATCCAAACCAAACGCCGGATCTTGTGTGGCAATACCATCTAACTCACCAAAAACCTGCCCCGGATTAATGGCGAGATCGCGTTCAGGGTAAATTTCTGACTCCGCCAGAGTGACCCCCATCAAGGTAATACGGTACTGATTGGGCAATAAGTCCAAGTTGTCACGAATATGAACCGATGGCATCAGAAAACCCAAGTCTTGTGATAACTTGCGTCGCACCCCTTTGATTCGATTCAGTAATTGACCACCTTGATTTTTATCCACCAACGGAATCAACCGATAACCCACCTCTAAGCCGACGCGGTCGACGGGTTCCACATCATCCCAACCGAGCTCTTTGACTTCCATCTGTTTAATAGCGGCTTCGGCTTTTTCTTTCGGTGCGGCGAGTTCCTTCGTCTGACCACCGGAACCACCACTGGCGACCGGAGCAGGCTGAAATCCGATACGTTGGGCAATGGCATCACCCAACTTGCCACCCGACTTGTGCCAGTGAATCCAATAGGCCGCAATAGCAGCCACCAGTGCCGCACTGATAAAAACCGTATGAGGCATCCCCGGCACAGACCCCATCAATAACATCACGCCAGCGGAGACTGCCAATGCTCGAGAAGAAGAGAACATTTGGCCAAATATTTGTTGCCCCATGTCTTCATCACTGCTGTTGCGTGTCACCATAATCGCGGTCGCCGTTGATAACAGCAACGACGGAATCTGAGCCACAAGACCATCACCAATCGCCAGCAAGGTATACGCCGATACGGCATCACCAAAGGTTAACCCGTGTTGCGCCATACCAATGGCAAAACCACCCACTATGTTGATTAACAAAATCAAAATGCCGGCAACCGCATCCCCCTTCACAAACTTGCTGGCACCGTCCATCGAGCCATAAAAGTCCGCTTCTGCCGCAATATCAGCACGACGCTTCTTGGCTTGATCGGCATCAATCAAGCCCGCATTCAAATCCGCATCAATGGCCATTTGCTTACCCGGCATCGCATCGAGGGTGAAACGAGCTGTCACTTCCGATACTCGACCAGCACCTTTAGTGACGACCATGAAGTTAATAATCACCAGGATGCTAAATACCACCAAACCCACGGCGTAGTTACCGCCAATTAACACCTCACCGAAAGCCTCAATCACTTTACCGGCGGCATCCCCCCCTTCGTGTCCGTGCATCAATACCACGCGGGTCGAGGCCACGTTCAGCGCCAAGCGCAGCAATGTTGCCACCAGCAAAATCGTTGGGAAAATAGCAAAATCAAGGGGACGTTTGGCATACACACTCACCAGCAACACGACGATGGACAGCGCGATATTGAAGGTGAAAAAGGTATCCAATAGAAAGGGCGGCAAAGGCAGGGTCATCATGCCCAGCAAAATCAGCAACATGATGGGTATACTCAAATTGCCATTCGCCAACAACGACAAACCGCCCTTCAATTGACCCATTACTTGTTCTTTGTTGGCACTTGCCATTGCATCATCCGTCAGAAAACCATCACTGATAGATACTCTGGCAAGAATCGCGCCTAATTTTCTATTTTAAGAAATTAATCAGGATCAACGCGTAAATCGCGAGGAATGGGCATTTCGGGTTTGCGTTCAGGTTTCGGACCTTTGCCTTTCGCGTACATATCCATTTGATACACGTAAGCCAACACCTGCGCGACCGCAACGTACAAACCTTCAGGGATTTCATCCCCCACCTTGGTATGGCCATAAATGGCACGCGCCAAAGGCGGCGCTTGCAATTGAGGGACGTTGTGTTCTTTCGCTATTTCACGAATTTTCATAGCCACCTGATCGGAACCCTTCGCCACCAACAAGGGCGCCGACATCGAACCCATCTGATATTTCAGCGCCACGGCATAATGAGTCGGGTTAGTGATCACAACATCCGCCGTCGGCACATCCGCCATCATTCGACGTTGCGCCGCTTCTCGTTGCAACTGACGAATTTTCCCTTTCACTTCGGGCTTGCCCTCCGTGTCTTTGTATTCGTCTTTGACTTCTTGCAAACTCATGCGCAGTTTTTTGGTATGGCTATAGATCTGCCAAGGAACATCGGCAATGGCGATAATAATGGTCGACATTGCCAAGGCAAACACACTCCACAAAATAATATCAACAGCGCCTTTAACCGCTGGGCGCACTGCTTGATATTGCAACTGCAATGCATCCACAAAAAAGTAATTGAGCACACTCCAAGCCACAAAACCGACCACCAACACCTTGGCCCATGCTTTCAACAACTCCACTAACGAGTTCATAGAAAACATACGTTTCAAACCACTTAAAGGGTTGATGCGACTGAGTTTGGGCATAAATGCCTTGGTTGAAAATAACCAACCACCAACCCCAACAGGGCCAGCGATGGCGGCGATGAGCACAAGCACTAACCAAGGCGCTAAGGCAAATGTGGCCTCTCCTAGGGACGCGGTTAAATACATGGCCATGCTGTTCGGGTCGTAAATGGCTTCCCGTTCAACCGAAAAGCCCAGTTTAGCGATACGCGCCATTCGTTCCGCCATCCACGGGCCAAACGCCAACAAACCAGCCGCACCGATCACCAGCACCATGGTGGTGGCAAGTTCTTTGGATCGAGGGACCTGACCTTCTTCACGCGATTTTTCGAGTTTTCGCGCCGTGGGTTCTTCGGTTTTTTCCTGACTACTGTCTTGTTCGGCCATCGACTAGCCTCGCGTCAGTTGCTTAAGAAACTCAAACAGCACTTCCAAATAACTATGAAAGCTCTGTGCCATGCCACCAATATTAACGTAAATAATGAACAACCCGACGATCATGGTAACGGGAAAACCCAAAGCGAAAATATTTAACTGCGGCGCCGCTCGCGTCATCACGCCAAATGCCAAGTTCACAATCAGCAACGCCGCTAACGCAGGAATCGCCAACACCAGCGCCGCCGCAAACATCCACCCAGTCCATTCCACCAAGAGTCCAAACTCGGGGGCAGAAAAGCCATCGAAACCAATCGGTAAGGTATAAAAACTGTCGATCACAATTTCAAACAGTACCAAATGACCGTTAAGCGATAAAAACACCAAACCCGCCATGAACAAAAACCACTGACTGATCACCACGACCGACGCTCCGTGACCAGGATCGACGGTGGTCGCTATCCCCAAACCGGTTTGCATCGCAATCAACTGACCCGCTAACACAAACACCTGCATCAATACTTCCACTGCAAATCCCATCGCAATACCGATCAGCATTTGCTGGGCAATGATCATCAACGACGCCACAGAAATCGCATCTACGGAAGGCATGGGTGGTAATAACGGAACAATCACTAAAGTAAAAGAGACGGCTAACAGTAGACGAATACGCTGAGACACCATACGTGTGCCAATCAACGGCATCACCATCAGCAGACCCGCAATGCGAGCAAAGGGATACAAATAACGGCTGACCCAATGACTGACTTCTAACGCGTCAATTTCAATCATGCGTCATCCGATTAAGAACGGAATGTTCATATAAATGTTGCGTGTGTAATCTAACATGGTTGTGACCGCCCAAGGCCCAAACGCAATAATGGCCAGCAAGGTAACGACCAAACGAGGCAAAAAACTCAAGGTTTGTTCGTTAATTTGCGTTGCGGCCTGAAAGGTACTGACCATCAAACCAATGGCCAAGCTAGGCACAATCATGGCCACCACAATGGTCAGTACGATGAACAACGCTTGCGTAAACAGATCACCAATCTCTACCGGGGTCATGAACGTCTCCTTAAGGCGCTAAGTCACCACAAAACTATTGGCGAGCGTTCCCATCACCAATGCCCAACCATCAATCAGGACGAATAACATGATTTTAAAAGGCAATGAAATAATGATCGGCGACAGCATCATCATACCCATGGCCATTAAAATACTGGCCACCACCAAATCGATGATCAAAAACGGAATAAACAATAAGAAGCCGATCTGAAACGCCGTTTTTAATTCACTGGTAATGAACGCCGGAATCAAAATATGAATGGGGGTTTCTTCTGCCGAGGCGATGTCTTCACGGCCACTTAAGCGTACGAATAAACCCAGGTCATTCTCACGCGTTTGATTCAGCATAAAATTGTGCATTGGAACCAGCGCCCGTTCAGCCGCCTCTAGCGGTGTGATCTCCTCTGCCAAATACGGCTGCAAAGCGGTCACATTGACCTGGTGAAAAATGGGCGTCATCACAAACAAACTCAAAAACAACGCCAAGCCCAATAAAATCTGATTGGAGGGCGTTTGTTGCAGACCAATGGCCTGACGTAAAATGGCTAACACCACAATGATGCGCGTAAATGACGTCATCATAATCAGTAGCGACGGCAGTATCGACAGCACCGTCATGATGGCTAAGATTTGAATCGTGACCGAATACTCGCCCCCATTGTCATTGCCATTATAAACAATGGCAGGAATTCCGAGGAAGGCCGTAGAATCCGTATTGGCCAAAACCGGCGCAGACAACACCAGCAAACAAAACATCAACACCCACTTCATGAACGTACGGCCTTTTTTAACAAGTCTGCAAATGACGTTGTTTGTGCAACTTGGCTAGACGGTGCAGATTGCAACGGTTCATCTAAAGTCATTAACGGGGTAATGGTATGCGCCGTAATTCCCACAAGCACTTGCTGCTCGCCAACTTGTATGACAGCCACTTTTTCTTTCACGCCCAAAGACAGTACAGCCACCGTCTTTAAAGACTGTCCTTGATTCATACCGCGCAGAACATTGGTTTTTTGCAGCAGCCATGCCAAGAAAAAAATAAACGCGACAATAAACAACAAAAAAAACAACACACGTCCGGCCGATGCCATAGGATTCATGGCTGGTATGGACGCAGCCGGGGCGGAAGCGGGTTCGGCAATGACGGCCAACGAGAAGAAACAAGCAACCGCTAGCAATGCCTTAACGCAAGCGCTGAATACGTTCACTTTGACTCACCACATCCGTTAAGCGAATACCAAACTTGTCGTTAACCATGACCACTTCGCCATGGGCAATCAAGGTACCATTAACCAGTACATCCAGAGGTTCACCGGCTAAACGATCCAATTCCACCACAGAACCCTGATTCAGTTGCAACAAATTACGAATGGGGATTTGCGTGGAACCCACCTCCATGGAAATGCGTACAGGAATATCAAGAATCACATCGAGTTCAGGACCATTGTCATTCTCGGGCATGGCTTGACCTTCATCGTGTAATTCATCCAATTCCATGCTGCGGTATTTTTTATCCGCTTTACCAGAAGACGCCTTAACCGTTTCGGTTTCTTCCGCCATGGCCGCCGCCCAATCATCGGCGACCTCTTCATCCGTGGGGTCATCGGGCGTTTCGCCCGCTTCTTCCATCGCGGCTGCCCACTCGTCGGCCAAATCGGCATCTTCACCCTGTGCTTCGGCCACGCCATCCGCAACCGAGTCAGCGAGCGCCTGAGCGTCTAACTCGTCATCCGGTGATTTGTTCTCTTCATCAGCCATTGTGTACTCCTACTAACGACGCTTGCGTTTAACTTGATCAATGATTTTAACGGCCAAATTGTCATCCGAGATGCCCAGTTTACCGCGAAATAAAGGAATGCCATTGCCTTGCAAAATAAATTCCTCTGGCATATCCACAGGAATGACATCACCCGCTTTCAGTTCGGCAACTTCACGCAATGAAATCTGCCGTTCAACCACCGTGCCATGAATCGGTATGCGTGCTTCCACGATGTCTTCACGCAATGATTGCAGCCAACGTTCATCGACATCGTCGATGTCACTTTGCACACCGGCATCCAACACCTCACGAATGGGCTCAATCATCGAATATGGAACCGTCATGTGAAAGTCACCGCCGCCACCGTCCAATTCAATATGGAACGTGCTCACGACCACCACCTCACTCGGACTGACGATATTCGCCATGGCTGGGTTGACTTCGGAGCCGACATACTCAAACTCCAATTTCAATACAGGCCCCCACGCTTCAATCATATCACTGAAGATTTGGCTCAGTACCAGTTGAACGACACGGACCTCCGTCGGGGTAAACTCGCGCCCCTCAATTTTGGCGTGACGACCATCACCACCGAAAAAGTTATCGACCAATTTGAATACCAACTTGGCATCCATGATAAACAATGCCGTACCGCGCAAAGGACGCATTTTGACAAGATTCAAACTGGTGGGGACGTACAACGTATGAACGTACTCGCCAAACTTCATGATTTGCACGCCACCCGAAGAGACATCGGCACTACGGCGTAAGAAATTAAACATACTGATGCGCGTATAACGAGCAAAACGTTCGTTGATCATCTCCAGCGTTGGCATGCGACCACGAACAATACGATCGTTACTGGTTAAATCGTACGATTTGACCCCAGTCGCATCAATATCATCCTCTGGCTCGATATCACCATCATCGACCCCATGAAGCAGCGCATCAATTTCATCTTGTGATAATAAATCTTGCACGAGTGCTCGCCCTACTGCATGACAAAATTAGTAAATAACACGGCTTCAACGCCTCCTTCACCATGCTCTCGCGCAACGACCTGATCTAGGTGAGCCGTCAACGCCTGTTGCAAAGCCACTCGGCCCTCGGCCGTGCGCAACGCGTCAAACGGTTGCTGCGTCATAATGCGAATAATATCGTTACGAATCATCGGATCATGCATTTCCAGCACGGTTTTCACGTGTGGGGCACGCGTCATGACCTCAAGACTGACTTGCAAAAAACGCTGACGAGTACCGACTTGAAAGCTAACAACGAACTCCGGTTTTAAAATGACGTATTGTATCGGCAATAAAACAGGTTCTGCTTCGACTGCCTCGTCAGTATTTGCATCGGTATTCCCCGACAACAAAAACCACGTCGCACCAATAGCAACCGCAACCAACAACAATGCGCCAATGATAAGAATGATCAACTTCTTTTTCTTACCGCCGGATCCTTCCGGAGGCGTATTGCCATTCTCATCATCTAAGGTCAAGTCTTGTTCTGCGGCCATAAATTACCTCGTTGCGTTCCTTAGTATTTAGCAATGTTCATGCCAGCCAAATTCGTCAAAAAACAGACATTGTGTGACAGAATACTTCGAGTTTAGTGTAATTTTGCCAAGCCTGCCGCAAAAACTCTAAGCAAAGGTGTCAAGCAAACCGTTGTGGGTACTTTGCTTAACCACGGCATCGCCCTCATTTTCTTCACTCAACTCACCGTCGGTTTGTTGCTCCCAAGGCTGATTGGGCGCTTGCTTTGCAAATCCCTGCTGACCTTGTTCGCTGACATCAAAACCAGCCAACTGCAAACCTTGCTCCGCCAACGAATCACGCAGACGTTGTGCTTGCGACTCCAATACGTCCCGCACTTGCGGAGTTTGCACCTGAATCTGAACCGTTGCCTGATCATTTTGAATGCGCATACGAATTTCTAAACTACCCAATTCCGGTGGATCAAGGTGGATGCGGGCCTCCTGAATTCCATCGGCCACCATGGCCAAAATGCGTCCACCGAGTGCCGGTGTCCACTGTTCCGTGTCTCGACCAAAATTCAAACGCGCATCCGCTAAGTTCAATTGTTGCTGCAAATTCACGTCTGCGGCCGTCGTTTTCATCGACACAGAAGACAAACTATTGTCGAGCGCTGTGCTCGATTGCCAACTGCCCTGATCCGGGGTGGCGGCTTGCGCAGCAAGTGCGTCGCTCATCAATGGATTAGCTGGGCTGCTGGCTGAGGCGATAGAGACCGTAATTCCCTCTGGTTTTCGTTCAATGCCGAGAGACCCAGGTGGCGCATCCACGCCGTCGCCACCGTCCACCGTTGCACTAACGGTGCGAAAAAGATCGCTCGACACAGAGGCGTCCTCCGTGAATTCATCGGTAGCAATGGCAACAGACAACGGATTGGTCTGGTGGCGGTTTTCGACAACAGGACTGAACATCACTGCCGCTACGGTTTCTTGCGCGATCTCACTGTGTTCTTGACGCACAAACTCAGAATCCGCAGCGATTAGCGATGCCGTCGAATTCATTGCTTCAGGCTGAATCAGTAGAGATAGCTGACTTAGCCCACCGCCGATGGGGGCGACGTTGCCATCCACACGCTCCAAATCCTCGACGACCAGACCATCTATTTGCGTCAACAAGTCGGCCACGCTAAGCGCATAAGTGGACGGCAACTCTTGCCGCGACAACGGCAATGACTGGCCCAAGGAGGCATTTACCCACTGGCTAGAAGACATACCATTGATGGCCGGTCGATCCGTTGTGTGATACTGATCTAACACGGTTGAAAAAGGCTCTACCGCCGTCAAACCGTCGTGATTACTGGGATTCGCCGGACTACCCAGCGCCATCATTAGAGGGTTCAGGCCAATGCCCGAGCCAGATGCATTCATACCAACTCCTGCGTCCCAAGGGGATCTACTCATGGATATCTGGTAATCAGCAAGAAATAGGCCAATCGTTGCAAGGATGGTCGTATCGTTACGCCGGATCAATCATCTGTAACAAACCATCACGCACTTGCAAATACTCATTTTGCAAAGCACGTAGACCACTAGCCAATCGGGGAACTTGTCGTTGCTGTGCCGCTTCTTCGACTTGGAAGCACAATTGCGTTAGCAAAGGCGCCGCCACATTACTACTAGCACCTTTAAAGCTGTGCGCCAGACGACGAACTTCGTCGAATTGCTGAGCGCTGTACGCTTGGCTTAAATGTTGCAATCGGATATCCGAATCCGTAATAAATACGCGAATCAAATCGTCGAACTCATCTTCCATAATGTCACGCAACAGCACTAAAGCGTCGCCATCAAAACGATTAGCCATCGTCATTTGGGTTCTCCTGCAATTTACGCGGCCATCGTACCACTGCTTCGACTCGATTACCTATGCTCGAGAAGCGAATTTCTTCGCACAGTTGTTCAACCAACGCAATACCGCGACCACTGTAAGCTTGGTGATCAGGGTATTTAGCACGCTCACGAAAAAAAGTCACCGCATCAAACCCACAACCACTATCTTCGATCGTCAGAGTCAACTCGCCCGACCGACCATCCCCCTGATGCGACAACTCAATTAAGATATAGCCTTGCTGCAATGACTGAATGCGTTGCTCGCGTTCCCGATAGAATTCAATAAATCCATGCCGCGTTGCCTTCAGTGACGAATCCATACCCAGCACACCGTGCTCAAACGCATTGGCGTACAACTCGCTCATGACGGTATGAAGCTGGCCCCCCATCACGCGCAAACCTGGCACCTCCATCATAATGTGAATCATCAGTGGCAACGGATTGAAATGGCGTAAACTATCGGCACCGATACGGTAGTTCATTTGCCAATCCAATGGGCCAGCCACCGGACCCGATGGCAACTGCAACTGCCAATGCGTTTCTTGTTGTTCTGGCCACATGTGCACATCCAGAATGGTGACATCATCATTCGGCTGTGAATGACCCACAAACTGCGCCAAGGCGCCTTGCAATGCCTCAAACACGTCATCAATGGCCGATGTGTCAGCCACAATCGTCGACAACCGATCATAACCAAATAGCTCGCCTTGCTCGTTGCGAGCTTCCAGCACACCATCGGACAAAAGCAATAAGCGGTCGTTCGGCTGCATACGCCATTGCTGAATATCGTCCTTAAACTGATCGTTATTCAGAACGCCTAACGGCAAGTGACGCGCCTTAATCACGTCGGCCGGACGGCCATCGGCATGCAGTAAATAACCATCGGGTAAGCCACCCATCCAAATGTCTAGGGATTGCCGTTCAAAACTGAGCTCAGCCAACGCTGCGCAACAGAAAAAGCCAAGGGGCAAGATATCGTGTAGCTTTAAATTAATTTCGCGCAAAATATCACGTAGAGAAAATCCTTTGGCCGTCATCCCATAAAAAATTTCGGCCACGGGCATGGAGCCAATGGCGGCGGGCAAACCATGACCGGTAAAGTCACCCAACAACACATACATACCGCCTGTGGGTTTGTGCGCAGCCAGCAATAAGTCGCCGTTAAAAATCGCCAACGGCGATAACACATAACGAATATTGTCCGCACTCAAACAACCATCGTGAGCGACATTATCAAACACCGTTTTCGCAACCCGCTGTTCATCCAGTAATTGCTGTCGATGCAGCTCAATGACATCACGCTGTTGCTGTAAGGCGCGATGCATGTCTCGCATACGAGAAAATGAACGAATTTTGGCCTGCAAAATAATCGGGTTATACGGTTTTGTTAAAAAATCATCACCAAATTCAAGGCACTCCGCCAAGCTGTGTGCGTCGGTTAACGACGTTAAAAAAATGATGGGAACGAACTCGTGCCCCGCCATTTCTTTAATGGCTTTGGCCGCTAAGCGTCCATCCATCACCGGCATCATGACATCCAGCAATACCAAATCGGGTTGAAACTGCTGAAACAAAGCAATGGCCTGCTCACCATTTTCGGCCTCATCAACACGATGGCCTTGATTGGTAATAATGCGAGAAAGGAGTTTACGATCAACGGGATGATCGTCGGCAATTAAGATGCGAATTTCGTCCATGAAACACGCCTCTAAGAAATGACAAATAATTGATCGAAATTAGAAATGGTTAAAATTTTTCGCACATCCGGATTGCATTGCTGAATTTCTATCGACGCTGAGTCTCCCCCCGCATGATCACGAAGTAGCAGCAACATCCCCAAAGCAGAACTGTCCAAATAAGATGCATCGGAAAGATCCACAATGTAATGCGTTACCGTATTCGGTAAATGCTCATACGCATTACGAAAATCAGGGTGCACACTAAAATCGAAGCGCCCACTGACTTTGATCGCAATTACACGCCCGTCGTCAATCATTGACGTGGTTACACTCATTGCCTCTTCCTCATTAAAATCGTCTTTTTATTTGTAGCACACTCTCTTCGTTTGTCATCTGTTAATGACCAAAACGCAAAACCAATTCGTGCAAATCTTCGGAAATACTGCGCAATTGCTGGATCGCTTCGGTTGCCGATGCGGCACTGGCGGCACTGGTCTGACCGGAGGCTGAAATGGACACAATCTGACCATTGATTTCTTCTGCCACGTAGGCTTGCTCTTCCACCGCCGATGCCATCTGCGTCGCCATGTTTTCAATGCTGCCCACCGCCTGAGAAATGCCTCCAAGTAATTCCGCACTGGCCAGTACATCCCCAACCCCTTTCTCTGCCGCTGCATTGCCTTGACTGGCGACCTGTACCGCACTGTCTGCCCGTTGCGTCAATGACTGAACGATGGCGTAAATGTCTTTGGTGGTGGCTTGCGTGCGCCCCGCCAGATTGCGTACTTCATCGGCGACCACTGCAAACCCGCGTCCTTGCTCACCAGCACGGGCGGCTTCAATGGCCGCATTCAGTGCCAACAGGTTGGTTTGCTCGGCAATTTGTTCAATGATTTGGGCGGCAGCGGCAATCCGCTGCGTTTCACTGGCGACATCCGTCACCGACCGACCAATATCGGCCACGGTGGTGCGCAATTGCTCAATGGATTGGCGAGTTTGTGTGGACATGCGATTGCCATCATGCGCCATTTGGTTGGCATGAATGGCTTGTTGCGCTGCATCTTGAACATGCTTGGAGACTTCCGCAATGGTGGTACTCATTTCATTCACGGCGGTCGCGACTTGCTCCGTTAGCTGCTGTTGGGTTTCCACTTCGTTGGACACTTGACGACTTTGTTGCCACCCTTGCTGTGACGCACTTTTCACACACGCAGCCGCATCTTGAATGCGCGTTAAGATGGTGCGTAAATGTGCTTTTTCACTCAGAATCGCTACTTTCAAGCGTCCTAATTCACGTCCACCACTGGTGTAAGTACTGATGGCTAAGTCGTCATCAAACGCATGACTCAGTAACTGCTGCAGCGCAGAAAATGCTTGGTATTTACTACGGATTGCCCAGCCGCCATACGCCAAGCCAGCCAACATAATCAACAACGCGAATGCATCAAAGGGTGACCATAACAACCAAACACCCACGGCCAGCAAGAGTGCCAACGGAATGAGTTTTTCGAGCCGATCGGGCCAGTCTTTACCGATGGTTTTACCCGCTTTGATGCGCTGATAGCCCGATTCAGCCCGTGCCACATCGGAACGCCTTGGCACACTGCGAACCGATTCATAACCCATGATTTTGCCATTGTCGGTGATGGGCGTGACATACGCATCCACCCAATAGTAATCTCCATTTTTACAACGATTTTTAACCAACCCCATCCAAGGTTTACCTGCCTTTAAGTAGCGCCACATGACTTCGTAAGCGGCGGACGGCATGTCCGGGTGACGCACAATATTATGCGGCTGACCAATCAGCTCATCTCGGGTAAAGCCGCTGATGGCAACAAAAGCATCGTTGCAGTCAACAATTTTGCCATGCTCATCAGTGACCGATATCAGCTTTTCATCGCTGGTAAACGTGCGTTCGGTTTGGGTAATGGGTAGATTACTTCTCATGTCGGAGCTCCAGCTCACATAAAAACACTATGAGTTTAGTCCATAGCCAAATAATGCAAGCCGCGATTTACAATAAAACCCAATGCCTGGGTGCACGATGTCACAATTGACACGCTAAGCATAAAGAAGGGGCTATGTCAGCGTTTGATGCGCTGAAATGCCATACGGTTCGACCACTCATCAGCTTCCACTTGCTGACGCCGATCTTGTTCCTGAGCGTATTCAATATCCAATTTATCGAGCAGACTTTGCAGCGCTTTCACTTTGCCCTGACAACGAAGCCATTCATTACGAGCCGCCTCAACACGCTGCTGCAATAAAGACAACTGTTGAGCCTGACCTTTGATGGCCGTTTCAATTTGCTGTAGGAAGCCCATGGTATTGCGCAATTGACCCGCCTGTATGGCCGAACCCGTTGGCGTAGACAGTTGTCGTTGGTACTCATCGGCATAGATCAATAATTGATCCTTCTGCTGCTGCTCTGCCAACAAGGCCTGCTGCTGATGAGCCAACGATTTCAGCGCCGCTTGCTCAGCGCGTTGCGCCAAATCCAAGACAACCTGCAAACGTTTGGCGCGGGGATGACGTGCCATTACTGTCCACCATTCGCCATAAACAAGCCGGTCAATTGCTGTTGACTGTCAGCCAGACTGAATCCTTCGTGCAATCCTTGCCGCAGCATGGCTTTGATGTGAGGCAGACGATCGATCGCCGCATCCAGTAATTGATCACTGCCTGCTTGATAAGCGCCTACGCTGACTAAATCTTGATTTTGTCGATAATGCGACATCAGTTGTTTGATCAATTGCGCCTGTTGCAACCACTCTTGACTGACAATCTGTGGCATCACTCGACTAACCGAGGCTTCGACATCAATGGCGGGGTAATGGCCTTCTTCGGCCAATTTACGTGATAACACAATGTGACCATCCAAAATGGCACGGCTGGCATCGGCAATGGGATCTTGCATATCATCCCCTTCACTCAACACGGTATAAAAAGCCGTAATCGATCCACCGCCTTCGTCGCCATTACCCGTTCGCTCCACCAATCGCGGTAATTTATTGAATACCGAAGGTGGGTAGCCTTTGGTTGCCGGTGGCTCGCCCACCGCCAAGGCAATTTCGCGCTGTGCTTGCGCATAACGTGTTAACGAATCCATTAACAGCAGCACATTAAGACCCTGATCGCGAAAATACTCCGCCACCGCCGTGCAATACATGGCGGCACGTAAACGCATTAACGGAGAGTCATCAGCGGGCGAAGCAACCACCACCGCACGCTTCAATCCTTCTTCGCCTAGAATTTCATCAATGAACTCTTTAACTTCTCGACCCCGCTCGCCAATCAGACCCACCACCACCACATCGGCCGTGGTAAAACGCGTCATCATGCCGAGCAACACGCTTTTACCCACCCCAGAACCGGCAAACAAACCGATGCGCTGCCCTCGCCCCACCGTCAACATGGCGTTAATCGCTTTGATGCCCACATCCAGTGGCTCGCGAATGGGCATGCGGTGTAATGGATTGATATAACGTCCTTGTAGCTGACCTTCTTGAGCTCCGTGCAAGGGGCCGAAACGATCCAAAGGACGACCGGTACCATCCACCACGCGTCCCAATAAGGCATTGCCAACGGGCACATGAGCCGAACCACTCAGCGGCCAAACGCGCGCACCGCCTTGCAAACCATCCACCTGTTCAATGGGCATCAAAAAAATTCGGTGTTGATCAAAACCCACCACTTCGGCTTCAACGTCATCAGCGCCTTGCCGTTCCACCAAGCAACGATCCCCGACTTTGACATTTAACCCAACGGCTTCCAGCGTGAGCCCCACCATACGCACCAGTGTGCCTGCTACTCGCGGATGATAGGCAGGCAAGGAAACATCCAAATGACGTAAGCGCTCACTGAGGCTCATGCTCACTCCTTGGTGAAGGCGTTGCTTCCTGTTCCGCATGATCCGGTTCTAACGGATCGCGCTCAGAATCGCTTATTTCGGAATCACTTATTTCAGAATCATCTGCCTCGATATCATCTTGTTCGGAATCGTCTTGTTCGAAATCGTCTTCCTCGGCATCATCTTGTTCGGCATCGTGTGGTGCGGAATGGTTTTGCTCCGCATCGCTTTGCGCGGCATTGTTTTCCTTGGATCTGGCTTCCTCGGCACTGGCACGGCGCCCACACTCTGCCATTCCGTCCATGACAGCTTGTTCTTGCTCTTCGATATCGGGAAAATCCTGACAAGCCTTCAATAACATAGGTTGCAAATGGTCTAACGCCTGTTCTAATCGTTGTCGAGACGCGTATTCAATCAAACTGTCTTCGGTTTCAACACGAACATGACCCGTGTCCAATTGCTCATCCAACAACACGTCAACGGCTCGATGCTTAACCGAGGGCAGCTTGGTCAACAATGCGTGGTCGGCTGAGCTGACAAACACTTGCACCGCGTCTTTACCCATCGGTAACTGCTGCAAAGCATGCTCGATGTATGATTGAACACCCGCAGCACCACTTTTCAATTCGTGCTCCAATACCTGTTCGCAGGTGAAACGAATCAATTCCGACAAGACCTCGGGCAATGCCTGATCACGCTCTAGCAGTGTTCGTTGTAATTGCAATAACACGCCATTGATTTGCTGCACTTGCTGATCGACAGTGGCTTGACCCGCTTGCAAACCTTGCTGTTCACCCGCTGTGCGGCCTTCTTGCTGCCCCTGCTGATAACCTTGCTGATAGCCGTCACTTTTTCCTTGTGTTAATCCTTGCATTAAGCCTTCTTGATAGCCTTGCTGCCGACCTTCAACTAAGCCCTGCTCAAGACCCGCGTTGTATGCATCACGACGAATATTCTCTAATTCTTCCGCCGTGGGGAATGACAACATCTCATCATTGGTTGACGCACGCACGGATTGTTCAGCAGCGGCCTGCTCCTCAGCTTCCGCACGATCACGCTCGATGGCCCATTGAGGTGTCTCCGTCCAGAATGGCAAACGCCACGGCTTGGCGGCCGTGGCTTGATCGGCAGGAATGGTATGATCGCGTTTTTTATCCGCCATACAGACCTCTATACCATGGCTTCACCGCCACCTCCGAGCATGATTTCTCCAGCATCGGCCAGGCGGCGCGCAATGGTGAGAATTTCTTTCTGCGACGCTTCCACTTCGCTGACTTTAACGGGACCTTTCGCTTCGAGATCATCACGCAACAATTCGGAGGCGCGCTTGGACATATTTTTGAAGATTTTTTCTTGCACGTTGGTATCGGCACCTTTTAATGCCACCACCAGCAAATCGGTTGAGACTTCGCGCAGCAGTACCTGAATGCCGCGATCATCGACATCCACCAAGTTATCAAAGACAAACATCAGATCTTGAATCTGAATGCCCAAGTCTTCATCCACTTCTTTGATTTGATCAAGCAACTCACTGGCCATGGCACTATCAACGTAGTTAACGATACTCGCCGCCACTTTAACGCCGCCCATGGTGGTGGTTTGCGCACCGGCTTTGCCAGAAAATTGACGCTCAAGAATGTCATTAAGCTCTTTCAATGCCGCAGGCTGTACCGCTTCGAGTGAAGCCACCCGCATTAAAATATCCAGCCGCACCTTTTCATCAAAATTCGATAAGATTTCGGCCGATTGATCAGCGTCCAAATACGACACCACAATGGCTTGAATTTGCGGGTGTTCATGACGGATCAAATCCGCCACCTGACGCGATTCCATCCATTTCAACGAATCCAGACCGGTGGTATTACCACCCAATAAAATCCGGTCAATCAGCGCACCCGCTTTGTCATTCCCCAAGGCTTGGGTCAGCATGTTGCGAATATAGGCATCGGAACCCAAGCCCATGCCTGTTTGCCCGCTGACGGCTTCGAGAAACTCAGCCACCACACCTTCCACTTGCGATTGATTCACACTGGATAGCGTGGCCATGGCCGTACCGACACGCTGAACTTCTTTTGGCCCCAGATGCTTTAGAATCTCGGCGGCGTCTTTTTCACCCAGTGCCATCAGCAAAATGGCCGCTCGATCGACACGACCTAGATTACTGAGTGCATCGACTTCGTTGGTTGGTTTTTTATCAGGCATCGGCTTCGTTAACCCACTTAATCATGGTTTGTGCCACACGGGCTGGATCCTCGGCAATTAAGCTCTTCAACGCATCCAACTGACGTTCGTAGCTTTCGGAAGCACCGGGCAATAGGAAATCATCCATCCCTTCCAGAGTGACACGATCGTCATCCAAGCCTGCTTCGGCATCTTCCAAGTCATCCAGAATATTAGCACTTTCTTGTCGACCACGGTTGGCAATACTTTTGATGGTTGGACGAATGACACCAAATATCAAGATTAAGATAAAGAGTCCAGCCAGCACTTGACGAACAATGTCCCAGAACCAGGGCTGCGTCCAGAAACCTGGATCGCCCAAGCTCAGTTCGGTCTCTCCCATAAAGGAAGAGTTAATGACAGACACACTGTCACCCCGAGCGGCATTGAATCCCACCGAGTTTTGTACCAACAGCTGCAAACGCTGCAAGTCGGCTTCTTGCCAAGGCACCAACGTTACTTGACCATCCGCATTCACTTGACGGCGATCATTCACCACCACGGCCACGGTTAAACGACGCAACCGACCGACTTGTTGCTGACGGTAGCTTAACGTGCGGTCTACTTCGTAGTTGCGTGTTGCCTCTGACCGACGATTGCCCGTATTGCCCCCACCGGCACCACCCGCACCAATGGCTTGCTCAGGAGCGATGGGATCGGCAGGAGGCTGATTGGCCAACGCGCCTGGAATACCACCATTGATGTTTTGCATGTTTTCTTCGTTAAGCACTTGTTCACTGCGCAAAGCAATCAAATCTGGATTGAAAAACTCTTCCGTTTGCTCAACCACGGTGAAATCCACATCGGCTGACACTTCCGCTTTGAAATTATTACCACCTAAGACTGGCAATAATATGTTATTGACGGCCGCTCGAACGGAATCTTCCACTCGTGACGTGTATTCCAACTGTTTATTTGCTAACACGTCCTTAGATGGCGCTTCAATCTTTGACAACAAATTGCCATGTTGATCAACAATCGACACATCTTCGCGCTTCATGTCGCTGACACTGGAAGCCACCAAATTCACCACGGCCTCAACTTGATCGGGGGTCAGCTGACGACCCGCAAATAACTCCACAAAGACAGACGCTCTGGGGTTTCGCTGATCGCGAACAAAAACAGACGCTTTGGGTAACGCTAAATGAACACGAGCATTACGCACACTGTTCACGCTGGCAATGGTTCGAGCCAGCTCACCTTCTAAGCCCCGACGATAACGCGCATTCTCAATAAACTGACTGGTACCCAAGCTACTGTCTTGATCTAATACCTCCATGCCCACTGTTTTATCGGTAATCAAACTGGCGGCAGCCAAGCGCATTCTGGCCTTGTGCAAGTCGCCTGCGCGCACCATCAAAATCTGCGAGGCGGGTTCAATTTGAAACTGGATTTTTTCCCGTTGCAGGATTTCAATAATGTCCTGCACATTATGGTCTTGCAAACGGTATATCAATGGCTTGTAGTTCGGCTCCTGCGACCAAATCATGAGTGCAATGGCCAAGGCAATGATCAACGCAATGCCCCCAATTACCGAAATTTGACGGACAATATTCAGGCGATTGAAACCCGCCAATACGGGATGAATCGACGCATCGGCATTATCCATACTGGACGAGCGATTGGTCTCACCCAACTCGTTCACATTAGCCGTTTGTGCAGGTACGTTTTCCATAATTCAACCCATCATACTGGCATGTTCATGACGTCTTTATAGGCTTCGACCAGTTTATTACGAACCTGAGTCATTGCCTGAAAAGACACACTGGATTTTTGCATAGCGATCATGACTTCGGGTAAGTCGACGCTGGCATCGCCTTGTTCAAAACGCGTTGATAAATCGCTCGCCACCTTTTGGTTGCTAT
This sequence comes from Bacterioplanes sp., assembly GCA_014859445.1. Taxonomy (GTDB): domain Bacteria; phylum Pseudomonadota; class Gammaproteobacteria; order Pseudomonadales; family Oceanobacteraceae; genus Kmv21. Next base: position 92,558 of record JACUUC010000003.1, read on the forward strand.
TCACCGTATTAATGGCATTTTGAAACATGGTTTGAAAATTGGGGATGGAAGGATCGCCTTGCGGCATAGCAACACGAGCTGTTTCAGCAACCGCTCGCGGGGCGCCAATGCCTTGCATCGGATTGACCGGCGCAGTCACTGCGTTATTTTGATTGGCACGAATTTGATCCTTCACCTGGCGCATCTGCATCAGCACGCTGTTCACATCAACACGATTCACCATACATCACCTCGTTCATCAGTCATCAGCAACAACGTTCGTTTTTTTGACGCTATTGCTGCTTTTTATTAATCCCTTATTTGACTAATGCAAAGGCCTTGCCAATATTCTCAGTTAAATAACATGGCCTCAACATCAATGCCTTCTTCACGTAACTTCGCCATTTTGTAGCGCAACGTGCGCGGACTGATGCCCAAGCGATCGGCGGCTTCTTTACGCGATGGCTCTTCTCGCAGTGCTCGAACAATCAACGCCACTTCACGATGACGCAAATCTTGGCCCAACTCGCCCTCGTCTCCGCCATGGGACGAACCTGAGCCAGCATGGATCGCATCGGCAGAGGCGACTCTGGTTATTGTCTGAGCAGGAATGCCAGTGTCCAGCTGTTTGTTTTTTGGAATCGCCGTCAAAATGATGTCATTCGCAAACAACTGCGGTCCAACCTGCATAATCAAGGCACGTTGCATGGTGTTATCCAGCTCACGTACATTTCCAGGCCATGGGTGTGATAGCAATTTTTGCTCGACGTCTGGCGTCATTTGCGGGGTCGGACGCTTCATTTTTTGGGCGTGATGTGCCAGTAACCGACGTGCAAGCGGCAGAATATCGTCACGACGATCGCGCAAGGGTAACCACTGCAAAGGGAACACACTGAGGCGATAGTACAAATCTTCACGAAATTTGCCTTCTGCCACATAATCCGCTAAATCTCGGTTGGTGGTGGCAATAATACGCACATCCAAATCAATGACTTTCTTACCGCCTAAGCGTTCAACTTGACGTTCTTGCAGCACACGTAACAATTTGGCCTGTAGACCCAGATCCATTTCGGTGATTTCATCCAGCAATAACGTGCCACCTTCAGCCTGCTCAAACTTACCCGGCATGGCATGATACGCGCCAGTAAATGCCCCTTTTTCATAGCCAAACAACATGGCTTCGAGCATGTTCTCAGGAATCGCTGCACAGTTAATAGCAATAAATGGCTGGTGTTTACGCACCGATTGCTGGTGAACATAACGTGCCAGGACTTCTTTACCAGTACCACTTTCACCACTGATTAACACCGTGGAATCGGTTTGCGCGACACGCTGAGCAATTTGAAACAGTTGCTGCGATACGGCCGCTTCACACACCGGCTCGGAATCGTCTTCATGACTCTGTTCGCCCGAAAATGGTTTTAAAATACGATCCAATTCGGACAATTCAAAGGGCTTCATAAGGTAATCATTGGCACCGCGTTGCATCGCCTTGACGGCCTGGCCCACATCCCCATACGCCGTCATCAATACCACGGGCAACCAAGGGTGTTGCTGTTTGATCTCGGCCAACAGAGTTAAACCATCCATTTCCGGCATATTGATGTCGGATAACACCAAGTCTAAAGTGTTGTTGTTCACCATGGATAAGCCTTCACGACCGTTGCTCGCCTCAAACACCTCATAGCCCTTCATCATCAAAGTATCGACCACGGCTTCGCGTAAGCGCAAATCATCTTCTACGACTAAAATTCTCATGCTTGCTCTCCTACGGTAGTCGCCATCGACGCGCTGGGCATTGGACGTAACGACGGTAAAATCAATTCGGCACAAACGCCCCCCATCGGGCTATCCGAGAGTGAAAATTCACCACGATGTGCTCGTGTTACGGCCTGTACGACCGCCAACCCCAAGCCCGTGCCGTTGGACTTTGTGGTATAGAATGGCTCCATCAATCGCTGCTTCACATCTGGGCTTAAGCCTGGGCCATTATCCAGCACTTGAATTTGTAATCCTTGCTGTGCGGTCTGACTGAAGCGCAAAGCAATCTCAATAGGCTGCTCACCACTCTCAAGCGCATTATTCACTAAATTCATGAGGCTGCTGATTAACGCATCGCGATGACACGTAATGCGATGATCAGGGCAATCGTTACGCACGATTAATTGCGCTTGATACTGTGCCAACGGCACTTCCATCGCCGCCATCACGCCCTGCGCTAATTCGGCAACGGTCATCTCATCATTCAACGGAGCCTCACCACGCGCAAAGATGAGCATGTCTCGAACTTGGTTTTCCAGATGGCGTAAGCGCTCTTGTAATTTCTCGGCAAAGGGCACGCGCTGGGCTTCAGTTAGGGTAGGATTTGCCAAATGACCGGCATATAACGTAGCGGCACTCAGGGGTGTACGTATTTGATGTGCCAACGAAGCAACCATTTTGCCCATGGACGACAACCGTTCATGCTGACTTAACTGGGCCTGCAAGGCACGAGTTTGTGTCATGTCCGTTAATAAAATGAGCTGCCCACCCTCTCGCAACATCGGTGCGGTTTGCAAATTAACGCGACGACCATCCACTAATGAAATTTCATGGCCATCGTCTTGGCGCGGCTTGAAGCACTGTTGAATCAGCGTACGCCAACGCAACCCGACCAAACTGACTTGACGAGTCGGTGCCAACAACAATTGCTCAGCCGCCGGATTCGCTTGCGCCACATAACCATTGGAATCCAACACCAACACACCCGCCGGCATAAGCTGCAACAGACTTTCCAAACGATTGGCAATGCGCTCTTTGTCCGCCAGTTCACGCATACGCTGTGCTGAGACGCTGGCCAATTCGCCGCTTAACTGCTCAACACGGTTTTCTAAAAACGCATACGAGTCGGTCAATTGACGCGACATTTCGTTAAAAAACGAAAAGGCTTTTTTCAACTCTCCCGCTTCCATGTGTGCAACACCCGTTCCCATTGCAGGAACGGACTGAACCGGTTGTTGTAATGCGGCATTGGCCATAAGCACCTCTAGTATTGCCAGAAAACTGGCTAATCAATCCACTTAATAGTGTCTAGAGCAATTAGCGTGCCTATTTTTTAACGCGGGAATCATAAAAAAGCGTCAAAAAAACCTTCGCAAATTACGAAGGTCAATTTTTGAACGGAAAACCATGAATTTTCTTTGGAATTTTGACGAAAAATCAAACGCTAGCGACGTTGACGCCATGCACTGTAACGAGCATGCACCCCGCGCACCCAGCATCGCTGCCTTTTATTTTTGAATGAGTTGACGACCTGCCGCTGCCACATCGTCAGGTGCTGGTCGTGCCGGTAATTGAATGCCTCGCTGCACGGCGGGACGTTGACGAACACGCTCTAACCAGACCTGCAAATGCGTCAACCCATCAATGGAAATACCCGACCAAGCATAGGTGTGCGCCCAACACCAGTTTGCGATATCGGCAATACTGTACTGACCGACACCCTCGCCCACCAGATAATCGCGCTCGGCCAAATGGTCATTGAGAACCGTCAACAAACGCCGCCCTTCGTTTTGATAGCGTTCAATCGCCGCCGGAATGGTTTCAGGAAAATAACGATAAAAGACATTGGCTTGCCCCATCATTGGCCCTAAGCCACCCATCTGGAACATCAACCACTGTGTCACTTGCGACTTTTCTTTGGCTGTTTGTCCCAACAAATGGCCAGCTTTTTCCGCCAAATAAAGCATGATGGCACCCGACTCGAATACCACAAAATCATCCGCATCGCGGTCTTTCATCACCGGAATACGACCGTTTGGGTTCATCGCCAAAAACCAATCTTCTTTCTGCTCATTGCGACTTAAATCAATGGCATGCAAGGTATATGGCAGCGACAACTCCTCCAGTAATACGGTGATTTTCCAACCATTGGGTGTGGGCGAGGTATACAAATCAATCATACGGACTCCTTATTGCCAAGAGGCGGCATAGCTTGGACGCGCTTGACACTCTGCATACCAACGCTGAATGGAAGGATGACGATCATCAATCCGCACTTGAATGACTTTGGCGAAATCCAACGCACACAGCGCGGTAATATCCGCCACCGTAAAGCGCTCACCCGCCACATAAGCATGGCGAGCCAACTGCTGCTCTAATACCTGCAAAAACGCGACCGCACTGCGAGCACATTCTTGCCCCCAAGCAGGCACTGGCGTCATACGATCTTTGAAAAAACCCGATCCATGCTGAAATGCCATACCCACCGGATACAACAAGCCAATTTCTACATGACGATCCCACATATCAATGTGCGCCTGTTCTAATGGCGATACTCCACACAAATTGGGCTCCGGATAACATTGATCTAAATAGCGATTAATGGCTCCGGCTTCGGATAGACATTCACCACTGGACAACGCCAGCATCGGCACTTTCGCCATCGGGTTTTGCTGAACAAATTCATCACGCAAGTTATCGCCCGCAGCCAAGTCTAGTGACACAATTTCGACCTGATCCAATAGAGACTTTTCCGCAAGTAGCATCACCACTCGACGAGGGCTAGGCGCTTTACTGGCACTGTACAGTTTCATTTTATTATTCCTATGTAGGGCCTTTTAGTAGGCTTGACGCTACGATGAAATGCAGAAGGGGTCAATGCTCGTTACGAGAACACACAAAAAACCCCACTCAATTGAGCAGGGTTTTCTGTTGTATGGCGACGATCAATAACGTCTTAGCTGGCGCGACTGCGCGGCGCACGGCCTTCTGGCTTGGCCTTGCCACGATGCGGCTTACGGGGTGCACCGCTTGGTGCACCGTTCGACGCGTTGCTGGAACGACGCGGACGCGCCTCACGCACTGGCGCTGATGATTCTTTGCTGGCTTCACTTTCCTTGTAAGGACGCAAGTTCAATGTTTTGCCACAAACCCGTGCCTTTTTCAGGGTCGCCATCGTGCCCGTTGGCATACCCGCTGGCAAATCAATGACAGCAAACTGCTCAAAAATCTCGATATGACCAATGAACTTGCTTTCTAAATCGCCTTCATTTGCAACGGCACCAACCAAGTTGCCGGGTTTCAAGCCATCGTCATAACCGACCGACACCATAAAACGCGTCATACTCACATCCGGCAACCCTTTCAACGGCATCGGCTGTTCATTGGGTAATGCTTTACTACCACGCACAGGACGATCACCACGCACGGGGCGATCACGACTGGAACGATCCGCACGCTCAGGGCGCTCTTGCGCACTGCGCTCACGGCGTTCACGCTCACGCAAACGGGCTTCCGCTTTTTCATCGATAAACAGCGGCTTTTCACCCTGCAACAAGGCGGCCAATGCAGCAGCCACATCCACCGCATCCACACTGTGCTCGGTCAAGATAGACTCGATTAACGTTTTGTACACAGCTGTATTTTCTGGTTGCATCGCCGCCAGAACACGCTCTTGGAAGCGCTGTGCACGCTTATCGTTGACTTGTTGGGCAGTTGGCAACGCCATTTCTTCAATTTCTTGACGCGTGGCTTTTTCGATGTCGCGCAATAATCGTTTTTCGCGACCGCGAATAAACGCAATGGCATCACCGGTACGACCAGCACGACCTGTACGACCAATGCGGTGTACATACGATTCGGTGTCTTGTGGGATGTCGTAGTTAACAACGTGACTGATACGCTCAACATCCAAACCACGCGCAGCGACATCGGTTGCCACGATCATGTCGAGCTGGCCTTGCTTTAATTTTTCAACGGTCTTTTCGCGCAGTGCCTGTGGAATATCACCATTCAATGGCGCACACTTGAAACCGTGTGCCTGCATGTAATCGGCAACTTCTTCCGTTGCTTGCTTGGTACGGACAAACACCATCATCGCGTCGAAGTCTTCGACTTCACACATGCGTAACAAGGCGTCATTTTTGTGAGCACCAGCCACAAACCAATAGCGTTGACGGACATTCGCATTGGTGGTGGTTTTGTTTTGGATTTTAACTTGAACGGGATCATTCAAATGCGTTTCCGCTACGCGTTGAATTTCGCGCGGCATGGTCGCCGAGAATAAGGCTACCTGACGGGCGGCAGGCGCGTGCTCTAAAATCCAATTCACATCGTCAATGAAACCCATGCGCAGCATTTCATCGGCTTCGTCCAGCACCACCGCTTTAATATCGGCCAAGCTTAACGTGCCACGACGCAAGTGATCCATCACTCGACCCGGTGTACCCACCACCCACTGAGGTCCACGCTTTAATTCACGTAATTGGCTGTCGTAAGCCGCACCACCGTAAATAGCCGCCACATTCAAGCCATCAATGTACTTGCTGTAGGTTTTTACGGCTTCAGCCACTTGCTGCGCCAACTCACGAGTTGGTGCCAACACCAGCACTTGAGGCGATTTAAAATCAACTTGCGTACGCGCAATCAGCGGCAAAGAAAAAGCGGCGGTTTTACCGGTACCCGTTTGCGCCATGCCCAACACATCACGGCCAGCTAATAAAGAAGGGATAGCTTCGGTTTGAATCGGTGAAGGTTTTTCGTAACCTAACTCGTCCAAAGTCCGAAGAATAGGAAAAGGTAAGCCCAGGCTAGCGAAGCCTGTTGGAATTGAATCGGTCATTTTTTACCTGTCGTTCAAAGAGGAAGGGCATGGCCGCTCACACACTTTGCAAACGCGGCTTGGCCCGACTCGGGATTAAAAGAGCGCGTAGTCTATCCTAATTTTGCTCAATCTGCTCATTTTTTTTAGTAACCGTTTGTTCAGCAGGCTTGATCATTGGCAATTAGGAACATGGCTGCTAGTCTGAGGAAAACCCTAAAGATAATTCTATGAACATCAAGACACGCATATTACTTTCTGCTATTTCGTTGCAGCTATTGGGCTTTCTTGTTTTGATTCATAACTACGACCAGCGCGTCAGCGATGCCGTTTTAGAAAATCAACAAAGGCAAGTACGCCAAGCCATGGTCGCTACCTCACATCATCTTGATGCGGTGGCCGAACAAAGTGAATTAAGTGCGCAAGGACTGGCTCATGCTGGTGAGATTGTCTTTGAAACACGCCTATCGCTATCGGCACACACCATGACCGAGCAGACCGAACGATTGCTACGACGCAACTTACTGTCATTCAGCGATGCGCTCGGCAATGGACTCTGGTTTGAACCCTACGCGTTATTCCCCAGTCGCCGCTTCTTCGGTCCGTATGCGTATCGACAAGAAGACGACGTTCACATGAGCTGGGCCTTCAATCATCCCGAATACAACTATCATGAGCACGACTGGTATCGACAGGCGATCCCAGGCGACTGGGATCGTCATCAACCCAGACCCAAACACGCCTACTGGACACCACCCTACATTGATTCGGGCACCAGTTCTCACCCAATTTTGACACTGTCGGTACCCATGTACGATGCGCAACAACGCTTGATCGGAATCAGTACGCTGGATTGGAGTTTGCTGACCATGATGGAGCACTTGAACTCATTGCAACTAACTCCTGGCAGCCAACCGTTTTTATACCATCCAACAACGGGGGTGTATGAGTTACATGACACCCAGTCGTTGACTGTTCACACAACAATACCTGAATGGTCAGCCGAGCTGCCGACATTACCCAACCTGAGCATCCATACGCGCCACATCACAGTCCATGGCGAAGAGCAACTATTGATGGTCAGTCAAAGTCGCTCTGGCATGCTGATTGGTGTGCGTATTCCCACGCACGAACTGTTGGTCAGTGTGCAGCAGCAAACAAAAGAAACCTTATTGGTCAGTGCGGTCATTGTCTTGGTATTTACCATCATCATTGGTTTGCTACTTGAACTGCTATTCCGCCCGTTCGATACCATGCTGTCCATTTTACGCAACACCATTCATCGCAATGCCGATGCGGAACAGCCCGCCATTCATCCGATCCGCTATGATGCCAACAATGAATTTCAACCCATCGTGCAAAGCTATAACCAATTGGTGCAACACATCGGTGATTTCACGCAAAAGCTGTCCGACAGCAATGCGCATCTGCAACAACAGCAATCGATTATTGCCGAGCTGAATAACAATTTGGAGCAAAAAGTTGCCCAACGCACACAGGAATTGGCAAATAAAACGGAGGAGGCCGTCCACGCCCTACAGCAACTCAAATTGACGCAAAAGCAACTCATTAATGCCGAAAAACATGCCGCTATTGGTGAACTGGTTGCAGGCTTGGCGCACGAAATCAACACGCCAATTGGCATCGGTGTGACCGCCATGAGCGCACTGGAAGAACACGTAGACGACATCGATCAACGATTCCAAAAAAATGCTTTAGACAAATCCAGTTTCCGAGACTTTATTGAATTCACACAAGAAAGCGTTGCCATCACACACAGCAATTTACGCAAAGCCGCCGACTTAATGGGGCGTTTCAAACAGGTGGCCGTCGATCAGGCCAGTGAGCAACGGCGTGACTTTGAACTAACCGATTACCTGCAAAGTGTGTGTACCTCGCTATTACCGAGTTACAAATACCGTCCAATACGCATTGATTTACAGTGCCCTGAAAAATTATTTGTTTGCACGTATCCCGGTGCCATCTCACAGATTCTGACAAATTTGATCATGAACTCCCTGCAACACGCCTATGCCGCAACGGATGCAGGGCACATCACCATTGCCACACAGCGCATCGAGAATCACATCACGATTCGCTATCACGATGACGGCAAAGGTATGACAGAGGAAATACGCGCTCGATTTTTTGAGCCGTTTTTTACTACCGAACGACAAAATGGCGGCAGCGGCTTAGGCGGACACATTATTCACACCCTAGTGACCGACCTACTAGGCGGTGAGATTCGTTTAGAATCCACCATAGGCCATGGCAGCGAGTTTATCATCACACTGCCATGTACAGCCTAATATGGGCAGGTATAATGCCGACGCTTTTTTCGACAGCCAGCGAAACTGGCTGACCAACCCTGATTGAGGAATACAGCGTGTTAACAGTAAATGAGTATTTTGATGGCAAGGTAAAATCCATTGCCTTGCAAACGGCCACATTGCCAGCGACTGTCGGCGTTATGCAGGCCGGTGACTACGAATTTGGCACCAGCCAAAAAGAAGTGATGACCGTGGTATCGGGCACCATGACCGTATTGTTACCCGATGCCAGCGACTGGCAGACGTTCAACCAAGGTGAGTCATTTGTCATCGAGGCCAATCAACGATTCAAACTGCAATTGAGTGGTGATACGGCCTATTTCTGTACTTACGAGTAACTATCTATCGCCCGCACAGAGTGTGTGATGAACGTCTGCACACTCTGCTCGGCAATCCCCCCCGGCGTGACAGCGACATCAACGTTCGTACAAATGACTCAATACAAACGCGTGCATGGCAATACGATCGGCATCGTTCATGGCCAAAAACTGAACCCCCACTTGCAAGCCATCTTTATCGGCCTGCACCGTACGCACAACCCCTTGAACTTTGATGATGCGCTCGATACCACTGACGGACACTTGCGCAGTCACCTCAATCGGTTCGCCATCCATCACTGGCAACTGCTTGGCGGTTAAGCGCGCACCACCCAAGCTCAAATCACGAATCATGGCCGAACTTTTTTGCTGTAACTCATCACCGTAATGCACGGCACAAATCAGATTCACCGCGGCGCGCACACTCTTTCGTACCTCACCCATAACAATCGAGGACGGCATCGCCAAATGCAGATGCGCGTAAGGGGCTCGAGAAATATGCGTGATTTCGGTACGAAACGCACAAGCGCTATTCATCTGTTGAGCAAACAAACGTACGGCCAACCCCATGCCCAGCTTCAACGCCATGGGGGAATTATTCACCATGGGTGTGCTAATAATAATGCTGTGACCCGCGCGATAGCCCAGCAACTGACTCTTATCACGATCATGGGTATAACCATCAAACTCCAACTGCAACGGCTGTCCGGGCAGCAGTCTTAAATCCTCAAAGCGAACGGGTTTGTCATCCATGTGGGCCTTCAATCATTCAATAAAAACAATAATATAGCTTAGATATTCGGCAATGTCGTAATGGTTATAAATCAAGGAACGGATGGTTTTGTGTTGTCCAAGGCGAGCGCTGCAATTCGACTAACCAAGATTCAGTTACCGTGCTGACATGGGCATGCTGCCAATTCGGCTGACCATCCTTATCCAACACCAACGCTCGGATACCCTCCGTAAAATCGGGATGACGAACCGCCTGCCACGCAAGGATCAATTCCCACTGCACCACTTCTTTTAAACTCATACGCTGCCCACGTTCAAGTTGAACCATAATCAACGCCGCGGTCGCAGGACAACCCTTCAAATACTGTTGCACACCGGTTTTCCACCAGTGTGATTCATTGGAATGAGTGCGCAATGCACGATCAATCGCCACGAGATCGTTCTCAGCAAACACCGTGTTCAAATCGTCCCAAATCGGTTCCACACGGCTGTCAGGACACAGATCATTCGGCAGTTCTTGCGAGCGGATCAAACGACGCACCAATGCATGATTTTCGGCTCGGTTGGCTTGCCATGGCTGTTCGACTAAGCCAGCCAGTAACGTTTCCCACCCCTCTTCGGCACACACATATTGAGTAAAACCAAACGCCTTACAATCGGTGGCGTTCATCGCGCTGCCGGTCAAACCCAACCAATGCCCCAGCGGATAGGGCAAACGCGATAAGTAATAGCTTGCCGCCACATCGGGAAACAGGCCAATACGCACCTCTGGCCACGCCAAATGGATACTGGGCGTGGCGATACGATGATTGGCCGCGATGAATAGCCCCAGTCCGCCTCCCATCACAAAGCCTTGTCCCCAAGCAATGAGCGGCTTGTTAAACTGATGCACTCGGTAGTTCTTGCGATATTCACTGGCAAAAAACGCATCGGCGTATTGATATTGACGTTTCCCTTTGGCCAGCATGCTGCGATGCAATTTGCGAATATCACCACCGGCACAAAACGCGCGTTCACCAGCCCCGCGCATCACCACCGCCACCACCGTGTCATCCGTGGCCCAGTGTTCTAATGCCTCATCAATCAAGTCCACCATGGTTAAATCCACGGCATTCATGGCTTTGGGTGCGTTCAAGGTCAGCACACCAATCTGCTGCCCATGACGGCAGGGTAACGTGTGCGTCAATACTGCGGGTAATTTAGCCACCGTTTCTCCCATTTTTTCTTTCAGTGTGAGTGCAATCCAACGCGGTCATTGTGCCTCTAAACGAACAAACGAGCCAGTCGACTCTAGTCGCACGCGATCGATGCTCACAACAACCGACGTCACACTTGATGCAATTCGGCGTATTTGCACATTGGCAATCCTTAAAATCCGTGTACAGTCATTTATGACGGACTCATAACAGCCAAAACACGACCGTCATGACATTCATTTGATGCATCGTGCATCCTCACAATAAGGTCTTCGTTCTCATGCTCTACCCTCGCTTACAGGATGTCTCTCGCCTAATCCTCGTCACACTCTCTCTTGTATTACTCAGTGCCTGCAGCGCTCACCAGCAAGATGCTCTGTTGCAAAAAGTCGTTGATATGGGACGTGACAGTGCCGGTTTAAGCGTTCATTCGCAGCCCATTTTAGACATCGACATGCATTATCTCCATCGTCAGGGGGATGGCCCTACCGTGGTATTGGTTCATGGTTTTTCCGCCAACAAAGACGCTTGGCTGCGCTTTGCCGACGCACTGCCAGACACCATGCCATTACTCATTCCCGACCTTGCGGGGCATGGCGATTCATCCGAGAGCGATGACTATACGCTAATGCGCCAAAGTGAACGCTTACATGCCTTATTTGATGCACTGGAGCTACCCGCCGTCCACATCATTGGCAGCTCAATGGGCGGAGCCATCAGCACGATTTACGCCATCCAACACCCTGAGCGCGTGCTCAGCTTAGGTTTAATGAATGCCGCCGGAATCGATGGCGAACAGGAAAGTGAGTATTTCCAGTTATTGGCCACGGGCGTTAACCCTTTGATTGCTACCGACAACCAAAGTTTTGACGATCGCTGGCAATTGCTGATGAGTCAGCCACCCTTCATACCATGGCCACTGAGCAGTGCTATTCGCCGCCAAACCATTGCCAATGCCGACTTAAATAAACGCATCTTTGCCGACATGCTGGCCTCACGCGAGCAATTAACCGAACAAGGATTTGAACAGCAATTGAGCGAACGGGTCACTATGCCGGTGTACATTGCTTGGGGCGAAGAAGATCGTGTATTGGATGTGTCCGCCGTCCGTGCGTTTCAACAACACCTACCTCACGCACAGGCCGTGATATACAGTGAAGTGGGTCATGTACCTATGCTAGAAATTGCTGAGCTCAGTGCACACGACTATCAACGATTCATTCAAGGCGTGAATGACGCCAACACCATCAGTGCCGTCACTCAACCCTGATTGATATCCGCACACCGCCTTGCTCACCAACAGTGGGCAGCGCGGCCATAGAAGGCTAGAATACTGTTTTTCCTTAAAGGCATGAATATTCGTATGAGCACAGCAAACCGCCTCACGCGCTTAACGCAATCGGTCAATAAACTGCCCGCCGCTTGGCGTCCTTGGGCGCTGTCCTTCATTATGGGACGAGTGATTCCTTTTGCCGGTACCTCGGGTACCCGCGTTGAAAAACTCACCGCGAACGAGTGCGTGATCGTGATGCGCAACAAGAAAAAAGTACAAAACCACATTGGTAGCGTTCACGCCGCCGCCATGGCCCTGTTGGCCGAATCCGCAACGGGCTTTATGACGGGCTTGAGCGTACCCGATGATCGCATCATAGTCATTCGCAGCATGGAACTGGAATACCTGAAACGCGCCACCGGCGATATGACGGCCGTGGCGTCTTTCTCGGATGAGCAATTAGCTTACGTAAAAAATACCGAAAAAGGCGATATTCAAGTGCCGATCAAAATTACCGACAGCACCGGCACCGAAACCGTTAAAGCCACCATGATTTGGGCATGGACACCGAAAAAGAAGTAACCCGAGTGACATCGACAACGGGTATCACGCCGCTGCGCCCGTTGTCGGATATTGGCTAGCCAATGGCTTGCTGCATTGTCGTTTCGATATAGTCGCTTTCTAAGTCGTGATGAAACACGATCACCTAAAGACACAATTCTTTTATTCAGGCTGTGTTTTGTCATATTCCTGACACATATGCGCGACACAATGAGTTCATCAAGATTAACTAACTGATCCAAAGAGGAACTCACTTTGAAACTGACGTCATTCACCAAAGTCGCTATTGCGGCCACGACGATTGCCTTATCGTTAAACGTACAAGCAGCACGCGACACCATTCAAGTAGCGGGCTCATCTACTGTGTTGCCATTTTCATCCATTGCGGCTGAAGAGTTTGGTAATAACTTTGCTCAGTTCCGTACGCCGGTCGTAGGTTCGGGCGGTTCTGGCGGTGGTTTACGTCAATTTTGTCAAGGCGTTGGTGCTAACACTATTGATATCGCGAACTCATCACGTTCGATTCGCCCGAATGAGCTTGCCAACTGCCATCAAAATGGTGTCAACCAAGTCATCGAAGTGAAAATTGGTTATGACGGTATCGTATTCGCTTCACGCATCGACGCAGGCGATTTCCACCTGAAACCAGAGCACGTCTTCTTAGCGCAAGCAGCTCAAGTACCGCAAAAAGGTAAAATGGTTGCCAACCCTTACACGCGTTGGAATCAGATTGACAAGTCACTGCCTAATCAAGAAATCATTTTGGCCATTCCTGGCTCAAACCACGGCACGCGTGAAGTGTATGAAGAGAACGTCATTTTAACTGGCTGCAATACCTTCAATGAAGTCAAAGCCATGGATCGCTCAGAGCGTAACAACTTCTGTTTGGCCATGCGTACCGACGGTCGAATCATTGAAATTGCAGGTGACTACACCGAAACCTTAGCACGCTTGCAAGCACAGCGTGATGCCATCGGCGTATTCGGTTTAAGCTTCTATGAATCAAACCGCGATCGCATCAAGGTCGCTACGGTATCAGGTGTTGTTCCGACTATTGATAACATCATTGCCGGTAGCTACCCCGTTTCACGCCCACTGTTCTTTTATATGAAAGGCGAGCACATTGGTGTTATCCCTGGCTTGCAAGAATTCGCTGAATTCTTTGTCTCTGAAGGCAATGCCGGCTTTGGCAGCCCATTAGAGCAAGCAGGTTTGATTCCTCTAGCGGATAACGAGCGTGACGAAGTGGTTAAAAACATTCGTTCGCGCACCGCGCTTAAATAAGCAAGCCGTTTTGCTCTATCCACAAAAGGCACCCAATCGGGTGCCTTTTGTCATCTTACTGTCATAAATCCTTTTTACACTGACCGCCTCTAACTTGACGCTTTATGGAGCTCTTATGAGTAATCTTACCCTGATGATAGTGTTACTGGCTGTGTTAGCCATTACCTATCAACTTGGTCTAGTACGAACTCGGCAAATTGCTGGGCATAATGCCACACTCAGAATGCACTCACGCCCTCATCATTATGGTGTGATGGTTGGTCTGTGGACGGTTCTACCGGCTTTTTTCATCTTCATTATTTGGAGCTGGAGCGCCCCTTGGGCTCTGAATCAGTTATTGATTGCGCAATTACCCGAGCATATTGTCAACGACCCTCAAGAGCTACGCGTCGCCATACGTCGCATCAGCAATCTCGCTGCCAATTTCGGTATCGTCAGTGAAGCGGCGACCTGGGAAATACAAGCCGCTACGTTTTTAAGCGATGCGAGACAACTCAGCCAAACTCTGATGCTGGCCTTAATGACCACCGTGGCCGCTGCTGGGGCCTTGTATGGGTATCGCTCTATTTCTCCACTGTATCGCGCCCGCAATCACATTGAAAAAATACTGCAAATTGTGCTTGTGATTTGTTCGAGTATCGCCGTACTGACAACCTTAGGTATCGTTTTATCCATGGTGGGCGAGTCGTTACGCTTCTTCAGCTTTGTCAGTCCTATGGACTTTTTCTTTGGTACAACCTGGAATCCCCGCTTCTCCACGGCCGGCGTTGGCGAAGGCTCTTTAACGGGTGATCAAGGCAGTTTCGGCATGTTGCCTTTGCTCGCGGGTACCTTCTTAATTGCCTTAGTCGCCATGAGTGTCGCCATTCCATTAGGCTTATTAGCTGCCATCTATTTAGCCGAATATGCATCCCCAAAAATGCGTGCAACCGCAAAACCCATCATCGAAATGCTCGCGGGTATTCCCACCATCGTTTATGGTTTTTTTGCCTTGGTCACCGTAGGGCCGTTTTTGTCCATGCTCGGTGCGCACATTGGGTTAGACATTCGTGCGACATCGGCACTCACTGCCGGTGTTGTGATGGGCATTATGATCATTCCGTTCATTTCCTCGCTTTCCGACGACATCATTACGCAAGTGCCTAAGTCACTGCGTGACGGCTCACTCGGTCTCGGCGCCACCAAATCGGAAACCATTCGCAAGGTCGTTCTTCCAGCGGCATTGCCCGGAATTGTCGGTGCCATACTACTGGGCGCCAGTCGCGCCATTGGTGAAACCATGATTGTGGTGTTGGCCGCCGGTAACAGCCCGAGCTTAACGGCTAACCCATTTGAAGCGGTTTCAACGATCACCGTGACCATTGTTAATCAGCTAACGGGCGATAACGATTTTGCCAGTCCGCAGTCTCTGGTGGCCTTTGCGTTAGGTTTAACACTGTTCGCTATCACCTTAATTTTAAATGTCATCGCTTTGGTGATTGTCCGTAAATACCGTGAGCAATACGAGTAACTTATGAACATGAATAGCAACAACGGCTCGGTTTCCGATAACCAGCTGATCAAAAACAAAGTCGCTGCGTCATTGGCTCGCCGCCATCGCCAAGAAAAATTGCTGCGCGGCACGGGCTTGGCCGCAGTACTCATTAGTTTGGCGTTAGTATCCTTACTGTTTATTAATATATTTTCAAAGGGACTTCCTGCGTTTTGGCAAACCAGCATCACCCTGGACATTTACTTTGATCCGAGTGTGCTGCAAATCAGCGAAAAGCCGGTACAGCGTGCCGATGAGCACGACAACGCATTTCGTCAACGCGATTTAGAATGGCGCAGTGAAGTGGGACGCATTAATTTTAATCGTCTGATTTCGACGGCACTCATGGATGTATTACCGGATGCCGAACAGCATCGTCGACATGTTTTGCGCATGGTCACCTCGGGAGAGCGCTTCGCACTGCGCGATATGGTCATCAATGATCCCAGTATCATTGGCAGCACTCAACGCCTGCACTTGCTCACCGACGCCAACATTGATGTTTGGATAAAGGGCAATATTGATCGCAGCTTACCCGATCATCAACAACAGCTGTCGCCCATTGTGCGTCAATGGGCAGACGCTCTGTATGCCAATGGTACGATCAAAAATCGGTTCAGCTTCGCTCTATTTATGAATCCTGACTCACGCAGTTCGTTAGCGTCGGCGGGCCTTGCCGGAGCCTTCATGGGTTCGCTGTTCATGATGCTGATTGTCATGTTCTTAGCGGTACCACTGGGCGTTGCCGCAGCCATTTACTTAGAAGAATTTGCGCCTCGTAATAAACTAACCGACTTGATTGAAGTGAACATCAACAACTTAGCAGCCGTGCCTTCTATTGTATTTGGCTTGTTAGGTGCAGCCGTTTTTATTGGCATGTTTAACTTGCCCATGTCGACACCGCTCGTGGGCGGCTTGGTGTTGTCTTTAATGACACTGCCAACGGTCATTATTGCCACCCGTTCGTCGTTAAAAGCCATCCCGCCCTCGATTCGTCAGGCGGCTCTCGGCTTA
Source organism: Bacterioplanes sp. (assembly GCA_014859445.1). Lineage (GTDB taxonomy): Bacteria > Pseudomonadota > Gammaproteobacteria > Pseudomonadales > Oceanobacteraceae > Kmv21. The sequence continues at coordinate 109,355 of JACUUC010000003.1, forward strand.
GGTGCATCGAAAATGCAAACCATTTTCCATCACGTTTTACCCTTGGCCATTCCCGGTATTCTGACTGCCTCTATTCTGGGGGTTGCACAAGCCTTGGGCGAAGCCGCACCACTGTTATTAATTGGTATGAAGTCATTCGTGGCAACCGTGTCAGTGAGTCCAATGGAACAATCGACAGCATTACCTGTACAGATTTTCTTATGGCAGGGAAATGAGTTACGTAACTTTTTTGAAGCGCGCACCTCAGCCGCCATCATTGTATTACTCACGTTGATGATCAGCCTCAATGCCGTTGCCATTTGGCTGCGTAAACGCTTTGAACAACGTTGGTAAGCTCAGTATTAACCGAACAAACATACATTCAGCCAACCGCTGTAAACTTATAGATTGATGGAACAGGTCATGAAAACGAACTCTACATTAAAAATGAAAGCTGAAAATGTTCGCGTTTTTTACGGTGCGAATGAAGCCATCAAAGGCATTGATATGAATGTCTATCAAAACGAAGTACTGGCCTTCATTGGCCCTTCTGGTTGTGGTAAGTCCACCTTCTTACGTTGTTTAAATCGTATGAATGACACCATCGACCAATGCCGTGTGACGGGCCTGATCGAATTGGATGGTCAAGACATGTACGATCCACGCTTAGATGTCGTACAGTTACGCGCACAAATTGGCATGGTTTTTCAAAAACCCAACCCCTTCCCTAAATCCATATACGACAACATCGCCTATGGTCCAAAGCTGCATGGACTGGCCAGCAAAAAATCGGAATTGGATGACATTGTCGAATCCAGTTTACAAAAAGCGGGGTTATGGAAAGAAGTGAAAGATCGCCTCGATCAGCCCGGCACTGGGCTTTCTGGTGGTCAACAACAGCGTTTATGCATCGCCAGAACCATTGCGGTCAGTCCCGAAGTGATTCTTATGGACGAGCCATGCTCCGCTTTAGACCCCATTGCAACGTCCATTATCGAAGAACTTATCGACGAGTTGAAAGCCAACTACACGATTGTCATGGTCACACACAACATGCAACAAGCAGCGCGTGTTTCTGACCGTACCGCATTCTTTCACATGGGCGAAATGATAGAGATTGGCAGCACCACAGAGATGTTTACCAAACCCAACAACAAACGCACCGAAGACTACATCACTGGTCGATATGGTTAATCAACGTCAGCGAGGATATTGCAATGAATAAAATTACTGGACATTACTCTCATGCGTATGACGATGAATTAAATGAAGCGGTTGATCGTTTGATTCGGATGGGTGCGTTAGTGGGCGAACAATTACAAGATGCGATCAAAGCCTTTATTAAAGGCGATCGAGAGCTAGCCTCTCAGGTTATTCAAACCGATCGCAAAGTGAACGCGCAAGAAATTGATATTGAAGAACACTGCCTTGATATCATCGCACGGCGACAACCCACCGCCATTGACCTGCGGTTAATCGTTGGCGTGTTAAAAAGTATTAACGACGTCGAACGGATTGGCGATCAAGCGGAGCATATTGCGAAACAGTTACTGGACGAAGACTGTCAGCGGCCAACCGATGCACAGCTTGAAGACATCGACATGATGGGCGACAAAGTGTTAAACATGCTGCAACAAGCCCTGCTGTCCTTTCAACGTATGGATCCTGCACTGGCCTTAGATGTGCTCAAACAGGACCGACTGGTCGATCACGACTATGGCCGGATATTACGTCACAACTTAACCTATATGCTGGAAGATACTCGCCAAATTACGCGTGGATTGCACCTCATTTGGGTTGCACGTGCCCTTGAGCGTATTGGTGATCATGCGCAAAATATTTGTGAATTCAGCATTTTCATTACAAAAGGACGCAATGTTAGCCATTTAACCGAAGACGAAGTGGATGCTGTGGTGCACGACAAAGTCTAAACAGACCCGTGTATTCCGTTTGTTTATTTTCTATTCAAGGGCCATTAGGCCCTTGTTTCATATAAGCGCAGTAAACCCATATTGGATATACGTACAGCAAAGAATCGCCCCCTCAAATTCATAAAACTGTCATAAAAAAAACATGAATCCGTAACACACGGTTTCGATAATAACCTCACTGAATTGATTGATGTTATTTATCTTACTTGGAGTGTTACTCATGAAAACCATCAAAACATCCGTATTGGCCGCTGCAATTGCATCTGTGTTTGCAGTGCCTGCGATGGCTAATGATGTGAACGTCAAAATTTCTGGTCGTGCCCACATGTCCGTTGATCAACTGGACAATGGCAATGACAGCGGCACCAACGTATCAAGCAACTCAAGCCGTTTACGCTTTGCAGCTAACACCAAAGTGACGGAAGATCTTGAAGTGATGATGCAATTGGAACAAAACATTCGTTTTGATCAAAGCGGTGGTAATTTTGCAACGCGTGACTCATTCCTTGGCTTAAAAGGTGATTTTGGTACTGTTCGCCTGGGTTTCTTTGACACCCCATTAAAAGCCGTTCGTGGTCAAACCGACATGTTCGGTGACCGTATCGGTGATGCACGTAACATGACCAACGTACCTACCGGTGTCCGCAATGCGAACTTTGATAACCGTCAGCTTAATGGCATTCATTATCGTACTCCGTCTTTCAGCGGTGTCACGGTAGACGTTCAATACACACCACACAACAATAGCACCACGAACGTTGACAATGAAAATTCGGCCTACAGCACATCTATCAGCTATCGTGCGAAAGGCATTTATGCAGCGTTAGCTTACGAAAGTTATGAAAACAGTGCAGCTGGTGCAGATGACCCAACAGCGATTCGCCTAGGTGTGAGCTACGATCTCAGCCAACAAGTCAAAGTGTCTGGCTTGTATCAACAGGCCAGCAATGTGACAGGCGGTGATCGTTCGGTTTGGGGTTTGGGTTCTAGCTACAAAATGAACGACATTACCTTGCGTGGTCAGTTCTACCAAGCAGGCGATGCCGATGCAAATGACAGCGGCGCGAGCATGTTAGCACTGGGTGTCGATCGTAACTACGGCCGTACATTGACCTTATATGCTGCTTACGCCATCACCATGAACGGTAAAGCAGCAAACTACACGGTAGCCAGCGGTGGCCGCGACACCCGCTTAACGGCTATTGCCGGTGAAGACAGCTCTGCTTTCTCACTGGGTATGGTGTATAACTTCTAAGCCTTACTGAGAAATTCAGCGTACCAAAAGCCAGTCGATTACGACTGGCTTTTTTTATAGATGACTGAGTTACAGTTCAGGTTGTAATAACCGTGAAAACACCCATGATTGCTGTTCCGGACTGTTGGCTTGCAGCAATTGTTTTTCGAGTTCGGCCACTTCACTAACAATAAAATCGATAAAACGACGCACTTTCTGCGGTAAATACTCACGTGATGGGTAGGCCAATGACAAGGCTTGTGGTTTCAACTCCCACTCATCAAACAAAGGGACTAAATGCCCTGACAACACATACTCACCGGCCAATAAATACGGCAGTTCACAAATACCGGCACCGTGAAGCGCACTGTTCAACGCACTGGCGATTAAATTGGTGGTGATATTGGGTTCGACTTTTACCGTCATGACGTGCTGTGTCTGGCGATGCGCCAACTGATAGACCTGGGCTTGGCTGCCCTCCCCCACCTTCACACAACGTAACTGTGATAAGTCCTCTGGTGATTTGGGTGTCGACACCGTCGACAAATAACGAGGACTGGCACACAGTACCGAATCGGATTTCATCAAGGTGCGCGCAATCAAACTGGAATCAGGCAGCTCTCCGACGTACACGCCGATATCAAACCCTTCTTCAATGAGATTGATTTGCCGTTCGGTATGGACGATTTCAAGACGCACATCGGGATACTGCTGTTGGTAACGCGCCAAGTAATGCCCCATCACCCCACTGCCCGCAAACATGGGCACCGCGATGCGCAACAAGCCATGCGCATCATGTGCATGGTCGCTCACGCGCTCGTGCACTGCGGCAATACCACTCAGCAACCCACGGCAGCCGTCGTAGTATTCCGCACCCACTTCCGTCAAATGCAGTTGCCGCGTACTGCGTTGCAGCAAGCGACAGCCAATGCTGGCTTCTAAGTCGGCCACCATCCGGCTAACGCGAGATTTGGGCATGCCCAGCACCTTACCAGCTGACGTAAAACTGCCTTCATCCACAACGCGAATGAATACGGCCAACTGGTTTAAATCGAGCATCCCCTTTCCCCTTTACAATGGCTTGACTGAAATAATCAAATTTATTCTTATAAATCAATATCTTATAAAATATTGTCACTTTTTTGAAACGCTAGTACCTAGTGTAACTTCATGTTACGATTAGGCCAATACAACAATAATAAATTAGGCATCACCATGACTGTATCGAGAACTTCGTCGTTACTGGCGATTGCGTTAAGTACAGCGCTAACGGCCTGTGGCAGTGGATCGTCCAATGGCATTCCATCATCCAATACACAAAGCGAGCCAACTGCGCCGATTGCTGACGCCAATAAAAATACCCCATCGCAACAAGCCATCCAATGGGCCAGTATTACCGATAATGGCTTATCGCAATGCATTCAACAAACTGGGGTGCGATGGCAAGCAGAACTGCAATTGCTAGAATGTCCGCAGCAACACATTACGTCATTACAAGGCCTAGAACAGTTTTCTCAGCTGCGGGTTTTAAATCTGAGTCAAAATCAGCTCAGCCATATTGATGAACTGACCACGCTAAACCAATTGACCTACTTGGATGTCAGTCACAACAAAATTACCCAGCTCGATGCACTGGCACCTCTGCAACAACTGCGCACACTGAAGGCCAGCCATAATAAAGTAATGAACATTGATGCCCTAGAGCCACTTACACACATACAGCGCCTCTACATCAATCACAATCACATTCGTGATTTAAATGGCTTAGCCAAAGCACCCGCATTGCAATTTTTAGTAGCGAACAATAACCCGGCTACATTACCCAGCGAACTGCCTCAGCAACTGCAATCGTTTGTGCTGTAACTCAGATCAATTCCAAGATTTTCGACACACGCTCACTAAAAAAGCCCTCATGATGATGCATCATGAGGGCTTTTTTTGGTGGGTTCGAAGTCAGCGCCGTTACTTTTTGAGGCTCGTGTTGAGCCTCTCACTTAGGATGCACCATCAGTTATTGTTGTAGGTTTGCGACCACTTCGGCAAGGTAGCCGGGTTGCCATAATTGGTGTTACTGCCATAGAGCGCGAACTTAGGATGCCCTGGGAAATAGTTATTCGGATGCTGGCCTTCTTGCGTACGCGCCACCAAACCACCATCGCCACCTAAGTTAATCCAGAAACCAGGATTCGTCACCTCCGGCGAGAAACCCGCAATTTCGCTCCATTGAATGGAACGCGTGCCAACGCTGAAGAAAAACGCATTGGTGTTATCTAAGAAATTAGACTGCACCGGAAACAGCTGTCCATGCGGAGACTGTTCTAATAATGCATCGGGATTACTGACCAACAAACCAGCGGCACCCGTCACATTGATCAAGTCGAGTGTAGCGGTATCCAGCCAACCGATGGTACGCACCCCACCCAAAAACGCTTCGAGTTCAATACGCCCAAGATTGAGATTAATGCCTAACAAATTAAAGCGAACATCGGCGGTAATGGTGGGGCGAATGAAACCTGAAATCACATCAATGATGTTACCTTGATAACCGGACGCGTTTTCGGCTCCCATACGAAAACCAACCAACTTACGCACACCGGAGCTATCGTCAAACGCAAATTCAAAATACGGATTTTCTTGCACAAACGGCAGCATTTCGTACACACCGTTACCGCGATTTATCACCTGACCTAAGGTCAGATCACGCAATTTGATGTCCACACCACCATCCGGCTGAAAACCACCGGGGAAGGCACTCTCATCAAAAAAGCTTTTTTCACCGCCGGTATTGTGCGTTAACGCCGACGACTTGTAGTTATCATCTCCCAGTCCGACCGAGCCACAGGGCTTCGCGGTACACGCCCAATTAATATTATCCGTATAACTTGCTGGCGGATTATTGTTATAGCACACCTTATCGCCACCCGGGCCACCCGTACAGTTAGTACCTTCCGGACGCCAATAACGTCCCATGGTTAGCTCTTCGATATTGGCGTTGATTTCAATGCGTGCGCCCATGGTCAAACGCAACAAATTCAAATCCGCGCCATCGGGTTGAGCGACCAGCTGGTCGGTAATTTCAAAAATTGCCTGCCCATAGGTCGAGGCCATTTCCTCTTCACTGAGTGGCGTCATACCCATAGCAACGCTGTGGGTCGATAGGAGGGTAAGCAGTGTTATTATTATGAAGGTACGCATGTGCTTTGCCTTTATCGTAGCGAGAAAATATTCATCGTGGTTTGCGCCGGAAACTGCAATTGTCCGTCGATTTCAAGACCCATAATGAACCGATGATCATTGGATACCTCTTTACCCGGCCCTAAATACACGCCATCGGTTTTAAACTCGCTGTACGTCAAGGTTTCCGGTAGCGTAATCTGTATTGCACTTTTGTTGCCCGCGGCGCCAAAATTGCTGATCAGATCAATTTTTAAATTCTTAAATTCGATCGCGCCAGTGATGTTATCGATCACCAGCCAATACCGCTGAGTATCCACGTAGTCGGCATCTTCATTGACATAACTGACGCGAGTGTCTTCCCCAAACTCATAGCGTGCACTGACCGTCATACCGGCCTGTCCGGTGGTTGCTTGCAATTCATCATCGGCCAATGGCTGCATGCTCTGTGCGACGCTGTAGGGCATCCAGCCGATCGCCAGCAGCCAAAATATGCAATTTTTCATCGATTCAGATCCTGTGTTGTGATCACCAAACGCTGAATTTCTAACCCTTTGATCTCCACCACATTTTGATTGGGAATGGTCGGTATCGGGTTATTCGGATTGTTCTGGTTGTAACGCAATACTTGCTCGTTATAGGTAACGGTTTTTGGAACGAAGGCTCGATGCACGACATCATCAACCGTTTCCACGATGTTGCCGTTGGCATCACGCAAATGCACATGGCGTCGTCCGGTAATGACTTCTTCATCCAGCGCGTCACCGAATGACAAGGACTGAATGAAGATATTGCCCTGCGGTGCTTGCGCCACATCTTGAGGCAAACCGGCGATTTCCATGCGTAATTGCGTGGTGGGAGACAGCTTCACGGGATTTTTCCAGGTATAGCGCTGCGTTTGCTCAAACTGCACCGTGCTGACCGTCAGCGGTTGATCGACCGACCCCAAAGGCAAGTACACATCAACGCCGCGCAATTCCAATTGGCTTCCCGCTACACCGCGAGGATCGGCGGTAATGCGAATGACATCGGCACGTAGCCCCGTGGTCATGGCCATGGCCAGTCCCCGATCCGCGTACATGGGCGCACCGTTGTTGCCATAACGCGTTAAGTTACTACCGATGCGTTCACCTTGATTGCTGTGCGCCCAAATATAGGTGCTGGTGCCGTACAAACGTGCCCCTTCGACATCGACAAAGGCCAAAAACTGATTATCAGCACCCAATACACGGTTTTCATCGGTGATGGCATCGAGGCGGAAATGCAAATCGAATTTATCCGTAGCGCCATCTAGGCGATCTTCGAGTTCTTGCAGATACGCTTGATAATCAGCGCTGACGCTGGTCAGATTACCGATATTGACCGACGGCGCTGAACTGAAAAAGTTATTCGGCAAGCCGCGAGCATAGGTGGTGGATTGATTGGAATAACGCGGCGTTGCCGTATCCACACCCACACGATTTATGCCATCGCGGCGACTCCAATCGTAAAAATCGCGATTTTTTTGCACCACATCCGCTGCCGGAAAGCCCGTATAAAACGCGGTATGAGAACGACTGCCGGTGATGTCATTACCACTGCCATCAGGGTCAATCTGCCCCACATGGCGCTCAGTAATGGTGCGCAAATCACCCACCACAAAGGGGTCTTCCACCGTACCAAAAAAACCGCCGCTGTTTATGCCGCCTGCTTCTGCACCCGAGCGATGAAACCGTAACTCACTCAGGGTGAGATATTCCGGGTCTAAGGCGTCGGTCAAGCGTAAGCGCAGCTGGAAGTCGTTCGCACTTTGATAGTCACCCGAATAAATCACCACGTTATCAAAGGCCGCACCGATCCCCGCTCCCGTAACATCGCTCATTTGCGCTTCGTCAAGGGGCTGCATGGCGTTAGCCAGAGGAAGACAACCCGCAAAAACGAAAGGAAATAAATGTTTCATTATTGAATCTCCAAAGGAGCTGACCAACTCCACGTTCTGTGGGCCGAAGTACACCCGCCTGGACTGCTTGTCTGATTAAGATTATTTGACCAAAGTCTGCCGCACACAGCATTGCTGCCGACGTTCAGCTGATTAAATCCACTGACCGTTGGGAAAGTCACTTCCGTGTTGCTGGTGTTTGTACAGTTCACCATAGACACGCCACTACCACTTTGCTGGAAGCAGATATTGCTTACGTTATCCAACCAAGATTGGCGGTTAATCAAACGACGATGGCTTTCATTCCAGGTCCAGAAATTGGCCGTAAATCCACACGAGTTGGTTTTACCTGCACGATTTAGGCAGCTACCGTCGTTGTACAACTGCCGATAATACGGCTGCGCAACAAACTCGATTTGACGGCGATACACCTCAGGGAAGGTAACCCCATCGCCCCCTTCAAGTGTCAGTTCGAGCGTAAAGGCCGTTGGGTCCAGTACAAATGGAATACGCATTGAACCAGAGACGGTCATAGCCTCTGTGGGTAGCTGCGCATTCACACCATAATCAAATAGGCCTGCACCGTCGTCGAATAATCCTGTGTCGCTGCCGACAAAATCACTGGCATCGGTTTGAGTTTGTACACCATCAAACCAGGTGGCCACAGCCGAACCGTCTGCATTCAACAACCGCCATTGGTAGCGAATCTGGCTATGATCCATATCTAGGGTATTTTTCGGTGGTAACGAGAACGACCAATCAATACCTCTGCGGTTCGGTGAGTGCTGCTGCAAGGCAACTAAATACCGTGGCATTGCCGCATTCACGCCGGGGGTATACGAACGCGTATCGGAGCCATCCGTTAACGTGATTTGGTAGTTATCCTCCAGACGATCTTTCAAATTCAATACCGTCACCAACTCATCAGTGCGATTAATCGCATTATCCAAGTTGGTATTCGTTAACACCCCCATACCCACTGTGCGTGGTGATGTTGGATTTTGCAGGGTTAACCGTAAACCCACACTGGGGAACGGTTCGAGGGTATTGATGGAATTAAACACGAGTGTTTGTTGATTCGTTCCGCCAATGGCAAAGTGGATAACACCTTGTTCTGCGGCACCATTAACAAAATCGACGTAATCCGCATTACTTTTACCACTGCTTTTGCCTTCCACATTAAGGACATAGTCAAATGCAAACGCTGTATTCAAGTTACCACTGCGCTGAATCACAAACTGCGCTTGTTCACCCTCATTGATGCTCGCTTGCACAACCGACAGTGAAATCAACGCAGGACTGGTCACGTCTTCAATAATCAATTCGGCCGTTGATTGCACAATGTTTTCATCATGACCGTCAGCCAGAGTAGGCAATAAAGTGAGTAAAACGGACTGATCGTCTTCTTGCACGTTGTCATTCACAATATTAACCGCAATGAACTGAGTTTCCGATTCACTGGTCGCAGGGTTACTCGGATCAATGGCACGCCATGTTAAAAGAGATGGCACGCTGTAATTGGCCGGATCGGCGGGGGCATTCACGATTAATGACGCCTCAGGTGCAAAGCGTCCCGTTTGACGACGCACCACAGCCAACTCACAGAGTAATTCTGACGCATCGGGGCGCAATTCTTCGGGTATGGTACTGTCCGTATTCGGTTCTTTGCAGCGGTAGTGCGTTGCCGAGAAAGCAAACTCACCTGGCGCGTAATCGCGAATCAACAGTTGCGCGGTATTTTGTGCGGTTTGTATTGGGTCTATACTGGTATCGTGATCCAAACCGGTGATTTCAAGGCCCAAGACACGATCAGGATCGCCAATACTGGCATTCAAGATGGGGGTAATGTGCACACATTTATCGCTGTCATCGCCATCGGCGAACTGTACCGTTGTTTGCACACCCGTTGCATCTAATTCGCCGCCGACAACCGTGTAATGCGTGCCAAGTTGGGCGTCGCCAAACACATTGTAAAACACGGTCACGTCACCTTGGGCACCCGACTCGCGCACCACACACAGTGAATATTGGGCGCTGTCATTCTCCCAAATCACTTGCGGTTCTGGCCCAACCGCCGAGAAGTTGCCATACGGATTCGGCGTCAAGTCGCGCAAACGCAAGTCGAAACGATCCGGCGTTTGCACCGTTGCGCCTTGCCCATCGACAATGCGAAAACGGGCCAATTCGGTACCTTCGCGCAGGCCGTCATCGGCGTTATCACGTACAATACGGAACGATTGCGTGCCTTTTTCACCCGCAGGCCACATCACGGGCATACCCACGCCAGCCACATAACTCGCTGCAAACGCCACATCGGCTGGATGGCTCGCATCCACCATGTCCGCCAAGGTACCGAGTGTTGCGGTACTGTTGTCGGCATCAAAATCGACCCACACCGTGAGTTCCGCATGACTACCACGCGTGCGTTCTAACACGATGTCAGTCACATTGTTCGGGGCGGCTGTCCATTCATCAACGGTGCTGCCCGACTCGGTAAAGCGCACCGAACCCAACGGTGGAGCCGGTAAGATTTGTGCGCGCTCTTGAGCCGATAATAGGCGGCTAAACAATTGAATATCATCAATCAAACCGGTAAAAGACTCCGATGCCCCCGGAATGGCACCGACATACCAGTTGCCATTGTTTGCAACCGACGTTTCTCCACTGTCAAAATCGGTACTGGCCAGTAAATCGCCATCCACATACACATCGAAGCCATCGCTGCGTTTGCTGTAAATCACGTTTAACCATTGCTGCTCCGGCACATTCATGACATTGGCTGTGCGATTAAAATCCACCGTCGTGCTGTTCGTCGCATGCACACTTTGTGAGTCAGGGAATAAGAATAAGCCTGGTTGACGATCCGCACCGTTATCGCCTTTTTGTAACACACCACGCCATGCGCCACTCGCAGGCTGCTCAATACTCATGCGCAGAGCCACGGTGTATTCAGTACTCGGTAGAGTCAGCCCGTTGGCACCGCCGGGTATCACCATGACACGATTTTCTGACAGGCTTAGGGCGTTGCTGGTTACAGGAGGCAAGGGTTGAGCGACGGTATTCAGCGCATCAAAGCCATTGCCACTGACGTCACGCTGCGGCTGACTGGCATCAGTAAAATCATAGCGGGCCATGAGTGGTGCGTTAACCGTGACGGTTACAAAGGCCGTCGCACTGGCCGCTAATGCAGTTCCTGGCGGAATGTCCGTGGCATCCATGGCAAAAATGAGCTGTGCATTTTGCAATAACAAGCGTGGCGCATCGAAGGTGGCTGTCGCCGTTGCAACACCATTGGCCTGCACCGTTAATTGCGTGCCGCTGACCACCACATCCGAGTCGGCCACATTGGCAAAGCGACTGTCAGCCACCAAGCGCCATTGGGCATGAGCGATACCGACTTCCTCATCGTCTTGCAACAAGGCCGACAGAACGACTCCGACGGTTTGCTCATTGACATGACGTGGCGTCGCTTTAGTGTCGATATCTGGGGCAAAGTTAGTTTCTGGTCCGTTAATGGTCCAGTTCCCTTCTTCCGTGCGATCTTGGGCATTGATCCACGCTTGTGCATAACCGGCCAATTCCAAAGCCAACTTAAGCTGGGCATTTTCAACGGCATTATTCGGCGCGGCATATCGCCATTCACTGCCTAGCGATTGACAGGCCGTAAAACCTTGCGACCAGCGCAGGTCTGCACTGAGTGTCGCGTCGACAATACGCCACTCATAATCGTTGTGACAGGCATAACCACGTGTTAAGGGTTCACTGGCTTGGTAACGACAGCGATCGGCATACCAGGTACCACGACCCGCGGTGACGCGATCAAAATAACCGCAATCGTTGACATCATCCAATAACGATGCAGTGCCCCAATCACTGAATGCTTGGAATGAACGCCAAGCACCTTCTACTTCTTGATCACTAAGATTTAGCCACGCTTTGCGATTGGCTTGCACCACCGCGGCATGAAGCACTTGCTGGTCCATGGTGGCTGAACGTTGGCCGTAACCCACCGGCGCGAAAAACTCACTACCGGGAAATTCGCGTGCACAAGCCGCAAAGCCGTGAGACCAAATGCTGCTGGCCTCGGTGATAAACCACTCTATGTTCGCTCCTTGTACGCGTCGACACGCAAAGGCGGCCGGCTCCAGCGAGCAACGAGCCGCACGCCATTGACCATCTAAACCGATTTGAGCACAGTCACGATTGCCGATGTTGCTGGGCTCATTCTCTGACCACCAGGCATAGCGTAGGCGGTTAGCGATCCATTGTGATTCCAGTGCCGTATCCGTTAGGTTAATCCATACCGGATCGCTACCCGTCATCTGGGCTAACAAGTCATTCAGTTCTGTGGGCGTTCGCGGTACGGCAAACAAACCTAAGTTATTGTCTTGGCAAGCCGCAAAGCCTTGCTCCCACGCCCCCGATTGTGGGCTGAGTTGCCATTCACCATTAAAGCAGGCAAATCGGTAAGGTTGTCGACATTGGGCATCGGTCCATGAGCCATCAGGGTGAATCAAAGCACAGTCGGCGTTATTGAGGTTGTCAAATCGCGGCTGCTGCCATACGCCCAACGCCAACCGATTGACAAACCAACGATTGTTATTGGACGTGACTTCATTGACATAATAGGCGTTGATCCACGTATTTTTGACTTGCGCACTGTTGTTGCGAATGGTGGCATCTAAGGCCAACTCTTCCACCGCGGTGACCGGAGCGGCAAAGTAATACGAGGAACCATGTTGTTCTTTACACAAGCGTTCACCGCGTTCCGCCGACCAATAATCTTGACCCGCTTGCGGCACAATTTGCAAAGCACCGTTAATCAGCGCGCCTTGCGACGTGGCTAAACGCCAGCTAGCCCCATCAAAACACGCATAGTGAGCAGCAAATTGCGTACAATTCGCGGTACGCCACGGGTTATTAGACCCTTCCGCTGTGGTGGATTTGTACGCGCATTGTGCCCCGGGCTCTTCACCCGGATACGAAGGCATCAACCAGTTACTGAACGGCAAATTGAAACGGAACTCACCTTCCTGGCCGCCATCGGTCACGTTTAACCAGACGCGTGCGATTGGCTGATCACGTTCTTGCTCGGCCAGCAATCTGGCCATGTCGAGCTCAATGGTATCTTCGAGCGATAATGGAGCAGCAAACACGAAGCGGCTACCAAATTCAGCCAAACACTGCTTATGCCCAACGGCAAAGGATTGAATACGGTGTTGTGCTTGCGTCACTCGCCATACTTGGCCATCGGTACAAGCCCAAGGATACTCATCGGCAGCCAAGCAATTGGCATCCGACCATTGACCGTTGGCGTCTTGGTACACACAATCGTGCCCCTTCAAACTGGCCGTTTCATCCTCGGCGGCCACACCACCATTATCGGGTTTGCCCATGGCCCAGTTCGGATATTGGCTAATGGCCGCTGAATTCAACACCCATGAGCCACGCTGAATGCGATCCGTTGCATTCAACCAAACACGCGATTCACCGGCCATGGCATTCCGTGCCGCCTGATTTTCATTGTAGTTGGTCGGTGCGGCAAACACCCAGCCCGCACCCAGGTCAGCACACGCGGCCGTTGCTTGGGAGAAACTATCCAAAGAACCTGCGATGGTGGATAACTGCCATTGCTGGCCATTGCGACACAAGTAACGATAATCATCGGCTGCGTTACACGATTGATTCACCCAACTGCCGCGTACATCATTGATCATTTGCGCACAACGTTGATGACCACCTTGAGCTGGCTGGCCGTCGCCCCAGAGTGGCATATCCAGCTGGTAGCGATTCCATTCCCATTCTTGCATCGACAACAAGCGATTGCCGTTGATCCAATACTCGCCACCAACACTGGCTAATGCGGCATAATATTTCAACTGCTGGGCACCGTCGTACGTGCGCGGTGCGGCGAACAAAAATCCTTGCCCGAGGGTATCGCAGGCGGCTTGGCCGTTGGCCAAATTCAGTAAATCCGTCGACTGCTCGGTGAAATACCAACGTCCGCCAGTGGTACAGGCGACTGGCAGCGACGTAGAACACGCTCGTGCTTGCCAGCGTCCCGTTGCCGCAGAGGTACTGACACAACGCTCGGTCGCTGCCGCCGAAGGCTGACCATCATCCCAATTATTGACCGACTGATTGTATTGCCAGCTGCCTTCGTATTCTTGATCGGAGGCATTGATGTAAACAAAATCCACATTGGCCGCCGCCATGGCATTGCGCAAATCGTCACGCTGACTGAGGGTGATCGGCGCATAAAACTTATAAGGCCCGCCAAACTGTTGCTGACACAACTGCGACAAATCATCCAGGTTGGTGAACGCTGGTTGAGTTGAGGTAATACGCCATGTGCCATTCGCACCTAACTCGGGATGGTAACAGGCCGCTGGATACACCGTGTTGCAATGAATATCATTCCAACCACCGGACACGCGCTCTTGCACGGCACAGTCTTCATTGCCTGCAAAGTTGTTCGGCTCGCCAGGATTCCAGAATGGTGCCAACACACGCAGTCCTAAGTTATAGACAAAGGTGCGGTTGTAGCGCTTGTCATTGACGTTAATCCAAACATTGTTGGCGCCAGAGCGATTGGCCACGGCCAACAAGTCGCGACTTTGCGCAAAGGAAATGGGCGCAGCAAATTGGAAGTTACCTTGCACACCGTTTTTTTCGACCAACGCGCAGGCGTTATGCGCATTGCTTACATCTTCGTTAAATTGTGAATCGGGCCCCAAGGTTACCGAGGTGGGAGAGACCGCCCAGTCAAAGCCATCAAAACACGCCACCCGTTTGCTGTTGCCACAAGACGTATCATCCCATAAACCGGCTTGGCCACCGCTGGTGTACAACTGCACACAACCGCCTGAATCATTCGGTTCGCCTTCGGCAAAGTAAGCACGTACGCCTTTGTTGGCCAACAGCGCTTGATCTCGATTGAGGTTTGCGCCATCGCTGTAACGACGCCATGGTCCATTATGGAAATCACGACCATTCGTCTGCAGCAGGTTGTACCACACGGCGCTGATTAAATTACTACCGCCCACATCAGGGGCTTGGTAATCATCATTCAATAACCACTGCTGCACATCGGATAAATACTTAAGATTGATCCAAGCGCGCGTACCGACAGGGCGAGTAGCCAATAAATTCGCCACTTGCGCGCGATCCCATTCGCTAACGGGGGTTGCCAAACGAAAACCTGGCTCTAACCGACGGCAGGCCAACGCGGCGCTGTTACTGAATTGATGCAGGCTTTCTATTAAGCGCCAGCGCTCTCCATTGCTGCACAACACCCACGCCTGATCATCGCAATCGGCCATGCGCCACAAGGCATCGCCACGCTGAGCCTGCACACACACGCCACGGCTAAGCTGAGGTTCATTGGCCGCCCACTGAAACAGACCTAGGTTCTTTTTCCAATAGCCTTCTTGTTCGCGATCGTTAGCATTGATCCAAACGGCGGATTGGTTGCTTGCTTGCTGCTGTGCTTGCAGTTGCGCCTGCTGAGCAGAGGTGATTGGTGCTGCAAACGAATAGCGGTCACCCCACTGCGTTTGACAATAGCGCGTCATCTCATTCACATCAGTAAACGACACACTGTCGCTGGTGACACGCCATTGATTGTCTAGTGGGTTAAAGCAGGCTAATGGTCGTTGCGCATTGCAATCAATGTCATTCCATAAGCCATTCGTTAGCGCTTCTGCACAATGCTCAGTAGCAGCGCTGTTGTTGGGTTCACCCGCATTCCAAAAGGGCGCCATCACGGGATTGTCTTTATTAATGACCCACACGCCTTCAAAGCGCATGTCTTGCGCATTAATCCAAGCACCATTACCAATGCCTGCGGCACTGATCACGGCGCTTAATGCATCACGCTGAGGACGAGTGGTTGGAGCAGCAAAATGCCAACTACCCGCAGGCGCAAGTGCTTGGCAGGCATTAATGGGGTTGGTGATGACTTCATTGACATTGTTATTTGCCCCCATCACCACCGCATTCGGCGTCACAGCCCAATTGGTTCCGTTAAAGCACGCGACACGACGACTGTTATTGCAATTCAAATCGTTCCAGCCACCATTTGACGCCTGCACAGCACAGTCTTCACCGCCAGAATCATTGGGTTCATTGGCATTCCAAAAAGTAACGGTATCACGGCTGATGGCGGCAGCTTCAGCTCGGCTGAACGTACTCGGGGCTTGGGCATAATTAACGGGATTATTACCGACACGCGCCATGTCGTACCAAATTGACGCACCACTGGGCACCGTTGCCGCATCGACCTGAGTCGCCAAGGCAAAGACAACACTGAGAATGATTTTTTTATAATTATAAGTCATAGACTGCTGGCCCTTATTGGAGCGGTTCTATACGAAAATAACTGCCGGGTTGTAAGGCGACATTGTTCATCACCAAACGTCCGGTTTGCCCCTGCTGCTGCACACCATCGCCCATGTGAATGGCATTGATGTTCATGTCCATGCTGGTATCAATCACACCGATATGAAGCCCTTTTCGCGTTTGATCAAAGGTTTGCGCCACCGACACATTATTCATGACCACCTCAGCGGTTAGCTTCGGCTGAGGCATGCCTTCGGCGACCACATCATCAATGATGGTGAGATCAAATTGAGCGCTGCCATCCATCGACATATCCAATCGCATGCCTTGCGAACCGGCCCCCGGTAAGGTGTACAAACCTAACGACACGCCACCTTCAACCGTTAAATTCTCAATGGCATAGCGCCCCATACTCAGTGATTCCGCCGAGCCATCTCCGGCACTGAGGGTCATGGCACCAATGATCAGATCGAGATTATGGATATCGGTGATGCGTGTTTCGATGCCGGTGGTAAAACCGGTGTCAATTAAGTCCATTTCATACGCCAATTCACCATTGGTACGCAGTTGTACATCGCGTAAATTCAAACGCTGATCACCGGTGCGATAGAATGCCGTACCGACGTTCACATCGGCATTAATCACCCCCTGCAAGCCGTCTTTTGTGGCATCGCGATTGGCTGCCAAGGTCAAATATCCGGTATTAATTCGAATGTCGCTGTACCCTAGATCACCAAAATTATTGCTACCGAATAAGGGATCACCTTGTTCATCCAACAAGGTGATGTTTTTGATTTCGATGCCACCCGTGGTATCACCAAATTCCAAGCGTAATTCGTCGTTGCTGCCTGACAAAAACAACTCACTGCGAAACGCGGTTTCGCCAGTGGCTGGGATGAAAATAACATCGGTTGAAAACGTCAGGCCGTCTTCATCAAATTGATAAGTCAAGCCGCTACCCGCTTCCATGACTGTACGCAAAGCAACCCGTACGCCGTCGATATCATTCAACAAGGCGGTTTCAAGGTAGCTATCCCCCACAAATTGCCATACTGACAAGCGTGCACCACCGATTAGGGTACGACCACTCAGCGAAATCGCACCCACCTCTAAATCCAGCGTATTGATGTCTCGATTTTTGATGCTGACATTGCCGCCCGCATCCACATTGATGGTGGTGGTAATGGTATCCACGCCCACGACTTGCCCTTGCTCATTCGTGATCAACGTGCGTAAGGTTAAGCCGTCAATTTCAAGATAATCCTGCCCTTGACCATCGCGATCGTATTCGGTGTAACGAATGCTGCCCGTTGAGATCAAACGGCCGTCGGGATCATTACTGGTGATATCAATGGCAATACCAGATTGTCCCGCTACGCTAGCCATGTCGTGATCGTCTAATGCTTGCATCGCAAACGCCGATAGTGGCAGTACAGGCAGTAATAGCAGCGCCACGGGCATACCAACCAAGGTAAAATAACGCAACGATAACGTCGGACGAGTCATATCAATGCCCCTGTATCTGTAAGTAACTGGCGTTGGTGAGATTCATTTGCACATCCAAGCTGCCCAAACTCACCGGCGCAGCACCTTGGCCAACACGATCACTGCGCTGTAAGGTAAAGTCAGATACGCCGATGTTTGCACTCACCCCATGACTGGCGTTTTGCTGATCAAAATCAAAGACCAAGCCACGATCACCGTCCACGTTCATGCGCAGCCCTTTCATATTGAAATCGCTCAACAAGCGCACATTGGCTGACATTTCAAAGACATTGGCATTGGGATACGTACCGTCGATAGGGCCAGTGATGTACACCCAATCAAAAGATGAGTCTTGCGTGACCAGCAAGTCCATTTCCATACCAATTTCGTTGGCACCTTTGGCATTTTTCAGTAGCAAATAGCCACCCGGCTGTATTGAAATATTGCGCATGGCCGTGCTGTTTAACACGTCATCACCGATACGCACATTGTAGAAATTGATATTGCCACCGTCTGTGGTTGGCACACCGATGCGTAACCCTTCACCTTCTATATCAAAGGTGATATCTCGCAACACCAAACCACCTGCACTCGGGTCACGAGGATCACCAAAATCCACCGTACTGGTCAGGCGCGTTCCTTCGTTTTCGTAATAGGTGTCATACGACATGGAACTTGGAATATCGAGATCTAACGTCAAGCCATTCCCTTCATGCCCGCCGGCATATAAGGTCGACACAAACACATCGCCCTGGCCAATGTTGAAGTTGCCTTGGCCAAATCCACCCAGCGATAAGCCATTAATCGCCAGCGAACCAATTTCCACTTCGACAGGCAGATCCCGATTGGTGAACACCAAGGCTTTACGGCCATTCACGTCTTTGACTTCCAGATCCACCTGAATAGGTCGGTTGGTTTGCGTGTAAATACGCACCGGAGATAAGGACAAGGTACCGATAGGACCGCCATCAAGACCATCGTCGTCAATGTAGGTAATGCTGTCGATGCGCGCGTCGTACTCCGAGGTGTAACGCAACCCTTGAGCCTGGCCGGTGACATCGGCCAATGCACCATCGTCTAATGCTTCCATAGCAGACAACGGCAACGATAGACCCAGCGCCAGTATGAGCGATCCAGAGCGTGAGGACATGTGACATCCCTATTGTTATTGTTTTGGTAGTGATGATACGTTCGTGCAACATACCAAAAGCAATACGATTGTGCCACTTACCTTTTGTAACGCAAGATGGCAAAGAACCGCCTTAATATGGATTTTATTCCAATAAAAACAATTGGTTACCTAATAAATCAAGGTTGTGTAAAGCTACCCATTAACCGCATTCAATATCGCAATTCAGGCCAAAATATCGGAAGACATCGCCAAAATGACACAGGCTAGGCATAAAAAAACCTCCGTCATCAACGATGAGGGAGGTTAATAGCGATAAAATCGCGTTTAGCCCTGTGAGAGTAGGCCACGCAAATCAATAATCGCGGCATTCGCACGAGAAATATACGACGCCATCACCAACGAGTGATTGGCAAATACGCCAAAGCCACTGCCATTCAAAATCATTGGTGAACTTAACGACTCTTGTGTCGCTTCCAGCTCACGAATGATTTGACGCAAGCTGACCAACGCATTTTTTGACACCAAAATTTCGCGAAAATCCACTTCAATCGCTTTTAATAAATGCAGCAACGCCCATGTGGTACCTCGTGCTTCATAAAACACATCATCCAATTCCAACCACGGCGTTTTGATGTATTGGTCCGCTGCCGTTGGGGTGGATTGACGGGCATAAATATCACCCGACAAGTCGGTATTCACTCGTCGCTGGCCAACCGAGGCACTCAAACGCTGCGACAAACTACCCAAGCGCGTTTCGACATCAAACAACCATTGCCGCAAATTATCCGCGCGCGCATAAAATTGTGCTGAGTTGGCGTCGTCGTCCGCTAAACGTCGCAAATACTGCTCTAAAGCGCGATTGGCTCGACGGTATTCGGATTCTGAAGACGGTAATGCCCAGCTACGATGGTCAAAATGGAATTGTGGTTCCGCGATGGCCAAATCCGCATCTTCGGTAGACTGACTCTGCGAACGACTGAAATCTTTACGCAATGCTCGCGAGAAATCGCGTATTTGCACCAGCACGCCAAATTCCCAATTTGGAATATTGTCCAACCAAATACCCGGAAGCGTAATGTCATTGCTCAAATAACCACCCGGCTTTTCCAGCAAAGTGGTCGATAATTCCAACAAGGTATTGGTCGTGGTAAAACCAATCTTAACATCAACTCCCCAGTCATCTGCACGCGCTTCGGCACGTTCACGTACATCAAATATGTCGGGTTCGCTACTCCACCAAAATGCCAACACCATCACGAGCAATAGCAATAAGGCCAGCACAATCATGACGAGGCGCCCGATACCGCCACTTCGACGATGACGACTAGACCAATGATCTTGCAGTGACGCTTTGAAATTGTCGAATCGATTACGCACAGATTCCATCTATCATTCCCTATACAAGCCAAAAACAAGCTTGAGAGTACGCGCCTAAATCAAGGACAACAAGCGTTAGAATCGACAAAATCGCATTCAATATGGCGAATTCAGGCACAAAAAAACCGCCAAGCGTAACAGGAGGTACCCGTACACTGAGCGGTTATGAACAACAGCAAACACCTTACATGCGATAGTTTAGCTGCAAAGAAAGACCCAAGGCATCAATCTCGTACGTGCCCTCTGCACTATCAACCCCTTTGCGCACATCATTCAGATCGAAATTATATTCTTTGAGGGTGGATCGATCGATGAACAAGTAAGCCATGCCTAAATCCACACTCACGTCACGATTAACGCTGTAGCGAAAGCCACCCGTTAACCACTGACGATCATTATCCGGCACCCGTGCAGTACGATACTTGTCTTTTACCGGCGATTCATCGAAAGCATAACCTAAGCGAAACAACCATTGATCATTCAAAATGTAGGTTGCACCGATGGCATACGCCAAGGTGTCATGCCATTTTTCCACGATATGGCCAATGTAGTTTTCCCCCAAACCCGATAGATCATCAATGATGCCAGGCTCGGTCGCAATGATGTCGAAATACTTAAAGGATGACCAATCCGTCCACGTAATACCGCCTTGTACTTGCAACGCATCATTGACTTGATGCGCCAAACTGAAAGTGGCCGAGCGAGGGCCTGTCAGGGGCACACGTGAGGCTTGTTTATTCACTTTAGGAATCGTAACGACAGCACCTGCTGCTTCATTGAACACCTGAACATTGGTGTCTTGCTTAAACTCCGAATCGCCAGTCAAATCAAAATCGATTTCAGAGCGATAAGCAAAACCAAAGGTGGTGGCAGGGCTGATGTCCCACATCACACCAACATTCCAACCATAACCATAGTCATCACCTTCGACCACAAAGGTGTTTTCGTATCCCTTGTATTCTTCTTTATTTAAAATAGATGCGAATGGGTGACCGTCTACAACATACGGCACCAAATCCAATTGCTTCGATAACCGTCCCTTGGCATACACAATATCAATACCCACACCAACCGATAAGGTGTCGGTAAAGCGATAGGCAAAAGTAGGTTGAATATCTATCGATTTCAGCGAGGTTTCATCCGCAAAACCACCCACCAACGCCTTGTCGCTGTAATCACTGTTGGTACCGTAAGGCACAAAAATACCCAAACCCACCGAAAAACGATCATCCACAGGACGAACATAATAGAAAAACGGAATCACGGGATTCGGGAAGAAGTCACCACCATTATCATAGGCACCAGTCTCAAATGACGATGGTGTGCCGGCTGGATTGGTGCGACTGCCTTGAAAACGACCTTCAAGATTGATGTAGGTAACACCTACGCTCAACTCTGGACGCGTTAACTTGGTCATGCCCGCTGGGTTAAAAAACACCACCGAGGCGTCTTCCGCGACGGCCGCACGACCGGCATAAGCCGTCCCCACCCCGCTGGCGCTTTGTTCATTCAATTTAAAACCCGATGCCGCTACAGGTAAGGTTAACAATGTCGTTGCGGATAACACGACAGCGCAAGCAAGAGAATTTGCAATGTTCTTTGGCATGATGATGTCTCGATGGCACCGGTGCAACAATCCAGCCACAGGCGCAGTGAACGGGGTCTAACAAAGGGCGAAGTGCCATATCCTATCGGCGGCCATTTGCAGCGGCGGCAGTATGCCAGCACAATTCGCGCCAGTTTGTGTCCGTTTGTTATCTTGTTGTTACTTCTCGTAATAATCCCACATTTGCTGGTTGATCCTCCCCCACCGTATACTGCGTTTTTATTTCGAACTCATTGCTATGTCGTTTCTCTGCGAACCTGTGGCCATTGCTCATACGCCGTTTAAAGAAAAATTCGCCATTCCTCGCCAACCGCAATTAGCGCCAGCGGCGAAAGGCCTGATTGAGCTATGCGCCCCCTATGATGACCCACTGGCGCTAGCCGGATTGGAAGGCGCTAGCCACATTTGGTTGTTGTTTGTTTTTCACCGTGCCACAGCACCGAAATCCGGCCCGCGCTTACGCGTCAGGCCACCACGGTTAGGCGGTAATGAATTGTGCGGGGTGTTCGCCACTCGCAGTTCTCATCGCCCCAATAACATTGGACAATCGGTCGTCGCACTGGAGCGTATAGAAGGAACACGACTGTGGGTATCGGGCGTCGATTTACTGGACGGAACACCCATTATCGACATTAAACCTTACATTCCCTACGCGGATGCCTTGGCGCACGCCAGCCACCACTTTGCGACAGAGCCTCCCTCTCCCGTGACGGTGCAATGGCAAACGGAAGCACGGCGGCAAGCGCAGCATCATCGACAGCGACTGCAACAACCGCTGATTGAGTTAATAGAACAATGTTTAGCCCAAGACCCCAAACCGGCGTATCAGCAACCAAACAGTGAACGAGAGTATGGCGTGCAATTTTGGGATGTGAATGTGGTATGGCACTACCCAAAACCCAACGTCATCACCGTCTTGCGTGTTGACTATTCACCACAAAACGATGTGAGCTAACCAACACCAGACTCACTTAGCAGTGAGTGCTGGCGCTAAAGCATACGCCGTTTGCACAAACGACGATAAACCCCGTTCGCGAAACTTCTCTTCTTGCTCAATCAAGTCCCGTTGCTCAAGGAGTTGCAGCACGTAATGCGCTCCGTAATGCGCAATCAGCTCATCGTGCAACACCGCAAACGGCGGCCCCGCCATCAACGCCTGCTGGTAATCGAAGCTGATTAACAATTGCGGAGCACAGCCACTGATCGTCAGTAAATGCTGGCAATAGTCAGCGCGCATGGACGATGGCAAGGCCACCAGCGCCGCACGATCATAAACCGCATCGATTGGACCGATGTCGGTAGCCATCACCTGAAAAAAATCCCCTGCAATCAAAGTCACGCCATCCCCTTCATAGCGCCATGCATCACCAACGGCGAATTTTTTCAGCGTGATACCAAGCTGCTCATGAAACAATGCCGCCAGTTCATCCAGCGCCAGTTCACTGAGTTCAATCCCGACCACCGCGTGACCTTGGCGTCGTAACCACAACAAATCGAATGACTTACCACATAACGGCACCAAGACACGCGCCTCATTGGCCAATGCCAAACGAGACCAATGTTTCACTAACCAAGGATTCGCATCGGCGAGATGAAAACCAATTTCCATCCGAGCCCATTTATCATGCCAAAACTGTGCGTCCACTCGTTACCTCACATCGCAACAAAAAACCATCGCCATTTATAACCAAAAAGGCATATAACAGCCAGCATCCGATGTGATTAAGACTTTTTCACATACGCACTAATGATCACAATACGCTGGCCATTGACACGCCCCTCAATGTGTTTCGGGTTATCACTGAGTGAAATACCGCGCACCGCAGTACCGCGTTTGGCGGTAAAGTTCGCGCCTTTTACATCCAAATCTTTGATCAACACCACGTTATCGCCGGCTTGTAATACAGCGCCATTCACATCCACCGTCGCCTCGACATTCGCCGCTTGCACACCCTGCTCAGCCCACTTACGGGTATCGTCATCCAGATACAACATATCCAACGCATCTTGCGCCCACGACTCACTGTCCAAGCGTTTCAGTAGTCGATACACCACCACCTGCACCGCAGGCACCGGACTCCACATGCTGTCGGTTAAACAACGCCACTGCTTGGCATCCAGTACCGACTCATTCATCGCACTCTGACAGGCAGCACATACCGCAATGCTGTCATCAACCGTGGAAAGCGTTTTCGGTGATACCAACATCACACCCACCGCATCGGTTGACCCACACAATTCACACGCGTGCGCACTGCGCTCCAACACACTTTGTTCTACAGACATACCATTCTCGCTCCCAATAAATGACACTATTATGCCTTATGCGAACAATGTGTGGGGAATTAAGAGAGATAAAACAAGTCGTTGGCTGCTTAATGACGAGAGCGGCCGTTATTGGCATGCAACGGCGCGCTTATTAATAGAGATAAAACAAGCCGTTGGCTGCACAATGACGAGAGCAACCGTGTGCGCCAAGGATGGCGCACGCGAGCCTACACGGATGTATTCACGGCGTGTTGCGGCCGTCATTGGCATGCAACGGCGCGTTCATCATTAAAAGCAAAACATCAGTTGGTTTGTAAACTCGCCACGTCCGGAAAACGTGACTGCCAATCATCAATCAAATCGTGCTGATCAATGTCCCAAGGGTGAAACCCATCTTGGAAAAATAATTTCATCGAATGCACATTGTCACGCAAAATGCCTTTCTTACCCCAAAAGAAGCGCGTCGCATCAACCCACTCACGCCAACGAGGGCAATGCCCATCCGCGCGCAACAACAAGAACTGATAATAAGCAATGCGAGCAAACAACCCCGCCATCGAAATCACCATCACGCGCTTACGCAAGCGCTCGTTATTCACCTTCAAACGATACACATCAAACGCCACCGCCTTGTGCTCAATCTCCTCAACGGCATGCCAAATCAACATCTTCCGAATGGTTGGATCGACCTTATCGAGAATCTCAGGGTTCTTTAACAAAAACTCCGCCATCGACGCGGTAAAATGCTCCATCGCCACCGTCAACGCCAACTGACGTTTACGACCCAGACGACGCTTCAAAAACGCCACCCGTTTTTGCAAACGCGCCGTAATCGCACTCATTGGAAAGCCCATACGCTCAATACTGTCATTCAACGCCTCGTGCGAATGACCATGATGCGCCTCCTGACCAATAAAACCACGGATTTGCTGACGCAATACCGGATCCTCAATCTCATCTTGATAGTTGCGTACCGAATGAATAAAAAAGCGCTCACCATCCGGAAACAACGCCGACAATGCGTAAAAAAACGTACTCACCAGTGAGTTATTATCAAACGTATACTTATTCATCGGCGTATCCGTATCGAATGCCATACGCCTTGGTTTAATATCCACTTGCTGTGATGTTGGATGAGTCATGGGATGCTCCCTTGTTATTCTGATGTAAAGCCATTACCGTCTATCACGATGACTACGGCTGGCAACAATCGACCAAACTGGCTCAATAAGACACCTGACCAGTCAAATCACTATGACATACTGCCATCACATACCTTGGGTGAATTTGGTGCAATTTTGGGTGCTTTTACTGCAAACGATACATAGGTTATGCACAATGCCGCTTTACACTAAATGTTATCTGAGTGTCTGCACATCATGAGCCATACGACATTGGTTGGCCAAGGCCAGTACCACATTGCCTCCGACTACCTGATATTGCTTACCGACATTGGCTTTGAGCAAGGTATTACTGCGGCCGACCTACTCGCCAACACTGGCCTATCCGAATCCATATTATTCCAACCGGGTGTCTTGGTTGGCCATCTTTCCGCCATTCGTTTTGTCGATAATTTTTGTCAACGCTGCAATAACCTGACCATGGCCATGGAATACGGCAAACGCATGACACTGTCGAAACACGGAGCACTTGGGTTTGCGGCACAATACAGCGCCACCATGACCGAAGCTGCATTGAAAGTCATGCGCTATGTAGAAACACGTGCCCAACTCTTTCGCCTAGAGCGACGGCATAGCGACAGTCACGCCCAGCTGTTGATTCATCCACGCTTCGATACCAACAGTCCAGCAGGACCCTTCTTGTCATTGGCGTTTTTAAGCAGTGTTGAAACCATCTGCCGTACGCTCGTTGGCCAGCAAGGTCGCCATGCGCAGAGCGTGATTCACATACAAGCAACCTTAGCAAACCTATCGGAACAAACCGTACTGCCACATTGCCACATTATTGATTCTGCCAGCGACAACAGCCTCTCTTGGCCGTTAACCGCGCTGGCTCACTCACTGCCCTTTTTCGACCCCAACATGGCTCACTTAGCAGAACAACAACTCGAAAACAGCCTACGTGAATTGCAACAACAACGCACCATGACGGAACACGTCACCGTATTATTGGAACAACATCTCACCCATGCACTGACACTCGAAGACGTCGCTCAGCGACTCTGCACCTCATCGGCCACACTCAATCGCAAACTGAAACAAGAACACACCACCTTTCAGCAATTAAAGGATCAGGTGCGCTTTCAGCAGGCGAAGCAACTGCTGCAACAAGGACGACTGTCGCAGGAGCAAATCGCCGACGCCCTCGGCTATTCCGATGCCAGCAACTTTGCCAAAGCCTTTAAAAGCTGGGCAGGATGCTCACCCGCACAATATCGACAACAGCACAAACCGTAATTCATGCTAGTGATTGATGGCTGATGCTTTATACTGATGACATTGCAGTGCGCCACGCCTGCCCCTCTATTTTGTTGAAGACGTAAAGACATGCCCCGTACCCCAAAAAACAGCACCGCCAAGCCTTATTCATCAAGCAAGACGCCCCTGCGTAAACCCTCTGCTGAAAAACACAAATCACAAGAGCCGCGCAGTGAGAGTAAAGCCAACACCGATGTTTTAAGCTACCGCGAACTCAGCAATGTTTGGGAAGAATGGCGTGAACAACCACCCCGTACCGCCATGGATCGTTGGTTGAAAAAACAGGCCAGTTACCGCAGCAGTCTGATACGTCAATACCCATTACTGTCACTGGCCATGTACCAAGCGCAGCGCTTTCAACAACTGGCGTGTGCATTAGAAACGTTCTACAAGCACCCCGATACCGATTGGCTGACATGGGATAAAGAATGGCATCACCTCGACATCGATGCGCTGCACATCAGCGACTTCTGGTACTGGGTACAATTACGCAGCCAAGAACGCTGGCGCTGGCCTGCGTATTTCAATCAATACGACGATCAAAAACAGGCGTTTGATGACTTTCACACGATGGCACAAACGCCCCTCACCCCCGCCTGGATGCTGTGGCATGGTCTTCGCCCGCAATGGTTACCCTTATTATTGGAACGCCAGCAGCACAGCGGCTGGACTGATGAACAATTAATCGCTTGGGCAGAACAACAAAATACACCCCCTCCCGTCTGGCTGCGCGTGAACGGTGAACATGACCTTGACCAACTGCAACAACAACTGCACGACGATGGCATTAACATTAAACGTCGTGGTGATCACTTGTGCGCATTGGGTGGTCGTGGCATCAATCAAACCCGCGCGTACAAAGCAGGCCATATTGATATTCAGGACCTGGCCAGCCAACAAGCCGCGTTCACAGTGGGCGCACAGCCCGGTGAAAAAATCTGGGATGCCTGTACCGGAGCCGGTGGTAAAACCCTCGCGATGGCCAGTCAAATGCAACAAAAAGGCGCCATTGTTGCCACCGACCTACACGATTACAAATTGGACGAACTCAAACGCCGCGCCAAGCGCTCCGGCTATTTGAATATCCGCACCTTCACTTGGGACGGTGAAACGCCATTGCGTTTACCCAAAGAAATTCAACGTCAACAGGGATTTGATCGCGTATTAGTCGATGCGCCCTGCACATCCAGTGGCACATGGCGACGCAACCCGGATGCACGCTGGCGCTTTAATGATGAAGACAGTGCTGAACTCGTTCAATTGCAACGACGCTTGCTGGGGCTGGCCAGTCAAGCGGTGCGCGTTGAGGGTACCTTGGTGTACGCCACTTGCAGCTGGCAAGTGAGCGAAAACGAAGGCATCGTGAACGACTTTATTACACAAAACCCTCAGTTCGAATGTCTAGAAAAACGTTTATTAGGTGCGCCACATCAAGACAGCGACACCTTATTTGTTGCTACCTTAGTGCGACGTTCGTAAGACAATTCCGGCCAAATCATTGACCCAGCCATCGACTGGGTCAATCTAGACTAAGCTGACATTGTGAACATTCTTACGTTAAGGGCCATTATGCGTCACGCCTGCCGTTATCGCACAACACACTGCCTACTGCTCTGGTTGAGCCTCTGTTTCACTGGCTTAACCGTTGCGGACACCGCGCACTTCAAATTGGGCGGAATGCACGGTCACCCACTGAACCCGTTGGGTGTGACCATTCTCACCGAAGCGTATGCCGAACTGGGCATCACCATTGAATTGGTTGCGCTGCCGTCACCACGCTCGATGGAACTGGCCCACCGAGGTTTATTAGACGGGGAGTTAGGACGCATTGACGGCGTGACAGACATGTACCCTAATCTATTAAAAGTCGACTGGCCCATCATCGATCTCGATACCGTCGCCATCACCAGCCATCCAACACGGATGTTTGATGAGAAACCCAATCTACTGAACTATCGCTTAGGCATTGTGCGCGGAGCTCGCATCAACGAACGAGTCACCTATGATCCTGACAATGCCGTTGAAGTCACCCACAGCGAACAACTCATTCGCATGCTGCACACTCAACGGATTGATTTAGCGATCATGCCACGATCGGTGGCACTGCTGTTGCTGAAACAAGATCCAGAATTGCGGATTTTAGAACCGTCGTTAGGGGTTCATCCTATTCATCATTACTTGCATCGTCGACATCACGCCTTAGTACCGAAATTGCAACAAATATTGCAACGCATGGCGAAAGAGGGACGGATCGCTTGGCTAGAACAGCAATTTTTACAACAAAAATAGTGGGGATGTCGTCTTCGTTTTTTACCCGCAAGCACCATCCTATCGACATAAAAAAACCCTTAGTGTTTGTCACTAAGGGTTTTTTCTAACAACCGAGCATTAAATGCAGAATGATTTCAGCGGTGGAAAACCGTTAAACTCAATGGCACTGTAGGTGGTTGTGTAGGCACCGGTTGAGAACCAGTAAATACGATCACCAGCGGCCAAGTTTAATGGCAACGCGTATTTGTAATCTTCGTACAAAATGTCGGCACTGTCACAGGTTGGCCCTGCTAACACCACTTCTTCCAATTCACCCAATTTTTCCACATACAACGGGTATTTAATCGACTCATCCATGGTTTCGATCAAACCACCAAATTTACCCACATCGGTAAACACCCAGCGATGCAAACTGTTACGGTCTTTGCGGCTCACTAGCACGACCTCGCTCACCAAAATACCCGCATTGGCGACCAAAGAACGTCCTGGTTCTAAAATAATTTCCGGTAAGTCATCACCAAAATCTTCATGCAAGTAACGGGTGATTTCTTCGGCATAGGTATGCAACTCATTGGTACGACTGATGTAATTCGCAGGAAAACCACCACCTAAGTTGATCATTTTCAGCTGAATACCATCTTCTTCCAGCATCCGCTCAAAAATCACTTTGACTTTAGCGATGGCGGAGTCCCAAGCGCCAATATCACGCTGCTGCGAACCGACATGGAAAGAAACACCGTAAGGCACCAAACCCAAATCACGAGCCAACAAACACAAATCCATGGCCATATCCGTTTGACAACCAAACTTCCGTGACAATGGCCAATCAGCAGTTTGTGAGCCTTCGGTTAAGATGCGGATAAACACTTTAGAACCCGGTGCCGCTTTCGCCAATACGCGCAAATCGGCTTCTGAATCCGTAGCAAACAAACGGACACCATTCTCGTAAAAGTAGCGAATATCCGCTGCTTTTTTAATGGTATTGCCGTAACTGATACGATCACCTGTGACACCCAGAGCCAACACTTTGTCCAACTCATAGCGTGAAGCCACATCAAAATTACAACCACGATCGCGAAGAATGGTCAGCAATTCCACCGCAGGATTCGCCTTAATGGCGTAATACACTTTGGCGAAAGGAAAGTTCTCCATCAATTCGTCTAACTGACGCGAAAAGGTTTGCGTATCAACAATCACGCAGGGCGTCTCTTGTTTGTCGGCAAACGATTTAATGCGTTGAAATGCGTCGCTGCGGTAGTAGTCTTCAGGCTTACTGATCATCAGGTGTCCACCTCCTAGGGGTTCGACATAGAGCATAAATTTATGCGCCACAATAGGCTTATTTGGCGCAGAGTCCAACGAACTTTTTTTATCCAAAGAATCGTCATTCGTTATCGTACAGACTTTGCACTGCGATGACGAACGCAACACCTTAGTGCAGACATGGAACGCTGGTGTCTTACATTTATCGACGCCCTGCGTTAAGGTGCCTGCCCACCATCTGATACACGCTTTTGTTTATGTTGCGCTTTTTTGAACGATTGGTTGAACCCTTTCCGGCGGCCCACCCCACTCAACCGCCCCATGGCTTGTTTGCGTTTTGCCGCCACTATACACGCGGGGTCGAATGGCCACTCATTGCCATGTCATTACTCACGGCAACGATAGCGATCCTCGAAGTGATTTTAGTCAATTTCATGGGTAGCCTAGTTGACTGGTTAATGACGCAAGAGGCCGCCACCCTGTGGCAAGATCAAGGTGGGCGTTTACTCGCCATGACCGCCTTATTGCTCATCGTGATGCCCATCTTGGTCTTTTTTCACACGACGTTAGTGCATCAAACCTTGCTGGGAAATTACCCCATGCGCATTCGCTGGCAAGCACATCGCCATTTACTGCGCCAAAGCCTACCGTTTTTTCAACATGAATTTGCAGGCCGTCTCGCCACCAAAGTCATGCAAACGGCGCTAGGGGTGCGTGAAACGGTCATGAAGTTACTGGATGTCATGGTCTATATTGCCGTGTACTTTGGTGCGGTGTTAATGGTGATTGCCTTTGCCGATAAAATATTGATGCTGCCTTTCATCCTTTGGCTGGTTCTATACATAACGATACAGCGCTATTTTGTGCCTAAACTCAAACACATCGCCAGCGCCCAAGCCGATGCGCGTTCCAGCATGACGGGCCGAATCGTTGACAGTTACAGCAACATACAAACCGTCAAACTGTTTGCCCACAGTCAACGCGAAGCGCAATACGCGCAAGAAAGCATGCAACGATTCATGACCACGGTGCACCAACAAATGCGCTTGGCCACCGGACTCAATGTCTGCGTTAACGTCCTCAATTACAGCTTAACCTTTACCGTGGCGGCGCTGGGTATTTGGCTGTGGAAAACGGGTACCGTGAGTATCGGTGTGATTGCCGTGGCCATCAGCTTGTCATTGCGCATCAGCAATATGGCACAATGGATTATGTGGGAAATCAGTGCCTTATTTGAAAACATGGGGACCGTCAGCGATGGCATGAACACATTGGCACAACCCCTTGCTGTTATCGATGACGAGCACGCGACTCCCCTGACCGTGACGAAAGGTGCCATTGATTTTCAACACCTACACTTTGCTTATCCCGGTAGCAACGGCTCAAACAATGCGGAAAATAACGATGCCTCGAGTAAGACCGTCTTGCATGATCTGAATTTACAGATACGCGGCGGCGAAAAAGTGGGCATTGTGGGTCGCTCAGGGGCCGGAAAATCGACCTTAGTGAATGTGCTGCTACGCTTTTTTGAGCCACAGCAAGGACGCATCCTAATTGATGGACAAGACATTCGCCAGCACGATCAGGACAGTGTCCGCGCCGTGATTGGCATGGTGACACAAGACACAGCTCTGCTACACCGAAGTGTCCGTGACAACATACTCTACGGCCGCCCCGATGCCACTGAAGCCGAGCTATTGCACGCCCTGCAACAAGCAGAAGCCGATCAGTTTATTCATGATTTGTCGGATCTTGATGGGCACCAAGGTCTCGATGCACAAGTGGGTGAGCGCGGAGTTAAACTCTCCGGCGGTCAGCGCCAACGCATTGCCATTGCTCGAGTGCTACTCAAAGATGCCCCCATTCTGATTTTAGACGAAGCAACTTCGGCACTCGATTCCGAAGTGGAAGCCGCTATCCAGCACAATCTGAACACGCTCAT
This sequence comes from Bacterioplanes sp., assembly GCA_014859445.1. Taxonomy (GTDB): domain Bacteria; phylum Pseudomonadota; class Gammaproteobacteria; order Pseudomonadales; family Oceanobacteraceae; genus Kmv21. The sequence continues at coordinate 141,713 of JACUUC010000003.1, forward strand.
GGCGAACAAAACCGTGATTGCCATTGCCCATCGGCTCTCAACCTTAGCCGCTATGGATCGCATCATCGTGTTGGATCAAGGCAACATCGTTGAGCAAGGCAGTCACCAACAACTGCTTGCTCTAGGCGGAATATACGCCCAGTTATGGGCGCATCAAAGTGGTGGATTTATTGGTGACAGCTGATGTTAGCGTTGTAACTTCGCCGCTGGTGATGACAACATAGTGAGTAGAGGATTGCGTTCAAACACCCAATCCTTAAGCATCATGGCCACCGCCAAACCAAAGAAGAAACCACCAATATGCGCCCAATGATCAACGCCATCCCCGCCGATGATCATACCCAGTAAATCGAGCGCCAACCAAATAGCGAAATACCAAACTGGCGATAATTTCTTCTGCCAAACAAACACCATAAATGTGAGGCTGGCGTGACGAAACCAGAGCATATAAAGCGCAAACAAACCAGCAATCGCACCACTGGCGCCGACACTCGGTATGGTACTGCCCCAATTCATCAGCACACTGATTAAGCCCGCTCCCAACCCACACAGTAAGTACACCGCTAAGAAACGCCAATGACCCAATGCGTCTTCAATGTTATCGCCGACGACATAGAGGAAATACATATTACCCAGCAAATGCATCACACTGCCGTGTAAAAAGGTCGCCGTTAAAGGGCCCCACCAATTCGTGCCAGTGGCAAAATCTGCTGGGCGACTGCCAAATTGATCAATGACTTTCAGCGTTAATTCAAAATCCAAGAAATACGCAAAAAAGATCACGCTATTCAGTGCGATTAAACTCCAGGTTACCCACGGAGTCCGATGCGGCTTCACGTTGTATTCAACGGGCATCATGGTCAAAAATTGGAAAATCCACGAACCTCTGGACACTTTCTTATTGAGCTGATCCAGAGCATCTTTAATACGTGGCGATTCTTTCACCTCTTTTAACTCACACTGGTCAATCCAAACACCTTCGCAGTCATGACAGACATCGATTTCGACGTGATATTCTTTTAATAGATGATAACCCAGTAATGGCTTGCTGCAGCATGGACAAGCACGTTCAACTTGACCCAACGGTTCGCCCAATAGCGCGTTAAAATCGACATCATCATGACCATTATCGTATGCCGACAACACGTCATTGAGTTCATGATGATCAAACCACATCCCACCACACTGACGACACACGTCGATTTCATGGCCGCGAAAATCCGTTTCAACCAGCGTCTGATGCTGACAACAAGGGCAGGTTTTATTGCTCATGAGACACCTCGATTCGTGTGGTGCGAATACCGAACTCCGCTAATTCATCCGCCAATTGCTGAGCATTCTCAGCCAACTGCACCAGCACGGTGTGTTCCATATGATCCAACTGAGCCAACAGAAGCTGGCTGGCATATCCGGCGGAGTAGGTTTGTTGTTCCGTTTTGTCAATGATGCCGTCCACCTGACGGTAAAAACGCCGCACCTCAGTCAAAAAATAACTGGGGGTTTCCAAAGTCACAGGGGAAAAGCGCATGGTTTCCCATACATAGCGATCGATGTGAGGGTTATTGCGTTTCAATTCGCGATTCGAGATATTTTTACTCAAATATTCGTCATGATAGACACGCAACAAAGCGATATTTTCGGTCAACTCATCATGCAGCGACATACGTAAATAATAGTTGCTTTGCGTATCATTAATTTCGTTGAAAATAATGGCTTGCTTCAAGCCCGCGGAGGCGGCCAGATACACACCAAAAATCGTAGCGAGTATCATGAGAATATGACCCACCCAAAAACCGGAGCTGCGCAGCTCTCGGTGATCCACTTCCGTCATTTTCTCACGGAGAGGACGACTGAATACCGTCCACAACTTATTGGGCATACAACGCTCCTTGTTAACAAATTGGCTGCGCATTAAATCATAACATGAACGCTTATTGGCAGACCGAATCCGCCAACAAGCATGGCTTATATGAACTACCGATGCAGCTCTCCAGCTCTTTCCGGTTGATAAACGATGTCATCGATATGCACCCGCGTGATGTTCCCTTTGGGGTTCGGCCATTCTATTTCGTCGCCTTTCGACAATCCCAATAACGCACTGCCTACTGGGGCAAAAATAGAAATGGTACCACCACTGGTGTCGACGTCTTTCGGGTACACCAAGGTCAACTCAAAGGTTTCATTGCTATCGAGCACCCGAAAACGGACGGTCGAATTCATCGTAACAACCGTTGGCGGAATATCCTTCGGTGCCACAACCTCCGCACGATCCAACTCGTCTTCTAAATCGCGCTTGCCAGGAAATGCCTGCGCAGGCAACGCTTCCAACAAACGCTCTAAGCGTGTTAAATCCAATTCCGACAAAATGATTCTTGGCTTTTGCATCGTTATTTACCTCAAGCCGTGGTTTGTTGCCACGCCTAAAAAGAAAAACTCCCCTTGCAAGCAAGAGGAGTCGGTTATTGTTGAATAATATTTACAATAAAAACAATAAGCTACACAGAACCGTCGGTGATAGCAAGCCAGCCAGTGCAGAGATGGTTAAAACTGGCTGCGATTCTGAAATGGTATTGTGGCCTTGTCCTTGCCGGCCAAGCCATTTTTCATGGCAATGCGCTGATTCTTACGCCCTAATAGCCGTGTTTGCACCCAACGCTCCCAGCGTAATGCTTTCCATGTATCGGCTTTCCATGTCTTTTTAAACAAGTATTTGGTTGCGGCGATGGCATCCGGTGACTGCTGAGCGATGCGCTGAGCCAATTCATCCGCAGCCGCTAATGGTTCGTCGTCAATCCGACTGATTAAGCCATACGACAGTGCTTCTTGCGCCGAAAACTGCCGCCCAGTCATGGTCAACTCTTGTGCGATATCAACACGAGTCAAACGAGACAATGTCACCATGCCACTCATATCTGGGATCAAACCCCATTTCATTTCCAGAATAGCCAGACGAGTTTCGGGATGAGCAATACGATAATCGGCGGCCAAGGCAATTTGCATCCCGCCACCAAAGCAATTGCCATGCAGTGCAACAATCACAGGAATGGGTAAGTCACGCCAACAGTGGGCGATCTCTTGCGCCAAGTTTTGTTTGCGCCAAGGCCACTTCAAAAAAATCTTGGCCACCATGCTGGGTTGCTTGTTAACGGCTTGGAAATCTAAACCGGCACAAAAGGACGGTCCTTTTCCAGCAAGAATGACGCAACGAATGGATTTGTCTTTGCGTATGGCCTTGGCGGTAGCGACCATCTCCGTAAAAAAGGCCATATCCAAGCCGTTATGCTTCTCGGGCCGGTTCAACCAAACCCTAGCGATATGATCACGCACTTCATACACAACACGCTCTGACATACGATGCCTCTTCACTCAGTTAAAAAGGCATCATTCCACAGCAGCGGCCATTGCACTATGACTGTAAGAAACAAATCGCTGTCCCAATCTAGGCAATATAGGTAATCCAAGCGATGGCGAATCAATCCCAGCCTTGTGTATGTTCTTGTACTAACTTCGTCATCATCTGAATATGATCAGGTCGATCGTTCAAACACGGAATGTAATGATACTCACCGCCGCCCGCATGCTGGAAGGTTTCACGGTTTTCGACGTCGAGCTCTTCTAGCGTTTCCAAACAATCCACCGCAAACGCAGGGCTGATGACATCGACACTGGCCAGCGATTGCTCACCCCATGCGGTCAGCGTAAAGTCGGTATAGGGCTTCACCCACTCTTCACGACCAAAACGTGATTGAAAACTGCACAACCATTGCTCAGAATGTAATTCCAGCGCTTCAGCCAAGGCAGCCGCCGTGGCGCGACATTGACTGGGGTATGGATCGCCGCGATCTTCATAGCGTTGCGGAATGCCATGAAACGACATCAACAAGCGCTCACTTTGACCATGGGCTTGCCAATATTCACGTACGCTATTGGCCAATGCTTGAATATAAGATGGATGCACATGGTATTCGTTAACCCAACGGATTTCAGGCAAATGCGGGCAGCCGCGTAATCCTTCCGCCAAACGATCGTACACCGCCGCGGTGGTCGACGACGAAAATTGGGGGTACAAAGGCAGCACCAGCATCCGTTTCACACCGGCGGCGCGCAATTCTCGACCGGCCTCTTCCATGCTGGGCTGCCCATACGTCATGGCCAGTGCCACCGGGATTGTCTGACCGTATTGTTGCGATAAGGCATCACTCAGAGCACGCTGCTGGCGACGAGACATGACCATTAATGGCGACCCTTCTTCATGCCACACACTGGCGTAGGCTTTTGCTACTCGACGAGGACGAAAACGCAAAATAATGCCATGCAAAATCAACCACCACAGAACGCGTGGAACATCCACAACACGACGGTCGGCTAAAAATTCGGCTAAATACGTACGAACGGCTTTGGTGGTAGGGGCACTGGGGGTGCCTAAATTCACCAGTAAAACACCAAACGGCGGAGACGATTTCACAAAACAGCCCTCTACTTGTATAAGTTTTGTGAAAGTTTATAGAAAACTCGCTGTGCGGTCATCTGTTTCAGAGAAAGAATCCATTCACCATCCAACGGTGATTAGACGCTAGCCTTCGGCTCATCCAGTACCACACAATTTCGCCCTTGATCTTTGGCCTGATACAAAGCACGGTCAGCACGAGAGATGCTCTGCGCAAAGGTTTCTTTCGGCTGTCGGGTACACACACCGATGCTAACGGATACAGGCAGTCGTTGGTTACCGTGACGAATATCCAACGACTCGATGGCCGCACGAATACGCTCAGCCACACTCATGGCAGTGGGAGTAGGTACATCCGGCAACATCAGTAAAAATTCCTCGCCACCCCAACGAGCGGCCATGTCTTGTTCGCGTACCGATTGTTGCAAGACATTCGCGACGGCTACCAACACCTGATCACCCGCATGATGACCATGCATGTCATTAATGTGTTTGAAATGATCCAAATCACACAGCAAAAACGACAAGGTAGCAGGGTCTGTTTGAGTCTGTAACCAATGCTGAACATAGGACTCGATACTGCGACGATTGTGTAATTTGGTCAGCGGGTCGGTAATGGCCATTTGTCGTAAGCGTTGATCGTTGTTCACCACCAATTGAAAATAAATTGCCGCTAATAACACCATCACCGCCATGATGGTCACTAAATTAAAATAATACAGCGTGTTAATCACCACGGCATCCAAATGAAATAACGGTTGATGCTCACGTAACCCAACGTCTAATCCAATGTACACACCGATAAATGCCACCGCGGCCGGTAACTTAATGCGCCCCAACAGTAATGGACTGACCATGATGACGGGTGGAATTAACATCACGTACCAATGGAATCCCACATTCCAACCAATCAAATAGGAGGCAATCATGGCATGCAGCACAATTTCACCAATGGCTAAAGACCAGGCGGTCTTTGCCCATAGTGTGCGAGCGGCCCAAAACACCGCGACGTAACACAACACACTGACCACATTGACCCACGCCAATATGACCACATCGGCCAAGGCAAACAATAAGGCAAACGCGCAGTGCATCAATCCGGCCAACACAGCAATACGCGTCATCAAACGACGAAATAAGTATTCGGTGGCATCGGTATTTAACGACAGTAAGGTAATTGGCATAGCGCCCCTTGCTTACTCAGATGGCGATCGTTGCCATCGTTTGAGTCAATGTTATTCTGTGTCTATTAGGTATAACACCGAATACCATCATCGGACGCCCAAACACCACATTGCTAACAAATATCCACAATAGTCACACAACACCGGCATATCTTTACGCAACATTACAGGACAACGAGACGATGGTGGCGCTGATCATGCATCGCCACTGTGCTAAGCTGGTGTTATTTGACCGTGAATCATTATGACCCAGACACCCTCTACGGCTGATGCGCCAATTCCTAGCCTGGCACTGCCCGTTTATCCACATCGTACCGCGCTCTATGAAGAGCTGCATACACGGCCATCACCGACACTCAGCACCCCATGCTACATCACCCACTTAGCGTTGTTGCGCGACGAACATGCCCTGCAACGAGAATTGAATTTAATCGCCGAACTGTGTTTACGCTTTAGCGTCAATCCTCCGGCACCGGGTGCCTCGTGTTTTTATCAATCCTTCGGTGGTTTTGAGCTACGCTGGGAACGCCATACCGAATTTTCGACCTACACCTTCATTCGCCCGATCGACGACCATGCCGATCTCGATTTTGCACTGGCATTCATTCCAAAATCTTGGCTCAATCAATTACCCGGTGAGCTCGTCGTCGCTATTAACATTCGCGCCCAAAATGACGAATGGGAAAATACGCAACAACATCATTTTTTTGAAGGGCAACGTCCAGCTGGGAGCTTAGTTGCCAATGGCAAAGCCAAAGTATTGACCAGTTTTCGTTTACACAGCGATGGTTTTGGCCGTTTTCTAATCATCAATAAAGGGCTCAATGATTACCAGGCAGGTCGCTTATTGCAGCGTATTTTAGAACTGGACACCTATCGTCTGATGGCCTTAATTGGCTTACCTGTTGCTCGCTCAATGAGTTCTGATGTGAGTCAAATCGATGCTCAATTGGCCGAGATCAATCAGCGTATTGTGGAAATTCAAACCGAACACGATGAACAAGCCCTGCTGAAACGTTTGTCATTATTGGCCGCACGCATCGAACAGTACCGCAGTGACACCAACTACCGCTTTGCGGCCACCAATGCTTACCATGCCTTGGTCGGCAAGCGCTTAGAACAAGTCTTTGAGCAACGCATCAGTGGTGTGCAAACCTTACGTGAGTTTTTGGAACGGCGTTTAACGCCGGGTATCCGCACCTGCAACAGTGTGCGCGACCGCTTAGAAGACTTAAGTCGACGTATTCATCGCACCACCAGCTTGCTGCGTACCCGAGTCGAGGTCAGCATTGAAAGCCAAAATCAGCGGTTACTGGCCTCCATGGATCGCCGCTCCAGCATGCAACTGCGTTTGCAGCGAACCGTAGAAGGCTTATCGGTCGTCGCCATCAGCTACTACCTCGTCAGCATTTTGCGCTATGCGTTTTCCGGACTTGAACAAGCCGGTTTACCGGTCAATGTCACCGTCGCCACGGGGATGTCCGTCCCCGTGGTCATCGCTGCGGTTTATTGGCAAGTTCGGCGACATATGAGTCACCTCACCAAGCGCAGCGATGGGTCCGAATAGCGCATCGGAAACACAACGCTATGAAGATTCTCGCTAAGCCCTCGTTTCTGGATCCGACAAGGGCTTGTTGTTTGAAAGAGAGTTTGGCAAGGAGCTCGGTGACCAGCGCTGATGCAGTAACGCCACCAGCAGCAAGCCCAAGCCCAGCCCCATAAACGCCAAAATTCGATAAACACCTTGTAGCTGCTCTAGGTCAATTAAGAATACCTTAGCCACCACAAGCAACAGCAACCCCAAACCCACCTGATAGAGCCGTTGCTGAAAGCGCCCCCCGACCAACATCAACAACAAGGCCAATAACAGCCACACCGCTGAATAGGTGTACAACTCCCCTTCCGCATACGCCCCCGACAACCGAACATGTCCCTGCCAAAGGTGACGTACTTGTAACGAAATAAATAAAAATGCCGACACACCCGCTACACTCATCGCCAGCGACTGGTAGCCCGGCCACGCATAACGTGCATACAACAACGCCACCAACATTGGCACAGCATAAACCAGCCACAAGGTATTCCAGACCGGCGTTGCGCTGATGGCACTGACAAACCAATAATCACTGATCAATGTACGTATGACCACCCCGGCAAAACAGAGCAGCGCCAACATCAGTAAAAACTGACTGTAACCCTGATACCAAGAACGCAAGTGAATACTCACACGCTGCTTACGGTAATAGACCATGGACAGCGCCAAAAACAACGTTGTGTTGAGCGCCGCTTCCAATAACGACAGCGACATCACAAATGGCTGCCCCTCATACACCCAGGCACGCAAGGCCACCCAAACAGCCAGTACGCCAACATGCCACGTAGCCGCTTCTGCCCATTGTTGCAAACGATGGAAACCGGCCAAGCAATGCGTACTCCAAGCAAAAATCAGTGTGGCCATCGCGTACGTCAACAAGGTCCACCATACCGACGACATTTCCATCCACCACGGCATCACCGTTAACCGCACCAAGACCCATGCAGCAACCCATTTCAACAACCACGTCAACGACGACAACTGATAACGGCGCATAAACCAAGCCAAGGAACCACACTGCATCACCAATGCCAGTGTTAATGACGCGCCACTAAGCACCAACACCAAAGCAACGGCATAAGCCACATTGGCCAATAAGCTGGTCAACACCACAAACGTCATCGCACTCGCATCGCGTGCTTTACGCGAGCCGCACACATTGTAAAACAAGCCGAACAAGCCAATCAGGGCAGCCCATAGGCCATCAGATAGGCCGTCGTGATACAGATGCTGACTCAGTAACAACATCCATAACGGCCATGCCAGTGCCAATGCCATCCAACTCACACCACCACGAAGCACGTGCCGCTGCGACCATGCGACCGGCACCACAATCACCGACAGCAACAGCAACCACCACAAGCCATCGCGTAATTGCGCCTCAACCAAGACGCTCGCGTACGGGAACCATTCATGCGAGGGCGAATGAGCCAATAACAGAGCAAGAGTTTGGCTGGCCAATAGCCACCAAGGCAAGGTACGAAAATGAACGTGCTGCCACGCCAAGCGCAATACCAGCAGCCACAATGGCAGCAACACCCAAACCGTGCGCGACGTTAACCCCGTCCACCATAACGACATTGACGACGCCATAATGAACAACAACAGTGCCCAACGAGTCCACGACATACCAGTATCTTGCAGCGGCTGCCAAACTCGATAAGCCGAAACGCTGGACTCATCCGTTTTTTGCGCCAGACGATAATCGGCAAAATACACCGCCATCATGAGGTAGCCTAACGCCGTTAAGTACAGCGTTTGCGCCCCCTCGGCCGATGTCATCAACAAAGACAGTAACCACCAACTTAGGGCGCCACAAAGCCAGCCCCACCACAACCATGCGCGTTGTACAAATCGCAACAAGGCCAACACCGCCGCACTGATCAAAACACTGTAAAGCAACACCGCTTCAATGCTGCCAGACCCCGTTGAGACCAATAACGGTACAACATACGCGCCCAACATACCCATCAATGCCAACACCGGGCCGTGCAATCGAGCCAACCACAGTGTCAGCAGGGCAACCACCGCCAATCCGAAAAATGCCCATAACGGATGCAACCAACTGAAATAATGCAGCCCAACCAACAGCATGGCAAATAAGGTAATACTTCCACCCGCCGCTAATGCGGCAAGGGCAGCATGGGGTGCCTGCTGTCGTCGGCGCAACCATTCTGCCAAGCCATGCAGTAAAAAACCGACGAGCAGCCCCGCAGCAAAACGAGCAACCGGGCCAACATACCCCTGCTGCACTGCATAGCGTGCCAAAAAAATGCCTGCCAAGGCAATGCAAAGTCCCCCTAACAGTACCATCCAGTGCTGTTGTACAAATAACCACCATGGATGTTGCGTCCAGTACGTTGAAGTATCAGGACGAGCTGAGGTCCACGTGGGTGGCAGAGGCGGTTCTTCTGCGGAGTGTGGGGGTGAGTGACTCGAATGGGTGGTGCTAGAATCGGTGGTGTTAAGCATGGCCAACACGTCATCGGCATTGCGAGACACAGGAGCCGCCACTGGCGACGATGCCAGAGGAGTAGCTGACCGAGTCAATGCGTGTACACGCTGCTCAAGCTCATTGACGTGACGGCGTAAGCTACGGACGTGAAAAAACGACCACCAGCCAAACAACGCACCCATGAATACGAACCAACCAAACACACCCTCGAATCCCATCGCCGTATACTCCCTCACTCATCCTCAATACGAGGCCAATACATTGGCACAGTCATACCCCAATTCTCTGCATCAACACAACCAAGCCGCATATCAAGTAGGGTGAGGCGTTGCCGCCTCATCCCTCTTACAGAACCGTACG